>NZ_CP014213.1:2067500-2667500 GCF_003268005.1 Methanosphaera sp. BMS | reverse complement strand
AAGAAGCTACTAGTACTTTTTCATAGTAATAATTGTCTAATGCTGATTCTAATGTTAATAAAGTTTTATTTTCATTGTAATCAGGTAATGATTCTTCTAGAATTTTAGCGTAAGGTGTACCTTCAAGTGCTACGATAATATCTTGAATTGAATCTGCTTCAATTAGTTTATCGTGGTCATCTTTTAATTCACCATATGGAACTAATAATTCACGAGTTTCTTCTTCATTTAATTTAGCTTCTTTAGCAATTAATACACTTTTGATGTTTTTAATATCCCATTGTTTTAACATTAAATTGAATGTTGGTTTTAATGTTTTAGGTGCTATTTTAGCTAATAAATCATAGGATTCTGCTAAATTTGCATCTAATGCTTGTTCAATTGGGTATTTATCAACAAATGGAGCGTAGTCCCTTGTTCCTCTTAGGTAATTAGTTACTTCATCAAGACTTTCAGCTTCTGCCAGTTCTGTGATTTGTTTTTCGTTAAATAATTTACCTATTTTTGCTCTAACTCTTGAGTTAGGGTAAGTGTATGGATAATATTCCATTAATGGTCTAAAGGTTATTACTACTACGACTGCTCCAATTACAGCAAGTACCATAACTAATAATGCAATGAATGCTTCAGGAGAAGAGAATCCGAAAGATGTAATTAATCCTGTAATGCTTTCTTCCATTTAAATTCTCCTCCTATAACTATCTAAATAGTTTTTTAGCAACCTCTGATCTTAGATATTTTTTATATCGAAGCATACGTGCTTCAATAGTGTTTTTAACTTCAATTTCTCCATCAACAGTTTTTACTATAGCTCCACCAATAATGTCTATTGGTTCACCAATGATGAAGGAAGTTTCGTTACCTGTTTCTTTAGTAACATATTCGGATACTTCGTCAATCATGGATTTTATATTATCAACGTCATCTTCTCTTACGAGAATTTCAAGTTGTGATCCACCTACTTGTACGGAAGCATCTTTAACCATAGTTTTTAAAGAATCCACATAATTTGCGGAATTTTCAGATGCCTGTTTTTCAATTTTTTCTGATGCTACTCTGAAAGCTTTTTCAATTAACTCTTCACGGCTTTCAAGTTCTTTTCTTCTGGAATTAACTTTTGCTTCTGAAATTATCTGTTGATATTTCATGTCAGCTTGTTTTTCTGCAGAACTTAAAATCTGTTGTTTTTCTTCTTCAGCTTTTACTTCACCGGCTGCACTGATTTCATCACATTGTGCAGTGGCTTTGGAGAGAATTTCATCAGCTTTTTGTTGAGCATCTGCTTGAATGCTTGAAATTATTTTATCTGATCCAACGCTCATCTACTTTCCTCCAAAAAATATTTATTTATAAAGGCTTATGCCTTTAGTATATTTTTGTACTTATGCTCCGAGTATTCCACCGAATACTAATAAAAGGATAGCTATAAGGAAACCGTAGATAGCCTGAGTTTCAGGAATAGCTGTAAATACTAAACCTTGTGCGAACATACTTGGTTCTTCTACAACTGCACCTACAGATGCACTTGAAGCGATACCTTGACCCATACCAGAACCAAGACCACCGAAACCAACTGCTGCTCCAGCACCTATTGCTACTAAACCTGATGTTACGCCTAATGCGGAACCTCCCATAATTCCTGAAAATACTAATAATAAGATAGCTATAAGGAAACCATAAATAGCCTGAGTTTCAGGAATAGCTGTAAATACTAAACCTTGTGCAAACATACTTGAATCTTCAGCTACTGCACCTACAGATGCACTTGATGCGATACCTTGACCGATACCTGAACCTAATGCTGCAAAACCTACTGCTACACCTGCTCCGATTGCAGCTAAAGCTGAACCTAATGCTAATTCTGCTGCCATGCTTTTTTCCTCCAATTATATAATAATTATATTGTATTTGTATGTAGTCACCATACTATTTTTTTTTTAGACTTTGTTTTATTTGAATAATGCATTTAATATGTGAACTTTAATAAAACACATATCCTCATTGAGGGATTATTCGGTTTTTAAAGTAATAGAAATATGGATTTAATCCAATACTCTATAATCATTTTAATATCATAATTTAAATCAAATTTATTAAATTATTCTTTTACTTTTGTATATATTCTACTTGCTTTGAATGGTACAAATTCTGCACTGTCCCCTTCGTAGAAGTTTCCGAAGAATTCTACAAAGTGTAAACGAAGTGAGTGGATAAATGCTCCCATGGACTGGAATGCAATGTTGAATAAGTGTACTGCTAAGAATACAATTATACCAAGAACAATACCTACATATGGTATCATACCAGTTAACATTTCACATAAGAGGTTAGCAGTCATTGCTATACCACCAGTAGATAGACATAATGCCAATAGCCTTGAATATGATAAGATATCTCCAAGGAAACCGAATATGTCCATTACACCCATAGGTCCTACACCATATATTAATAATAATAATGCAATTACGAATACTATACCTAATAATGGTAATGAACCTGTAACGATGAATAGGACAATTGCTAATTCAATTAAAACCCAACATAATTGTCCGCCACATAACTCTTTGATATTTCCTCTTTTAACATTGTCAATAATACCGAATAAGAATGCGATGTTTAAGTGTATTAAACCGATTATTATAGCGATTATTAAAATGTTTTCAGGATGTGCGAATGCATTGATATCAGGTAGAACCGTTGGCAGAGCCGCACTTGCATCGCCCATTATAAATCTAGGTACGAAGTCACCTATGAATCCACCAGTCAATAGACCTAGTAGGATTGTCCACAAACCACATTGAACTACTATTACTCCAAAGGATTTGTATGTTTTACTGAATTTTCCCATTCCCTGATATAGAATAAATCCAACTATTGCCAATATGATTCCATAGAATGCATCGGTTAAACAGTAACCGAAGAAAAATGGGAAACATAATGCCATGATTATAGTAGGGTCTATATCTTTGTAGTTTGGTGTTGAGTACATGTTTACAAATAATTCGTATGGTTTAGCAAAACCAGGATTCATTTGTTTAACTGGAACTTTATTGTTGTCAATTTCTTCATCAGTTGGATCTTCAGTTTCAATTACACTGTGTCCATCTGTAAGTTCGTCAATTAAAGATTTAGTTTCTTCAACCTTATCTTTAGGTACCCATGCCTGGAACATTTTAGAAGTTTCTGTTTCACCGAAGTATGAATAGATTTCTGTTCTTTCTTTTTCAACTTCTAACTGTTCGTTAATTACTAAAAGATGTTCTTTAGAACGTTGACCTATTTCGTCAATATCTTTTAAACATTGTTTTCTTTCACTTTCTAATTCATCCAGTTTACTTTCAGATGCTTCAATTATTTCATTGGATTTTCCGCTTAGATTGGTTACATCCAATTTTTCAAATTCCAAACGTCTGAGTACACCGGATATCTCTTCTTCAAATTTGCTTGCACATACAATTATTAATGGTACGTATGTTACATCCCCACTTGTTGTGGTTGAACCTTCTGCGATTTCGACTTCCTGAGTTATTTCCTCAATTTGTGATTTTGCTTCAGCTAGATTATCCGTTGGTAATCTACCTGTAATTACATTAGTGTATTTACTGTTCTGCAAGTAAGCAAAGTCTATGTCAAAACTGCTTAATTGATTTGCAACATTTAAAGAATCTTTATATTTTGTTTTTTCAGAACCAATTTCATTCATACGAGATTCAATTGGACTGAGAACATTATCAACTTTATTAATTATTTCTTCAGCCTTATCAGCTAATTCATCTGATTGTAGATTTTCAACGGTTTTTGGTTGAATTTCTTTAGGGCTGATATATCCTTTAATAACATCCACTATACTTTGTGATTGCTCTGCAGATTTTAAAGTATCAATAATATTATTACATTTCATTGATAATGATGCTATTCTGCTAGCAACAGGGTCTTGTTTAGATACTCCTAATCCTTCGTAGGCTTCATCCTCTTGGATTACTTCAGATAGGTCATCTATTTGAATGTATCCTTTTTCGTGAAGTGCATCGATTGTGGCCTTGGAGTATTTATTCAATGTTACTATGCTTAATTTTTGCATTCTCGCTGGCCTAAACATAGTCATCCCTTTATAATACAGTTTCGATTATTATTTCAGCTGCGTCATCTACTTTATCATGAGAACCTCTTAATGATTCTTTGATATTTGCTTCTGATTCATTTGTAATAATTACAGCTTCTTTGCCTGCTTCTTCTTCTTTTGCTAAAATTATGTGTTTAGCTTGGTCTTCAGCTTCAGCTTTAGCTGTTTCAATTAATGAATCGGCGTTTGAACGAGCTTCTTGGATCATTTCAGTTGATTTTTTATTTGCGTTTTCTATTATACTATCTGCTTCAGATTCTGCTTGTCTGATAGCTGAGATAGTTTCAGAAATTGATGCCATTATAAATCACCCTTTAATATGATCTTTTTATATTTAAATTATATTATGTTAAAAAAATTTTTTTTAAAATAAACATAATATTTCTTTTTAATTGAATTTTTATCGAGTTACAACAAACTAGTTATCACCTCAAGATAGACATGAGAACTAATATTTAACATAAAATTTATTATGTTATATTATAATCAGTTCAAAAAATATATCTTATAATAATATATATTATCTGTTATTAGTTATATAATTATAGAATTTGATGATAAATGAAATAATTTAAGATAGTCTACAGATGAAAAAAATAGCTTTGGAATATAATAAGGAATAATCAAAAAATTGTAAAAAAATAAAAAAAATATTTAAAAAGGAATAATCATTTTTAATCAAATCTGATTATCGGTTTGGATAGATGTCGTCTAGCTTCAGTGGGAACTTCATAAAAACCCAATTCAACATCCCGGGAAATGACTTCCTTGACTTTGGATGAATTTCTAAGTTTATTTCCACATTTTGAACATTTAAATCCCTTATTTTTACCGGCTGATTTCATGCGTTTTCCACAACTACACAGGGGATTTACCAAATTGAATTTGGAGGCCATCTTTAAGAGCTTGAATTTTTCAATGTTCAGAGTATGATTATCGTTTATGCCCCCATATATGAGCAACTCATCACCCACTATCAATTTTCTGACTATGTTTCTGAATGACTTTGTAGGTTCAAATGCGGCACATTCTATGACATCCGTATCATCGGATACCTTGAAAAACACATGTCCTCCCTCAATGTCATGGGGAGCTTCCACAACATGACACTTGAACTTGTAGCAGGAAGTGTTTTTCATATCTGCTATGTCAACACCACATTGAATGTGCATATCGGTATGCTGATTGGTCTTGAATATTCTGTAACCTTCCATATCCTCATGACTTACAACTATACTTCTGGCCTTCTCAAGTATTTCTGGATTATTAGCTCTTATTCCATATAATACCGGACATGGAGTATGCGGTTCTATAGCGGCATAATTCTGTTCAAAATCAATGTTTTCAAAGGTTTCTGGATAGGTTTCATCATTCATGCGGAATATGCTGTCCTCATCAAGTCTTCTTTTTGTCCCGTAGTTTTCGGGCATCCTATATGCCAGGCATTCATAGGTCACATCATCAAGAACTATGCTTATTGCTGCAATAGCACCTATGATACCCCTTCCCTTTTTGAATTTATGATATTCGATGTTATTGTCTACGGCAAATTTTTCGGCATATTCAATAGTGTATATATTGTATATGGCATTTAATGCATATTCGGTCATCTTATCGGTAATTTCTCCCTCATAAAAGACCACACCCGGATTGGTATTTACTCCCTCAAACATTGAATATTTCTCGACATTTTCCAACACGAGATTTTTAACCGTATCCCTCATTGACGTATCTATTTCAACTACAAATGATAATGCACCGTTTCCTCTGGTCTTATATCTTGCAAATGGATTAAGTCTAATCAGTCTAGGATAGTCCAGTGCTTTAATTCCCATTTGCTCTAGCTTTTCCAATATGATGTGTGTCAGATATGTAGTGCACATTCCCTCTGTTGAATCGGTATCATCCAGACCCACATGCAATGTGATTTTATCGTTTGAATTCAAAATATATTCTCCTATAAATCAAAAAAAAATATATTACTGTTATGATAATATATGTGGATTTTAATTTTTTCTATATATTAGTTTTATTAACTATGAATATATATTATATATTATGAAAGTAGATAATTCCATGATAAACCGTGAAACCATACTGCATGAAATCAATAATTTACTCATTAATTTTGGTTTTAAAACTTCAAATATCTATGAAAGAAGTTGTTTTGATATTCTTGCAAGAAAAAAGGACATATTAATCATTTTAAAAATTCTTGTAAACATTGACAGCTTAACTACCCAGCAGGCGGAGGAATTATCTAAAATATCAGGGACCTTCCTGGCCAGTCCCATAATCATCGGTTTGAAATCAAAGCACAGCTACCTTGAAGATGATGTGGTGTATGAAAGACATGAAATACCTGCAGTCAGTCCACAGACACTCTATGATATCATTGCAAATGATATGCATCCGGAGATACTCTCCAAACGTGGAGGATTCTATGTTAAGATTAACGGTGGACTATTAAAACAGTTGAGAGAAGAAAAAAATCTGTCCCTTAAGGAATTGGCTGACCTGACACATGTATCCAGGGAGACCATTTATAAATATGAACAGCAAAACTCCCAGGCTTATCCCGAAACGGCACTGCTACTGGAGGAAATACTTAACAAGCCAATTACATTATCTATTAACATTCTTGAATCAGAACACAATCATATTCTCGATACCAAGATACAGGAACCTATCGAGTTAATAAAATTAGGTTATGAAGTAAATTCATCCACAAAAACACCATTTGATGCAGTCTCAACAAGAACTGATGATTCGAAGGAAGTTCTGAAATTAAAAGAACAGTTGTCCGAAAAAATTGATGAAATCGAAAAGATAAAAGAAAAACTGGCTAAAAAGACTGTGAACAATGAAATCCTGATTACCAATTTGGAAAGAAACAGAAACATCAGTACATTAAGCAAGATAGCTGAAAAAACCAATGACATCTCATCCATTACAGGACATAAAGCATTGTTTGTACTTAAGCATGAACATGAACAGAATTCCATAAAGAATATCCCTGTGATATATACATGGGAACTGGATAACATGGAAAAAAATAAGGATCTTGAAAAATTAATAAAAGAAAGGGAAAATGAGGGAGAATAATGTTATTTCAATATGCCGTTGATTATTGAGAATGTCTCCTCTGCCTCACTGACCTTTGCAACTGCCACACAAACTGCGTCAATATAGTCAATATTCTTTAAGAAGTCATAGGCCTCCTGTGGCTGCAGTATTCCTGTAGCAAGTGTACGATTAGCTATAACCTCCTTATTTAGACTTTTTACTCTTTCTGAAAAAAGATTTCTGTTTTCACCATCAAAAAAGTTACAGTCCATCATATAACCATAGAAGTTTAATGGAATCATAATGGTCTTAAACTCATCGACAAATGATGATTCTTTAATCAGCGGCAAATTCTTGAAAGGCATCCTTGTTTCAATGGCTCCCTCAAATGATGCATCAGATACCTTGTTTAGATAATCACATATAGTATCATAGTCTGATTCAGCTATTTTTCTATCGATAAATTCACCGCTTAATATTACACGTTTTGTATTGAAATCAGAAAATAGTTCCAAGTCATCATCAATATTTTCACAATCACTGAAGGCCGTAACTGTCCACTCGTTACCGTTTTTTTCAGACATACAAATAGCAGTTTCCAAGTCTTTGTTTGGTTTAAGCATTATATTTTTTACGTTTAACTCATATGCCCTATCTATTACTTCAAGAATGTTTTCCGGTTGATTTGAAAAGTCCAGTTCATACAATCTGGATCTGTGCCCAAACTGATAGCCCAATGTGAATGGAGAGCAACCTAAAATAACTTCACTAAATGTCATAAAAAATCATGTCCTAAATATGTTACTTAAATATATTATATTATTTATAATATTAAAAACATAATTATTACTGTTATTAATCAAAAAAATTATTGATTTAAAAATATTACTATAACTAATGATATCAAATGATAATCATTATCATAACAAATAATAAAGGAGATAAAAATGCCAAAAGTATTAATTGCAGACAGTATTAATGAAAAAGGTGTAGAAGTATTGAAAGACTCTGCAGAAGTAGTTAACAATCCAACGATTACACCTGAAGAACTTCTTGAAACCATCAATGAATATGAAGGTATAATAGTAAGAAGCAGAACCAAAGTAACCAAAGAAGTTATTGAAAAAGCTGAAAATCTTAAAATAATTGCAAGAGCAGGTGTTGGAGTAGACAACATTGACGTGAATGCAGCTACCGACAAAGGAATAATGGTTGTAAATGCCCCACAATCAACATCCATCACAGTAGCAGAACATGCTATGGGTTTAATGTTAGCATTAAGCAGAAAAATAGCAATAGCAGATGCATCCGTAAAAGCAGGCAAATGGGAAAAAAGTAAATTCATGGGAATGGAACTAAGAAACAAAACTCTTGGTGTAATCGGAATGGGAAGAATAGGAAGCCAAGTAGTTAAAAGATCCAAAGCATTTGAAATGGATGTAATAGTATACGACCCATACATAACAGAAGAAGCTGCAAAAGAATTAGGCGTGGAAATAACCACACTTGATGATTTAATCCAAAAAGCGGATGTTATGACAATACACGTACCTTTAACACCTGAAACCAAAGGATTAATATCCAAAGAACAACTGGCAAAAATGAAGGATCATGCAATAATCTTGAATTGTGCCAGAGGTGGAATAATCAACGAAGCAGATTTATATGAAGCTTTAAAGGAAAGACCTGACATGAAAGCAGGTTTAGATGTGTATGAAGAAGAACCATTAACAGACAGTCCCCTTACAACACTTGACAATGTAGTGCTAACACCACATATAGCAGCTTCAACAAAAGAAGCTCAACGTGACGCGGCAATTATCGTTGCCAAAGAAGTAAAAAATGTTTTAAACAAGCAAACACCAACAAATGTTTTAAACATGCCCATTGTTGACTCAGAAACATTTCAACAGTTAAAACCATACTTCAAATTAGCCGACAAACTAGGTCAAATATTAGTACAGACAACAACACCTAACATTACTGAATTAAACATCGTATACGGTGGAGAAGTATCAGGAAGATCCAAAGAACCATTGACAAGAGAATTATTAAAAGTATTCCTAAACCCTATATTAACAGAACCTGTAAACTCCGTTAACGCCAAAGCAGTAGCTAAACAAAGAGGCATTGGTTTAACCGAAGGTGAAACAGACAACGAAAAATATGACGCTTACATGAAAGTCAACGTTAAATATGATGATAAGGAAATGAACATTGAAGGAATTATCGAAAACAAGGAACCTAAAATCATTTCAATCGATCAGTATTCAGTAAACATGACTCCTGAAGGGTACATGGGAATAATCTCATACATGGATTTACCTGGAACCATAGGAAAAATTGGCAAGATATTAGGCGACTACGAAATCAACATTGCTGAAATGCAGGTTGGTAGAAAAGAGGTAGGCGGCGAAGCTGTAATGGTTCTAAAAGTAGATTCAGAAATTGTTGAAGATGCAGTCTGTGAACTATTAAAAGATGAGAAAATTTATACCGTTAAAGCGGTTAAATTATAAATCCCTCCTCTTTCTTTTTTAAAAATAAACCCCAATATTACCAAATTTAAATTCAAACTATTTTTTAAACGGATAATTAAACCAAATAAGAAGTAATATCAATAACATTTGATGATGATACAATTTCTTCAACGCCAATTGGCTAAAAAAAGATTGGAATATAATGCAGTCACGTCAAAAAAGTTTAAAGAAGGAGAAAAATTATTGGAAGAGTTATCCATTGTTTTTACGAAGACGTTCATTTTCTTCTTTTAATCTCTGAATATCTGCTTCCATTTGTTGTATTTCCTTATCTATTTCATCGGTTGATTTGCCATCAATGTTTTGAACTTCTTCCATTTTCGCAAGGTTTTCAGGGGATTTTTTAACACTGAGTAATATTTCATCAATATTATCCCCAGGTGTTCTGTCAGTTCTTACATCAACAATCAATTCATCACCTATTTCATATTCGGGTGGAAGAGGCAATACCTTTTCAATGACTTTGCCTCCGGCTTCTATTTGAAGATTGACTGTTTTTGGAACCTGTGGTTCTATGACTTCTGGATTTTTCACTTCTTTTTCTTCATTGTTTTTATTATTCATGTTTTCACCTATACTTTTTGAATTATCTTCAAGATTATCGTTTTGCTGTTTTTTACTTGATGTTGAGTTAATATAATACTTATCATCCGAATTATCTTTATTTGATATTTTATTTTGGCTATCATTTAACACTTTGGATTCATTGGTTATGGATTGGTTAACATCATTTGATGTTTCGGTTGTGTCCTGGCTTAATTCATTAGAATTATCATCACAAAGATTATTTTCTTCATGTTCTAGTCTTTCAAGTTCAGCCAATAATTCCTCATCAAATAACTCCTTATCAATATCCAATTCATCCCATCTTTTAAGTTCTATTTCATCACCCAAATCTGTAACGGTAAATGGCATCGGTTCACCGAATGCATCATATCCTGCAATGGTTAATTCATTATATGGCCTGCATATGATTATATGGAAATAACCGTTTTTTCCAAAAAATATTTTATCAGCATTTGATGGACGATTGCTTGGGCCAGGGTGACTATGAATTGAACCTACAGCATCTGTTGTCAATGGCATCATGAATACCTGCATTACTGCACTGTTTTCTGATGCTTCAAATGGCAGAAATATCAGACCTGTTATCTTAAGTATTTCATCCTTTATTTTACCGGATAATAAAGCAACATACTCCTTTGGATCAGCATTTTTTGCTATTTTTATTATCTCATCGATGACTCTTGTATCTATTTGAACTTCGTTAATTCTTTTATCGTTTCCTAATAGTTTTGCCAATGTTTTATTAAAATCCATATTTATTGCCTCAACTTATATTCAAAAAATAAGTAATTAATAGTTTATATATTGTTCGTACCATTAAATAAATCTAGTTGCATGTCAACTTTAATTTTATTTCTATATGATATTGTGGAGCTATTGTCCTTAGGATTGAACCCCCTGATTTCATACTTTTCTTTGTACACAGCTATTCCTCTTCTTTGCCATGCAGGTACATGGGCTATGTTGATGCCGTTTTCAAATAACAAATCATGAAGCTCCTTTTTATTGAGTTTATACAATATTTCAGCCGTCTGTCTTGGAGCATGTGTTTTATTCAATAATGCCTGGGCGTATGAATTAATACAATTTCTCCATGCTTCATCCTGACGCCATTTGAAGTAATTGTCAATATTTTGATGTGTCATTATTATTCTTGAGTCAAATGATGCCAGCATGTCTGATTGTACTGACTTTTCAAACAGTTGCTCATTCATATATAGATGTCTGTTAAATGATGAGGCAGCATAAGAAGCCATCACCGAATCTATCTTTTCTATTCTCCCATTGAATGGTATGTTGTCCATCAATATGTTTATTTCATCGGAGAAAGTGTATATGTATTTGGCGTTGAACTCCCTTATTAGATCCTTGGATATTCCTATGAATATATCCCTTAATCTTGTATCGAATGGTTTTTCCAATTCCAAATTTTTTGTATATCTGGAAAAATATCTTCCATCCAATCGGATGATTATGGGCATGTCTTCAACTACCTTTAAATTAGAAAAGATTTCATATGATTTCAAGTAAATCACCGAAAAAAGAGTGGTTTAGAAAAAAGTAAAATTGGGTGATAATGAATAAAATATCTTATGATATATTATGTCTATGAACCAATTTGTATTGTTTTATTTAATTTGTTTAAGAGACTGGCAGCAGAGTAAGCAGCCAGTGCACTTGTTTTTGGATTGTTTTTACTACTTACATTTGATGTGATGGTGGTTAATTCACCAAAACTACCTTTAAGATGAATTTCATGAGTATTGTTTTTAATTTTTGGGTCCGCAATGATTTTTACATCAACGTCAATACCTGATGCCAGACTTAATGTGGATGAAACGTTAATATTTTTAGGGAATAATTTAACTGCCTCTGATGCTTTTCCTTCAAAGAGTACCTTTTCATCCTCACCATCTAAGTGGACACCTAATGATACAGGTGGTTTACGTGTGGTTAGTGATACTTGGGTAATTTTCCCCATATTTGCAGCATTGACCGTGTCGATACCGGTTATGGCACCTGTCGGTAAATATATTTTACATTTATTTTCCTTAGCCAATTGTTGTATCCTGTCATGAAATTCTTTATCCATCAATGCACCCACACTCATTATAACAACATCCCTTTTATGTTCCAATATATAAGGAATGTTTGATATGACTGCCTGCTGGGATGCCGCCTCCATAATCAAATCAGATTTTTCTATTAAATCATCTATATCCGAGGCTACCTGTGCATCTATTCTTGATGCTAATTTTTGAGCATTTTCTGGACTTAAATCATAAAAACAGTGAAGATTTGCATCCAATTTACCCTTTTCTACAAAATCAACCAATGCTGATGCTATTGCTCCACAACCTATTATGCCTATTTTCATTAAAATACACCGAAATTACTTTTTAATGGTAGGTGCAGGCCTTTTAACTTGTTGTGATTTGACTTCTTTAGCTTTTAATTCATTTTGATACTGTGTTAATTTGTTTTGATCAACGATTATGATATCGCCTACTGCTGATACGAGTTCATATGGAATGTCGAGAGTACCTTCAGTACTTACTTCTTTCAAGTTTTCTTCTTCCTGTTCAAATCTCAGATTTTTTAACACATCTGCAAATCCTAGACTTGCCTTATTTTGAGTTAGAGCTTTTGTTTTGAAAAATGAGATTCTTCCTTTTTTAATATTCAGCACTACTTCACATATTTGACCTATGAATTTTCCTTCTGTGTTATAAACGTTTAAGTTGTAAAATGTTGATAAGTTTACCATAAATTATCACCGAATTATTTATTTTAAATGTAATTAATGAGATATAATCTATTACTGATTTTATTGGTTCAATATCCCCTAATTGAAACTTTTTATTTATAAAGTTCTATTACATATAATATATATTTTACATAATATATAATAATTACCTTGATATTTTCAATCCAAAAAAAGATAGACTTTAATTGAATTTCACTAACCAGAAAATAATATATGATTTAAATTAAAAATAATATACATAACAATGAAAAATAAGCGAATAAATATATTAAATTAAATGAACAATCAAGGACGATAATATGTGGGATACTAGTAAGGATTATAGATTAAAAGTAGCTGAAAAAGCCGTAGAGGATTTTATAAGAGTAGTTGAAGGTTCCAACCTCAGGGGTTCATGGAATAAGAAACAGGTAAGATTAATTGCTAAGAATATGAATCCGGATATTCAAACGTTATACTATTCATATGTTAGCCCACAAGAGTTAGCCAAAACTCCCCAGATGGAAAATCTATTAAAAAGCATGGATGAGATTATTGAAAATCTTGGTGGAGAGGATTATGCAAAGAAATTCCAGTCTGAATTAAACAGACAAGAACGTGAAAAACTTGATTTACCATTATCTAAAATGAAGTTCTTTTTCAATACAATAAGGGGCTTGCCGGATAGATTGATGTTGGGAGAAATAGATGATCCCGTAATTGGTGTGGATATTGTAGTGGGAGAACTTGTCAGTGTAAGCAAACATCAGAAAACCGATAATTTGATGGTATGTAATGTAAATCTGGGAAAACGTGCAATAACCGTCATAACCAATGATTTGACCGTTAAGGATAATGACCATGTAGCCGTCAGTCTACTTCCGCCATCAGAATTTATGGGAATTGCCAGTGAGGGAATGTTTTTAGGTGCGGGAGAAGGAATTCTTAAGGACGTTGAAGGAGAATTGGGAAGTCTTCCAAAACACATCGATGTTAATGCATTTAATGAAACAAGAAACCTGGTTGATGCATACATTAAAGATTAGAACCTCATCCTCCCCTCAATTTTTTCTTATAATATACGGTTAAATTGACATTTAACAATTAGACGTACTCATTTAAGCTGTCTATCTTATCAATCAGCTCATTCAACTCGGTATCATTTATTTGATTGGCCAAATCACTTAGATATTGCTGATAGATATGCATGGCAAATAATACTATTAGCATTAATCCTGCAATCAGTAATATAAACTCCGCCGATACCTGTGCTTTATTATCATAATAAAAATCAGACATTTATTTCACCATTAAATTCCCAATATCGTTCCAATTAGCATTTTTGAAAAATAAAATACAGCCATTGAAGAGGGCAGTATTATCACAATCCACTTTATACATTTTTTATAATTTGATTCCATTACAATTGCTATCAATATGCTGACCAATAACGAATGTATTATTATATAACCGTTGCTGGCTATTGGTATTACATCAATCAGAGAGTTTGTTTTTCCAACCGATTCCAAAAAGATTGTGTATATCTGTATTGTTGCAAAGGAAAATGGTGTGGCTATAATAGCAGAGACCAGTAGAAACATGACGGACATCATTACACTCGTTTTTTTATTCCTTTTTAATAGTTGTGTTTGCTTGATGTCATCAGCCATAACAATCAGTATTTCAGACAGATTTCCACCACTTTCCTTGGTGTTTATTATTATTTGAATTGCCTTGTTCAGATTATATGAATCACACCTATCTGCAATATCCATGAATGCATCATTGAATGTTTTTCCCATCCTGATTTCTATCAATGCCCTTTTGATTTCATCATTCAGGTATCCGTCCATATTTTTTGATATCTCATCAAAGGATGATTCAAGTGCCATACCTGCATTTAATAGTGATGCAACCTGTAACAGGTAATCGGGCAAGTCCTCTTCTATTGAATCTAATCGTTTTTGCTTTTTATATACCAGGTAGTTGATAAAAAGCATCACGGGCAATGTTGACAGTAGCACTATAAAGACCGATACTCCGAATATCAATGAGATAAAAAACAATAATAGAAAGACAATTAATGTAACCAATAGGATATATGTAAGAATATCTGTTATCTGGTGGTAAATTTTCAATTGGATTAATATATCCTGCATATACTCCAGGTCATCGTCGGATATTAATTTTCTTATTAATTCATTTGTTTTTTTAATAATTTCCATATACATAATGTTATTACTATTAATTATGACTGTTATTATTTAAATAATTTTCAACAATATGAAAAGAGTATATGATAATAATTAATATATTTGCATAATTATGAAACAATATCAAACAAATGATTGAAAAAAAGTTAAAAAAAAGAAGTTCATAACAGGAAGTCCAACTTCTTATCCAATGTAGTTAACTGCTTAGGATTCTTTTTAACAAGAATATCATCCTCTATTCGGACACCAAACTCCCCTGGAATATAAATACCAGGTTCTGCTGTGATAACCATATTCTCTTCAAGAACACCATTTGAATTCTTTGAAACATTAGGATTCTCATGAATGTCCAACCCGAATCCATGACCGGTACTGTGAATGAAGTATTCACCATAACCATACTCCGTTATAACATCCCTTGCAGCCTTATCAACCTCGGATATTTCAACACCGGGACAAATAGTTTTTATAGCCGCCGTCTGAGCTTCCAATACAATATTCCATATTTCCTCCTGACGTTCGCTGTCAATGAATGTTCTTGTTATATCAGAGCAGTAATGATCATACTTTGCTCCCCAATCAACAACGATAGGAGTTTCAACGCGATTCATTGACGTGACAGAATGAGGCATGCTTGAACGTTTACCTGATGCAACGATGGTATCAAATGCAGGTTTTATGGAGCCGTTGATTGTCATGTCAAACTCAAGCGTGGCAGCCGCATACTTTTCAGTACTTGTAAAGTCTATTTCCCCTATGGCATTTTCGGCTATCGCTATGGAATTTTTTATCTTGGTGATTTCCTCATCAGTCTTTGTCTTTCTTAAATCCTCGATTACACCCGAGACGCTTAAGTCATTCAAATTATCACTCAAATACTTTGCCATGGAAAACTCAAGTGACTCTTCAACGGCTATTTTACCCGTTAGTTCCTCTTTGATTTGGCTTAATTTCTTAACATCCCTTACTTCCACCTGTGATAGGTTTGAAGCATCCTCCTTGTCTATACTGTTTACGTATAATACTGGTTCATCAGTTATGATTAAATATGCGAAGCTTGATGGATAAAAATCGGATATATATTTGATGTTTTCTGGCTTATATACAAACATTGAATCTATGTTGTCTTCATTTAATTTTGTTATTAATTCGTTATTTTTCATAAGTAGTCACAGCCTATTTATTTTCCTATTAGAAATATGCTAATCATCATTAATACTTATTTAAACTAATAAATATATAAATATCCATATACAATAATATTAATGATAATAATAAACGGAGAGAAAATTAAATGAACAAATTTTCAAAGCAGGAAAAAATAGACTTATCCATATCCATCATTGTTCTTACATTGATTATTTCATTTATGTACAGTAGACCCAACATTACAGTGGATAAATTATTATTATTCATACCAATAGCATTTGTTACGGTAGGATTGGGTTTCGTATTGCATGAATTGGGCCATAAGTTTGTTGCACAGAAATATGGATTTTATGCAGAGTTTAGAAGATCAGACAAAGGACTTATGCTGGGAATAGTAACAGCCTTAATGGGCTTTTTATTCTTTGCACCCGGAGCCGTTATGATTGGTTCTCCCACCGGCATTATAAGCGAGGAGGAAAATGGTAAGATATCAATAGCAGGGCCTATTGTAAATATAATATTAGCGTTGATATTCTTAGGTATCCAAATATCAATTCAACCACTTGTCACACTTTCCAACATTGATATGATGGTTTATCTATATTTCTTATCAGTGATAGGATTTAACATCAACAGTTTCCTAGCATTGTTTAACCTACTTCCAATACCACCACTTGATGGTTCTAAGGTTATAAGTTGGAACCTACCGATATGGCTTATAAGTATTGTAATATCCGGATTATTAACACTATCTGCTTATATCCACTAAACCCCCCTTTAATTTTTTTAATTATTTTTTGTTCATGCACGTGAACAATAGGACATATATGAAAAATCATCACACCTTTTGACATCACAACCCGGTTGTCTAAAAAGTTTTATCAACAATCAACGATAAAGATAGTAATTAATAAACAAAAGAAAAAAATTAAAAAAATAGATATTGATTTATATGTTAAACGAGGCTCCAATTAAATATAAGAAATCAACACATCGGACCAATCTACCAGAAGAGACATTGGATAAAATATCGGATATCACAATGGATATAGGTCTTACAAGAACAAGCAAGATAACCCATCTTGACAGACTAAACATACCAGTCTATACATCCGTAAGGCCACTGGCAGAAGAAGGTGCAGTTAGCGTATACGCCGGCAAAGGTCCGACAGACATTCATGCAAAGGTATCCTCAATAATGGAAGCAATCGAAAGATATTCTGCCGAACAACAGGAAACGGATGAAAACATAATAAAAAGATATAATCCGGCTGATTGTATTGATCCTGAAGAATTGATTCTTCCGAAGGATTCTTATCATGATGAAGAGATTGAATGGACCAAGGCAACTTCCATAAAGACACAAAAGGAAGTGTATGTTCCATCAAATGCCGTTTATCATCCATATAATTCAAAGGGAGTGCATCATATACACTTATCAAATACAAATGGTCTGGCCTCGGGAAACGCATTGGAAGAAGCTATATTTCATGGACTGATGGAAGTGGTTGAAAGGGATGCCTGGAGCTTTTTTGAAGTATTCAAGGAGGATAAAGCCGAAATCAACTGTGAAAATACGGATAACGAATATATCCTGGAATTACTGGAGAAATTCGAAAACAATAATGTCTCCATAAAACTACTTGACTTGACTATAGAAAATCAGATACCTACAATAGCAGCAGTATCGGAGGATTTGACACTGAAAGATCCAGCATTATTAACGCTGGGTATTGGAACACACCTGGACCCGGATATAGCGGCAATAAGAGCAATAACAGAAGTGGCTCAAAGCAGGGCTACGCAGATACATGGAACACGTGAGGATACTACAAGAGCAAATCTGCTACGTCAAACGGGATATGAACGGATGAAAAGACTCAACAAACACTGGTTTAGAAAGTCCGAGAAGACAATCAACCTGGAGGACATACCCGACAGGTCATCAGATTCATTTAAAGAGGATATTGACATAACAATGAGATTACTTGAAAAATCGGGCATTACCGATGCATACTATGTAAACCTAACAAGGGACATAGATATCCCTGTTGTCCGTGTCATCATACCACAGATGGAAGTGTATAGCGTAGACACGTCACGAATAGGAAATAGATTGAAACAAAAAGATCCGATAATGGGAAGTTTAATATGAAACAAGTAATATTAATGAGAACTGATTTGAAGATGGGCAAGGGAAAAATTGCCGCACAAGCATGTCATGCCTGCCTGGCAGCATACAAGAAGGCTGACAAATTACGCATAAGAAAATGGGAATTAACCGGCCAGAAAAAGGTAGTCCTGAAAGTACCGTCCGAAAAAGATTTACTGGAGTTATATGGAAAAATCAAATTTGAAGGAATTCCATGTGCACTGATAACAGATGCCGGACATACACAGATAGAATCCAATACCAAGACATGTGTCGGTGTCGGCCCATACCCCGATGATAAACTTGATGAACTGACGGGACACTTAAAACTATTATAGATGATTTTAATGCTGACGGTAGTAAAAATTGGTGGCAGTTTATTTCCAGAGCATACCGATAGGCTATGCGAATACCTGGCCAAATCCAATGAAAAAATAGTGCTTATCAATGGCGGAGGGGACTTTGCAAATAAGCTAAGGGAATATAATGATGAATATGATTTTTCCGATGATGTTATGCATTGGAGTGCAATTAAATGTATGGACATTATTGGAGAGTTGATAGCCAGCAGAAATAAACACATTCAACCTATCACCAAACTAGAGGATATCAAAAAGGTTCATGATGACGGCAAGATACCTTTATTATTAAGTTTTGAAATATTGAAGAGTGAAGACCCGCTAAAACATTCATGGAACATAACATCCGATTCAATTGCATGTTACTTTGCACATAGACTAAATGCCAAACTATTAATATTAACAAATGTAGATGGTATATATAGAGGTAACATTTTCTCAAATGACAAAAATCTTATAAAAAGTATAAGTGCTAATGAACTATTAATTTTTGAAGAAACTTCTGTGGATAAATGCTTACCAAAATTATTAATTAAATATAATTTAGACTGTTTTGTGATGAATGGTATCTACCCAGAGAGAGTACTATGTCACTTAAATGGTTTTCATACAATAAATACACATATAAGGAGGTAAAACAGTATGGCAGAAAAAATGATTTGTACTTCTTGTAAACAAGAAATCTCACCAATCGATGAATATGTAAAATTCTACTGTCCTGAATGTGATGCAGACATATACAGATGTCCTAAATGCAGAACCTTTGGACATGAATACACATGTGAATGTGGATTTAAAGGACCTTAGATTAACTTTAAATGATAGAATAAAATAAAAAAAAATATATTAGGTGATATTAATGTCTGACGTAGCAGGAATATTAAAAGTAATGCCTGAAAGTCCGGATGTAGACTTAGAAGCATTAAAATCAAGCATCCAGGGTGCCGTAGGTGAAGAAGAATTTGAAAGAATTGAAGAAGAACCTATCGGATTTGGATTAGTAGCATTAAATGTGACTATTGTAGTGGATGATGGTGAAGGTGGAACTGAACCAGCAGAAAAAGCAATAGCAGATTTAGATGGCGTTGCTAGTGTAGAAGTTACTGATGTAAGAAGATTAATGTAAGTTCGAAAACTTATATTAAAGTCATTACGTCAAGAAATATACACTTGAAACACGACTAGTTTACTATAACTAGAAATCAAGAGGGTTATTACCTGAATAGCTCTCTTGTTAAACTACTTTTTTTATATTAATTAATTAAATTTTGAAAAAACAACTTATTTTCAGTACACAGTTTTTTTCGACAACCTTTTTCAATTAATTCATGAGAAATGCGAATATTATCCAAAAAGATGAATTGATAAGAGGATATGATGTTAAAAAAAATATGATATTACTCAAATAAATTTATAATTATTTAAACATATATGGCCATTTTTCTAAAATATTTTCAATAATAAAATATAAATATTACTTTTTGTATAAATAAGTATTAAGTATGTTATGATAGAAATTTTATTAGCAATCATCACAGGAATATTTTTTGGAATCTTAACTGGATTAACTCCCGGCCTACACGTAAATACTGTGGGCATAATCGTATTTTCATCATCAGATTTAATCTTAAACCATACTAGCAGCATAACACTATGCACATTCTTCGTGACAATTGCGGTTGTTCATGCAATGATTGAATTTATTCCTTCATTGATATTCGGATTGTCAACCGAGGATACCATCACAAGCGTTCAACCTGCCCATAGATTACTTTTTAAGGGTGAAGGTCATAAGGCAATAAGACTTGTAAGCTTTGGAGGTTTTTTGTCAATCATTATCCTAGTTATCCTGCTTCCTTTATTGTTTATGATTCTGCCAATTCTTTACGGCTTTCTAAAGGAATTCATTGCATATCTGTTAATCATTACCATGACGTTGATGATTTATTTTACAAATAAAAGCAACAGTCACAGGCTTTACAGCCTAGCAATCTTTTTGTTATCTGGAATATTGGGTTATTTTGTCCTGAATAGTAATTTAAGTGGCAATACAGCATTGCTATGCATATTATCTGCATTGTTCAGCATCAGCACATTATTGTATTCCATTACCAAAAAGTCACATCTTCCGCCACAAAGAAATGATAAAATCATCAACATCAACAATCGCCTTATAAAGTCAACATTTGCGGGCAGCATTTCGGGTTGTATTTTAGGCTTGCTTCCGGGTCTTGGTCCTGCTCAGGGCAGCATCATAGCACAGACATTGACTTTCAATAGAAATATCACTCCCGAGGATTTTCTTCTGACAAACAGTGGCGTTAACATATCGGATACGATCTTTTCATTGATAGCGATATATCTGATAGGAAATCCACGAAGTGCCGTTAGCATGTATGTAAGTTATATTTTAAGCAATTTGGAATTGGTGCATGTGATTTTTTTCATATTCATAGCATTGGTTAGCGTGTCGTTGTCATGCATCATTTCCATAAAATTAGGTGATTATGTTATCGAGAGGGTCAATAATGTAAATTATTATAATTTGAACATCGCTTTGGTTGTTCTGGTTACATTTATAGTGCTGGCATATTCTGTTGTTACAAATGCACCATTGATATATGTATTGATATGTTATGTTACAGGTACCGCGTTGGGTTTACTTCCCAATTATCTTGACATCAGCAAGAGTAATCTGATGGGTGTTTTGATAGTCCCATCAATCATCACGTATCTTGGACTGTTTTAGATTATGATTACATCTTTACAGATATTTTTTAGTTTGTCTTCATAATCGGCAGTATCGACGTTTGGGAATGCATCTATTAATCCTATGTCATATTTTGAATCAACCAGGTTTATCAAGTCATCAAGATTCTTATTGTATATTTCGTATTGATCAGGATTTATTTGATTTATTTCAAGGTTTAACTTCAGGTTATCTATGGCGTCCTTATATATGTCATTGAAGATTACCCGTTCGGCATTCCTTTTTAGTGCATATATTCCCAGTGTTCCCGGCCCGCACATTGCATCTATCACTCTTGGATTGTCATATTTTTCCAGTGCCTCTTTAACTTCAAGTATCTTCGGAGACTCAAGTTTCGGATATTCAATGTGAATCTTTGATTGCTGCTTGTATAGTATTATCTCTCCGGCATCAGTATTCTGAATGTCACATCTAATGTCGCATCCGGCCAGCAGTTCGTAGTTGTATACTTCATCTTTTTCGGTTATTTGTCCTACGGTATTGTTGATGTTGCCCTTCAATACCCCCTTTACTTCAGGAACTTCTTCTAAGATAATCTGTGCCGTTTTTTTATCGATGTTATCTATGAGGATAATCAGTGTGTTTTCTGAGAGGTATGGCTGTTTTTCAAGGTATACTCCTGGTGTTATCAGGGGCGTTCCGGTTTTCCGGATAGATGCCGAATCACTTTGCAGATTGTTGTCCATCAGTATTTTGAGTATGTGTGCCATCACGTAGTCTATGTTTCTTTTTTTGCAATTTGAACATAGTCCGTAGCGGGCATTTATCTTATCCGCTTTGACCTGTCTTGTTATGGGCAGTGATTTTTTTAGTTTTTTGGTGTTGCATTCATCGCAGGGAGCGTATAATCCATTCGTTTTTTTTAGCAGTTGTCTTTTATCAATTATACAACTTTTTTCACATTGACATTTCATGTTTTTATATTTATTTTTTCATGGTAATAAAAATAATAGTAATACTAATATATTATGAAAGTAATAATTATGTATGTGTAGTACATTATGAATCAAAACAACAACATAAAAACATACAAAACAAAAGAAAACATCAACTTAAGAAATGAACATGAAGAAGAATACACGTCAATCAAGGACAAAGTCATACAGCTTCAGGTAAACAATCCCGACATAACTATTGATGAAAGGCTTATTGCCCGGCTATCCAACAATGACAATCTTGACATTAAGCAGATACTAAGGAAGCTGAAACTGGATTCCGAGGGATATGGAAAGATCAATGACCTGTTAAAGGATGACAACCTGGAGGAGATAATGATTATCAACGATAAGAATCCAGTATATGTATACCATAGACGGGAAGGGATGATGATAACAAACATAACGTTAAACAACAATGAAATAAGACAGATTATAGAAAAAATAGCAAACCAGGTGCAAAGAAAGATAGATAAACAAACACCCCTATTGGATGCAAGACTGCCAGATGGAAGCAGGATAAATGCTACCATACCACCAATTACACCCGACGGTCCAACATTGACAATCAGGAAATTTAAAAAGACGCCCATTACAATCTTCGATTTGATAGAAACAAATACGATTTCAACACACCTGGCGGCATTTCTATGGATGATTATAGAGGGCATGAATACATACTCGTCAAATATCATAATTGCAGGTGGAACCGGTTCCGGCAAGACAACCACCCTTAACTGCCTATGTTCATTCATACCCCCCAATGAGCGGATCATAACAATAGAGGACACCATGGAATTGCAAATAAATCACAAGCACATAATAAGATGTGAAACAAGACCCCCCAATATAGAAGACAGGGGCGAAATCACCATGGACCTGCTTCTTAAAAACTCGTTAAGACAAAGGCCCGATAAGATAATAGTCGGTGAAGTCAGAGGCAAGGAAGCAAACACCCTATTTGGTGCATTGAATACGGGTCATTCAGGAATGGGAACGTTACATGCAAACAGTAGCCATGAAACAATAACCCGGCTAAACAATCCGCCAATGAATGTGCCGAAGATAATGATTAATTCGATAGATTTTATAATCATGCAAAAAAGACTTTACAACAATAAGAAAGGAAACATCCGACGAATAACGGAGGTTGTTGAGGTTACGGGAATGGAGTTGGACAATCTGCAGTTAAATAAAATCTACAACTACAACCCACAAAAGGACAGGATAGAGTTCATGGCAATATCATGCAATGTTCTAAACAGGATAGCGGAGATGAAGGGATTATCATACAAGGATGTGCTGGATGAAATCGATAATAGGCAAAGATACATAATTGAAGTTTTGGAAAAAAAGAATGAAGAGAATATAGATAACACGGAAGAAATTATCAACAAATACTATGACAACTAAAATAATTAAAGGTACACTCGATAAAAATTATGATCAGACATAACATTATAAAAATAGGAAAAGCTACAATTAAAATAAAAGAAAGAATGTTGAAGAGAAATTTCAACCACAGAAGAGGTAGTCAAAAAAACATCATAGAAAAGGAAAGTATTGAAAAAATACTCACAATAAACAAAAATGAAAAAAAAGAAGACAAAAGCAGATATGTCCTTCCAATCATACTACTTCTGATATCAATATACCTGCAAAACATATTGCTCATAGAACTCATCATAATAATAGCTATAACGCTGGCCATATACAAGTCATATCCACAAATAAAGGAAAAACAAAGACAAATCGAAGTGACAAAACAACTTCCCTATGCATTAAGACAGATATCAATCGAACTGCAGGCAGGAATAGGACTTTTTGATGCCATGAAAACGGTAGCTAGCAGTGACTACGGCAAATTATCCGATGAATTCAAGATAACCCTGGAAGAAATACGTTATGGAACCAACTACAATGAGGCATTTGACAACCTTGTAAAACGAAACGATACCCAGACAATGAAGAAAGCAGTAAATCAAATAAAAAGAACATTGAATAGTGGAGGAAACCTCTCCAAGACATTAAATAGCCTAGCCAATGAAAACAATGAAAACATGAAGATAAAATATAAGGAATACTCAGAAAAACTAAATTCAATAATGCTGATATACATGTTCGTAGCCGTACTGATACCGGTCATATTGTTTATCATGATCATAGCCGCAACCACAGTGACAGGACCCATCATCGACGGAAAGCTACTGATAATATTATATTTATTCTTCTTCCCACTGGTAGTATCATTCATGATACTGATAATCAAGAAAATGGAACCGACAACACTTTAAAATAAAAGAATACGAACCATACAAGAAATTTCCCTTCGAAGCATCAGACAATCATAACATTAAAAAAAGATAATAATCAACGATTATAAAAAAAGTACTATAGAACAAAAAGGCAAAAATATGGTAAAAAAAGAAGCGGATTATATAAATAAATTTAATCAATCAAGAGACATAATCTCCCAATTTCTAATAACGACAAAGGAAATAAAAAAGGACAAGAACAACAAGCCCTATGTTGAATTCACATTACAGGACAAAACAGGAAGCATTAAAGCAAGAATGTTTACAAACAACTGTAAAAAAAGATATGACAACATAAGCGTAAACAATGTATATAACATTGTTGGAAAAATACGTGAATTTCCCGTAGGCAGCAATAAATTCAACATATTAATAGATGACATTAGGGATTCCAAGAAATATAACATGGATGAATTTAAAAGAACAGCCCATAAACTGGACAAACATATAGAGTACTTCTTCAACATACAAAAGGAAATAAAAAACAAGGACATGGTAAAACTCTTATCAAGCATATTTACCGATGAAATATTGAGAGAGAAATTCATTAACGCACCGGCGGCCAAAATACATCATCACAACTATAAAGGCGGACTGATTGTACATACCAACGAAGTAATATCAATATGCTTAAATCTATGCCAGGTCTATGAGAAACTTGATAAGGATTTATTAATTACTGCCGCAATCCTTCATGATATAGGAAAAATAGAAACCTATGATTTGGATGAAAACAATCTGATAACAATAAACAGGAAAGGAAAACTCTTGGATCATATTTATATAGGAGCCAACATGGTAGAACAGCAATGTGAACGACTGGACATCAATGAAGAAGTGAAAACGAAACTGGTACATATGATTTTAAGCCACCACGGACAAAAGGAATTGGGATGGGGTTCAACGGTAGACCCATTAATACCTGAAGCCCTTGCATTACATCATGCAGATGACATCAGTGCCAAACTTACAAAATCACTGGATAACCAGTAGGGGTATGCCAAAAGCATCAATATAATGATATATACAGTCTAAAAAAAAGTATTTAAATCATATAACCCAAAATCATCAACTCACTTTAAAGGTTAAAACTTTGCAAAAATTATTATATTAAAAAAACCAAACCTATTAATAATATTGATTATATTATAAAAATGATTCAAGGCAATAATTATAATACCAAATTATACAAAAAAATTAAAAGAAGTTTATCATATAATATAATGACAAGCGTATAACAATAAATATACAGGTGGAAAAATGGAAAAAATTAAAATTGCAATAGTAGGATTAGGTAATTGTGCAAGTTCCTTAATTCAAGGAATATACTACTACGAAGATAAGAATGAAGAAGATGTGGAAGGATTAATGCACTGGACAATAGACGGATACAAACCGTCAGATATTGAAGTCGTAGCTGCAATAGATATCGATGAACGAAAAGTTGGAAAGGACGTAAGCCAAGCAATGTTTGAAAAACCAAATTGTACCACAGTATTCTGCGATGACATTCCAGAAATGGGCGTTACTGTTTCAATGGGTAAAGTATTGGATGGTGTAGCACCACATATGAAAAACTACAAAGCTGACTCCACATTCGTAGTCTCCAAGGAAGCTGAAAAAACACAAGAGGAAATAGTGGAATTACTAAAACAAAGCGGTGCCGAAATACTTGTAAACTACTTGCCAGTAGGATCTGAAGAAGCCGGTAAATTCTATGCAGACTGTGCATTGGATGCGGGCATTGCATTTATCAACTGCGTACCGATATTCATTGTAAGCGACCCTGATTATGAAGAAAAATTCAGAGAAAAAGGAATTCCATGTATCGGTGATGACATAAAAGCACAAATCGGAGCAACCATTACTCACAGAACACTTGCAAGCCTATTTAGAGACAGGGGCGTAAGACTAGAACGTACATACCAATTAAATACAGGTGGAAATACAGACTTCCTGAACATGCTAAACCATGACAGATTAGCATCAAAAAGAGAATCAAAAACGGAAGCAGTACAATCCGTATTAGCACACAGACTTGATGATGATGACATCCATATCGGTCCTAGTGACTATGTTCCATTCCAAAAGGATAACAAACTATGTTTCTTACGTATGGAAGGTAAAACCTTTGGTGATGTCCCAATGAACATAGAATTAAGACTCAGTGTTGAAGACAGCCCAAACAGTGCAGGATGTGTAATCGACGCCATCAGATGCTGTAAATTAGCATTAAAACGTGGTACCAGTGGAGCGTTAACATCCATTTCATCATACATTATGAAACACCCACCAATTCAATATCCTGATGATGAAGCACATGACAACGTTGAGAAATTTATTAATGGCCAACTAGACCATTAACTACCTAACCACCTAATCCTTATTTTTTATTTTTAAAAAAAATATTTGCTTGTTCTTTTAAGTTCCTGGATACGTATTTTAACTATCCTTTAGTGTGTGAAGTTAGCATATATTATGAGTGAAATCCATTGTAACTTCCGTATCATCTGAGCCCAATTGAATCTTTGACACATATACAAGCAGGTAATTGTTTACATGAACACATTTTAATATATTGTACACACAATCAGCATTGTTCCCACAAAAAATATACATACCCATCTTTTGAACCCACAAAACCAAAATGTTCCCACAAAAAACAGTATCCCCTTAAATTTTGTACCTCCAATACACAATTGTACCTACAATAAATCATCAATTTATTAATATTTAAGTCACCTATTCTTCAAGTTACAAACCAACCTGATTAACATACAATACAGGGTACACAATTCCAAAACGTACCCACAAAAAACAGCATCCTATTAAATTTTGTACCCACAATACACAATTGTTCTCACAATAAAACATCAATTTATTAATATTCAAGTCACCTATTCTTCAAGTTACACACCAACCTGACTAACATACAATACATAGGCACACAATTCCAAAACGTACCCACAAAAAACAGCATCCTATTAAATTTTGTACCCACAATACACAATTGTTCTCACAATAAAACATCAATTTATTAATATTCAAGTCACCTATTCTTCAAGTTACACACCAACCTGATTAACATACAATACAGGGTACACAATTCCAAAACGTACCCACAAAAATAAACATACACACCTTACTTTGAACCCACAAAACTAAAACGTACCCACAAAAAACAGCATCCAATCAAATATTGTACCCCCAATACATAATTGTACCCTCCAAACAATTCAATCAAATAATGAATATTCAAATCACTCATTTTAAAGTTACCAACAAACACGATAAACAAATAAACACATATGTACACAAAACCAAAACGTACCCACAAAAAGTAGTATTTAATTAAATCTTGTACCCCAATACACAATTATTCCCACAAAACATCAATTTATTAATATTTAAGTCACCTACTCTTCAATTAACACACAAACCCTATTAACATACAATACATATGTACACAAAACCAAAACGTTCCCACAATTAATGTAAACCATGAAATGACATACTAATTATACACCAATTCCATTTTTCAAAATATAAAACATAATTAACCAGACAATAAAAAGAATATAAATTAATGTAACAATATTATTTTTTTATTAATGGAATAATATCCACATGTTAGTCATTATTAATCATATAAAACTTGATAATGATCTGTTGGATGGGGATTATGGAATAATGTGTTGGACTCAGGGCCAGATATGCTTTTTTTGATGACTTTTATATTTTATTTTGCTATACATACATATAACGAAGTAAAACTCAAACAATCACCCCCCAACTAAAAACACCAACATGGTAAAAAACAAGAAAAAACACCGACAAAATAACCAGAATCATCAAGACAACAGTAAAAATAAACAGAAAAACTATGGCAACACCAAGACTAAAAAACGGAACAACAAATATGCATTATAAACTACCACTACTAAAAACCAACCGTAAACACAACATAACAGTGTATACGGAAACAAAAACTACAAACGACTAGACGCAAATAAACAATTCAACATCAAACGAATAAACACCACCATAACACTAAAAGACACGAGAATAAAAAAAAGGAAAAACACTACACATAAAAACACTAATCAAAGACGCACACAATGAAACAATGAAAAGAAACGACACTATATCCATAAAACTAAACCAAAAAACAATACCAAACACACAACTAAAAAACGGACCGCTAGACATCAAACTGCCAACAAAAACATACAAAGCCCGAACATACCAACTAACCATAAAACTAGGAGACAACCATTTATAACGGATTTACAAAAAACATGAACTTAACAATCACATACAGTTAACTTAAAACAAGAAAAAAATGGATAAAATAAGTAGAAAAGAATTGAATAAAATTGATTAAGCAATGAACTAAACCCTACTTTCGACTTCTTCAATAAATTCTTCAGCCTCAGAAATTAATTCTTCAGCCAGTTCTCTTGAAAAAACAGCCGAAAAATCATAACTAGCCTTATTTCGTAAACCCCTAGCATCATAAAGATAACCATAAGATTTTCTACTGAATTTTCCATTTTTAACACATTTAGATAATAATCGTAAAACACCATCATGTGATTTAATAAAGCCATCATAATCATGAAATAACGCCATTGCTGATGAATGCATAGCAAAATAAGACATGGTAATAGAATCCCTATATTGATCTTTTTCAAATAACAATTTACTAGAAGTTAAATTTTCTCTACCCACATTAAGAGCTTCCAAAACATCATCCTAGAATAACACCCTCCTTAAGAACATTTGATAAAAACCTTAAATCCTTAGTCTTATTAAAATGTTTTTCAGTCATCAAATGAGGAGAAATAATCTCACCACAATCAAGACTCACATCAACAACTAAATCATTAACCTTATATCTTAAATCATCTGCATTATCTGAAACAATTAAAATATCAATATCAGACTCTGAATTATCTTCTCCACGAGCAACAGAACCATATAACATTATTAATTTAATATCATCAGATTTTATTTTCTTTGCAAAATCATTTGCTAATTCAAGTCGATTAAGCAATTTAATACCCCAATTACAATGTATAATTTAATATTTAAACTCAAAATAAGAATATCCTCAGAAATCATTTCATAATAATTTAGTATACTCTTCATCATATTTAACCATATCAATCGAGACTTGGCCAAAAGTATTTTAAAACAAAAAAAAAGTATTACTCATATAAGTCAAGAAGAAAAAAAAACTTCCATAAACATATATTTTATAATACAACCATTTTTTCACCTTAAAGCAAGTAAACAATAAACAGTACAACCTTTCTTTCTTTTATTATAAAAGATTTAAAACCCAGAAATAATCATACTGCATGGAATACTCTCTTTTGCCTTTGTTCAAATCAAATAACGACAAACATATGATAATAACAATAATGGACAATAAGGGATAAACATTTTTTTTTATACCGCACATATTATATATCTGGATGTCTTGGTTATAATTTGATTTTACTTGGAGTAGTCTGGACCCACTTACACAATAGCTCAAAATTGAACCTATGCTTACATTTTCTTATAATATTGGCTGCAGCGTTTACATCTGCGTTAATAATTTTTCCATTTTGTGTTTCGTATAATCCACGTTGGACTCTATTGCCCTTAAATTCATATTTAACTTTATCTTCCTTCTTTTTATCCCCCTTATTTTCAGCGTCTTTTTTTTCTTGGTATTCTGGTAGTATATCTTCATCTAGGAAGCTACTTTGGCTTGTGTATGATTCTTCCTGTATTATAAAGTCTATTTCGTGTATTTGGCATCGTGTTTCTAGTTTTTGTTTGAATTGTTTGAATGCTATGTGTGAAAATATTTGGTTTTGTTTTTTTCCCATATTGGTCTTGTGCTGGAAATTATTGTTGTATCCAAGCACAATTGTACCTACATCTTGTTCTTTACATCTTTCTATGATGAAGTTTACTGTTTGGTTGAGGAAGTTGTCTTGTATGTTTTTGAATTTTTGGTTTATTTTTCGGATTCTATTGGATGTTTTACGTCCTTGTTTATCAAGAATTGATCTGTAGTGAGCTGTTTTCTTACATTTGAAGTATATTTGATTTTTTAATTTTCTCCCGTCCACAATACATGGAGGCCCTTCGGTTGTAACAATTGTTGCAAAATTATTTACACCAGGATCAATACCCATAAATTTATCCTTATCCAAATCCAACGGCTCTTTTTCAGCTTCATAAGTGAAATTTGCCTTAAACATCTTTCCATTATTTATAGGAATAATTTCCACTTGAATAATCTTTTTATCTCGTATATTTCCAGGAATTTTTATTCTAGGTCTACAATTCTTTGATTCCAACACTTTCTTATACTCCCTACTTAATGGCAATTCTATAAAACCCTCCCTTAGCTTCTTTTTAGAAGAAGTAATAGATTCTTTCGGAATTATAATATTATGTAATCGATAATTCTCATGTTTTTTAGGCGGATTAACCTTTCGATCATATTCACCATCAATTTTTTTATTTTTCAACTCAACATAGCCATTAAATGATTCAACATGCTTTTTTATAGCAGCATTAGCTAAATGAGCCTGAAGAAAAGAATATTCCATCTTAAATTCCTCTTTGACCTTGCTAATTATTGATTTAAAATTTATTTTCTTAAAATGCTTTTTATCAGTAGATTTAACAAATGGCGTCTTTTCCACCGCACAATTTCTCAAAGAGTTAAGTTTCAAGGAAATATCCACCAAAACAGTATATTGTTTCATGGTAAGACCACGAATAAGAATACTTTGAGTTAATAAAACACAATCATCTGACATAATCTCTCTTAGTTCACCTCCCCTATAATCACTGAATAAACATAATCACATAATATCTAACAATTAAATGTTTAATGATAAACATTCATAACACTCTCATATTAATAATGATATAACATATTACATAATTATATTATTATATTATTCATAGATACTATATAAATAAAATGCGAGCATCTGATAAGTATTCAAAGGGGAGTCATGATAAGAAGTATTAATAATATAATTATTTTAAATATTAACTAAAACAGATACTAATAAATTAGTAAGTTTATAAAAGTATTACTTAAGAGTGAAAAAACGGGAGTGTCCGAAATCCAGTCCAACAAAACAAACTTCTTTTCAAATATAGATAAAAAATAAAACTTTTTTTTATTAATCATTAATTTAATAATAATTTTTCATTAAACTATCTAATAATTCATGTATATAGGTTAATTTAAATTGTATGAATATTTTATTTAATTAATAGAGTTTAATGGATACTTTTTTTTAGTTTATTTGGTATATATGTGGTTGTTTATATTTGTGGTTATTTGTATGTTGTTATTTTTAAAAATAGGATTATAAAATAAGTTTAAATAAGTGTAGGGAGTTATATATTATTATGTACACGAAAAAACGCCCTACAGATATATGTATTAATTTTCAAGTTGTTAAATTTTTCGGTGAAGATGATAAATCATATTTAGAATTGCCAGAAACAGTCACTCCTGATTTAATACCTTTTTTAAAGTTGCTTAATCCATCAATTAATGGTGTTTTGTATGTTAAATCTGATTTAACTTGTCCTTATTGGGAGTGTCCGAAATCCAGTCCCCCTAATTAAATATTTAATAATTTATCAGTTGGTTGTAATACAAATATGAGTAAGATTGAATCTTTTTTTCCTAAGCAAATTATATAATTCCAACGTGAACGATTTATTTTCATTTTACGATTTACTCCTTTATCCGTACGATAACGTTTCTTTAACCTTGCAAGACACGTAACTATGAAAAATAACTCTGATAAATTGTTAGTACTTGGAATATCTTTATTTTCAATATGGAGCGTGAGTTTATCAAAGTTTTTATCTATTTGTTAATACATTCTACAATTAAATCAGGTAATTTAAATACATCAATTGTACCCACAATCTTCAGTTGTACCCACAATCTTCAGTTGTACATACACTAGTCCAATCGACTTATTAATCTCCAATTCCACCCCCATTAAGTTACCCATCACCTGATTAACACATAATACATAGGTACACAAAACCAAAATGTTCCCACAACCAATGCAAACACATAACTTAACATACCAAATGTAGATTATCCATCCAAAAATATTAAACTAGAACCAAGCATTTAATTTAATTATCAGTTGCCCTGATGATTTGATATTTTATTCAAATCTCCCCATTAATTATAGTTAGTAATTTTAATATAATGATAAAATGAAAAGAAACATTTATTGTATCATTTTCCAAAGAAAAGAATAGTTATACAACAAATCCTACAAATATAAAATAAAGCCAAAAATCATTTAACCATTAATTTTCATAGAATAATAATACATTGTAGATGAAAAGAGCCTTTATTGAAAAGTATTGATAAATAAGAGCATGCAACAATTTCATTTTCAGAATCTATCAACATATAATATTACCAGACAATTAAAAAGAATATAAGAGGCAAACATTAATGTTACGATATTGTTTATATTAATGTGATAATATTCCCATGTTAGTATTAGTAATCATATGACACATGATAATGATCTGTTGGATGTGGAGTATGGAATAATGTGTTGGATTTCAGGGCCAGATATGCTTTTTATGATAGCTTTTAATTTACTTTGCTATAGACATATATAACGAAGTAAAAATCAACCAATCACCCCCCCAACTAAAAACACCAACATAGCAAAAAACAAGAAAAAACATCCGAAAACACTACAAAATAACCACCACATATACATGTCACAAAATAAAACATGAAAACTAAACCCCCTAAAAGAAAAAATAGAAATACAAAAAAATGCTAAGACCATCCCATAACAGAACAATACATGAACATACAGAAAAATATGTACATTAATTTAGATACAGACAATATGCAAATAAATACCCACACATTCACAGCACCCACTCTACATTAAACCAAAATTAAACAAATAATAAAAAACAATAGAAAAAATATTAAAAAAACAATAAAAATAAGTAAAAAATAAAACCAAACCGCGACACAACTTAAAAAAATAAAACATCAACTCACCCCCCCCCCCCCTTTACTCTAAAAAGATAATAAATGCACTAAGCCCCCCTCCAAACGAAAAAATTTAAAATAATAAAACATAAGGTTTAAATAATCCTTAGATAAAAATAAAAGCTAATATCCTATTTCTAAAAATGTAATACAATGATTATATTTATTAAATATCAATTCTAAAAGATATACTTGATAATAACATCAATTTGAAATATTATAAAATTCTAGTGACATTATCAATATAATTAGAATAACCAAACAAACAATAATTTATTATAAATTATTAGAAATTACACGGTTTAACATCAATACATCCAATATTACTTAGTAAATATCTAATATCAAATGATTTTATTATCAATATCGAAAAAAAGTCAACTAATTTAGTAATTAGATTAGTTGATTTAAAAAAATATAATTCAAGAAAAAAGGTCGATAGAATGACAAAGAACATAAAAAGTATATTCTTTGTATTAACACTTGTTACATTACTTGCAACAGTTGGTGCTGTATGTGCAGCAGATGATGCAAACAGCACAGCTGCTGCTGATAGTAGTTTAAGTGATGTTGCATCAGTTAGTGATACTATTGTAACAGAAACTGCAACTACAAGTAATGATAATGTTAATACAAAGATGATAGAAAAAGAAGATAAAAACTTGAAAACTACAACAAAGACTGTTGAAGTAAACGATTATAATGAATTGAAAACAGCAATAAATACTGCTGTAAATGATGCAGATAATCAAGAATATATAATTAATCTAAAGGAATCAGAATATAATATTGGTTGGTCCATGTCTAATAATGCTAATTGGGGTGGAAATTCCCCAATATATAAAAGTATAATTATTAATGGTAATCATCAGACATTACAAGCAGGAACAACAAATATTTACATAAACAGTGGCAGTAACATTACTATAAATGATTTAGTAATTACGGGTACTGGTCGAAGAATAAACAATGGAAACTTAACATTAGTAAATCAGTCGCCGACTGTTGCAATTGAAAATAATGGAAATTTATCTCTGATTAAATCAGTTATCAATAACACTATTAATAATGGATACAATTTAACTATTGATAATGAAACTGTAATTGGTACAAATACTAATATCATGGGTCTTGGAATAATTAATATTAATTACATTGACAAACTTTTACCATACATGATGAGTTATAATGGGACATATACCTTTGAAAATGTTACTATAAATAAATATAAATCTAATTATGGTAATTTAACTTATATAAACTGTAATCTTAACGATGAAATAGATAACATGGATAATGGAACATTAACATTGAAAAATTGTACTATTACTGGAAGTCTTTATCTTTATGGTGGTAGTGTAATTATTGATAATGAATGTACATTTGGAACAAATTTTTTCCTATATGTAGATAAATATGGCTCTGGAAAAATTATAATGAATAATTCAAATAAAATATATCCATACATCAACTCATTTAGTGGAAATAATACATTAACCAATATAAGTATCAATAAAACCATTACAAACAATGGAAACCTAACATTAAATAACGTAACAATAAATAGTGCCATTACAAACAATGGAAACCTAACAATTGATGATTATACAATATTTGGAGAAAATTTCCTTATTGCAAACTATGGTAATATCATAATTAATGATACAGATAAGTTAATACCTTATCAAAGTATATATAATGGATCATTCACGTTCTCAAATATGAATATTAATACATTTAAACAGAATTATGGTAATTTAACATTGGTAAATTGTACAGTAAATGCCGCATTAATTAACCAAAACTATGCAAATTTAACCCTTTACAATTGTACAATGACTAAACGTATGGAAAACTATGGAAATATTTATCTAATTAACAATACTACATTTAGTGGAAATCTTGATACAAACTACGGAAATATATTTATCAATAATTCTATAATTTCATCTAATCAAATAATGCAAGGTACTATAACCACATATGAAGAAAGTACTCTTTCTTGTGGTTCAATACAATATGCTACAGTTATCATAAGTAATGAAACCATAATCAATACTTCTTTCTATGGTTGTACACTTATTTGTGATGATGGAAATAAAATATATCCATATACGGAATCATTTAGTGGAAACACTACGTTAACCAATATGAATATCAATAAAACCATTACCAATAATGGAAACTTAACACTAAAAAACTGTACTCTTAACAAAACTATCACCAACAATGGAATACTGATAATCAATGATGAAACAGTCCTCGGAGAAAATTTAGTTATAAATGGAAACGGAGAAATAACAATCAATGATACAAATAAAATAGTACCCCACTTATCAACATACAAAGGAAACTACACACTAGAAAACACAACCATAACAACAACAAAAACAAACAATGGAAACCTAACAATAAAAAATTCAACCTTAAATTCAACAATAATAAACAATGGAAACCTAACAATAAGCGATGACTGTATAATTGGAGACAATTGCCAAATAACAGGAAATGGACAACTAATCATGAACGATACCACCCGAGTAGGAATATACTCCGGAAACATCATAAAAGAAAATACTGTAATAAACAAATCAATTACTATTCCCGATGATGGAAATGTAACATTCATCAATTCTAATATAACAGCACCAATAACAAATAATGGTAACCTAACATTCAACACTTCAATATTGAACTCCACAATAACCAATAATGCTAACCTAACAATTGATGATAATACAATAATTGGAGAAAATTTCCTCATAAACAACTATGGTGATATCACCATAAATGATATAAATAGAATATTACCTCACTTCACCCAATATAATAGAGATTATACTATAGAAAATCAAACAATTATTACTGATAAAACTAACACTGGTAATTTAAAATTAATAAATTGTAACATTAGTGCAAAAATTACCAATGAGGGGAATATCACATTAATTAATTGCAGTTTATCAAACAACTACATGAACAATCAAGCAGCATTTACTCCTTCAGCTTCACTATTTAGTAATTTAGGTAATGCTTCAGTTATAAATTGTATTTTTGAAAATAATACTTTTAATATATCCAATAATAAATCAAGTAATTTCTATAAATTAGGTGGTGCTATTGTCAATAGAGGTAATTTATCCATTATAAATACTACTTTCAGAAATAATACAGTGGGTTATGCTATGATAACTGATAAAGAATCAGATTATCATTATGATTATGGAGTTAACTTTGGAGATGGAAGTTGTATTTATAATCAGGCAGGAACAGTTCTAATTAATAATTCATTATTTGAAGATAACTACTCTGGTAAAAACGGAGGAGCAATAATTTCCAATAGCTATATGGATATAATTAATACCACATTTTACAATAACACAGCTACACAATGTGGCGGTGCAATATTAATTACAAATGGAGATATAAATATTTCCGATAATGAATTCATAAATAATAAAATAGTTGTTTCCACAAATGGAGGAAATACTGTTATTTATGGTGGTGCTGCCATATCCATTGGAATAGGTGAACAAAATACTAGAATTAATTCGAATGTTTCTGTAAATAACACATTATTCAAACAAAATCATTTTGAAACAATTTCCTCTACATTTGGAAGTAGAAGAGGAAATACAATCTACAGACAAGATGGAATATTAACGATAGACAATTGTACATTTACAGAAGAAGAAACAGGAAACACCATGATTGTTTCATCAAATAATCATAGAACAGAACTAATGATAAACACCATCACAAACTCATACTTCTATAACAATATAGGAAGTGGATTTATAATTGATGATGGAACAGATCCAATCATGAAAATAATAAATAACACATTTACAAATAACAATAATCAAATTCTTATTTATGGAACTGCCGATTACATCATAAATAATACATTCATAGACAATAATTGTTCAAGCAATACAATCAATACCAATAATGAATCTGCCATAATAGAAAATAATTCATACTATAACACTACTATCACAGACAATATCACATTAAATACACCTAACAAAATATATTCTGGTGAACCAATAACCATTACTGGAACATATCAAATATTAGGCTCAAACTATGACAATAACATATTAGATCAAAATCAATTCCAAGTATACATTAATGGAAGATTAAATCAAACGGTAGATAATCTTGAATTTTCTATTACACCAACAACAGGAACTATGATGTTAACTGTTCAACCAACAATATCACAAACACGTAAAACCATAGCAATAAGAGCAACAACATTATCAAACATTACTATCACACCTGAAAACTACAATGAATATATCTATGAAGGAACATTACTCGGTGTAGGAAAAGATAGTAAAGTACTATTCCAAGGTGATTTCACAGACAAAGGAGAAATATACATAGACACAAACGACATCATATTAGATGGTTCAAACGCAACATTTACAAATACAGAATTCACACTTGATGCAGAAAACATTACAATCCAAAACATGAACATCATTAATAGTGAAACAACATATCCAATAGCAAACTACCAAAACAACAACATTATAACCAACAACACCATATCAATTACAAATATCCATGATAAAACTGCCACCATATACACTCACGCATCTAATACAATCATTGAAAACAACACATTAACTGTATCAGGACCAGCAAACACAATAGATCATTCTATAGCTTCAATAGCAGATACACAAGCAATATTATTAATAGGTGGAAACAATAACATTATACAAAACAATGACATAATAGTTAATAGTAGTGGAATAAATACTGCTTACGGAACAATAGAAGCTATAACAAATAGTAACGGTGCAACAAATACTCTTATCCGAAAAAATAGAATAAATATAACAGGTGCAAACTTTAATTATGCAATAAACAGCTTAACTGATGTAGAAAATATCCTAATAACAGACAACACAATACAAGTCAATGGTGAACGATATTGTGATGGAATACAAGTAGGAAATGGAGCAAACAACATAACCATTGACAACAACAACATCACATGCATATGTATAAATAACACCCCATTAAACGATGAAGGAGCAATAACATACGGAGTAATAGCAACCAGCATGGGAAGTGCTGAATCCAACAATATCACCATTACAAACAACAACATAGACATAACAGGAACAGTAAACTACGCAATAGAACTGTACAAAGTAAACAACACCGAAATACACAACAACAACATTACAGTAACCGGTCCATACTCACTAGGTATAGGATACAGCTACGCACCAAACGGTAATGCTATTGGAAATCATATAAACATAAACGGTGACAGCACCACACCTATCAACCAAATAACAGAAGAGATAAAACCTGAAAATACAGGAATTAGAATACAAAATGGAACACAAAACATATACATGGAAGCCAACACTATCACTACATCCGATGTAGGTGGACAAGATACTACAATACATTCAGATGAAGAAAGCGTGACAGCAATAAACAACAGATTAACCAGCAGCAAAGGCTATGGAGACGAAACAATAATAGCACCAGAAACAGCAGATATATCAGACAATGTAATTTATCCAAAAATAAACATAGAAGATATAACCACAATAATAAACACACCAACAACACTCCAAGCAACAGTTACAACCATAGATGGAAATAATATTAATACCGGAACAGTGTACTTCAAAGACATATCACGAAGAATTATTGCAAGTGCAGATGTTATTAATGGAACAGCACAAGTAGACCATATATTCAAAGAAACAACAAATACATTAATGTATGTAGTATACAATTCAACAAGTTCAGGAATAGCTATGATTGAAACAATGATAACATTAACAGTCAAAGACAAATTCCAGACAACAATCAGAATAGACGAAGTAAACCCAACAGCAGGTGAAACAGTTTCAATAACAGCACATATCACGGATGAAAATGATGAAGCCATAACCGGTGGAAAAGTATCATTCAAAGTAAACGGTAAAACCGTCAAAGATGCTAATGGTAAAGTAGTATATGCCAAAGTAGTTGACGGAGTAGCAACCGCTCAATACACTGTACCGGAAAACCTTGGCGGACAAGACATTAACATTACAGCAGTATACACTGGAACAAGCAAATACAACAAAGAAACCACAACAATCACTACAACTGTCACAGCACCTGAAGCAAAAATCACCATAACACCAATAACAAGTGACGTACAAACAGGAAGCACAGTAACACTTAAGGCTAAAGTAGCAATTGGTGACAAAGCAATCACCACCGGTAAAATTGTCTTTAAAATTAACGGTAAAACCGTTAAAGATGAAAATGGAAAAGTAATCTATGCTAAGGTAAATGCTAATGGTGAGGTAAGTGTAGACTACACCATACCAGAATCATTCAAAGCAGGAACTTACAACATTGAAGCTGTATTTACAGCCTCAGGTTATGAAAAATTAACAGATAATACTACGATGACTGTTGTAAAATCATAAAAAAATATACACTCATACAAGCAATTTACAACATATCATCCTTTTAATTATAGTGGATATAACTTAATAATAGACTATGAAATAATTAGTTTGATGTGGAGATAACACTCTCCACAACACATTTTTTTTATTTTGAAAATATTTATATTGTTTCTAATTTTTTAAATCTGACAATTACATCTTTTTCTTTTAAATTAGTATATATCTGTGTTGTTGCTATATTTTCATGCCCTAGGAATTCTTTTACGTAGTTTATTTCATTGTTTTTTAGTGCTTCTATTGCAAATGTGTGTCGTAGGTTGTGTGGTTTTAGATTTTCCGAATAGCATGTGGTATTTTTTTATTATTTTTATTTGATGAATTTATTTGAGATAAGTATATATATTAATAAATTAGATAATATTAACCATACTAATGACTTTCAGTAAATGACGGAAGCATAGTAATTAAGTGGAATGTCTATGTTAGAATCTATTTATAGATTCTTATAACATAGCATTTAAAAGTATGTACTCGTTTTTCTAATAAATCACATTTTAAAGATATTTTTCAATTTTAACAAATCTTTTATATTATTTTTTATAGACATTATACTTGTAGGTATAGATGAAGATCCTCTTTTTGCTTGATTGATAATTACTCACTTAAATTATCTTTCAAACACTATTTACTATTAAAGGAGGTGAAAATATGCTATCCGTCATTTATCAGGTTTTAGTAATCATTTTACTAATATTTGAAATAATAAGAGAAATAATTCTTTTATACAAAGTTATTAAATGTTAACCTCCAATTCATTTAATAAACAATAGTTAACAGATAAGGATACGGATATACCTACATTTCATATAGTAACTACGACTATTTTTTTACAACTTTATTTCCTGTATCATATTCCATTTTTCTATGATTTTTTGTTCGCATATTATATTAATATACGACAAAACAACCCAAAACACACCACCAAAAATAAACAAACCAACAACAAACACCAATAAACAGTAAACAAACTAACTATAAAACACAACAAATACTAAAAAATAAAAAATCAATCTTTTCCAATAAAAAATAAACAAAAACACAAAAATATTAAATATAATCAAATCAAGCATTTTATTGAGAGTATCGAGTCTAAAATCAGGATATTAAATCAACATCTATAAGTATGTTAGAAATGCAAATGGATTATGAACGATTAAATAGAATAAATATATTAATCAAATAGAAATTGAATAAAAAAAAGTAATAATGAAGTTTATTTTCTCTTATTAATAACTTCTTTAAATTCATTGTTTGGAATAATCTCCATTTTACTATCAGAATAGACCGTATTAAATTCCTCACCGTCCATGATATAATGAAGACATATGGCAAGTGCGGCCACTTCGGAGTGAGGCTGATTGGTTACGCTGAGGTTCCAATCGGATTCCTCGTAAACCTCCGTAGGCACCTTGGCTCCACCAACTATTATGAGCTTATCCTTGCCGTTATCCCGTATAGTTGGTATGACATCACATACCTGTTTTCCATACATTGTCAAATGTATTACTTCAAATCCATTATCCTTATGTTCTTTGATTACTTGTCTGAAATTTTTATTGTATTCGACTTGGAAGTTTCCTCCCCAATTATCTACTATACGCTCTACGGATTCAATGATATGATTATCCTGTTGTCCGCTTAGAATAACCTTATCGGCTCCAAAGGCACGGGATGTCAAACATACATGTGTTGTTATTCTTGTATCCCTACCAACTCTATGATCTAATCTTAAAACTGTAATCATTTAATAACTCCTATAAAATATTGAATAATATCACTAAAACTATTAATGTAATTGTTCTTGACAATTCATTTGTAGCACCCATTATGTCACCGGTTACACATCCAAAGTTTCTCTGTGCAATAAATGACATCATAAAACCGGTAAACACTGCAACAAATGCAACTACAACACCTGCAATACCTATTAACAGGTAGCCTATAATTGATATGAGTATTAAATTTACCAATAGTATCTTAATGTTCATACCATCCTTTATTTGTCTGCCAATACCCTTTGAATCATCATCCCCATATAACATACTTGTTATCATGGAATATTTGCTGCATGTTTCTGCCAGTACAATAACGGCCAGCAGATGGGAATAATCTATTGATGAATATGCGGCTATTGTAATTGCAGCTACCAGGAAGAAGGTACTTATTCCACCGGTTCCTACCATTGAATCTCTCATAATCTCCAATCGTCTTTTGGCATCACCATGAGCCATGAGTCCGTCACCCATATCCAATACACCGTCAAGATGGTTGAATCCGGTAAACCATAATATGAATGCATATACAAGTGCTGATGTTAAAAGCGGTGTAAAATGAAATATGTACATTAACACATAAGCAAATATCATCGCGACAAATCCGATAAACATGCCAACATAAGGCCATAACATTACGGATCCCTGCATCTGTTCAATGGTAATGTAGCGTGTAATGGGTATTCTAGTGGAAAATGAGATAATTCCCAATAGACCGTTGACAGAAGGCCTTAATTTATGAGTTGAATGTTGATCCAGATTGTTATCCATAAAATCACCATTATTTATTATTTTTAAAGTTTACTAAGTTATAATCCCCTTAAATTATTGATAATTAATAAAATAATATCATGATAAATATTAAATCTTATTATACAATTTTATTTACGTAATTATACTTCATTAATTAGATATGTATTTAATAGCTTAAATTATTAATGTTTATATCAATATGTAAAATTAGACCTGATGAAAAAATTTCACTCATCCGTATCCTATTTTTTATCTTGAGTACAAAATTTGAAAATTATATTCATTGGCTATGGATAATTGAAAGAATTAAAAATAAAGAAAAATAAAAATTAATACAATTAAGGAAGGTTGATAATTATGGTGTTAATTATAGATGCTCAAACATCAGGAATTGCAGGCAACATGTTTATAGGTGCATTCGTTGATTTAGGAGCAGATAAAGATAAGATTATAAAGGTTATAGAGGATTATGCATGTGAATTTGGAGATATCTCCATAAATGTAGAAAAAAAGCCTAAAAATGGGGTTATGTCCACTTATTTTAATATTCAGACAACAGATCATGAACATAGGAAATATAATGAATTGATGGATAAGATAGATGAAATAACCAAAAATAAATATCCTGGCGATAAGACTGTAAAGGATAGTGTATTATTAGCCAAAAAAATATTCAAAACAATAGCCGTTGCCGAATCAAACGTTCATGGAATGAAACTGAATGAACTTCATTTCCATGAAGTGGGATGTGCCGATGCCGTGGCGGATGTTATTGGTGCCTCATATGCATTTCACTTATTAAATCTGGATGAAGAAAAGGTATACTCCCTACCGGTAGCTGTGGGTTCAGGTACCGTGAAAACCAGCCATGGAATATTACCAGTACCTGCCCCGGCTGTTTGTAACATATTGAAGGATGTTCCTACGATTGGTGGACTTGCCAACTGTGAAATTGCCACTCCCACCGGTTCCAGCATACTTGTTAACATAACGGATGAATACGTTGAATCAATGCCGTTGATTTACCATAAGGAAATTGGTTACGGTTCAGGTACAAAAGATCTTGAAGTGTTAAATGCATTAAGATTAATTAAAGCCGATAGTCTAACCCAAAAGGACAGTATTTCAATTCTTGAGACCAACGTCGATACATTGACGGGTGAAGTACTTGGAAGTTTGTTTGAAAAGATAATGGATGAAGGAGCTAGAGATGTAAGTATCACTCCAACAATCATGAAAAAAAACAGGCCTGGACATATCATCAAGGTCATAGCAAAGAACAATGATGTTGAACACCTATGTGATGTTTTAATGCAGGAGACCGGTTCCCTGGGTATCAGAATCATTCCACAGATACACCGATCAGTAGCTAGAAGGGAGATAGTTTCAAGAAATGTCATTATTAACTCCGATGAATTTGAAGTTCATTATAAGGTGGGCTATATTAGAAATAAGCTTATCACCTGCCGTCCGGAATATGAGGATGTTAAAATGATATCCCAAAAAACAAATATTCCTATAAAGGATTTGGATGAATACCTCAAGAACAAATATATAATAGATGATATGAATGAGTAAAGCAAGGGCGATTGCTGTTTTGTCAGGTGGCCTTGATTGTTGTGTTGCAACGAGCATATACAAGGACGACTACGATATAACAGCAATAACATTTAACTATAATCAAAAAAGTTTGGATGAAGAGATTAAGGCCGCCGGGAAAATATGTGAACAATTCCATATGAAACATGTGATTATTGACCTTCCATGGCTGGATAAAATAAGTAATTCTAGCTTAAATAATGATGAGAATGTTCCTGAGGTTAGTTTGGATGAATTGGATGACGATGAAAAATCCCTGGAAAACGCAAAGAGCGTATGGGTTCCAGCCAGAAACACGGTTTTCTGCAGTATTGCATTAAGTTATGCCGAAAGTATCAATGCGGAAATTATAATAGTTGGATGGGATTATGAGGAGGCTGTTACCTTTCCGGATAATTCTAAAGAATATCTTGAGTCCTTTAATAAGACAATTGAATATGGATCGTTTGATAATATTAAAATTAAGGCACCCCTCATTGACATGACCAAAAGGGAAATAGTTGAAAAAGGTAATGAAATTAATGCTCCTATGGATATTAGTTATTCCTGTTATAATGGAACAAGTAAACATTGCGGTGTATGTGAATCATGTAAACGTAGAAAAAGAGCATTCCAACAGGCAAATATGGATGATCCTACAGAATACCTGAATTGATGAGTTGATAGTTATGGATATTGATTATGAAGTTAAAAGAATGACAAAAACCCTTGAGACCGGTGAATTCTATGATAGGTTTTCAAACTTCGATTTGGTACAGGGTTATTGTAAACAGTGCCCCAGATATGATACCAATTATTCATGTTCACCATTGGACATCAATATCAGGGAGTATATCCTGGATTATGACTTTATTGACATTACAGTTACCCAGTTATTCTTTAAGATTGAGGATTACGAGAAGGATTACACCAAGGAAGAACTTAATGAAGTTTTAAACAGTTCTTATTATCAGGAACGAAAAAAGACCGTTGATGAAATAGTTGAAAGGGAAAAAACCTTTAATCATGCCGAGAGCATTACCGGTCCGTGCAATAATTGTGTTGCTGATTGTAAAAACAAGTATGATAAATGTATTCATCCGGAAATCAGACGTTTTTCCCTTGCATCCTTAGGCATGGATAGCAAGAAGATATTGAAGGATCTGTTTGACATTGAATTGTTACTGATTGAAGGCCAATTACCCAAATATTTAAATAATCTATCATCATTGCTTTATAGCCTGGATGAAAAGTAGTTCTAATGTTAATTGATGTTAGAAAAAATAGAGTTTTAATATTTAAATCGGATTATATAATAATTAGAACATAATTTAAGAAAATAAGCAAGAATAGTAAATTTCAAAATTTAAAAAATAAGTATTCAAAAAATAGGTAGAGAAGGAAGTTTTATTCTATTACCATTAAAACTGATCCTTTTTCTACTGTATCCCCTTCAGAGATTAGTATTTCAGTTACTTTTCCACTTCTATCTGTTTTTACATCGTTTTCCATTTTCATGGCTTCGAGAACTGCTACTGTATCTCCTTCTTCAACGTTGTCGCCAACTTTTACCTTGAGCTTTACAATCATTCCCTGCATGGAGGAGTGTAATCCGTTTTCTACTGCGGATGTTACTTTACCGCTGCCTGGTTCCATTTCCATATAACCTGTAGGAAGTACTTTTACGTTGAAGACTTCACCGTCTACTTCCACATCGTATGAGTTTGGTATGTTTGATGCTGTGAAGTTGGTTTTTGGTTCTGGTATTTCTTCTGCTACTGCTTCGCCTTTGAGGAATTTTTCAGCTACTGTTGGGTATAATGCATATGTTAAAACATCTTCTTCTTTGGTGTATAAATCGTTTTCTTTGACATATTTACGTGCTGCTTCCAATTCTGGTTCTAATAAATCTGCAGGTCTGCAGGTTATTGGTTCTTCATCACCTAATGCTTTTTTATATAAATCAATGTTTATTTCAGCTGGTGCTCTTCCGTATGCTCCTTTTAAGTATTCTTTTACTTCTTTGGTGATGTTTTCATATCTTTTACCCATCAGTACGTTCATTACAGATTGTACTCCTACAATTTGGCTTGTTGGAGTTACCAATGGTGGATATCCTAAGTCTTTTCTTACATGTGGTATTTCGTTTAGAACATCTTCGTATTTGTCTATTGCATCTTGTTGTTTTAGTTGAGATACTAGATTTGATAACATTCCACCGGGTACCTGATATCTTAACACGTCAGTATCCACTTTGGATGCTAATGGATCGATTAGTCCCTGGTATTTTTCAGCCAATTCTGCAAAGTAATTTTTGACTATGTTTAATTGTGCTAGGTCGATGCCCGTATCATATTCGGTTGATTGTAATGCTGCTACCACACTTTCGGTTGGTGGTTGAGCGGTTCCACCGGAAAATGGTGATATTGCAGTGTCTACTAGGTCTACTCCTGCCTCAATTGCTGCCTGATAACTCATTAATGTTAATCCACTAGTACAGTGACTGTGTAAGTTTACGTCTAAGCTGGTTTGTTCTTTTAATGCTGTTACCAAATCTTTTGCCATTATAGGAGTTATTAATCCTGCCATGTCCTTGATTGTTATTGCATCACAGTCCATAGCTTCAAGTTTTTTAGCAAATTCAACGTATGATTCTATGGTATGAACGGGACTTATGGTATAACTTATTGTTCCTTGTACATAGGCTCCCTGTGCTTTAGCTGTTTTGATTGACATTTCCATGTTTCTGGAATCGTTTAATGCATCGAATATTCTGAAGACGTCTATACCGTTTTCATAGGATTTTTCAACGAATTCCTTTACAACATCATCTGCATAGTGTTTGTATCCTACGAGGTTTTGTCCTCTTAATAACATTTGTAATGGTGTTTTGCTTACGTTTTCTTTGAATAATCTAAGTCTTTCCCATGGGTCTTCATTTAAAAAACGAATACATGAATCGAAAGTTGCTCCTCCCCATGCTTCTAATGAAAAATATCCTACTTTATCCATTTCTTCAATAATTGGAAGCATGTCCTCTGTTCGCATTCTAGTAGCGATTAATGATTGATGAGCATCACGTAATGCGGTTTCAATTATTTTCACTTTTGCCATTATGCCACCTACTAATTTTTTGTTAATTTTATTAAAATGATAATTTTTTATCCATTATACTATTTTATATTATATATATTTCTTCAAAGTAATATATTAGTTTAATCTTTGACTTTTTATAGTGAAAAAATACAAGTCATGTTAAAATGCTTAAAAATCTAAAATAATTAAAAGTAGTATTGGATGTGAAAAAAAAGATTGTTAGATAAATGTATATCTATTTTAATCTTTTACCTGTTACAGGTTTTTTATTTTGCCAACTGTATCTTCTTAATCTACGGGATCTACCGAATCCACATGAAGCACAGAATTTTTTATTTGGGTTGTAAGCGTTTCTTCCACATCTTCTACATCTGATATGATTTTTCTTATTACGTTTCCCAAATGATGGTGTTCCTTTCAAGTATAATTCCTCCAATGATTATGTTAAATAATAAATAGAAAATCCTTTTATGAAAAAGGTAAAAAAGAGAGAATAGATTAAAATCTATTCAAAATAATTACGTACATTCAACAAAAAAATAGTTGAAAAACAATTTAAAATAAGGACGATTAATTAATAGATGTTACTACTAAGGTGTCCTTTTACATGCCTATCCTGGTGATATATATACGATGTTATCTCCGCGAACTAAAACAACGCCTAATCTACGAGTGGATTCCCCATCTTCGAGTTCTTCAGCATCGTTAAGTACTAAATTCATGTGCATGTCAAAACTTTGTAATGCACCTCTGAATTCTTTTCCACCTTTAAGTTTAATAAGTACTTGAGAATTTAATGATTTTCCTAATGCATCTAGTGGTCTAGATGTATTGTTGTTATTTTTCTGGTCATTCAAATTAATCACCTTATCAATAATATATTTATTTATTTATTTTAGATTATATATAAATGTATCTATGACTTAATTAGTCTACTTTATATCTGGATAAAAAAAGCTTTATAACGCTTAAAATAATTATTACAAAAATATTCTCATTTGAATAATTTTAGCCATCGGCAACATTAAACATCCATGATATCCCAGTTATATTATATTATTTTATATAAACATTTTATTGAAAAAATATTTTATATTTAAAAAATAAAAATATTATCTAAAAAAAATAAGAAGAATAATACGTATATTAACAATCGAGGTAATTAAATCTATGAAAACCAAACAACGATATTTTCTGAAAAATAAAAAGATTAAGGAAATCAAGAAGGAATTAGGCAGTTATGAGGACATTATCCCTAAAAAGGCACAAGTGGAATTTATCAAGATAGAAGATATGCCCGACATATTGCTTGTAAACAATCAACCATTAGTAATGCAGACAGAGGATAGGGTAATTCCAACATTAAAGGCAGTTGTTGATAAAGAGATTAGCGAAAAATATGCCATGGTAGACATGGGTGCCATAAACTTCGTTATTAAAGGAGCAGACATCATGTCACCGGGAATAGTTGATGCGGATAAAAGCATACAACCCGGAGAAACCATCATCGTAATTGAAGAAAGCCATAAAAAACCATTGGCAATTGGTATCAGCCTCATTTCTGGTGAAGAAATGATTGAAAACGACAAAGGCAAAGCAATAGAAAATCTCCACTATGTCGGAGATGAAATATGGGACTTGAAAATCTAGGTGAACAGATGGACAAAAGCATTAAAATGAAGTATTCATCAGGTAACGTCTTATCTGAAGAGATACATAAAATCGGATTAATCGCCCTGGGTTCCCATAGAGAAAATCATGGAAGTTGTCTTCCAATCGATACGGATTCAAAGATAGCATCCAACGTGACATTAAAGGTGGCTACAGATACCGGTGCTACATACTTGGGCATATTCTATGCAGCAACGGAGTATGATTACGTTAAACACGGATGGCATCTGGATAAGGATGAATTGATTTGTAATCAGATTATCCCCCAGTTAGATAATGCACGTAAACTGCTTGATTTGGAAAGTGTGATTATAGTTAACGGTCATGGCGGAAACAATTTGCTTTTGGATGAAATTGACACAATAGAAGATGGATGTAAATTGAATGTCATCTTCAACAATTCGATTATAGAAAATGAGGGACCACATGCATGTACCGGTGAGTTATCAATGGGAAGCGTTCTTGGTTTCTGTGACGATACTAAGATGGATGTTCATCAGGATTACTCCAAAAACCCCGAAGTGGGTATGATTGGATTAAAAATGGCAAGAAGCAATAACCAAATCATTGACAAAGAGGCCGACTACATTGAAAACCACGGCATGACTATCGATGAAGAATTGGGCAAAAAACTATTAAATGATGCATATGATAGCATCATAGAGGATATAAAAAGGTTGTTGAGAGATAATTAATCATTTACCTTGTTCTATCTTTTTAATTAGACGATTACAATTATCTCTGACTTTTTTATTGTTGAATGCGTTTGCTATTCGGGATATTGCCTCTAATGTTCTGATTACCTGGTCAAGCCAGGTGAATACATCCCCCGGATAGATATGTATATCATATAATGACATGAACTCCTTACTTATTCTATTGGGATTCCAACCCTGAAGTCTTCTTCTGATAATTTTATGAGAGATATTTCTTTCAAGACACGAACAGAATGGTCTTTCCTTACATTTACAGTCCATGAAATCTATCTGCATAGCAAGTAACTTATCTGCATATTGTGAATCCAACTTGGCAAGAACTTCTCCCGATGTCAATATTGTACGGGTGGAATCTGCAAACAGCCTCGTGCTGACGTTTGTTTTAAGTGCCTTGGACACCCGTGTTACCAAGCGGTTACTGATATATGCACTGTCAAATGGCTCGATTGACTCTACTATCAACAATGGATCCTGATTGATATGTTTTTTAATGTATTCTGCCTTGGGTATTTCCAAAAATGACATTGAAACTGCACGTCCATATTTTGTTGGAAGAAGAACCGATTCATTATTATTGTGATGCATTATCAGTTTTCTATCATGGAGCACATTTATCACTTCTTCAAATAGCAGAGGTGTTTCCAACTTGTTATAACTGGATTCCATGTTTCTGATATCTGCATTCCTGATTGATGAGATATCAGCCAGTACCTGTTCGTAGCTGTCAAGTTCACTGTATTCCACGTTGATATCGTCCACATCACTATCAAGTAACTTTATAGCCATTTCCTCTTCAGATTCATTATCGTACTCCTTGGAGATTTCCGGAAGTAAGAATACCTTTCCCCGGTCATGGTAGGATGGCCTGCCTGCACGTCCCAGCATCTGCGAGAAGTCATTGTTTGTAAGCCATTTGTTTCCCATACGTAATGTTTCAAACAGTACCTGTGCTGCCGGGAAGTCCACACCTGCTGCAAGAGCTGCCGTTGTCACAACGGTGGATATATTTTGATTTGCAAAATCCTTTTCTATCTTTACCTTTTTGGAATAGGATAATCCAGCATGGTATGCCGCTGCGGTCAGTCCTCTTTTTTGTATTTGCTGTGTTATTGAATGTGTTTTCCTACGTGAATTTGTAAAAATTATCGTCTGTCCATGATAACCCTTGGAGGATAATGTGTTGAATTCCTTTTTTGACAGACTTGCCAGCAATGAGTTCTTTTCGTACTCATTTTTTGTAAATATCAAATGACGTTCCAACGGTACCGGTCTTTGGTCATATTCAACCAGTTTCATTTTGAAGTTGCTTGCTATTTGTTTTGAATTTTTAACTGTAGCGGATAACCCGATTAGCTGAGCATCCGGAAAAATCGTTAATAACCTGTTAACCAATCCGTTTAATCTTGGACCTCTTTCCTGTTCATCAAGCATGTGTATCTCATCGATTACGACACATCCAATGTTTTTTAATTCATCATACCTGGAAGAACGTAACATGAAATCCAGTCCTTCATATGTTGCAACGATTATATCGGCATGCTTTGCGGATTTGTTTGCAATGGTCAGCTCATTTTTTGCCTTTATCCTATTTGATCCCACCTTGATGGCTACCTTTAGACCCAAATCCTTGTACTGTTTTTTAAAGTCTCTGTACTTTTGGTTGGCAAGGGCAACCAGTGGTGTAAGATAGATGAATTTCTTGTGATTCATGGCCTTTGGTATTCCGGCCAGCTCTCCAACCAATGTCTTACCTGATGCCGTAGCCGATACGACAAGCAAGTTTTCACCTTCCAATAGACCCGCATTGAGTGCCAGGATTTGTACAGGAAGAAGATGTTTTAGTTTCTTTGATAGAATGGCCTTGAATCTTTTTGGAATTTTAAGGGTATTTACATTGATTCGGGGATATTTGTGTTTTTTGACTGTTATCTTATCGTATAATGTTAAATCTTCATTTTGAATGGGATTGAATTTCGGGTCAAATACCTTAAGTACCTTCTCCAAGTTGTGTGTTTTGTTAAGTAACTTTTTAAAATTTGGAAATGTCGCTTCTTTATAGCCACGTAACTTCATTATACGATGTATTTCATCCTCTGCACATGATTTGCATATGTATTCGTCGTAAAGTTTGTATGATGCCGACTTTTTAAGTAATGTAATGTTGCCCTCAAATGTACAGTGTCTGCAGATGTGAGTGTACTTATATGCTATGTTTAGTGAATCAAGCATTTTTTCTATGTTTTCATCCTTTGTGGCCAGCAGAACATTTTGCTTTCTCATAATTTTTATTGCTTCCTTTGGCATCTTTATTGTTTCCACATTATCCTGTCTAATGATAAAACGGTACGGTCTTATTTTTCCATCAACTTCCTGTAATTTGAAGTAGCTGTAAAATAAAGGTACACGTTTAGAGTTTAATGCACCTTTTGCTGGTCCTATTGGATATAATTCCACGATTTTTTTATTTCTTCTTAGTATTATCATGTTATCAAAATGCGATTTTTATAATTTATTAATCAAAATTAAATTAACCTTTAATCAATATATATATTTCTAAAAGTAAATAATTAATTATTGTAGAAAATGACAGAAATATAGAAAAAAATAAATTTAATATAATTTAATTAATGAGGATGAAATCATGTACAATATGGGAGCATCAACCAAACCAGGTTATGATATTGCAAATAAAAGTAGAGAAATTATAAAATCATTAATTGATGATGACACCAAGGATTTGACATATGAGGAAAGGGACATTGTAGAACGTGTGGTTCACTCTACAGCAGACCCTGAATATGCCAAATTAGTTAAGATATCACCAACATTTGTTGAAACTGCACTTGACTGTTTTGACAAGAAAGAGGACATTCTTACAGACATCAACATGGTTAAGTCAGGTATAACCCGTTATGATGGAGAAGTCATGTGTTATATCCGTGATGAAAGAGCAATAAAACTCGCTAAAAAAGAGGAGATTACCCGTTCTGCAGCGGCCATGAGAGTTGCGGCTGAAGATGGATTTAAGGGCGTTGTTGCAATAGGTAATGCACCAACCGCATTGTTTGAAGTAATGAGGTTAGTTGAAGAAGACCAAATGGATGCACGTGCAGTTGTTGGCGTACCTGTAGGATTTGTGGGTGCAGCCGACAGTAAGGAAGCATTATCCCAGACGGATATCCCATATACAATTACTACCGGACCTAAAGGCGGAACGCCTATAGCAGTAGCCGTTGTAAATTCATTACTTAACATTAGAAAAAAATAAGAGCGGATAACATGAATCTAGATAATTCAAAAAAACTATATGAAGAAGCAGTAAATTACTTACCAGGAGGAGTTAATTCACCTGTAAGAGCATTTAAACCTTATCCATTTTTTGTCGAAAAGGCTAAGGGTTCCAAGTTATATGATGTTGATGGAAATGAGTATATCGATTATTGTCTGGGTTATGGTCCAATTTTAATGGGTCATGCAAATGACAAAGTCGTTGAAGCATCAAAAATGCAGTTGGAATTAGGTACCGATTATGGAGTTCCATCACAGCAGGAAGTTGAACTTGCCAAGGAGGTTGTAAAAAGGGTGCCATGTGCCGAAATGGTACGTTTCTGTAATAGCGGTACCGAGGCGACCATGAGTGCCATACGTCTTGCAAGAGGTATAACAGGCAGGGACAAGATCATTAAATTTGAAGGGGCATATCATGGAGCACATGATACCGTACTGGTCAAGCCAGGCTCCGGTGCAGCAGGACTACCTGATTGTCCGGGTATACCAGAGGACGCTGCAAAAAACACACTTCTTGCATGCTTTAATGATGAAGAATCCATTCGCAAACTCATAAATGAAAATAAGGATGAAATAGCATGTATTATCGTTGAACCGATAATGGGAAACATAGGATGCATACCGCCAAGGGAAGGTTATTTAGAATTCCTACGAGAAATAACTGAAGAAAATGGAATAATATTCATAATTGATGAAGTCATCACAGGCTTTAGAATTGCAAAGGGCGGAGCCCAGGAGTACTATGACGTTACACCGGACTTGGTTACCTTCGGTAAAATATTGGGTGGCGGATTCCCTATTGGTGCCATTGCAGGTAAAAGAGAGTTCATAGAACAATTTGCACCTAGTGGAAAAATCTACCAGGCAGGTACCTTCAGCGGTAATCCAATGAGCATAAGTGCAGGGCTTGCTACGATGGACATATTAACGGACAAATTCTATAAAGACATGCATGACAAAGGAGAATACTTCAGAAAGGGTATTGAAGATGTTTTAGGCAAACTGAAAATAAACTACCAGGTTACGGGTGTTGAATCAATGACGGAAGTATATTTTACGGAAAATGAGGTTATTGACTATGAATCAGTGAAAAATGTTGATACAAAGTCATTTGACAAATATTTCCACACATTACTTGAAAATGGAGTGTTTATCGCACCATCACAATATGAATGTATCTTCCTATCTTCAGCACATACTACAGAAGACCTTGACAATACATTTGATGCCATGGAAACAGCTCTTAAAAAATTATAACCCTCCTTTTACTATTTTTTTGTTAAGATAATTTAAATTTAATTTATCCTCCCAATAACAAGAACTTTCCATTTTTAAGACAAGAGTAGTTATTAGATAAATTTTAATATTAATTATAATAAAAAATATATTATTATATAATAAACTTTTAAATCAGGGTCACTTACATGAAGATAGCAATAGGTTTAGGTAAAAATGAAAACGTATTAGAAGCGATTGAAAAATTTCCCATTGAAATAAAGGTTGCACGTACTAATAAAGAATTGTTGGATTACTTCCATGATTCCGAAATCGATGGTGTGATAAGAGGTTCATTGGAATCGAATATCATTATGGATTTAAAAAAGGAGTACCCTCATATATTCAGAGCATCAATTCTTGAAATTGACAACCATAAATTTATGCTAGCACCGGTAGGTATTGATGAATGTGATACCATCCGTGCAAAGAAGGTCATTGTAGAGGAATGTTCACGCATCGTTGAATTGGCAGGATATAAACCGAAGATTGCATTATTATCGGGAGGACGTAAACAAGACAAGGGAAGAAGTCCTAAAATTGACCAGAGCATAGAGGAATGTGAACAGGTAGTGAATGATTTAAAAGATGAATACAATATCAAGCATGATTATATCCTTATAGAGGAGGCTATTAAAGATCATGCAAACATAATAATTGCACCTGACGGCATAATAGGAAACATTATTTTTAGAAGTCTCGTATTGGTTGCCGGAATCAAAAGTTATGGTGCGTTAACATTAAAACAACCAAATTTATTTATTGACACGTCCAGATCACAATCTGTAGAGGGATATGTTAATTCGATTAGATTACTCATAAGCATTATCAATTCCAAAAAGAAGCTTGATTAACAAATAAAAAAAATAATATAGAAGGATGATTAATTTGATTTTATTACAACCATTATACTCATTATATGAATGGTATATTTCAAGAAATTTGGATAAGACCAAAATGCCGAAGCATGTTGCAATCATCATGGACGGAAACAGACGCTATTCCAAGATGCAGGGAAACCTGAAGGCTATAGAGGGACATAAACGTGGTGTGGATACGCTTGAAAATGTTCTGGAATGGTGTGTTGATTTAGGAATAGAGATTGTGACCGTTTATGCTTTTAGTACTGAAAACTTCAACAGGTCTCCCGAAGAAGTTAAGGACTTGATGGATTTATTTGTTAAAAGCTTTTTAAGTATTAGCAGCAATAAAAAGATTAGAAAACATGAAGTTAAACTAAAGGCTGTTGGTAAATTGGAATTATTCCCCGAAGATGTCAGAAAGGCAATATCTGATGCGGAAGAGTCCACTAAAAATTACAGTAAGCACCAGATTAACATAGCCATGGGATATGACGGTAGGGTGGAAATCGTTGACGCATTCAAAAAGATTGCCAAAAAGGTTGAAAAGGGAGAACTTAAGGCAGAAGACATAAATGAGGAATTGATAAACGATAACCTGTACACCGCGGGACTGGATGATCCTAACCTTATTATCCGAACAAGTGGAGAAGAACGCTTAAGCGGATTTTTATTATGGCAATCATCATATTCAGAGTTATACTTTACAGATAGTTTATGGCCTGAATTAAGAAAAGTAGATTTTTTAAGAGCAATACGCTCATATACTGAAAGAAAAAGAAGATTTGGAAGATAGGAGTTAGATTATGATAGATGCACATTGTCATTTAAACTTTGAAGAGTTTAACGATAGCAGAGAGGACATCATTAAAAAATCAAAAGAGGAATTCAAATACATAGTTGACTGTGGTGCCAGTATAGAGGGAAATATAAGATCACTGGCATTGAGTAAACAATACCCTACTTTCATCATGTCAACGATTGGTTATCATCCCATATATGCGGGAGTGGACAATAAAGAAAGAGTCAATGATACGTTGAATCAAATAGTGGATAATCTGGATGATATTCATGCCATTGGAGAAATCGGATTGGATTTTGCTACGCCCCGACCAGAAGATGAACTTAGAAGACAGCACAATGTATTCCATCAATTATTAACACTTGCATGTGAATATGATATGCCCATAGTCTTACATGTAAGACAAGCAGAACAGCATGCACTGGACATTGTCAAAAAGTACACCAACCTACCCGATGTAATATTCCACTGTTTCAGCGGAAAAAAAGAAACCGCCGTCGAAGCCGTGGATTATGGATACTACATATCCTTTGCCACCAATGCATTGTTTTCCAAAAAGCACAAACAGAACATTAAAAAAGTGCCCCTTGAAAACATGCTGACTGAGACCGATAGTCCCTACCTATCACCGGTCAAGGGTGAGCCTAATCAGCCATTGAATATCAGAAAAACCATTGAAAGAATTGAAAGAACAAAAAATATTGAATTTGACGAAATAGAACATGTGACTGAAAAAAATGCCATCAAGGTATATAATTTGTAAGGTTAGGTTATTATGGAAGACATGATTAAGATATATATCCAAAAAAGAAGGAAATATCAGGAAAAGATTTCATCGGATTTGAAGAAGATTGAAGAAAAGGTTTATGACCTGTGTGAGGTTGGAGATTACTTCAGCATTAAAAGTGATGAGGACATCATCACAATTAAGGCCATAGAAATGGATGACGTCAAACATATAGCGATAAAAACGGAAGCCATGGATGATTTTATAGCATTAGAGAACCTTAGGCTGACTGATCATCCTGACTTGATATTGTGGATTATTCAAAATGCGAACATTATTGAAAAGGGATTTCAGGAAGTCCTGATTAATGCCGTTAGAAATGGTGAAAATATCATAAATACCCTTAAAGCATTGGATTTGAATTATGAATAGATTCATATGAGAACCAATCATTTTTTTTGTAAACGAACATTGACCGTGAAAGCATGAAACCATATATACACTTGAATTCTGCCATGACCGCTGATGGTAAGATAGCTACAAAGGATTCAACCCTTAAGATATCAGGCCATGATGACCTGATACGTGTGCATAATCTGAGAAAAAAATACGATGCCATTATGGTGGGAATTAACACCATACTGATAGATAATCCTCGTCTGAGCATCCATAAGATCGATTCCAAAAAGGAGGATAATCCAACACGTATCGTTATTGATAGTTCGGCACGTACTCCCCTTGATTCAAAGGTGTTGAATGATGACGCGGATACCATAATAATAACGTCAGATAAGGCAGAAAAAGAGGATATCAAACGATTATCAAAGAAGGCCATTGTTTTTTCCGTTGGAGATGATAAAGTCAACCTGGCCGAAGCGATGGATAAGTTATATGAAATGGGCATTTCTTCCATTTTACTGGAAGGTGGTGCCACGCTTAACTATTCGATGCTTGAAGAACGGTTAGTTGATAAAATATCGGTATGTATAGGTTCCAAGATACTCGGGGGAAAGGATTCGGTTACATTGGTTGATGGAAAGGGTTTTGATAAAGAGGAATGTGTTAAACTGGAAATAGAGGATTATTATCAGTTGGATAATGATATTGTTATTGAGTATAACGTATTATACTAGAGTAAGTTAAAAAAAGCTTTTTTTTGATTGTTAAAAGAAAAAGATGAGGGATTATAAGTTAATTCCTATTTTTTTTAATATTTTTTGTGGATTATATTTTAAAAGATTATCCAGTTCATTTTCAGGAATTTCAGCTCCCCTTGCGATTCTTACAGCCAGGTCATATGAAACAAGATCATCAGGTGCATGGGTATCACTATCCAATACCAAGTTGGCACCGTATTCCAGTCCTAATTTTGCGACGTGACCGTTTCCGAAACAGTGTCCTTTTCTACCACTGATTTCCAGCGATACGTCATTGTCTATTGCAATTTCAACTTCTTCAGGCGTTATCAAACCAGGATGACCCAATATGTCGATTTCCGGACATTCAGCTGCTGCACGGTTTGTACCCGGACGGACCGGTTCGACTATTGTCTCACCGTGTACGACAATTACTTCTGCACCAAAACTTCTGGCCTTGTTTGCTAGCTTGTCTATTACTTCTACAGGGGTGTGTGTTATTTCCACTCCAGGAATTACTTCAATATCCCAGTTGTCACGTATGTCATTTACTGCTTCGGCTATTTTGGATGCTACCTCGATGTTTGAAGCGTCAACGTGATCTGTTATTGCTAAAGCGGAGTGGCCAAGTACTTCTGCCCTACGTGCTAATTCTGACGGTAATAATTCACCATCACTAAATATACTATGAGTATGTAAATCTATTCTTTTATTTTCAGACATGTTATCCTCTAAAATTATTTATTTGTATTATGTTAAAAATTTTTATAATATTATATGAATTTGTAGTTATATATATTATTATATGATTAATGAAGTTAAAGTATTTGTACCCGGACATATTACGGGATTTTTTGAAATAATCCAAAACACAAATCCACTGCTTAAAGGCTCAAAAGGTGCAGGCATTACATTGGATGAAGGTGTTATCACTACATGTCAAGTTTGTGATGGAAATGGAAATTTAAAAATTACCGTTAATGGCAAACACAATAAATTCAATACCATTACCAAGAAAACGATAGATATCATTACAGACAGATACAATGTGGATTTAGGATGTTATGACATCAACATAAATCATGATCTTAGACTAGAAATTGGGGCGGGTTTTGGTACCAGTGCAAGTTTTGCATTGGGCGTTAGCTCTTCACTACCTTCCTTACTTGGTGTGGACATTACGTTTAAACAAGCCGGTGAAATTGCACATCTGGCTGAAGTTTCATTATCAAGCGGATTGGGGGATGTTATATCCGAGATGTATGGCGGCTGTGTGGTCAGACTCAAGGAGGGTACACCTGTAAATGCAGTAATTGATAAAATTCAAATCACGAAACCTATATATGTTATTACAAAAACCTTGGGTTCATTAGATACCAGTACGATAATTGAAAATCCAACCCACCAAATAAGAATAAACAATAGTGGTAGTCTTTTACTTAACCAGTTAATGAAGAATCCTAGCATTGAAAACTTCATAAAATTATCCGACAGATTTAGCAGAAATACTCAGCTAATAAATCCCCAACTAGAAGAGGTAATTCAACAATTGAATGAAGACTCGATTGGAGCGTCAATGGCAATGCTTGGAAATACTGCTTTTGCCCTATCATACTCACCGGATACACAGGTTGACAAATGCCGGGTAACAAGATTGAATACTAGCGGAATAAAATTTCTTGAGTAAAAAATAGCATATCGTTAAAAAGATGAACTCCGGCAAATAGACATCCGAGTACAAAGTTTCAAAGAAAAATACATTCATAGACAGAAGTTAAATAAAAACAAGCACAATTATAAATCCATCCAAAACAAGAAAAAATAAACAAATAATAAAACTTATATAAAAAAAGTTATAGTGATAATTACTTAAATGTAATTATACTTTTTTAACATCCTCAATACAGTAAACGATACCTTTTTCTTCTAATTTATTGATTATTCTATTGGTCATTTTACCTACTGAAAATACAAGTACACGTAGACCTTTTTCTGCAGCACTACATGTGGCTTCGGCCGTAGCAAACTCAAAGTCAGGGTATACTTCCAAATGATTTGTTATAGCTCTTGCACTTGTACCTAATACACCAATTCTGTCAAACTCTTGAGAGAATATTTCTTCGATTTTTTCCATGTCACATGCACGTGAACCGCCTTCAGCTATTGGAGGTATTTTAACAATCACTACATCTTTAGGAACCAAATCTATTTCTCCACCGAGGTTAATTAATGTTACGTCTTCACCTTCTAAAGCATCATTAAATACTTCAGCATATGCCCCGGACTTATCTTCGGTATCTGCATACAATATACCATCTTCCATATTCAACCATACCTGTTCCCCCTGATGTAAATCTTCGGCTGCAATAGCAGGCCAGATTGATTTATATCCATTCATGGTAGTTAAAACCATATCAGAATATGACTTGAGATTGATGGCTTCTGTTTTAACCTTATCAATACCATATTTAGTTATTTTGTATCTGAAATTTGAACTTCCTGTTTCCACTAGACCTTCCTTAACTAAAGATTTGATATTCTCTGAAACAGCCTGTACTGTAATACCTAATTCATCTGCAATATCTTTCTGTTTGAGATGAGGCTCTTGTTGAGCAATTTTTGCTAGTATTTGAAATTTTGTAAATTCACCTTTGTTTTTGAATATTCTCATAATGCACCCTCTAAAATCAATGTATAATTTTCATAACTATAATATTATATTAAGTAGGATAATATTTATATTTTTACAATTTAGTTGAATATTGAAAAATCAAAAACAAGAATCAAACATGAAATAAATCATATTTAATGAAGTTATATCAATAAAAAACCTTTAAAAAAATAATTTTAAATTAAAACACAATATACTACAATAATAATTTAAAAAAAGAGGAAATAAAGAAAAAAGAAAAAACCTAGAAATTAAAATTAATTGAATTATTTAATAGATGAATGAATTCATCAATGTTATCCTCTGGAATATATGCCCCACAAGCTACACTATGACCTCCACCGGAGCCGCCACATTTGGAAGCAACATCACGTACAAGATTTCCGAAATGTATACCCTCATATCCCAATAATTTGGAACATCTGAGAGATACCTTGAAACCCGGTTCATCACCGTCAATATGAGTATAACCCATTATGGGTCTTTGCCAATCATAACTGCTAAGTAACATCCCGGCAACCGTTCCCACAACACTAGGCTTGATTCCCTCTCCATAGAAATATTGCAGATTATCCAGAAATTCAACGCTGTTATCCTCCTGGATTCTTGACATGCTCTGGGCAAGATATCTCTTATGACTTTTTACAAGCACGTCCAACTGGGATGATATCTTATCACGATTTCCCTTGATTACCTCCATTCCAAGCTCATGCCTACCGTTACGTCCACATGCATTTATAACGGTACTGTACTCACTGGCATCCCTATAGGGAGTGTATTCCTTTTCAAAGGTAAACTCGTAGGATTGACCCGAAATCAATTTAGGTATGTATTTAATGTAACGGTCGGGCACTTCCCTGGTCATCATCTTAAGCAGTTCATGAAATAGTCTTGACTTTTCATCCATGGACAAATCACATAGACATCTGACCGTTCCCATATCATTTTTTACCGGAATATCCAAGCTTTCCAAAAAGTGTATGCACTCGTTCCTATTGTTAGTCAATGGAATGTGAATATCACCGAAGTATGACAAGGCCACGAACAAAGGCCGGGTATTTCTACCGTAGAGGAGCAAATCATTTATATAATTTACACAGCCCACTTCAACACCGTCATTCAATATTTCAGTGTTCAAACCCCTAAGTCTTCCGGTCATGCTGTTTTGCATATCACCCACTGCACTGAGTATGCCCATCCAGCTGTAGTCATAATAATGCATGGTCTTAGCCAAAAGATAGGATAATCCCCCACCGGAAATCGTATATGAACCATCCAAGCCATAATAGTTAGGGTTGATTTCTACCAAATCCCCCTTGTATTGTGTTCCCAGCTTTCTGATGGGAGGATGATGATCAAGTATGATTGTGGAGTTGGATGATGACCTGCACAGTTGGGAAATATCCTGGCCAGCACCCAAATCAGAGATAATGGTTAAGTCAGTATCCGTATTCAATTCTTCCACTTCATTGATTTCAACGAAATTTACGCTATGGTCTATTTCAAGCCTATCGAGTATTGAAGACAATATACCCCCTGCTGTTATACCATCACAATCGGTGTGGGTAAATATTGTCACGTCCTCTGCTTCCATTATTTTATCTCGAGCCTTGTTTAATAATAATTCCATTTCACCGCGTGATTGTTGAAATTGCTCACTTGTATCCTTCAAAAAATATTCACCTCAAATGTTTAAAAAAATAGTTAAAACTAAAAAAAAAGTTTTAAAGAGTAAAATTAATTTTTATCCGTTATTCTGGATGATTTAACCAGCCTAGCAATCATGCGTAAAAACTCAATTTTTGTCATGTCATCTCTTTCGGCTATGATATAACCTGAATTTTCCCACCATGAGCCCGGATATGATTTTGAATGTTCCACCTGGTGTTCAATCTTTTGTTTTCTTAAAACTTGACTTATTTCACGTACTTTAGGGTCTTTAACCGATTCTTCAATTGATAATCTGCGACCTTCTCCACGAGTATGTTCTGAATTTATGTATACTGGCCAAATTATTGTTTTCATATTTTATACCTCATAAACTTTCTATTAATGATTCTATCATGTCTTTAACTGTGTATTTTTTAGGTTCTATTGCTTTAAGATTGTATTGTGCTAACATTTTTCCGGTTATCGGTCCAATTGATGCTATTGTAATATCTTCACGTAACGCCTTTAAGACTTCCTCATATTCATTCGCCTTATACTCTTTTATTACATCCAATAGATTTTTAACTGTTAGCGGACTGGTAAATGTTATAATATCTATATCCCTATTCAATATCAAGTCGGATAATTCCAGTATTTGAGTTTTGTCCTTTGGAACTCCGGATGTATAAGCTTCTGCAACCAATACATTAGCCCCATATTCTGTTAATCCATCAGGAAGTACTTCTCTTGCACTTAAGGTTCTTGGAAGAGCCACGTTCTTATTCTTTAAATCAATATCCTTGAATGATTCAAGCAATCCTTCAGCCGTAAATGATTCAGGCACTATATCTGGAGTATTGTCATATTCATTCAATACTTCCTCGGTTTTTATGCCTATTACGGCTATGTTACACGGAACAGTCCTTGAAGGATAGACCTCAAAGAAGGATCTTACCCCGGCAGGAGAAGTAAATATAATCCAATCGAATGATTCAATATCTTCGGCTATCTTAATCAATTCAGGGGATTTGACCAGCTGCAATTCCAATGTTGGAATTATTATGGGTACTCCACCGTTTTCTTCAATCAGCTTAGCCAATACCATGGATCTTTCTTTTGGACGGGTAATTACAACCTTTTTGGATTCTAATTTATCGGTTGTCATTATTCGAATTTACTCCTTAATTCCAGACATTCCTTGTAGACGTTGACCACATCACCTATGATAATTAATGCCGGTGGCCTAATTTCCTTCTCGGTAATGTCTGCCAATGTACCCATTATAACCTTCTGATTAGGAAGTGTTCCGTTTTCAATGGCACATACAGGCGTATCAGGAGAACGATATTCAAGTAGCTTTGGAACATATTTTTTAAGTAAGCCTACTCCCATAAATACAACAAGCGTATCTGCAGTATAATCCCAGTTTACCTGTTTTTCGGTTTTTTCCGGATCTTCATGTCCTGTAACCAATGTCAGACTTGTTGAAACTGCCCTGTGTGTTAACGGCAAACCCAACATGGTAGCTGCCCCTATAGCGGAGTTGATACCAGACACGAATTCAACGTCGATTCCCTCTGCAAGAAGTGCAAGTTCCTCTTCGCCTCCACGACCGAATATGAATGGATCTCCACCTTTAAGTCTTACTACATTTTCATGCTTTTTACCCTGCTCTACAAGAAGTTCATTGATTTCCGGCTGTTTACGGTAGTGTTCACCGGCACGTTTTCCCACGTAGATAAGTTCCACATCATCCGGCGCATAGCTTAACAGTTCATCATTTGCCAAGCTATCATACAATATAACATCCGCTTTCTTTAGTAATTTTACCGCTTTTACTGTTATTAAATCAGGATCTCCAGGACCTGCCCCTATCATATAAACTGTCATTAGTATCACATCATAATAATTTTTTTATAATTGTTTTATTTATTTCTAATATTATTATTTATAAATTCCATCATATTAAAATATCATCACTAAAAAAGTTGAATTAAAATAAAGCAATATTCATGAATAATAATAATTTACAAAAAGAAAGAAAATCATGCTTGAAAAATAAAAAAAGGAGAATGGATTATAATGCTAATCCAAGAAGCTTTTGAAGAAATCCAATCCATCTGTAGACCTTAACAGTGGCTCCACAGCCCTTTCAGGATGTGGCATTACCGCCACTACATTACCCTCAAGGTTACATACACCAGTTATATCAGCTAAAGATCCGTTAGGATTACCGTCTTCAAAGGTTAATACAACCTGGTCATTATCGATGACACTATCCAAATCATCCGTGTAATATCGGCCTTCTTTATGAGCAATAGGCATGTCAACTATCTGGTTTTTCTTGTATAACTTTGTAAATGGTGTTCTTGTAGTGTTGATTTTAAGCTTTTTGCTTTTACAAATGAATTTAGCATTTTCATTTTCAATAAATACTCCTGGAACCAGGTCAATTTCACCGAGAATCTGTGCACCATTACATATTCCAAGTACCGGATTTCCCTTTTTTGCAAAATCCTTAATGGAATCTATGATAGGAGTTATACCTGCTATTGAACCTGCCCTGAGATAATCCCCATATGAAAATCCACCAGGTATTATCACAACATCCTGTTTGGAAAGGTCGGTCTCATTCCAGTAGATATATTGTGAGGATGCACCGGCTAGGCCTACGGCATACTCAATGTCCCTGTCACAGTTTGTACCGGGAAATCTTATTATTCCAACGTTTACATCTTCTAAATTAGTCACTATTATTCCCCACATATAACTATTTCATAATCATGGATAACAGGGTTACATAATAATTTCTGGCACATCTCATCCACTTGACTTTCTGCGTCATCTTTACTGTCAGCTTCTACCGTAAATTTAATAATGTCAATTGTCTGAGTATTTTTAACATTGAAGTTAAGTAATGATAAAGCTTTTTCTATTGTAGATGCTTCCGGATTCAACATACCTTTTTTTAAACTTATTTTTACTTCTACATCATAATTCATATAAACAACATCCTATTTGCAATCATTATTTATTCTATATCTTTAACATTCCATTTATCTTTTTCATCATCAGTCAATATCAAATCAACCACTTTTCTGTATGCATCCACTACACCATCTTCTCCTTTTCTGAATATGTCCTTATCGAAGTTTTCAAGTGTATCCACATCCCATAATCTGGTAGTGTCCGGACTTATCTCATCACCCAATATGATGTTACCGTCCTTATCAAATCCATACTCTAACTTGAAGTCAACCAACAATAATCCTTTGGATTTAAGAAAATCGGACAATACCCTGTTAATTTTAAGGGTTATCTGCCTGATTTCATCAAGTGCATCCTGACTGACAATATCCAACGCCAGGATAATGCTGTCATTCAACATCGGATCATGATATTCATCATTCTTATAATCAAATTGAATAATAGGTGGATTTAATTCCTTTTTCTCAGGGAACGGGTACTTTTTGACAAGACTGCCCGTTGCTATATTACGACAAATAACCTCTAAAGGTATCATGTCAAGTGACATGGTTAACATTTCATCAGGACTTAACAATTCGATATACTGGGTTTTGATACCTTCAGCTTCAAGCACTTCAAATAACTTTGTAGATATCAATGCATTGTAGACTCCCTTTTTAGACAAGGTATCCTTCTTGCCGCCATCCAGGGCGGTGATATCATCTCTGAACTTAATAATATATTCATCATCATTATCTGTTTTATAAACATCCTTTGCTTTACCTGTATATAGTAATTCTTTAGCTATTTGACTCATAATAAATTCCACAAAAATTTTATTAGGAAATATCTACATTCACATAGATTTCCTTTATTAACTATATTATATTATTTGTAAATAATAACTATTATAATATATGAAATAGAAACCTAATAGTATAAATAAAATCTAATAATATGATTGATAAAAACAAGTTTTATATTATATAATTTTATCAGGAGAATATAGAATGTGTGGAATTGTAGGATGTGTATTGGATAAAAAGGCGGCACCGACAATCATAGAATCAATAAAGAAATTGGAATATAGGGGATATGATTCTGTTGGAATAGCAACCGTTACGGATAAGATAAATCTGAAAAAAGGTAGTGGAAAAATAAAAGATGTTAACAATGAAATTCATCTAACAGATATTGACGGAAATACTGGAATAGCACATGTAAGATGGGCTACCCATGGAATACCAACAAAGGAAAATGCACACCCGCATTGTGACTGTGATGAAAAAATAAGCGTAGTGCATAACGGTATCATCGAAAACTACCAGGAACTGAAAGAACAGCTACTCGAAGAAGGACATATCTTCAAATCAGATACCGATACTGAAGTCATACCACATCTGATAGAAAAGTACATGAAAGAAGGACAGGAATTTTTAGTTGCGGTTCAATCCACAATCAAAAGATTAAAAGGTTCCTACGCCCTTGCAATAATATCAAAGGACGAGCCTGGAAAAATAATAGGTGCAAGAAATGAAAGCCCACTGATAGTGGGACTTGCAGATCATGGAAACTTCCTGGCATCAGACGTACCGGCCATACTAAAAGAAACCAACAAGGTAATCTACCTGGATAATGAAGAGATAATAGTCCTGACACAGGACAACGTTGACATAATGGACCTGGAATTAAATAAAAAGGAAAAGAACATAGACATCATTACATGGAGTCCAGAAATGGCTGAAAAAGGTGGATATGACCATTTCATGTTAAAGGAGATACATGAAGAACCACAGGTAATCAAAGACACACTATCCGAATCCAATAAAATTAATGAAATCGTTTCAAACTTCAAAAACTTTAACAGAATATGCTTTGTTGCATGCGGAACCAGCTACCATGCATCACTTATCGGAGAATACCTAATAGAAACGGAACTTGCCATACCAACAGAGGTAATACTGGCATCAGAATTCGAATTCTTCAAGAAGACATTGGATGACCACACATTAGTAATATTCATAACACAATCCGGTGAAACCGCAGATACATTAAAAGCACTTAAAATAGCAAAGGAAAAATCAGAAACCCTTGCAATAGTAAACGTTGTGGGAAGTTCAATAACACGTGAGGCAGACCACGTAATATTTACCAGAGCAGGACCGGAAATTGGTGTAGCCGCAACAAAAACATACCTCAGCCAGTTAATCTGTATCTACCTATTAGTAGCACACATGGCAGAAAACAATGAACTACTTGAAAAACTGGGAAAACTATCTGAACTATCAGAGGAACTACTTACAAGAGAAGAACAGATCAAGGAAATCTCCAAGAAATACAAGTACGCAAGAGACTTCTTCTACATCGGACGTGGATTCAACTACCCTACAGCACTGGAAGGAGCATTGAAACTTAAGGAGATAACATACATACACGGTGAAGGATATGCAGCCGGAGAACTTAAACACGGCCCACTTGCATTGATAGAAGACAACATACCCGTAGTCGGACTTCTCCCACCTGGCCCAAGCTATGCAAAAACATTCAGCAACCTACAGGAAATCATATCCAGAGGAGCGGATATGATAATCCTTGGTTCAAAGGATGATAAGCAGATAGACATGATAGAGGATAAACTCCTCTTCAACCCGGTGATTGATGAAATACTTGCACCGTTACTGTACATAATAGACCTTCAGTTACTGGCATACTACATCAGCATATTAAAAGGAATAGACCCAGATAAACCTAAAAACCTGGCAAAATCCGTAACAGTACAATAAAAGATAATAATGAGTGATTAGAATGGTGGACAATCCAAAAGCAGCAATAATGGTTATAGCAGTAGTATCCGTGCTTGCATTTGCTGTAGGATGCGTAGTGGGAAGCTTTCATGTGGGACAGGAATACAGCGAACAGCTGATTCCAACATCCCTCACCTCATCGGATGATATGATAAAGCCGATTAAAGAGACAAATACAACAATGTACAACGTTTCCATAAAACAACCACAACAAAAGAAGAAGGTAACTACAAACTATACTAAGAAAAATACTACCAACAATACAACGTCAAATAGTAGTAATGGCAGTTCAAGTAGTGGAAGTAATAACAATCGTAATAGGAGTAGTAGTACAAATTCCAATGAAACTTCTACCAGATTACAGAGATAGTACTATATTCTTGACTGTAAAATCCTTAATCACCCCCACCTACTTTTCATCCATTTCTAACAGATTCTATTTTAAAAATATTTATGTTATCATTTAAACAATCATTATTGAATCTCAAATCTTCACCACCAATAAATAACAATAAATTAAAACAACATAAACATATAAAAACAACAAAGGAAGTTTAACATGTATAAAACTATCATAACACCACGTATCGGAGATACCGACGCTTTAAGACACATCAACAATACCGCACTACCCCTATGGTTTGAAACTGCACGTAACCCCATATTTGAGATATTTAATCCGACACTCGAGTTAACGTATAAGAAATGGAACCTCATGATGATTCGCTGTGACTTCAATTACCTGAAACCCATCTACTATGGCTATGACGTGGAAATCAGGACGTATGTATCCAAAATTGGCAAAACATCACTAACGCTTATCCATGAAGCATGGCAGAATGGACAACTGCGTGCCAACGGTAGCTGTACCATGCTATACTTTGACTTTATACGACAAAGCAGTGTGGCTATCCCCGAGGATATTCGTGAAAAGCTAGAGAAACATTACATTACAAAAGAAAACCTGGAAAAAAACAATAAAAAGGAGATGAATGAAAATAAGAAGAACATGGATGAGACAGATTACATCGAATCTGACTTGTAATCCATTTTTTTTAATCTATTTTTTAGTTATGATGTTACATCTGATTTCCCATTATGAAGTTTACTATATCCTCAGCAGATGACCTGTTAACGACTGACAGGTACGGGTCTTCTGATTTTTGTTTTATCACGAGTATATCGGAGACGTTTCCCTCACTTATGCTTATATCCTTACCAAGTATTTTAAACCCATTAATAGTAGCCATCTTCAGTATGTCCCTAGCGGTTATCTTGTTTTGATATGTTCCACGCATGGCTTTTAGTGTATATTCCATCTCCCTGAACATGTCCGGCTTGTTAAACATCACGTTATCCGTACCTAACGCCACGTCCAATCCTACCTCATTATATACCGATACGGGTGGTATTCCCGTTGATAGCATTCCATTTGATCGTGGACATGCCACTATGAAGGGACTGTTTTCCACAAGAAGGTCCAAGTCCTGAAGTACGGGTTGGGTTGCATGCACTATTGTGGTAAATCCCGCACGTAATGCCCTTTCTATTTCTGTCTGGTTGGTAAGTTGTATTGATTTTTCCTGAAGGTCATAGTATTCTGCCACGTGTACTACTGCCAGCTTATCTTCATCATTGCATACCTGTGCTATCTGCATTATTATCTCCGAATCCACGTCCTGAACTCCACTTAGTCCTACTCCATCACAGTATTGCAGCAGTTCTCTTGTAAGTAGTCTTGCCTCTTCGACTGTTGTTTTAGGGTCGTAGTATTCATTACATCTTCCAAGTATGCAGGCGTTTATTGGAAGGTCATATACTGCTTTTTTAAGTAATTTAACTCCTTCAATTCCGCCTTCCCTGAAGTCTATGAAGGTTGATATTCCCGAGTATAGCATTTCTTTGGCTTCCTCGTGCATGGATTCTACTAACTGTTCATCTGTGGCCTCATTTAGCATTTTGTGTTTGAGTCCGTTTGGCGGTTCTACCAGTTGACTTATTGTCAATCCATCCCCAACATCTTTTAGGATAGAGTCGGCTATGTGAGTATGTGCATTTAGGAAGGCAGGCATCACTATACAATTTGTAGCATCAATTATTTCACCACTTTCATCATGAGGTGATAATTTAATGATACGTCCTTCATCGTTTATGATGACATTTGTTTTAACTGCCTGAAGGTTAAATCCACATAGCACCAAACCATTTTTTATTGTTATCATAAAATTGTCCTCCGGTAATTTTTAAATAGAATAATAATTAATAGTGAAGAAAAAAAGAGAAATAAGGAGTTTAAATTAATAAATTATATTGCATATTCATTTAATGATTTGACATTAAGTTCTCCATGGGATGCTTCTTCAATTGCCTTGAGCACTGCATTTGCACCTGCAACTGTAGTTACATATGGAACTCCCAATTCAATGGCCAATCTTCTTATGATATATCCGTCATCAGCTGATTGTTTACCTGATGGAGTGTTTATCACAAATGCCACTTCACCGTTAATCATTGCATCACGTATATTTGGTGAACCCTGACTTACTTTTCTAATGACTTCAATGTCAACTTCAGGTACTGCTTCTGCAGTTCCTTTTGTAGCTATCAGGTCAAATCCTAATTCTTTGGCTTTCTGAGCTATTGGAGCTATTTTTGGTTTGTCAATATCACGTACGCTTAGGAATATTTTTCCTTCTGTCGGTAGGTTCATGCCTGCAGATAGCTGTGCCTTATAATATGCCAGTCCAAAGTTTTTATCTATACCCATTGTTTCTCCGGTTGATTTCATTTCCGGTCCAAGTACTGAGTCTGCATCAGGTATTTTGATAAATGGGAATACTGATTCTTTAACCGCTACATGTTCAATATCAGCGTAATTTACCAAGTCAAAGTCGGATAATTTTTTGCCCAGCATTATTTTTGTAGCTATTTTTGCTATTGGTATTCCAATTGCTTTACTTACGAATGGAACTGTACGACTTGCACGTGGGTTTGCTTCTATGATGTATAGTTTTGGTTCGGGATCCATTTTTATGGCATATTGGATGTTGATTAATCCTTTTACTCCTAATCTTAATGCCAGTTTTCTTGTGTAATCCTCTACCTGTGCTATGATTTCATCAGATACTGATTGTGGTGGTATTACACATGCGGAGTCTCCTGAGTGTATACCAGCTTCCTCGATGTGTTCCATTATACCACATACGTATACCTCTTCACCGTCACATAATGCATCCACATCCAGTTCTATGGAGTCTTCCAGGAATTTGTCCACAAGGATTGGATGTTCTTTTGATACTCTTACTGCTTCCTTCATATATTCTTCCAGTTCACTGTCATCATAAACTATTTCCATTGCACGTCCACCGAGAACGTATGATGGTCTTACAAGTACTGGGAAACCTATTGAATGGGCAGCATCCCTTGCTTCATCGAATGAATTTGCTATACCATAGTCTGCTTGTGGTATTTCAAGTTCATTGAGTACTTCGGTGAATTGTTCCCTGTCTTCTACCATGTCAATGCTTTCAAATGGTGTACCGAGTATTGTTACTCCTGCATCGTTTAGACTTTCTGCAAGGTTGATTGATGTTTGTCCACCGAATTGTACAATTACTCCTTCAGGTTTTTCTTGTTCTATTACTGCTAATACATCTTCTTTGGTTAATGGCTCGAAATATAATTTATCGGATATGTCGTAATCAGTACTTACTGTTTCGGGGTTATTGTTAATAAGTATTGTTTTTACATCTTCATCCTTTAATGCCAATGCCGCATGTACACAGCAGTAATCAAATTCTATTCCCTGACCGATTCGGATAGGACCTGCACCTAGAACGGCTATTTTTTTCTCTTTGCCGGCTTCAAGTTTTGATGGTGAATCGTATGTTCCATAGTAGTATGGTGTTTTTGCTTCGAATTCACCGGCACATGTATCTACCATCTTGTATTCCGGAAGGATGTTCAATTCATGACGTAACTTGGATACTTCCTCTTCGCTAAGTGCTAGCAATTGACCTAATTTTTTATCGGAAAATCCATATTGTTTGATTTTTCTAAAGGTATATTCATCCTTGAGGATGTCTGCTCCTTTTTCTGTAATCATTTCTTCACAGTCTACTATGCTTTTGATTTTGTTTATGAAAAATGGACTGATTTTTGTTATTTCAGCCAATTCATCAACGCTTCTTCCATCTTTGATGGCAGAGTAGATTTGTAGGAATCTTTTGTCGGTAGCGTGTTCCAGTTCATAGTCGGTATAATTGACATATTCAAATGAATCCTCATCGATATCCAGTGATCTTAGTGATTTTTGTAATGCTTCCTCGATTGTTCTTCCTATAGCCATTACTTCACCGGTTGACTGCATTTGCACACCTAATTCACCTGAACTTTCCTTGAACTTGTCAAACGGCCATCTTGGTACTTTTGCAATTACATAGTCTACTGCCGGTTCAAATGATGCAGGTGTTTCCTTGGTAATGTCATTTTTTATTTCATCAAGTGTCATACCCAATGCTATTTTTGAGGATACCTTTGCAATGGAATACCCTGTTGCCTTACTTGCAAGTGCACTACTTCTACTTACCCTTGGGTTTACTTCAATTACCTTATACTCTCTTGTAATAGGATGCAGAGCAAATTGAATATTACATCCACCACGAATACCGAGAGCTCTTATGATTTTTATTGAAGCGTTTCTTAGTTTTTGACAATCATCATCGGATAATGTTTGGGTAGGTGCTACTACTACACTTTCACCGGTGTGTATTCCCATTGCATCAATGTTTTCCATGTTACATACTATGATACAGGAATCGTTTTTATCACGCATTACCTCATATTCTATTTCCTGCCAACCTAATACGGATTCATCGATTAATACCTGGTTGTTGAAACTCATGTCCAATCCGTGAGTTACGATTTCCTCGAATTCCTTCTTATTGTTGGCAACTCCACCACCAGTACCTCCTAGGGTAAATCCTGGCCTTACAATAACAGGATAGCCTATATCTTGTACTGCGTCAAATGCTTCTTCCAATGAGTTTACTGCATGACATTTTGGTATAGGTTCATTTAATCTGTCCATGAATTCTGCGAATAAGTCCCTGTCTTCCACATCCTTGATTGTTTGGATTGGAGAACCCAATACTTGAATATTATCAAGTACTCCCATTTTATCCAAGTCAACTGCGATGTTAAGTCCTGTTTGTCCACCCATTGTAGGTAATATTGCATCGACTTTTTCTTTTTCTATAATTTTTGCGACTATTTCAGCCGTTAACGGTTCAACATATACTTTGTCTGCTGAATCTATATCTGTCTGTATTGTTGCTGGATTACTGTTTACGAGAATTGTTTCAACGCCCTCTTCCCGTAATGATTTACATGCTTGTGATCCAGAATAATCAAACTCAGCTGCTTGTCCGATTTGTATTGGTCCAGAACCAATTATTAATACTTTATTTATATTTTCATCCTTTGGCATTATTTAAACTCCTATAAAATTTATAATCTATGCTTTGTTATTCTTGATAGCTTCTACAAATTTGTCAAAGAATTCTCTTGTATCATGAGGACCAGGTCCCGCTTCTGGATGATATTGAATACATGATATTGGTAATTCTTTATGAACAATAGCTTCAGGCGTACCATCGTTTAAGTTTATCTGCGTAATCTCCAAATCAGTGCCTTCGATTGACTCCGGATCTATTGAGAAACTGTGATTCTGTGATGTAATATATACCTGTCCTGTTTTTAAGTCTTTGACTGGTTGATTTGAACCTCGATGTCCAAACTTCATTTTATATATCTTTGCACCGAATGCCAGAGCAATTATTTGCTGACCTAAACATATACCTGCAATAGGCATTTTTACGGATAATTCCCTGATTGTATCCTGGATTTTATCAACGTTTTCCGGATTTCCCGGACCACTGGAGACCAATACACCATCAACGTCCATATCAATGACTTCTTGAGCGGTACTGTCTGCCGGCATTACCACTACGCCCACATCATCATAGATGAGATTTGTGAGGATGTTCTTTTTGACACCACAATCCAATACTGCTATGTTATAGTCTTTTTTGTCCGTGATGTATTTAGGTTCTTTTGTAGTGATTTTGTCAACCAAGTACATATCTTCAATACCAGGCTGTTCGGCTACTATTTTAAGTAGTTCTTCATCGGCTATATCAGTATTTGCAACTGCTGCCTTCATGGAACCTACTTCCCTAATTTTAATTGTCAATGCACGAGTATCGATTCCACTTATACCCGGAACGTCATTATCCATTAAAAATTCAGATAATGATTGTTCACTTTTTGGATGACAAGGTTCATCACATACCTGTCTTACAATATATGCTTCTGCTTTAATGTCCTCTGATTGATACCAATCTTTGGAAACACCATAATTTCCCTCTAATGGATATGTTGACATTAATATTTGACCTTTGAAGGAAGGATCTGTTAATGCTGCAACATAACCGGCCATTGAGGTTGAAAATACAATTTCCCCAGTTTTAATAGTTTCTGCTCCAAAACCCTCACCAATGAGAATTGTACCATCTTCCAATGCTAATTTTGCAGTCTTTACCACGTTTTAACCCCGATTATTATTTATATGTTATTGGGTTTTATCCATTTTTTTTAAACGGATAGTTGACCCGATAAGTTATTTGTATGTTTAACAGTTAGATAAATGAACAAAAAAATAAAATACTCGCATATTTTAAGAAATATAAAATATTACAAATAAATCCTGAATTATTTATTAAATAAAATTTTTTAAAAAATATTTTACAGCAAATAACCTTTAAATAATAAAATTCATCAATTATAAGTCTTATCATAATAAATAAAAATTATTTAAAAAGTATGCATATTTATTTTCTAAAAATATAGCTAAAAAACCAGTTTTTTATATGATTTTTCAGCATTCTATTTAATGTTCATTCCTAATAATAATATATAGTAATTAATAATAAAAAAAATTAACTATGAAAATTCCAACTTTTATCGAAAAATCTAAAAATAATTATAGAATATCAATGTGTTATCACTTATAAAAGATAACTCCATAAAAAGAAATATCAGTTATTGGTGATTGTATACTGCATTATTATACCATCTTCACCATCACTGTAATATTTTTTACAATATTTAACCTGCTTGAATCCTTTTTTTAGGTAGAATTTTCTTGCAGTGATATTGGATTTTCTTACCTCCAACTTTACCGTGAAGATATCATTTTGTTTGATGAGTCCTATTGCTTTATCAAGCAGCATTGACCCGATTGCCATAGAGCGAAATCGTTCATCAACCGCTATGGCGATTATATGACCTGAACCTTCCCTGATCCAGAAAATTATATATCCGACTACTGATCTACCTACCTGGGCAACTAAAAATCCTGCTCCACTATTGAATAACTCAAGAAGAATACCCACAGGATATGGATCATCAAAGGATTGAAATTGGATTCTTAACACGTCATCCAAGTCAGTGATTTGAAAATTTCTAATATCCACATTAAACACTCACATTCATTAAATAACAATTATCTTATATCTCATATAATAATTTTATTTGAAAAGATATATATTATTATTAGTATCATTCAGGACACGATAAATTCATGATATTTTGATTTGAAAAATGTGGGATAATCTATATCCCCTGCAGATTAGGACATTATGGGATATGTTAAAAAAATAGGTTGTTTTCATCATTAAAAAAATAAAAATAGAGGGGATTTTTTGACTGATGTCCTTAAGGAATTTAAGATAATGAATTTTCAATCATTAGAATGAAATTTCCATCAATACGTCCGTTATCATCAGTTAACTGTCTCTAATGTATCAATTATTTGAGTTACAGGATTATCTGCATATTCGGGTACATCTTGATTTTCAAATAAATTCAATGTAATGATATAAGTTTGATTGTTCTTTTCAAAGGTATATACACAGGTATTTATACCATTATAATTATAATTTTGTTGATTTATCTCAACTCCATCAAATTCATAATCCCTTTCACCGATAAACTTGTAACCAAGGTTGATTCTATTATTTTTTGCTTCCTGAGTACTTAGAATTGGACCTTCATACATAGTGAGAACATACTCATCGTTATACAGTACCGTTTGATTATTCTTTTCTGAAAGGGTATATCCGTCAGGCAAACTGAAGGATGAATTTCTAATCACATATGTATCTGCATAGATTGCTGAGATACTGCAAAGTGTTACAAGAAGCAATAGCAAAATGAAAAAAGATTTATACTTCATCCATTACCACTCCCATTAATTGTAAGTTTTTTCAAATATTACACCCATTTTAAACATTTGAGTGGATGTTATATTTTAAAAGCATATTTAAATCTATGACTAAATCATATATAAATACATTTATACAATAATCAAATGAAAAAAGTTTTATTTTGAAATGATAAGTGTTGATGAAATAAAAACGTTACTATTGTTATCCGTGACCGATTATATCATCATAGCAAAAGTTAAACTTATTTAAAGAAAAAGACATATGAATAAACAAGACATGACCACAGCATTTGTAATTACTTCAAATAAAGAATCATGACTGAAAAACAATTAAAAAAAAAATTCAATTAAATCAATATAAGAGTTACAGGCGATAAAATGAGCGATGTTTGGGATAACTTTACTGAATATATCATAAACAACTATGAAGATGCATCATTAATAATAGAGGTGGGTGTTGGCAGCATACTCGATCCCAGCAATATACTGAAGGACAAATTAGAAAATGCCACCGTAAGATGCGTTGACATAAAACCCACAAATGATGACATCATTAAGGATGACATCACAAAGCCCAATTATGAAATATATGAAAATGCGGACTTGATCTATTCGATACGACCACCTGAAGAACTGCAAAGACCCATATCCAATGTGGCAAAAGCGGTTGAATGTGATTGCATATTGAAACCATTTTCTTCGGAAGAGTTATCCTTTAAAATCAAGCCAAGATTCAAATTAATTAATTATAAAAAAGAGGTATTTTATTTGATGAGCAAATCAGATTATTAATGTTAACTAAAAAAATGAAATGGATTTGAATATTTTTAGAAAAAAAGAATTATAATAAATCAACGAAATCTTAGCATAGATTAAATAAAATCAAGTTATATATCTATATATAATAAAAATTAAACGAGAGTGTTAAAATGAGATACATGGTAATGTCCGGTACATCTGATGCGACAAAAGTTATTAAATTTTTACATGAGGATAAAAATAATTACATTATCGCTACAACAGTCACTGACTATGGAGCAGAAATAGCAAAATCCGCTGGTGCAAATGAAGTCATATCAAAAGCATTGAGAGAGGAAGATTTCATAAAGGTTATAGGTGAAAAAAATATTGAAGCTTTAATTGATGCTACACACCCATTTGCATCTGTCGCAACTGAAACCGCGATTTCCAGCTGTCAAAAAGCAGGCATAAGATACATCAGATATGAAAGAGCATCAACAATCCTACCCGAATCTGATTTGATTATAAAAGTAGCTACATTTGAGGATGCCGCCGCAAAGGCAAAAGAGTTACTTGTAAACAAAGAGGATAAGATTATGCACCTGGCTGGTGTAATGAGATTAAAAACCACGGTAGACCAAATAGATGCAAACAAGGTCATTGCAAGGGTACTTCCAAACAACTTCAGCATAACCAAAACCTTGGAATGTGGCGTACCGGCAGAAAACATCATAGCAATGCAGGGAACATACAGCAAAGAACTCAACATGGCATTGATGAAGGAATACAATGTATCGGCAATCATTACAAAAGAAAGTGGTGAAAGTGGAGGAGCTGAAACTAAGATAAATGCCGCCTTGGAATTAGATATTCCTACAATTTTAGTACTGCGACCGGAAATAAAAGAATTGGAAAATCATGACGTTGTACGTTCAATTGAAGAGTTAGAGAAAATTATTTAAACCATTGATTGTTAACCTCCCCAACTTCTTTTTTAAATCAAAACAGTTTCATTTTAAGTGTAATAAAGTATTGAGTTAATATCCTATGTTTTTTATTCAAAAAGGGTTTGCTCTTTGAAACTGGCGGTTATTCTTTAGGTTAAATATCTTCCAATTATTCGGGTTGTACTATTGTGGACAATACGGATTCTGTAATGTTTATGCTTATCATTTCACATATCTTTTGATAGTAGCTGATTTAATAAGGGTTTTCAAGATTAATATTACTGTTTATGTTCCAGTTAAAAGCAAAGATTAGTTTAAAATTAATGAAAGAATTTAATGAAAGGTTCATTTAGAAAATTTCAAAGAAAAAGAAAAATTTAATTTAAAAAAAAAGTTTTAATAAAAGTTAGCCTCAGATCGCCCATCATTCATCATCATATCAGAGCTCATAGGGTTCATCACTGGCTAAAAAATTAAAGGATAGATTGGGTTATAATCTATCCGAACATTACTCCATCGGTGGATTCTTTGTTCTTATTTTTATTCATCACTTTGTCCATTGCCTGTTCAAAGTGTTCACGTGAAACGCTGTATTTTTCATCACGTATAGCAAACATACCTGCTTCGGTACATATTGCCTTTAGGTCTGCACCGGATGCTTCTTTGGCTTCATGAGCTATTTGTTCCAAGTTAACATCAACATCCAATGTCATGTCCCTTGTATGTATCTTAAGTATTTCCAGTTTTCCTTCTTCATCAGGAACAGGTACTTCGATAATACGGTCAAATCGACCTGGCCTTACAAGTGCAGGGTCAAGTATATCCGGCCTGTTTGTAGCTGCTATTATTCCTACATCACCACGTGATTCAAATCCGTCCATCTCTGCAAGTAACTGCATGAGTGTTCTTTGAACTTCACGGTCCCCGCTTGTTGAACCTTGTAATCTTTTTGCCGCAATTGCATCAATTTCATCAATGAATATTATTGCAGGAGCTTTTTCCTTAGCCAATTCGAATACTCCACGTACCAAACGGGATCCTTCTCCTATATATTTTTTCACAAACTCTGAAGCCACTATTTTTATAAATGTGGCATTCGTTTCATGTGCAACTGCTTTTGCTAGTAATGTTTTTCCAGTACCTGGTGGTCCATAGAAAAGTACACCTTTTGGTGGTGTAATTCCAACTTTTTCAAATATTTCCGGATTTTTAAGTGGTAATTCCACTGTTTCTATGGTTTCTCTTATTTGTTCTTTTAGTCCACCAATCTTATCGTAGCTTATGTCCGGTTTTTCATCAATTTCCATACCGGATACTAATGGATCTTTTTCGGACGTGATTACCTCTACAATACTGAATGTTTGTTGATTTAGAGCTACTCTTGCACCAATCTCCATTTTGGAAGCATCCTTATCAGAGTATTTTAATAAAAATGATGGTCCCGTACTGCTTTTAACGACGGTTTTGTTATCATCCAATAACTCTGAAACTGTTGCCAATACCAATGGTGGTGTTCTAAACCTGTTAATTTCAGTTTTTAAGGATTTGACTTCCCTATCTAAACGTAAGTTTTCATTTTCAAGTAAGACCTTGTCTTTTTCAAGTTTTCTTACTTCCCATGTTAAATTACGTTCGATAGTTTCATGTTTATCTATTAAATCAGAAATCTCCTGATCTCTGCTTGTTGTATTTACTGGACCGACTTCGTCCATGTATTCAACCTCCTTTCACATATATGGAGTTTATTTCGTTAAATAATTATTTTCAACTATTTTTTCCACAATCTTTAATTTTATATTAAATCTATATTTTCAAACTACTACATTATATTTTATTGTACTTCTTAATATTAATATTATTGTATTTAGATACTTAAAGTAATTAAAAATTTTTATTTAAAAATCATATATAAACATAACATATAAGTAAATAAAAATAGATATTAAGTAGTAGAATTATAATAAGTGAATTAAGATGAACTGTGAAATATGTGGAACTGAAATTAAAGGTGAACCGTACAAAACAAAAATTGATAATTCTTTAATGATTACTTGCAAAGAATGTTCAAGATATGGTAAAGTTCAAAGAAAGCCACAACCTAAAGTAAATAAGAATATCAAAAAAGGCAACAAAAACAATATGAGAAACAATTCATATAATCAGAGACCAGCCAACAAATCATATACACGAAAACCAGATGTGGAATATGAGATTGTGGAAGATTATGGATCAATAATCAGGAAAGCCAGAGAAGAAAAGAACCTCACCCAGAAAAAACTCGGTGAAAAGATATATGAAAGAGAATCAGTGATTTCACACATTGAATCTGGTAAGATGATTCCGGAAATTAAAATTGCAAGAAAACTTGAAAAATTATTAAATATTAAGATTGTTGAAAAGGTAGAATCCGATGTTCAAGAATTTAAGGATGTTGGACGTTATAAAGAAGCTACCATTGGAGATATTGCCCGTATAAAGAGAAAATAATCTCCATTACTTTTTTTTGAATATTTTACGACTTTCAGTTAATTAACCTCCGCAAAAAACAATATCTGACAAATAAAAATTGAAAAAAATATATAAAAAGAGAAGGAATCTATTTTTTCATTGAATAATAACCTTGGAATACCTTCAATGTTGAGAATTTCTTATTTAATCCTTCATATTCAGGATATTCTTCACTGATAACTATTAGATGAGCGGGTGGATGAATTTTTTTAATGCTCATAATACTTTTCGTTGTTGATTCCGATGTCCTGACAAGAATCGCCAATTTAATATCTGATTTCGGTTTTTGCTTAAGTATTCTTCTTGTGATATCTTCAACATCTTCAACATCAATTACTCTGGGCTTTCCATCTATGGATAACTTTGCATGACGTTCAATATCGGCCAATGCATTTAATGCTTTTTTCTTATTTATTGCTCTTATTAATATTAATGACAAAAAATCACTACCTAAAAAAAATAAAAAAAGTAAATCATCTTCTTCTGAAGAATGACTTAGTTAATGAAGTTCTAAATAAAGCCAATAGTATCAATAGAATACCAATTAGGCTTTGGATATTTGCAAGAACATCAAATACCTGTGCGTCTATAGGCAAGGACCATGAAGGTGATGTTCTACCATTTGGTGCTGCAGTATAATATACACCGACAGCCTTAATATTCTCTTTAACATTTAAGTCTGAAGCATCCACATGCTCTACACCAACAATAATACTACCATCTATAGCACTGTTGATGTCCTTAGCTATTTTCACGGGATCATAACCATTTCTCTGCACGGATGATACCACTACAGAGGATGTTGCTTCGGACAAACCTTTCTTATCAGATCCATATACAGATACTGACGGATTATCGTTAGATACTGTTATTGCATTTTTTAATGCCTCATATGCATATACGTCGGTTAATGGGCTTCCATCTACCGGTGATACCTGATAGTTTTCTGCTTCAGGATAACCTACACTCCAACCGGAACTACTTACCTTACTGTATGGTTTTTCCATTGGATAACCAATATCATTCAGTTTCTGAGGAGTGAACATATCCCCAGTGGTAACACCGGAAATTAGGTTAACTGCACCTCCACCATGGTCTTCACCAGAATCCCTGGCCACTTCACCAAAGGCTTCCGAAACAATTGTGGTTGCTGGATATCCATCCCTAATCATTTTACCCATATTGATGGCTGTCTGTAACCTTACGGTATCTGCCGTACCGGATTTAGGGTTACCTTCGGAGTTACGCAAGTGTATCATTGCTCCTCGGGTTCCTGCAGGAATAGTTGCTACTCCACCACTGGCGGCTTGAACCCTGATGGTATTGTTATTGTCCACTGTAACCATGTATACCTTAAAGTCTCCACCTACTGCAATACCCTGTGTCGGATTTACCGCCATCAGACGGATACCCTCATAATTCTGTGCAACACTTACAACCTCGGCGGGAGTTTTGTTTGACTGTATCAAAGTTAAAGCGTTGATAACCGCTACAACCCTTACATTAGAGGTACCTTCCCCCCCGGATAGCAGTGCCATTTTATGTTCCTGTGAAAATATGAATGTTGACTGGAACATGTTTATAGCAAATGATTGACTTCCGGCTGCACATCCATTAGGATCTTTACCCGTAGGATCAGTAATTACAGCAACGTTCATTGTTGCTGATGCCACTGAAGAAAACATCAGCAAAATAACCATAAATAATGCACATTTAGATAATTTTGACCTATTCATAGTATCACCTATCCTGTTGTATTATTTACCTCAACTTTCGAATGATTTGTTGTCGTAGCATTTTTGATAACTGACTCATCAAGAGGAATAGCAGAAAAGTCTTCAACAACTGTTACAACAACGTTTCCAGTACTCGTATCTACTTGCACATCAACAGCATTGATTGGAGCTATGGATGTACCCGGAATTGTAGAACGCTTAGCCAATTGTTCGGCATTCTGTATAGCATCCGACAGCAGCAATTGTCTTTGTGAAGTAATTAATGTATTTCCTTTGATATAACTACCGTCCCTAAAACCGGCTGATTCCACGTAAGATTTTATTACGCCTGTGGAGATAACATCATTTCCTTTGACCATTACTCCGGCAATAGGTACTTGCTCATCCATATTATCTGAGGCTGAAAAGGCTACATATGCCATTGCACGTCCTGAAACTATTAAGATGAATGCTAAAATTAAAATAATTAAAGTATCCCTTCTAACTTTTATAAACAAAAGATTTCACCTCTTAAATCATGACTTCATTAACATAAATTAAATGTATATTATACATTAAATAATGCTATATTAAATTAATCTGTATATAATTATCTTTTTTATACTATTTAATATTTTTAAAATTAAAAGAAAAATGAGAAAAAGAAAGTTAATTAAGTAATTTATCCTTATATTTAAATGCCGCCTCACCAGTACAAACTATTAAATCGGCATCAATATCCAATGATTCGTTAAATCCTATCAAAACCTGCTCCAGCGTAGCACCCAATGTTCCCACTTTTGTTGATTCAGGCATATATTCAGGCAATATTATTTTGTTTGCATATTCATCATCCCTTGCCAATTCTTTGGCACATACAAATGAATTGTACGAGGCGGGAATGACAACATCCGCATATTCGAGTGCCCTCTGCATAATCTGCTTATCACCTTCGATTCCTGACTCCGAAGAGGTTGTGATAACGTTAACTACCCTTCCATAATGATTCTTAAGCTCCTTAAGTACTGTGGTAATGCCTGCCGGGTTATGTGCATAATCCACCATTATGTCCTTATTGTTTAGGTGTGCTATTTTTTCCATTCTTCCGCTTACACCACCGAATGTGAGCAATGCTTCCTTGATGGACTCGTAGGATATTCCAAGTATTTCATGTGCTATTATAATTGCACCGGTAGCGTTGTATATGTTATGCAATCCCGTTATGGCAAGTTTTAATTCAACCTCTTCAAATGGTGTTTTGAGTGTGAACCTGTCATGGGAATCGTTGATATTGCATGCCCGATAATCCGGTTTTTTATACTTATTTCCACAACCGCATTCATATATACCCACTCCTGATATATATTCATCAATTTCGGTGAAGTTTCCACATAAACATTCCTTTTTGGATTTTTGTGTAGATTCATATTCAATTCCAAAAGTTATGAGATTTCCATCATAGGCCATTTCATCTATTAATGCCATCACCAATGGATCATCACTATTTACCACCAGTGTTCCTTCCTGGAGGAGGTTTATTAATTCTCCCTTTACTCTTGCATACGCTATGAAGTCTGAACTCTCGTTCAAATGATCGGGGGTGATGTTTGTAATGAGTCCCACATCAGGTCTGCATGGGGAGGCAAGTTCTGTCAGACTGCCCTTAACACCGGCCGTACCCGTCTCCAATATTGTTACATCAGATTTTAGTCTTGCCTGCAATCCTGGAATGTCACCTGCATTTCCCTGCATACCCTCCAGGTTATGTTCGGCGGGTATGATTCCGTCATGATATGCCAAATGCTTAAGAAGCGTGGTTGTAGTTGTCTTCCCGTTTGTTCCTGTTATGCATATGACGGGATGTGTTGGTTCAAAATAATCAAAGATATCATACACGGTCAATACGGGAATATCAAGTGATGTTATCTTCTTATATAATGAAGACTTTGACTTGATTAGTGCCATTGGAAGAATGACATAATCCACTTGTTCATAGAATGACTCGGGAATATCTCCATGATAAACCTTTATGTCAGGATAATCATTTAATGCAGAGGAGTATTTGCAGTCTTTTTTACTTAACGTATCATTAGCAATTACCTTGTAGCCATTATCGGATAATATGCGTGCAATTAGATTTCCATTGATTCCGCATACTCCTATGACACCAAATACTGCGTCGGTTTTAATCTCGTCTAGCATATCGTTTACTTCCTTCAGTTAATCCCTTAAGCATCTTATCCTTGACTTCCTGGTATGAATTTGATGCTCCGGTACCTAAGTGCACTATGATGTCGCCCTCTTTTGCGTATTTGACTGCTAGTTCCGATGCTTCTTCCACGTCACATACAGCCAATTTTATTACATCCTTGTTTTCTATTGCATTTAATAATTCAAGTGCGTTGTCCATGTTAAGCTCGCCCATTAATTCGGCATAACCTGTTGCTATAACCATGTTTGCATATTCCCCAACTATCTTACCGTTTTCTTTCTTATCCCTAATGGTGGTGGTATCCAAAAATCCGAAGACAACGATTATGTTCTTGTCCTTAACAGCCTCAAGTGCCTGTCTTATACTTGGACCGAATGATGCATCATAATATGCATCGGCACCGTTGTAATTTCCAAGATATTCCATTCGACCTCCAACGGATTCAAACATGTTTATACCCTTCTTGATATCGTTGATTGATAAACCATATGTGATTCCAACGGCTACAGCGGCTGTTAGGTTTTCATAGTTATAATTGGCAATGCTGTCCAATTTAAATGTTTCATCCATAATTGTTCCATTTTCCTCATAATTAACGTGGAATATGTCATCTTTAAAGTATGATGTGAACTTAGGAGGATATTTATCGGTGTCAAAATCTTTTGAATAGGAACTTTGCATGTTGTAGTAAATTGTATCTTTTCTTTTATATGTTAATATATCCCCACATTGACAGTTTGCTATCAGTGTGTCACACATATCCATCATCATGGCTTTTCTGTCAGCATATTTTTGCAGAGATCCCCCAAATTCGGATAAGTGTTCCGACAGAACATTTGTTATGATACCTATTTTAAGTTTCAGTCCCCTGAGCAATCCTAGGGTACCGTGGGGCAATTCTAAAATTGCAATATCTGCTCCGATATGTTCACCGTTTATGATGTCATTTACCAATGCCTCACTTACAAGGTTTTGTTTCATGGATGAACATGAATATACCCTATATCCGGCTTGTTGGAATATGTTTGTTATCATTGTAGTGGTGGTGGTTTTACCGAATGACCCTGTGATTCCTATCTTATCCATATCAAGCATATCTTCGATTATCTTACTGATATATTCATGACTTAACACTTTCAAATTGTTATCTTCAGCCAATTTTCTTATGGGTGCTGATTGAGGAATTGTCGGAGCCAAATAGATGGAATCGAAACCTGTAACGTCAGGTTCATTTATTCCCAGAGATAACGTTATTCCCATCGATTTCATATCTTCCAGATAACCCTGGAATCTTTGAGTGAATTGCTCCATTTTTTTGGTATCTGTGACTACCACTTCAACGCCGACATGATTTAATATTTTTGCTACTGGCCTTCCCGCATTACCTGCACCAATTACAAGACATTTCTTTATTTCCAATAACTACAACTCCTATCGTTAAATTAATATCTGATGATAATTCAAATTAAACTATCTAATAATAATTAGTTATGTTTTTAATAAGTTATAAAAATAAGTGAAAATTACAGATAATAAATTAAAAATATGCAATGTCAAATGAATGAAAAAAGAGATTTAAAATGAATTATCAGGATATTGATTAATTTAGTATGTTATTTAAAAAAAATATGGGTAAAAAGGGGAATTATATGAGATTATTCTTCTTAAGTAGTTTGCTGGCAGGATCCATACCCTGAGCTCCCAATAATAGGATTACATCATTTTCATCTGCAATATCGAAAACATTTAATAATGAATCCTCCAGGTTATCAAATAACGTGTATTCAATGTGATTTTCATCCAGTATAGTAGTGAATACTTCCAGTTCGGAGTCGATTACAGTATTTAATTCATTTACGACATCACGACTGCATGTTAGAAGTAATGTATAGTCTTCCTCGTTTTGTAATGATTCAACCAGTGCCTCAGCTATCTCTTTGTTTATGTCATCCCCACGGCTTCCCCTTATAGCATCCACTACAAATAGCCTATCGCCTAACTTTGCACCGTTTTCAATCGTTAACTTTATGCCTGACGGATTATGTGCAAAGTCATCAATAACAACTGGGTTGTCCCTTAGTTTAATGAATCTTCGGGATAATGCCTTGTAGTTTCTTAATGATTCAACCACTTTTTCCCTGTCTAAGTTCTTATATACACATACTGCTATTGCAGCCATTATATCCTGTATAAAATGCTTTGAAGTAAACGGCAAGTCCTCATACTTAATGTAGAGTTGATTATTTGCATAGATGGCATCATTTTCCTTATAACATATATCCAGAGAAGAGTCTGTGGAAAATTCACCGAAATACATTACCTTTATGTTATCATGATTCTTCACTATTTTATCCATTTTACGGATATTTTCATCATCATAATTGAGTACAAGTAAAGAATCCTTTTGATTGTTAAGTAATGCACGTGCTGCTCCGCCGATTTCATTCAATAAGTCATCAAATGATTCCACCAAATTCATATGATCCGCCGATGCATTGGTTATGATGGACACGTCAGTATTTAATGCACTTATCATTTGATAGGCGTGATCTTTCATAATTCTGTCATCCCATCCCTGCACTTCAGATACTTCAAGAGATATTGCTTCAATCAAAGCGTTGGAAGCATGAAACTCTGCCAATTCTACCGCTACACGTGGATCTATCAGGGTGTTTCCCTCAGATTCCGCATCAGTATTGGTGTATGTATTAAAACCCAAATCCTTAAAAATAGTATAAAGTAGGTGAGAGGTGGTTGATTTACCGTTTGTACCTGTTACGGCCATTTTAAATGCACCGGGTGCATATTCTTCAACGGCCATACTGATGGCATATGCTGTTGCCAATTCAATCTTTTGAGTGACTATTAATGCCATGTGTAATCTTTCTGCCGTTTCTATTGCATCATCCTGTGGATTTTGTGTTATTACACAGGAAACATTTTTATCATTGGCAATTTGGATTCCCTTAGCATTAATCCAATGACGTATAACCATGTCATTACGGGATGCTTTATTTAAAAATGTAAATAATCCATTCAAATCGGTATCTTCACCGTATAATTTACCTTCAATGATTTTGGTTAATTCTGAAGCTTTAATACTATTTTTCAAATTTCTCACCTAAATTAGAATACTCCAAATATGAATAAAGCAACAATTGATACTACAAGTGTTATAGCCCAATATAATAATATGATTTTCTGTTCACTCATTCCATGATAGTTTAATGTATGATGCAACGGTTCAACAGGCAGTGTTATAATATGTGCCCTGTGCATTAGACTGATTATAACCGATATTATCGGTACTGCCAGTGCTATTATTGAGAATATTAATGTATTTCCAAGTAATGCGGCTACCATATATCCAGTCCCTAATGCAAATGAACCGGTATCTCCCATGAATATCTTTGCAGGGTAATGGTTTAGAACCAAAAATCCTACACATGCACCGGATAGTACTACAAATGGTAATGAAGCAACTGCTCCCGTAGTCATGCTTGCAAAGAATGCTGAAGCAAGGGATGCTATTGCTATGATACCTGCAGCAAGTCCATCCATACCGTCAATGAGGTTTACTGCATTAATAGAACCAATTACAGCAAGTATTGCCAGTGGAATCATCAAGATACCTATCTCTATTCCCATGATGTTACTTTGCAGTACTCCCGGAATAACTATGAAACATGCGACAACAAACTGAATGATTATTTTTTCTGTTTCCGTTGTTTCACTTTTTATCGGTATTTCATCAACTACTTTTAGTTTATGTTCTTTTTCTACTATTTGAGCATAATCCTCTTTAGCTTTTGGAGAAGCTATTCTTGCCTCTTCACCCGGAGCAAGTGTCAATAGACCAATTTTGACTGGCGTGTCACCATCGTTTAAGACCACCTTCTGATATTCTTTGACTTTAAAACCTAAAAGGTCATCAAACATTCCAAAGAATCCTGCAGCCACCATTATAAGTACTGTTATTATAAGATAACTATTTGATGGCTGGTTGAATAAGAAAAGTGCCATTAGGATAACACCCAAGAGAATTCCAAATCCTCCCATTGTTGGTGTTCCACTTTTCTGTCTATGTTCTGATACTATTGGATTATCACGAATGTCCGCTGCTATCAATTCACGGCGTACGAATGCCGTGAATAATGCCGTGACTATGAGTGTGATAATAAATATTATTACATCCACTTGACCTAACATAATTTTAACCCCCTAAAAGTTAAAAGATTATTTATAATAATATTATTTCTATTTTTTTAAATTAAAATAGATAATGTTTTTTTTAGACTAATTTTGTCATATTTCAGCAATAGTAAATTGTTAGCGGAATACATATTTTCTTAAATTTTTATAAATGGGTGAGTTAATATGAATCCTTTTGGTGTATGTGACAATGAATAATTAAACACACAACAATTATCCAAAAAAATAATAGTTTTTAACTTATTATGTCAAAAAATCAATAATCCTTGGTGCAAGACTTTTAAAAATAATAAAATCAAGATAAAAATGAAAAGGGAGAGGATTATTCATTGAAAGATTAGTTTAAGCTTTCGATTAATTGTTCTAAATGTTTAATATACATCATTCTAATGTCTTTTGACTGGGCCAATCCCTCTATTACGCATTCAACTTCATATCCGTTTGATTCAAACATGGATTTCCATGAATCTTCTTCATCACCGGCCATATCGTTTTGAGCATGATCTCCTGCTACTACCATTAAAGGTTTTAAAATAATTTTTTTGTATTCTCCTTTGTTAATCATTGCCAAAACATCATCAAAGGTAGGTTCCGCTTCAACTGTTCCAATGTAATAATTTTTATAATTTCTAGAGGTTAACTTACTTTGTAACGTTGTGTATATTACGTTTGAATCGGCTGGAGTTCCATGGCCCATGAAACAAACGGCAGTGTCATCATCATACTCTGTAGCCGTAATGCAATCGATTAGGTCATCATAATCCACATCATATTTAACTAGTGGTTCACCCAGTACTAGCGTATCGAATTTATCTTGGTAATTATCCAAATGATCTTTAATTTTATAATGGTATTCTGTTCCGTCCATCATATGTGTTGGCTGAACAATGAGTGTTTTAACTCCATCATTTACTGCTCTTTCCAAAGCTTCCTTAACGTTATCGATTTCTAGGTTGTCTCGTTTTTTCAATTTGTTTATTATCATTTGACTTGTAAATGCTCGTCTGATTTCATAATCCTGGAAGTGATCTTTTATATCATTTTCAATTGCACCAATTGTGAGGTCACGGTTATTATTATATGAAGTTCCAAAACTTACGACTAAAATTACTTTATCGGCCATATTATCATTTCCTATATTTTATAGTTAATTATCGTTTTCAACAAAATTTTTTTTATATATAATATAAATAAGCAATTGTTATACACATTAATTATTTTTAAACAATTTATTAAAATTATATTGAAAACTTTTATAAACTATTTGATGTTATATTTTTGAAAATATTTAAATTTTGTTTTTTGAAAACGAGACATATGAATATATCAAGGGGATTATAAGTAATCCATTATAATGTCCAGCATTTTTTCAATACTTCCAAGTATTGATTTGATTTCTGCTTTTGTTATATTATCAACGTGTATGCCTGCTTTTATAACGATTGTCCTGTCTGTCAGAGCAGATAATTTCTTTGCTATTGGTAGAACAATATCATCCTCGCGGTGATTTTTGATTGTATTTATAGTATAGGAGTTGTTGGATATTACTCCAACGCATCCTATATGTTCTTTTCCACCGGCTATAATGACATCCATATCATCCCCCACCTTTGTTATTTTTAGGTGTATGGATGTTCTGGGAGTGGAAATTTCATACTCATCCATTTTAAACTCCCCTTATTTTGCTAGTGGCATCCATATCCACTTTGCCATCTTCATTGATTTTAACACCATAATCATTTAAAGCAGATTCACGTGATATTATTCCATCAATGTAATCTTCATGTACCCTTTTAACATCACGTTTATATGGATTTCCATAACCTCCACCGCCGGCGGAATGTATGTATACTATGTCTCCGTCAGAGATTTTTCTAGGATACTCCTTGGACTCGGTTTGAATCCACTCGCCGTCCTGTCTTACAAGAGGCACTTGAAGCGAACCGGTACTTCCACCATTCAATCCATATGGTGCAATTTTAACCCCGTCACCGTACATTACTATTTCACAGCCGTCATCATAATTCTGGAAGGCATACTTTATACCTGCCCCTCCACGATATTCACCGGCACCTGCAGTGTCACATTCCATTTCATGAACCAACGTTATATGAGGATACTGTACCTCATTTGACTCGATGTTCGGAGTTTTTACTCCACCATAATTGGACATCGGTGACATGTATGGCTTACCGTCAATTCCTTTCATTGCACCACCTGAAGCCAGTGAACAGAATGTAAAACCGATGTAATATCGTCCATTACGCGGATCTGTTCCATAGAATGACGGTCCAAGATATGTACCATAACCTGCAGGCAATCTATCAGGGATTGCCTTGTTAAATGCCATGAATATGGTACCGATTATTTCACTGGCGGGAATAAGTGTTGATAACGTCATGGGAGCCCCTTCATGTGGATTGACAAGTGACCCCTTTGGAAGAACCACATCAATAACATTAAAAGCCCCACCATTACGTGCAATATCAGAACCTAAAAACCATAATGATGCAATACCCGATGCTGCAGTAGCCGTGACTACGGATGTATTTACAAAACCCTTTACCTGCTTATTAGTTCCGGTAAAATCAATTGTCAAATTATCCCCCTTAACTTTAACTGTTACCTGTATTTTAATGGGTTCCTCCTGGAATCCATCATCATCAATGTAATTTACTGCAGTATACTCCCCGTCGGGTACTTCAAGTATTCTTTTTTTGGTCAATTCCTGTGCCAGATATAAGTTATCCCCAACTGCTTTTTTAACGACGTCCGTTCCATACTCATCAATCATGGAAGTTAACCTTTTCTTTGCTATTTTATTGGAACCCATCTGTGCAAGAAGATCACTTCTAATCATTGATGGATTACGAGTATTAAGGATAATTAAGCTCATTATATCCTCTATAATTTGATTGTTTTGTATTATTCTTGTTGGATGTATCCTTATTCCTTCCTGGAATATCTCGGTTGCCTTAGGATTATAACTACCGGCAGTTGAACCACCAATATCACCATGATGAGCTCTGCTTACACAGAAAAACATCAGTTCATCATCATAAAATATTGGGGTGATAATTCCTATATCAGGCAGGTGATTTCCACCACAATAGGGATCATTTAAGATAAATCCATCACCATCATGGATATCATCCCCATATTTTTCTATTACTTTTTTTACGCTGAATGAACCTGCTGTAGCCAGTATTGGTATTCCCTCCAATTGTGATACTAAATCCCCATTAGAATCACATATACAACATGCAAAGTCACATGCTTCTGCAAATATTGGCGAATGAGCAGAATGTTCAAGGGATATTCCCATTTCCTCGGTAATATTATCCAACCTATTGGCAATTACTGTACGGTTAATTATGTCATCCGTTGTCATCATAAAACACCTTCCTACTTATTTTTCATAATACTTAACAATCCATCATCCATAATTTTTGAAGTAAAACCTTCCGGTATCAATACGCTGGTATAATCAAATTCCACCAATGCAGGACCGGCAATTTCCTCACTTAAATCACATTCATGATATACAGTTACCTGTGAATCCTCTTTAGTGTTGACAATCTTACTTGATAGATTGATTTTGTAGCTATCCCTTTTGTTAGCATCAAATTCAAACAATTCATTATCCACATTCTCTTCATAACTTTCAAGCCTTAAGTTCATTATTTCCCAGTCATTTTCCTTCTGAGAATATTGGTAAATGTCATTATGCGTATCATGGAATAGTTTGTCTATTTCATTGACTGATTCTGCTTCAAATTGAAGCTTATTTAACATTATGCTAATTTCATGATGCTGGCCGATATATCGCATCTCCAGTATCAGTTCATGTTTTCTGTTATCCTCTGAAACGTTCAACTTATCCAATTCAATATTGGCCTCTTTAAGCATTTTATCTACCTGTTTGTTTAATCGTGCATGATCCCATGCACTTTTTTCCATAAAAAAACTTTGAGTGCCATCATATCTACGCTTAGCTCCCAGCATTCCCCAACTACAGAATACCGGTGCCTGCACTGGAATGATAACCTCATCCATATTTAATGTGTCCATTATATTGCATGCAAATAATCCGAATGCCCCTCCACTGGTTACCAGTGAATACTGCCTTGGATCATTACCCCTTTTGGTCGTTACAAGTCTTAATGCATCTGCCATCAATTGACTTGCAACCATATAAATAAGTACCGCAGCATCAATAACGGATATGTCCAGCGGTTTTGCAACCTTTTCTTCTATGGCCTTTATTGCCTTATCTTTGGATAGCGTTAATCTTCCTCCGAGGAAGTTATTTTCATTTATTAAATTAAGTACAAGTAATGCATCAGTGATTGTTGGCTCATCCCCTCCTAAGTTATAACAGGCAGGCCCCGGAACTGATGAGGCGGATTCCGGTCCAACATGAACTCTTTTTGATTCATCCACCCTCACAATACTTCCTCCACCGGCTCCTATGGATTTGATGTCCATCATAGGAAGTGTGATGGGATATGATCCTATTCTGGACTCCGGAACCAATTGCGTCTTGTTGTTATCGATTATATGTAAGTCGAAACTTGTTCCACCCATATCCGCCAGTATCATATGTTTTTTATCCAGAATTTTACTTAGATTTTCATTTCCTACACCGCCACCGGCCGGCCCTGATAGTAATGACTTTGCAGCTATTTTTTTCATGGTGGCAACATCTGATAATCCTCCACTGTTCATCATTATATGTATCGGTTTTGTCCATCCATATCTTGCCAGTTCACTTTTAAGTCTGTCGAAGTATGTGGATATTATTGGAGTTATTGATGCATTGATAACCGTTGTACTTGTCCTTTCATATTCCCGTATCTGTGGTGATATATCGCTTGACAATGATACGAAGACATCCGGTAGTTCCTCATTGATTATTTCCCGTACATTCTGTTCATGCGATGGATTCATGAATGAAAACAAGAAACATACCGCTATGGATTTGATGTTGTTTTTTCTACAGATTCTACAAGCTGCCCTTACACTATCCTCATCTAACTTTGTGATAACATCCCCCCTGTAATTCACACGTTCAGTTATTGGAAGTCTTAATCTTCTCGGTACAAGTACGGGAGGTGTTATTGCCCTTATGTCCCATTGATTATCTAGCCTTGAACGTCTTAGCTCCAATGCATCCCTGAATCCTTCCGTTGTAAAGAGTGCCGTTTTAACACCTTTCTTCTCAAGAAGTGCATTTAATGCCAGTGTTGTTCCATGACTTATCTTATTGGTGTTTTCAAGCAACGTCCCTAAATCACATCCCCAACTGTCTGCAAGTTGTTTTAATCCTTCAATTATTCCCTGTGTTGGATTTTCGTGATTTGTAGGATTTTTTATGAAAATTTTCTTTTCTTCATCATCATTTAATGACCCGATGGATGTATAATCGGTGAATGTTCCACCGGTATCTATTGCAATATCTAACATGATAATTACCCCTATTGATTTTAGATTATTTTGTATATTTATGCAATCTTTTAACTGCTTTTTCTACATCATGATTCATTTCTATTTTAGGTGAAAAGCCTTCAAGCGGTTTTGTTGCATCTATTCCCATTTTGGCTGTACGGCTTAATTCATCAGTTGACGGATCAAGCGTTTCACCCATTCCCATACTCTGTGGTACTATGAAAATGTCACGGTCTGCCTGAAGTCTTGTAGCCATAGCCCATAGAACTTCCTGTTCATTGAATACGTCAACATCCTCATCCACTACGACCGCCATCTTAAGGTTATGATCAACGGCAAATGCCGCGAATATTGCCTGAGCTGCCTGGCCCTCGGCAATCTTCTTCATTGAAATGAAACAATGAAATATTCCACAGCCGGATAATGGTGAATGTACTGCCTTAACGTTAGGCAAGGTATTTCTTAATGCATTCAACAAATCCCCCTCTCGTTGGATTGCAACGACTGTTATATGTTCACTACTATAACCTGGCGTCAAATCATGGAATATTGGATTTTGTCTGTAGTGAATAGCCTTTACATTAAAGACGTTTTCAGTACTTCTGTGACATGCATAATTGGTAAATTCAGCAAAGGGTCCTTCCTTTTCCCTGACATTTGCAAGTATTTCCCCCTCTATTACAAACTCTGCATAGGCAGGTACCTGAATATCTATTTCCGTACAGTCGGCAATCTCCAAGGACTCACCGAATAGGCCTGCTATTGAAGCAAACTTACCCTTATCATAGGGGATGGCTGCCTGGGAACCCAGGGATATGTTTGGATGCACACCTATTACAATAGCCGCCTCCAGGTTTTCACCCTTTTCTTCGCTTCTGCGGAAGTACTCCCATAACCTTTGCCTGGAGTGTAGGCTTATACCAAGTTTATTTTTACCCTTTAGTTGCATTCTATGAAATCCTACCGTTTCAGCACCACTTTCAGGATCCTTTGCTATTACATGCCCACTTGTAAGGTATGCTCCCGCATCTATTGGAAAATGTGTTATTATAGGCAGTTTGTATAAATCAACATCACCACCATACATGGAGTTTGCCATGAATGGCGGGTTTTCAATTAGTGTATGTTCCTCTATCCTATTTTTAACACGCTTTGCATATTCTTCTGCCACATGTTTTCCATCAACTCCCATTGCATCACCAAAACGATCTCTTGTTCCGAGAGTGTTTGTTATAACTGGTATGTCACTGCCTTCAACATTATCAAATTGCATTATAGGATACCTATGTTCTTTTTCCAAGTCCATCATCAGCGTACTGATTTCATATTCCTTTTTGACCTCATCAGGTACGTGTCTTATTTCACCATCATCTTCCCACTTTTTAAGTAGGTCTCTCCAATCTTGCTTTGACACTTTATCACATCACTTAATCAATTGCTTTTCTAATGAAAATTTTTACAAACAAATATTTTATCAAAAAATATGAATAAAATACTTTAAAAATCTACCAAATTTTAATTTAAATAATTATTTCGTTTTATATTATCTTATAATGAATTTAATATATAACATTTACATCAAGATTACTTAAATAAAGAGCATATGAATAAAGAAAATCTGATAATCAAAAAATATGAATTTTAACAATGTTTTTTCAATTATTTTTAAACCAAGATATATTAAGTACATAATGGGTTAAATATCTACTGAAAACACCAATGTTTTTACTTAAAAAAAATCTATAATCAATAATTTAAAAAATAGTTGATTTTAATCTAATAAAATAAATTAAAATTTAACGGTGAAAAAAATGTATTCAATAGAGGAAAAGTATATAATTACCGCTGGAAGTCTTGCAACAATTATAGTTGCATTCCTATTAAATGCTGCACCAGTAGCATTGCCATCAATTGCCAAGGCATTTGCAATGAATAATGTATTGCAAAACTGGGTTGACACGATATACCTGTTGTCAATAGCAGTACTGAGCATTCCATGCGGTAAGATATGTCAAAAATATGGTTTAAAAAAGGTATTGAAGTTTGGAATTATAATCTTCTTTATAGGAACACTTGGAACGGGATTATCACAGGATGCATATATGCTACTTGCATTTAGAGTAGTTCTTGGAATAGCATCTGCCATATTAAACGTTGCATCCATAGCATTAATTGTCGAATCCATGAGTGATGATAAAAAAGGACCTGCAATAGGTATTGCCGTGGCAACAGTCTATATAGGAATTGCACTTGCACCGATACTCGGTGGAAGTCTGATATTTAACTATGGATGGCAAAGCCTGTTTTTTGCAACATTACCTGTTATCATAATTAACTATTATCTTATAAGCAAGATTAAAGGAGAATGGATCCATGAGGATGAATATAACTTTGACATGACAGGTACCATTCTATACTCAATGGGAATAATATTGTTTATCTATGGATTTACTGGAATATTGGAGTTGACAGGTCAAGTCATTACACTTGTTGGAATAATTCTGCTGATATGCTTTGGATATTGGGAACTGAAAAGCAAAAATCCGATATTTGAGATGAGACTGTTTAAAAATCTACGCTTTGCATCAGCCAACCTTGCATGTCTGTTCAGCTACTTTGCAACATTCATGACAACCTACGTCTATAACTATCACATGCAGTACATCATGGGTATGGATTCCCAGATAGCCGGAATGTACCTTATTATCACACCACTTATAATGGTAGTGATGAGTGTCATATCAGGTTGGATGATTAAGAAGATTAGAGGGGAGATTCTGACAGGCTGTGGTTTATTAATCTTGTGTGTTGCATTTATACTCATGTGCTTCCTATCACGCAGCACGCCGTTATACGTACTGTTAATAGCCATGACATTACATGGTATAGGCTATGGATTATTTTCATCACCCAATACCGTGCTTATTACCACAACGGTACCTGAAGAGGAATCATCAAAGGCATCAGCATCCCTTTCAGCCACAAGACTGATAGGACAGACCGTAAGTCTCGGAATATTTACAACAGTATTTGCAATCGTAATGGGCAATGTAGCAATAGTACCAGAGTACTATGATTTACTCCTAAATAGTTGTAATACAATAATGATACTTGCAGTCGCATTCGTATTTATTGGTGCGGTTATATCGTTTATCGGATTGAAGGAGAGCATATAACACACACTTTCTTATTATTTTTTTTTAAAAAATGAATCATATGGGAAATTAATATTGAAAAAAGCATATCCCTGAATGAATATCCACGAAGCGACTAATTTAAATAAGTTATCCAGATTAATAATAGCATATCCCAATCACCAACCATAATCATCAACCAGCATGAATTTTTTATTATTGATTAAAAATGTTTTTATCAGAAAATAAGCAATCTAAAGAATTTTAAAAAATTAATCATCAACCAAAAAAATAAGTTAATCCTCAACTGATAACTACATGATTTGAAGTCATATTACAAAGATACCCTAGTCAGATAAGTTAGAGAGGTTGCTCTCTCTTGCTCCCTTCAGAACAGTACGCGTACCTTTCAATACATACGGCTCAAGTAAATTAGTTATCCAAAGTAAAATACTGGCATGTTATATCCGATTTTATATATCAAATACGTATATTATATACCATTTTATATAATGATGCACAACAGCATAAAATATTTGTGTGTTTTTCTATGTCTTTCATCATATTCCAATTACATATCTGAAATACTTTTCGTTTTATGAACATGTTATTTGCCTGTTAGAGTCAGCATATCCACAGTAGTTCAATTTTGTTAAAATCCTCTGTCTTAATGACAATGTGGCATTAGCTTTCTTAACATCCTTTACCTAACAAGGTCTTAGATACTCCTCACAAAAACCTACCAGTAACATATTACTGGACTTTGCCAGGCTTCCCAGGTTTATCTTTTATTAGATACGATATAGCTTCGGCTCTCCCATTACACCGACGGATATATGGGTTGTAATCTATAGATGTCCTTTTTCACTTCGTCTGCCTATCTGCAATCACAGTACATCCTTTAATCATCCCACATTACTGGCTCATTATTACGATGCTTATATCAGTTCATTTATTATTAGAGATCTTAGTCTTTCTCTCACCCACTACTTCATAGATGCTAGAAGTAATATTAGGCTTTACCTATAATGTAATCCACCCATTGTTACCAGTAGTGCAGTTCAAGGGAGAATAACCCATATAACCATGTTAAATACACCCTAAACGAATATAATACTAACACGCCTAAAGCATAGTTTAAGGTGAGAACAAATTAAAGACAAGTGCCTGTCACACAAAAAGTAATGATAATGCAATTGATTAATATTCATTGAAATTGAATATCATTTTCCTTTGCATATCCTGGTACTAATTCATAGATTAATTTATTTAGCAAGTCCCTTGTAGGTGCCCTGAGCGTTAGTCTTTGATAGTGTTCCGGCCCATGTACCACGTATGATACGTCTCCATCGAATACCTTGTTTTCCGGTATTTTCTTATCCTGTGGAAAATCTCCTACAGGCAGTTCGGCACTGTAATAGTTATTCATCTTTCCTTCAACGTTTTTGGCTGTCCATTTACCACAGGCCATGTCTACCAGTTGACATAGTGGATATACATCGGTTGTAGCGGCAGTCATGTATCGGGTCCCGCTCGGTCTTGTATTTAGTTCTATTATATAATCTTCACTTTTTGTCGTATCATGAAGTATGTCTATGTCCATTGTACCCTCTACATTTACAAGTTGGGCCAGTTTTTCGGCAAGGCTTCTTAAGGCTTTGTTATGTGAGTTGTTATCCAATCCCCCAATATCCAAGGGACCCTGTTTTATCTTGGCAAGAGGATGTGTTCCTTCGGTTGTAGTTATTCCCTTGTAGATTGGTGCCAGTGAAATTTCCTGGTTATTCCATCTTAGAACTTCAATTGATGCTTCAAATCCTTCAACATATTCTTCGGTAAAAACATTATCCTTGTCTTTGATGAACTCTTCCACATCATCATCATTTAGTGCTATTTTTACTCCTGATCCACCTTGTCCTTCGGGTGTTTTAAGTACTATAGGTAGTTCTTTTTTGATTTCATCAGTATTGTATTTTTCATCTACTTTTCTAAAGAGGGGTGTTTTAATATCGTTTTCCAGGAGCAATTCTTTTGTTTGATATTTGTCCGCTGCCAGCTTGGCACAATCGTAACCTGCGGCAACAACCGGTATTCCATTTTCTGATTCCAACTTATCCTTTAACAAACCTACATCAACCAATGGCTTATCTATCCCTATAAGTGGGATTACAGCATCTACATCTTCTTTTAAAGCAATTTCCCCGGGTTTATCCATTCCCCGTTCTACTATGTAATGTTTGTCTGCCAAGTCAATGTTGGGAGCGTGTTCATTTGATTCAGTGATGATACTTGTTATTCCTTTTTCTTTTGTATACCAAGATATGTCATCAAATAATCGTGATCCTATAAATAATATTTTCAATTGAATGCACCTCATATATTTTTGATTATTGTTTCTGCCAATTCTTCAATACTGCTGTTTACTTCATCCGATATTGTATCCACGAGTGTCATATCCTTCGGCTGTATTCCCAGTGTTAAAATCTTACATCCCACACTGTCTTCAAGGTAGTTTATCAGGAAGGATATTGGCATGGTATGTGTTGAGAAGTTGAATGTATCTATCTGTTTTTTATCAACTATGATAAATGATCCCGGCTTATCAGAAAATTCCACCGCATCTATTATGATTAGGTGTGAGGGATTTATTTCTCTTATTTCTATTGTATGATTTTCCGGTGCTGTTGCCGCATTTAACAGATAGATATTGTCTGAATCAACATCGGAGTTTACTAATTTTTCATAGATTATGTCTATTATCTTTGGTCCTGTTGCGTCGTCTCCCCGCAGGGTATTTCCTATTCCCATAATCAGCAGCTTATCGTAGCCTGCTATAAATTCACTTATTGTATCTTCTTGTTGTTTGGATAGTATTTAATCCACCCCCCATCGTATATTTTAGGTTTATTGTAATAGTTTCACCTTCATCCACATTCAACTGTTCAACAGGTATTAAAAGTGGTGGATTTAACATTGGTGTTGGCTCCAGTATTACCTCATCAGTCAGTATTGTATATGTGGTTATTTTTATGGCGTTCAATAATCCGCCATTTTTGACTTTTATCTGTATATCCTCTTCATATTCTGGTTTATTATATTGATTTAGTTTAATCATGCCATATTTTACTTCATCTGACAGTGAGGTATATTTTGGATGTTCGTCTTCATAGTAACATATTCCCATGATTTTGGAATTGATTAATTCGATTGTAGAATAGACTGCCATTGGAATAAATTCCGTATTATCAGCGGCATATTTTATTACATTGTTGATTACGGGTATTTGTTCTTCATCTATTAAAGCAGTGTCAAGCATTTCACATATGACAACATCAATATTTTCCATAAATTGATATTCTGTTGCATCAGCTTGTATGAATTTAATGTTATCATATTTGTCCAGATTTTTTCTTGTTTTATCTGCTATTAACGGATTTTGTTCTATTGCATAGACATAATCGGCATATTTACTTGCTTTTTTGGCAAGTATTCCCGAACCTGTCCCTAAGTCATAGCAGATTCCATGAACTTTCTTTTCAATGGCTTTGAAAAAAGCGGTGACTCTTTTTTCGTCATTATCTAAATCATCGTAATATGTCATCATATATTTTATATGTTGATGGATTCTAAAAAAATTTGTTATAAAAAAAATTGTTGAAATATTATGTATATGCAAAAGTTTATCGGGATTTCATTGGAATTATAGCGTTTTGTTTTATAGAAATTATGTAGCTTGACGGTCATTTATAGAGCAAAATGCATTTAATGTTAGGTTAAAAATAGAAATATTACTTGGAAAAATAGGATTATGGGATTTTGTAAAGTTTTTTTGAAAAATGAGATTGAATAAATTGTTATGAAGATAATAAATTTATAAAAAATATGTGGGTATAAAAATTTTTATTTAAATTTAATTATCTTGTTTTACTTTCTCAAGTTCACCAGTTCCTGCACTGGTTAGTTTTACATGTTCGACTCCTTTTAATCTCATGATTTTTTCGGTTAAGTCTCTTATGTAAATCACATCGCCTTTGACTATGATTACTTCAAGGCAATATTTTTCATTCATATGTATATGAAGACTTGCATTAATTTGATTACGATAGTCATGTTGAATATCGGTTAATGATTCCATTACGCCAACATAATGATGATCATAGATTACGGCTAACACTCCTACGCGTTCACCTTCCATATCATTCATCCACTGATATCTTAGAATGTAATCTTTTAATGCATCACGTATACCTTTTGAACGAGATTGATAACCTCTATCCCTTAAAACATCATCAAATTCATTGAGAAGTTTGTTAGGTAAAGACATACTTATTCTCATAACAATCTCTCCTATAGTAAATTAAAAAATACTTAAACAATTATTCTTTCAATAACCCCCCATAATTAAATCAAGATTAGTTAAATAAAATTACAGTTAATGTTAAAAGAATCCTTATTTTTTATTTAATATTTTACTTTGGTTTACAATAATACATTATTCCATATTATTGTTATTATTTATATACCTTATTATATATAGAAGTTATGTAAAATAAGTACAATTAAAAAAAGACACTTATTAAAGTTATTAATCAAATAAGAATAGGATTATACCCATTTTATCAATAATAAATAATTAGCGGATAAGTATTAAAAAAAAGAGTATAACATAAACGATAATACTTTTAAATAGATTATTAACACTTTTTGAAAGGATTTGATAAAAAATAATTTAATTAATCCAAAAGGTTTATATATAACATCAAATAAAGTACTATATAGTTGTTAGTAAAGAACTAATAACGATACATATGCAGCGATAGTCCAGGCTGGCTAAGACTCTACCCTGCCACGGTAGTGACCCGGGTTCAAATCCCGGTCGTTGCATTATTCACATGCGGTTGTAGTCTAGTCTGGCTAGGACTTGGGCCTTCCAAGCCTACGACCCGGGTTCAAATCCCGGCAGCCGCACTATACCTTTTAAAACTATTTTTACTATAATTTCTATACATTACAGCAAACATTATAAGACAGTACTATTTATATTAATTTAATGATAATATTAAATAATAACAACAATTGAGGTATTTCTATGATAGGCATAATAGTAGGTGCTGGACGTATAGGATATAACTTGGCACTAGCAATGTCCGAAAAGCATGACATTACATTAATCGATAAAGACAAAGCACAATGTGAAAAGATAGCAAACTTATTGGACTGTTATATCATTCACGGCACTGCAACCAATACAAAATTACTTGAAGAGGCAGACATAGACAAAGCCGACTTTTTCGTAGCCGCTACAGCCAATGATGAGGTTAACCTACTATCATCAGTATATGCTAAGGACCATGGAGTAAAAAAGGTTATTTCCAGACTGAACAATGTAGATCACAGAAACATATTCATCAAACTGGACATACCATTTATTAACCCCGAAAGAAGTGCCACAAGATACATCGTGCGAAATATCATCCGTCCAACAGCACAACGCTTAGTTTCAGTGGGTAAAGGAGACGCTGAAATATTAGAGATAAAGGTAAGAAACAAAGACATATTATTTACCCCAATTAAAGAAATAGAAAACAATACGGACAAGTTTATAATTATAACAATATACTCCGGAAATGAAGAGATAATACCTACAAACGAAACGGAACTGGGTTATGATGACCGGATTGTAGTGCTGGTAAAACGAGATTACATTAAAGAAGTACGTCATTTTTTTACAAAAAATGATTAATCCTCTCCCTCCCATTATTTTGATGATTAATATGAATTATGAGAAGATTTTAACGTTATCCTATTTTTTAAGAAGAGAAGGCATGGATGTCAGTATACGTAGCAGCATAACCGCAACAGTCATATGGGACCAATATAAAAGTAAGCTAACATTAACTGAATTGAAGGATGCTTTGAAAAGTGTCTATGTGAAAAATAAGGAAGACCTTCCCAAGTATGAAAGGGCCTTTAACAATGTATTCATATACAATAGAGATACTAAAAACAGAAAGGCCGATTATGTTCCGTTGGATATAAAGGAAAACCAACAGTATACCAAAACAGCCAGTGAAAACGGTCCCCGTGAGGATACAACCCGTGAAACCATTATTCGAAGAAGGCTGGAGCATAAAAAACTAGTGGACAACAGTATTTTAGATGATAAGCTATCCACATTGGACAGTATTGATTATAGGGTATATTCATTATGTCAAAAGTTCAGCAAGAAAATAGCAAACCATAGAAGCCTTAGAAAAAAAGAGGAATTCTCCCATAAAATCAATATTCCAAAGACAATCAGGAAAAATCTTAAAAACGGCGGACATCTAATCAACTTGGTATACAACAGGCCACCCCACCATAAATCAAAGCACATATTCCTATGTGATATCAGTATATCCTGTCAATGGGCTACAACATGGTTTTTTGCATTGATGTGCGGTTGCCATGACAGTTTTGATAGGATGAACATTTATGATTTTGATCATAGAATTGTTGATGTGACTCAAATACTTGACATGGAATTCAAAAACTCTTTTCAAATAAACGTTGCACATCAGGGGATGGGTTTAAGACCAAGAGGTCATTCGGATATGACAAAGGCGTTCGGACAATTTTTAAGGGACTGCAAATTGGATTATCAGACTGATGTCATCATACTGACCGACTGCAGAGATTGGAATGGAAGACGCGTCAATGGAGTATTGGAAAGTGCCAAGATACTTAGAAAGATCATAGTCAAAAGCCGTAATGTATACATATTCAATCCTGAAAATAAAGTCAGATGGAATACTCCAACCAGTTGTGTGAAAGATTATGAAGAAGTAGGGGCCAAAGTATTTCAGACAAGCACCTTGAACGAATTTGCCAAGGTTATACGTGAAATTTAATATTAAAAAGAAGTATTTGAAAAAAATAGAAAATTTAGAAGGATTTTACTCTTCCTTAAGCAGTTTCTCGAAGAAATCCATATCCACATTATCTGCCAGTAAGTCACCCAATTGATCATAATTGGCAGTTTTTGCTTCCTTGAATTCATCGGTTGTTATGCCTAATGGATCTAATCCTTTTTTAACGCGTAGCATATCTGTAAACTGTCTTCTGAATTCGAAGTTATGGAATATTCCATGGAAGTATGTACCGCATACATTGTCTTTTATTGCACCGTCATAGATTCCATCGGTATCATTACCGTTTCCCTTAATTATTTTTAAAAATGGTTCCACATTATCGGATAGGTGGGTTATTCCTTCATGCAATTCATATCCCGTTACAATTGTATCCTTCTTAAAACCTAAATCACTATCATTTATTACAGTAGCTTCACTTTGTTTTACGACCTTTTCTATTTGGCCAAACTCGGTAACCATATCAAGTAATCCCAATCCTTCTACGGTTCCATGCTTTGATTCTTTGCATTCAGCATCAATAATTTCTTTGGACAGCATCTGATATCCACCACATATACCGATTATTGGAATCTTCTTAGCCAGTTGCTTTATCCTATCAAATGCACCGGATTTTTTAAGTTCCTCGATATCATTTACCGTATTTCTTGTACCTGGAATAATCAATGCATCTATACCTTCAAAGTCATCATATATGTCCACCAATTTTATTCCCACGTCAGGTTCATAATCCAAAGGATCGATATCTGTGAAGTTTGCTATTCTAGGAAGCCTTAATGTCCCTATGGTTATTTTTTCATTTTCATTGAACTGATGAATGGATAATGATGCGGAATCTTCCTCAGGAATATTTAGGTTTTCTGCAAATGGGACTATACCGATTACGGGTACACCCGTTAATTCTTCAATTTTTTCTATACCTGATTTAAGTACATCTGCATTTCCTCGGAACTTGTTTATGATTATTGCCTTGATTCTTTTTTGATCTTCTTCAGGAAGTAGGTAATATGTACCTACAATGGACGCAAATACTCCTCCCCTATCAATATCGGCAACCAGGATTACATCAGCATCGGTTATTCTGGCAATTAACATGTTTGCCAGGTCCCTATCATACATGTTGATTTCCGCAGGTGATCCGGCACCTTCAATTACAGTTATGTCATAATCCTCCTTCAGGTAATCCAATGATTCATGTATGGCTTTCAATGCGTCTTCCCTGAAATTTTCCTGATATTCATCAAATCGCATATCCCCCGCCGGTTTTCCCTGAACTATTACTTGTGATGTAAAATCTTCTTTTGGTTTTAAAAGTATTGGATTCATATGGCAATTAGGTTCTATCCCTGCTGCTTCAGCTTGCATTACTTGAGCTATTGACATTTCATCATTGTCGATTGTTGTATATGAATTTAAAGACATGTTTTGTGATTTGAAAGGTGTGACTCGGTAACCTTTTCTTGATAATAAGTTACATAATGCAGCTACTGTTAATGTTTTACCTGCATTTGATGATGTTCCTTGAAACATTATGTATTTCATTTTCTTTCTCCTGACTTTTTTAAAAGTATATAAGTATATTTATTATATCTTACATTAATATTTTAATTTTTAAATAACACATTAATTTAGCCAAGTAATAATTAGAAAATTATGCAAAAAAGACACTTTTAAATACCTATGGTTACTTAAATTTATTATGTAAATAATATATAAGAAAATAATAAAAAAAATATAATAGTAATAATCGAACATCACCCAATTAAATAAAGGAGGAATAAAAATAACCGAGATTGAAAATAACAGTATAGAAGAAAACAGTACTGATGAAAGTTTAGAAAATGAAAATACCCAAGAAGATAATGAAGAAAATATAGAAACAAATACCTCCGAAGAAAACAGCAAGAACGAATTCATCCAAGATGAGATAAACCCCGAAGAATACGCCGATACAGACACCATCCATATTCCAGAAATGCTTATTGACCAGATAATAGGCCAGGAAGAAGCTGTTGAAACCATAAAAAAGGCGGCCAAACAACGAAGAAACGTGCTGCTTATTGGAGAACCGGGTATCGGTAAATCAATGATAGCAAAGGCAATGGCCGAACTGTTACCACCGGAAGATTTACAGGACATACTGATATATCCAAATATAGAAAATCCAAACAATCCATTGGTAGGCGTTATGCCTGCAGGCCAGGGACAAAAAGTAATGGAAAATGCCAAGAAAAACATAAAAGGTCAGGAAGAAAGAAAAAACATGATAATGATAGCGGTAATGGCTCTTATCATGGCTATCGGATTTATGACAAACCAATTCCTAACTGCAATCATTGCGGTAGGTATAATCTTCTTTGCATTCTACCAGATTAAACCAAAAAACCAGCAGTCATCACCTAAACTACTGGTAAACAATGACCAAAAGAACGTTGCACCATTTATCGATGCAACGGGTGCCCATGCAGGTGCATTACTGGGAGATGTAAGACACGACCCATACCAATCAGGAGGTCTTGGAACACCAGCACACGAAAGAGTTGAAAGCGGTATGATACACCGTGCCAACAAGGGAGTTCTTTACATAGATGAAATCGGTACAATGACTATGAAAACCCAACAGGAACTACTGACCGCACTTCAGGAACACAAGTACCAAATTACCGGTCAAAGTGACAACAGCAGTGGTGCAATGGTAAGAACAGATGCAGTTCCATGTGACTTTGTACTTGTAGCTTCAGGAAACCTTGAAGTACTGGAAGATATGCACATAGCCCTAAGATCCAGGATAAGAGGATACGGTTATGAAGTATTTATGAAGGACAGCATGAAGGATACACCTGAAAACCGTAAGAAACTTGGCCAATTCGTGGCTCAGGAAATCAAAAATGATGGAAGGATACCTCAGTTTACAAAAGAGGCTGTTGCAGAAGTCATTAAAGAAGCACAACGTAGAGCTGGTAAAAAAGATTCCTTAACATTAAAATTAAGGGATTTAGGTGGTCTTGTACGTGCAGCAGGAGATATTGCGGTAGAGGAAAATGCAAACAAGGTAACACCGGACCACGTGTTTGAAGCTAAAAAACAGTCAAGAACATTAGAACAACAAATAGCAGACAGATACATCTCACAAAGAAAAGAATACAGTGTATTTGCAAACGAAGGTTCAAAAATAGGATGCATAAACGGATTAGCAGTTATCGGAAACTCCAGTGGTATAGTACTACCTATTGCAGCTGAAGCAGCACCATCACAAAGTAAGGAAGAGGGAAAAATAATCGCTGCAGGTAAACTGGGAGACATAGCAAAAGAAGCAGTTCAAAACGTTGGTGCAATCATCAAGAAAAGTATTGGAACAGACATATCAAACTATGACATACACATCCAATTTGTACAGTCATATGATGGAGTGGAAGGAGACAGTGCAAGTGTATCAATGGCAACCGCCATCATATCCGCAATAGAAAACATACCAATCGATCAGACACTGGCATTGACAGGTTCACTCAGTGTTCGTGGAACCGTACTGCCTATAGGTGGTGCAACATACAAGATAGAAGCCGCCGCAGAATCCGGAATGAAAAAGGTCTTAATCCCTGCAAGTAACATCAATGATGTATTAATCGACAAGAAATACAAGGACATGATAGAAATCATCCCTGTAGAAACATTGACTGATGTACTTGAACATGCACTTGTAGGACCTAAAAAGGACGAATTTATCAAAACATTGAAAGAGAACAAAATTGATAAAATCAAAGAAATGATTCCAAAGGCTTCTGACATCGTAACCCCCCAAATAACCAAAAATTAGAGGTTAAATCCCCTAATACTTTCTTTTTATACTATTTTTATTAAAGTCTGGTTATAAATTATACTTTATAATTGCTCAATTAACAGATATAAATAAATATTAATTTTATTAAATATTATAATATTGTAAAATAATATCAATTTGAAAATGAGAGAAATATAGTTAATCAAAACTATAACTATTTTATAAAAAATATGCATAAACAAGATTTTAAGCGATAATACGCCAGTATTATCATTTGTCAGACGAACGAATAAGAACATACCCAGATAAGGAAGTATGAAAAATGGAAAAACTAGAATTTAAAGATTTGGACATATCTCCAGAAATACAAAAGGCAATAGAAGACATGGGATTTGAAGAAGCAACACCGATTCAATCATTAGCCATACCAAAAATATTAGCACACAAAGATGTAACGGGACAAGCACAAACAGGTACTGGAAAAACAGCGGCATTCGGAATACCCCTACTTGAAAATCTAGACAGTAACGATAACAGTCTACAAGCAATAATTTTATGTCCTACACGCGAATTAGCAATACAAGTGGCTGAAGAGTTAAGAAAATTGGCAATATACTTACCTGAAATTAATGTATTACCCGTATATGGTGGCCAACCAATTGAAAGACAAATCAAAGCACTGCAAAAGGGAGTGCAGGTAATAATAGGTACACCGGGACGTGTAATGGATCATATCGATAGACAGACAATTCACTTAGACAGCATCAAGACCGTGATTCTTGATGAAGCGGATGAAATGTTAGACATGGGTTTTAGAGAGGATATTGAATATATCCTAGAAGACATACCATATGAAAGACAATTCCTACTATTTTCTGCAACACTACCTGAGGAAATACTTCAAATGACCAACCGGTACCAGACGAATCCAGAAATAGTTAAGGTAACACAACACGAACTGACAACACCAGACGTGGAACAGCTCTATTTTGAAGTTAAAGAAGATATGAAACTGGAATTATTATCAAGACTGCTTGATTTAAACAATTTTGATTTATCCTTAGTATTCTGCAACACGAAAAGAAGAGTGGATAAACTGGTAAGTCACCTGCAAATACGAGGATATCTTGCAGATGCATTACATGGAGATTTAACCCAAAACCAACGTGACCAGGTAATGAATAAGTTTAAAAACGGTAACATAGAAGTATTAGTGGCTACCGATGTTGCAGCACGTGGTATTGATGTAAGCGGAGTGGAAGCAGTATTTAACTTTGAGATACCTAACGACAACGAATACTACGTACACCGTATAGGACGTACAGGTAGAGCCGGAAAGAGCGGTAAGGCTTTTAGTTTTGTATCCGGACGTGAAATATATCAACTCAGGGACATCCAAAGATATGCAAATACCAAAATTGAACAGGCACCGATACCATCCATCAGCGATGTGGAAGAGGTTAAAAAGGACAACTTCATAGAACAACTGAAAACCAAGATAAATACTGAAGACATCACAAAGGAAATTTATATCATTGAAAAACTTATAGAGGAAGAATATAACTCAATTGATATAGCTGCAACGTTGCTTAAGGAAATCATGAGAGACGGACGAGTTGAAGAAGAATTTGGTGATACCGAAGCTCATGATGGTTTTGTTAAATTCTTCATGACTGTTGGAAGAAAACAGGACATGACAGTATCGGTAATATTGAACGCCGTTCACGAAAAAACAGGACTTAACGGCCACCAAATAGGAAATATTGACATATTCGACAATTTCTCCTTTGTGGAGATTCCAACCGAAAATGCAAGTGACTTCTATAGATTCATGGGCGAAACCCATATTGACAATAAGCACGTGCACATCGAACCTGCAAAGCCTAGAGAAAAGAAAGGACATACCACCAATTACGATAAAAAGAAAAAATTCAGCAACAAAAACAGATTTAGAAAAAACAATCCCAACAAAAATTTTAATCCAAAACGTAACGAGTACAACAAGAAGTACAACAAGAATAAAAACAACAACTACAACAACAGAAGAAACAATTCCCGAAATTACAACAACTACAACAACAACAATCGCTACACCTATAATCATTACGACAATTATGAAAACGATGACTATAACCGTTATGACAACGATTACAACAGCTATGACAAAGACAACAAATATGAAAATAAAAACTACAATAAGAACAGTTACTCAAACAACAAGTACAATAAAAGATATAACGGCTATAAAGACTATGATGAATATGATTAATTCATCAGCCCATATATTTTTTTAAAAAAAAATTAAAACAACTCAGCCCCACCTGATTTAAATAGGAAACTGCTATTTTTTGAAGAAAACTAAAATTCATAGTATATGAAAAGTTAAATTTGAAAAAAAAGATAAAATGATAAAATCTACAATGATTTTATATGATTAGCTATTGTTTTTGCAACACTGATACCTGCCACTTCACTTTTTAAGGTATTGGTAGCCTGAAGATTATCCGCTCCTGCTGCATTAATTTTAAGCACGGCGTCATTTACTAGTACTGGATGTACACAGTATACATCTACAGCTGTTGCTCCCTGTTGTTTTAATATTTCAATAGCGTTTACTATGGTTCCACCAGTACTTATTATGTCATCTATTATTACAACCCTTCTGTCATCAACAGATATGCTTTTGGTTTTTGTCTCCACTTTTTCCGGAGATAACCTTACTTTTTCAAGATAATCATACTCAGTATCCAATATTGTAGCTATTTCCTTTGCGAAATTTTGTGCTCCCTTATCCGGTGCTAATATTACTGGTTTTTCATCAGTATTTTCCTTTATATACTCTGCTATTGCCGGCATAGCTGATAAGTTATCAACAGGAATGCCATACAAATCACAGATACTTTCTTCATGTAGATTGATTGAAATGACCCTCTTAACATTCATCGCCTGTATCAATCTGGCAGTAGCCTTGGCAGATATACATTCGGTATCCTTAAATCTACGTTCCTGTCTGCTGTAACCTAAATATGGAGATACTACCGTAATATTTTTAACATTCATATCAGAAAGAGTGTCCAATATGAAAAATAGTTCCATCATATTTTCATCCTGTGGATAACCTGTTGATTGTATGATGATTACTTCTTCATCTTCATCAATTTCATCAACTATCCTGAAATATCTTTCTCCATCCGGAAACTTCTTAGTTTCAACATGACACAATTTATCATCCAAATTTTTTGCAACTTCGCTTGCTAATGCTTGAGAAGCAGATCCACCGATTATCATAAATAAAACTCCTATATAATAAGTACCTAAAAAATTATGTTAAAAATTTTTTATAATGATTATATTTATCTACATACTAGATTATATTTTTTTAGTTTTCGAAAAAAATGATAAAAGATAATTAAAAGAACTATGTATAATTAATTATAGCAAAAGATTTATCGAGTTGTTACATGTCAAAAAGTTAGAGGCTAACAAGATGAAAATGGAAATTAACATAGACCCACAGTTACAAAAAAAGGCAAGGGCAGTCTGCAGAAACATATCCGGATTGACTCTCAGTGGCTACTATGAATACCTGATTGAATTGGAACTTAAAAAATTACCTTCAATAGATGAATTGGAGGATGATAGACCACGTATGAAATCATATAATGTAGAAGACCTTGACACATTATGGTGATATCATGTTAATACTCATATTAAAATAGTTGCAAAATAATTATTACATAAAAAAAGATTATTATTAGCATTGACATATAATATATTGTTGATAAATAAAAATAAGATAAAAACAAATATTAGAAAATGGAGTTTATAAGATGCATGAATTATCTATGGCTAGCAGTATAGTAGATGCAATACTCAGTACTGCTAAAAAGAATGATGCTATCAAAATCAATGAGGCTGTTTTAGAAATTGGTGAAATGACCATGTTAAACCCGGAACAACTCAGATTCATGATGGAAATATTGAGTGAAGACACATTACTTAACGATGCGGAAATAATAATAAATATGATTCCAATAGAAATTGAATGTGAATCCTGTGGTTTTAAAGGTGAAAGTAAAACAGATGAAAATGGAGATCATTTAATGGCTGTAGCAAGATGTCCTGAATGTGAAAATACCCAAGTTCACATTATACAAGGACAGGAATGTAATGTAAAAACAATAAAAATTGAAAGAGATGATGAAGATGCATAACGTAGCTAGTATTGAAATTGAACAGGACATTATCAGAGCTAATGACAAATTAGCATATGGAAACCGTAAAGTGTTGGATGAAAAGAATGTATTTGCAGTTGACCTGGTAGGTGCTGTGGGTTCAGGTAAGACATCACTACTTGAAGTGTTAGTTGATGAGATGGATGAGGACATTGCAGTTATAGCAGGAGACATACTCAGTAAATTTGACGCTCAAAGAATTGAAGCCAAAAATGTTCCGGTGAAAGGATTGAACACTGGAAAAGAATGTCACCTAGACGCTCACCTTGTAGAACATGCATTGGATGACGTGCCATTGGATGACATAGAAGTACTTTTCATAGAAAACGTTGGAAACCTAATCTGTCCAGCCGACTTTAACCTCGGAACACATGTAAGATGTGTGATAATAAGTGTTACGGAAGGTGATGATACGGCTGAGAAACATCCTATGATTTTCAAAACCGCAGACATGGCAATAGTCAATAAAGTTGATCTGGCAGAAGCTGTCGGAGCGGATGCAGACAAGATGGTCTGTGACATCAAAACAATTAACCCTGATATACCTGTAGTTAAATGTAGCCTTAAAACGAAAGAGGGTGTATCTGATATTATTGAATTGTTACGCAAATTCAATGACAACAAATGATTAATCCCCCTAATTTTTTTTAAATTTACCTTTTTTAGAGTGATTACATATGAAAGTATGGGTAGATATAGTAAATTCTCCACATGTACGATTCTTCAATGGAATAATCAAGAAGCTGGAAAAAGATGGTCATGAAGTACTTATAACCGCCAGAGATTTTTCAAATATCCATGACTTACTGGAAATATTCGATTTGGAATATACATCCATAGGTAATCATGGAGTTAGCCTAGAAGAAAAACTGTTATCAAGTACTGAACGTGCATACAAATTAGCCAAGTTCATATCAAAAGAGAATGTTGATGTTGCCATTTCAAAGCATTCGATTGAAATGCCCAGAGTAGCATTCGGACTTGCAATCCCCAACATATTCGTCCTGGATAATGAACACGCCATTGCTGCAAACAAATTAACGTTACCATTGACAAACAAACTTATAATACCGGAAATATTTGATGTCTGGAATACAGTTAAGTTCGGAATGAATCCGAATAATATAATCAGATACAATGGTACCTGTGAAGTCACGCACCTGGAAGATTTCAAGTATAACGAAAACATATTGGATGATTTGAACTTACAGTTGAAAAACGACAAGATTATTTTAATGAGACCTGAACCATCACTTGCATCATATCTGGACGCCGACTGTACAAAATCCGTACTTACCCCAATTGTTGATGAACTGAAGGATTTGGCGGACATTTTAATTATTCCTCGATTTAAGACACAGGGTGAAATATTTAAGGATATTGAAAATGTACATATCATCAAAACACCTGTTGACACATTTAGTCTTATGAAAAAGGCGGATTTGGTTATTGGAGCTGGAGGTACCATGAACAGAGAAGCGGCACTTTTAGGTACGCCCGTAATATCCTGTTATCCTGGAGCTCAATTGTCTGTTGATACATATTACATTGAAAAGGGCCTTATGAATAGATCCACAACCCTTGAAGATATCATTTCAATGTCAAAGGATTTGCTGTTGAAGCCTAAAGAAAAGCATGAATTAAAAACAGATAACCTGATTGACCTGATTGTCAGAGAAATATATAAAAGTTATGAGGATTCTAAAAAATAATGGACTAGTCGGGAGTTGAACCCGAGGCCTCCGCCATGCCAAGGCGACACTCTACCAAGCTGAGCTACTAGCCCATGATTAAAATAAAAATAATTACTAAATAATATTATAGCAATCATAATATTTATACTTTAATTATTTTTGTAACCTTTTAATTTTGTATTCAGAAACAATAATCAACATCCCATAATCATCACCGACATATACATTACTTTTTTTAAATGAAGAGTACTTGACATAATTATATTTTTTTATGGTTTGTTAATACTTTTTTTTATTTTATTGTAGCTATGAGTTCTGTTTCGAATAATGTTGATAGTTTTTCTAGGAAGTTGTCTATTTCTGTTATTTCGTTGAGTATGTTGTGTTTTATGTTGTATAATCTTTTTATGTTGTGTGATAGTGCACATAAGTTCATTATGTTTTCTGTTTGTTGTATTCCATGTGTTCTTAGGTTGTTGTAGTTGTAGGATATTTTTAATATTCCAAATGGTGCTTCGACTGTGTTTCCTCTTTTTTTGTATTCGTTTTGTGCTTCTTTTGTGTCTATGTATTGTTTTAATTTTAGTGTATTTTCGTTTGCGAATTCGGATATTATTCTGTGGCTGCTTTTGGTGCATTTTTGTAGTGATGGACAGTTTTTACATGCTTCGTAGTTCATGTATTTGCGTTCTATTCTGTTGGGTTTGCCTTCTTTTTGGGCTGGTCGTTCATATTGGTATTTGAAGTATAATGTTTGTTTTTCTGGGCAGGTGTATGTGTCTTCTTTGTAATTATATTGGAAATGGTCTTTATGGTAAGGGTTGGTGCTTATTTTGCCTTGTTCTTTTCGTGTTTGTTTTCTATCTGGTATTATTGGTGTTATTCCTTTTTTATGTAAATATATCTTCTTTTACAATGAATCTTTTTGCTGGTTTTCTAAGTTTATTTAACTCTTCAACCGATAAAAAGTCTTCTTCATAATATTTAATTAATATTTCTATATCATCTTTATGTATAACATTGAAACGATTGTTATCTGCTTTTTAAATACTTCCATCAACTGATACATGATTAAAATCAGTTAAATTAATCTCATTAGCAAAAATAAGCGAACAACCTAACAATATTTTAAAATAGACTCCATATTTTTTGAATAAATCTTCGAATAGTTCTACTAGATGGTTTAATATCTCCTGAAACATAACGATAGATTTGATGAAACTTAGCCATTTCAGCTAAACATTTCAATACTAGTTACACCCCTATAAAAACCATAAATTACTAATTTAAACATTTCACGAGGAGGATATGAAGGACAACCAGGCAATCCTTCCACTTCATCAAGATCCAAAACAGGATAAAACATATCAACAAACTGTACAAGAAAACGAGAACAATCATCCTCTGGAATTCATTCATCTAATCTAGTATAGACAAAACGAGTCTGAACATTATCAATAACTTTCTTAACCATAAATAAACACCAAAATATTTTTAAAACTCTATATAAATATATATAATAACTAGTATTTAAATATTACGGATAATAGAAGAACAATAAAGCCTATAAAAAATAAATAATGAATTATAATAAAAATAAAGTTAAATGCAATGAAAAAATAAAATAGAAAATCAAAAAGAAATTAAAAAGGATCTTAAAAAAAAGTAATACTAAAAAATTCAAAAAAAAAATAGTTTTGTCAAATACTCGTTTTATAAAAAAAGAAAATTATAACTGGAGTGTTGGCATAAATTATGTTTTTTCACTCTTAAGTAATACTTTTATAAACTTACTAATTTATTAACATCTGCTTTAGTTAAAATTTAAAATAATTATATTATTAATACTTATCATGACCCCCCTTTGAATACTTATCAGACGCTCACATTTTATTTATATAGTATCTATGAATAATATAATAATATAATCATGTAATATGTTATGTCTTTATAATGGGGAACTGTTATGAATGTTTATTGAGGAACATTTTGTTAGATATTATGTGATTATGTTTATTCAGTGATTATAAAGGAGGTGAACTAAGAGAGATTATGTCAGATGATTGTGTTTTATTAACTCAAAGTATTCTTATTCGTGGTCTTACCATGAAACAATATAATGTTTTGGTGGATATTTCCTTGAAACTTAACTATTTGAGAAATTGTGCTGTGGAAAAGACGCCATTTGTTAAATCTACTGATAAAAAGCATTTTAAGAAAATAAATTTTAAACCAATAATTAACAAGGTCAAAGAAGAATTTAAGATGGAATATTCTTTTATTCAGGCTCATTTAGCTAATGCTGCTATAAAAAAGCATGTTGAATCATTCAATGGATATATTGAGTTGAAAAATAAAAAAATTGATGGTAAATATGATCAAAAGGTTAATCCGCCTAAAAAACATGAGAATTATCGATTACATAACATTATAATTCCGAAAGAATCTATTACTTCTTCTAAAAAGAAGCTAAGAGAGGGTTTTATAGAATTACCCTTAAGTAGAAATTATAAGAAACTTTTGGAATCAAAGAATTGTAGACCTAGAATAAAAATTCCTGAGAATATACGAGATAAAAAGATTATTCAAGTGGAAATCATTCCTATAAATAATGGAAAGATGTTTAAGGCAAATTTCACTTATGAAGCTGAAAAAGAGCCACTGGATTTGGATAAGAATAAAATTATGGGTATTGATCCTGGTGTAAATAATTTTGCAACAATTGTTACAACCGAAGGGCCTCACGTGCAATTGTGGACGGGAGAAAATTAAAAAATCAAATATACTTCAAATGTAAGAAAACAGCACACTACCAATCAATACTTAATAAACAAGGACATAAAACATCCAATAGAATCCAAAAAATAAACCAAAAATTCAAAAACATACAAGACAACTTCCTCAACCAAACAGTAAACTTCATCATAAAAAAATGCAAACAACAAGATGTAGGTACAATTGTGCTTGGATACAACAATAATTTCCAGCACAAGACCAATATGGGAAAAAAACAAAACCAAATATTTTCACACATAGCATTCAAACAATTCAAACAAAAACTAGAAACACGATGCCAAATACACGAAATAGACCTTATAATACAGGAAGAATCATACACAAGCCAAAGCAGCTTCCTAGATGAAGACATACTACCAGAATACCAAGAAAAAGATGATGAAAAAGAGGAGGATAAAGTTAAATATGAATTTAAGGGCAATAGAATCAAACGTGGATTATACGAAACACAAAATGGAAAAATTATTAACGCAGATGTAAACGCTGCAGCCAATATTATAAGAAAATGTAAGCATAGGTTCAATTTTGAGCTATTGTGTAAGTGGGTCCAGACTACTCCAAGTAAAATCAAATTATAACCAAGACATCCAGATATATAATAGATGCAATATAAAAAAAATGTTTATCCCTTATTGTCCATTATTGTTATTATCACATGTTTGTCGTTATTTGATTTGAACAAAGGCAAAAGAGAGTTCTCCATGCAGTATGATTATTTCTGGGTTTTAAATCTTTAATAAGAAAGAAAGAACTGTTATGCTGTTTATTGTTTACTTGCTTTAAAATGAAAAAAATGGTTGTATTATAAAATATATGTTTATGGAAGTTTTTTTTTCTTCTTGACTTATATGAGTAATACTTTTTTTTGTTTTAAAATACTTTTGGCCAAGTCTCATGAAAAAATTATTTAAAAATTAATATCAAATAACTATTAATAAAACAAATTATCAATATAAATATAGAAATAGGATTATGATATTGGTTAATCCAACAAGTGACAATATGGAGGATAGATGAATACATGGCACTTATAGCAACTAATCACCTTACATTGATTTTAGAATTCGCTATACTCATACATATAGGAGTATTACTATTGTTAAACTTCGTACCTTTAAATTACAGTATAGTATTCCTATTATCAATAGTGATAGGTGGAGGAATTACAGTAGCATTTGGTTTTGATGCATTGTGTTTAGTAGTACCATTTTTAAGCCACCATGAATTTACACACCCTTATGGTCCAATAGCAATTCTGGGAGTGGTTACTTCCTGGGCTACGATACCCATAATGAAGATGCTGGATGTCAAGACATCGAGCATCACGTTATTATTATATATAATTACAGGTGCAATCACAATATTTGGAGCAATTGTACACCGTGACTTCTTAATTATGTGGGTTCTTGGATTAATTGCAGGATTCTTAATAATCAATAAGATGCATAATAAAAAGTCCCCGGTATCCCTTAGAACAATCGGATTGTTAATAATAGGAATATTGATATTATTTGGAGCTTTAGAAGGCATTGCACAATTATTCCACATGGAAATTATAAGTCCTCTTGCAAGAATTGATCGTATGAATTTAAATCAGTTTGCTAGTTTAAAACTAGTAATAGACAACACCAACTTATGGGGTCACACTGCAAACTCAACATATTGGGGAAGTTCAGGTCTAGGAAACAGTGATGGGTACATTTCATTACCATTAACATACATTACCAGTTTAGGTCTCCCATTCCCATTATTCTACGGTATATTGGTGACTAAAAAGGACGTAATCGATTACTTCTTACCAGGTATTTTTGGTATTGGATATGACTTTGGATATGTGGCATTAGCAATAACAATAATATGGATTTTAGCAGTTATTATTATAGGATTGGTTATTCTAAGAAAATACAAGGCAGAACGTGAACGCGGCAACAAAAAGTATTATGGACGTGAAGCATTACTGACGGGTTCACTTGCAGCATTTATAGCCCAAACCATACTGGGATTGTTCATTATTACCAGGACAATAAATGGTTCTGCAATGGTCACATACTTATTCCTAAGTGCATTAATATTAGCCCACACAGTTACTACTAAACGTTGATTTAACCTCCAATTTTTCTTTTTTTAATGTAAATTATTTTTATTGGAATTTAAAGAGTCATCCGATGAAATATTAAGGACAAACTTGTTTAAATCAAATTAAGAAATTAGCATATTTAGGTTATTATATGGACTACTTGAAAAATTTTTTAATGGTTAATTACAAATAATTATTTAGTGATAAAATTTTTGAATAAAAAATTATCTTAGTTACGGATTGAAAATTATGAATATTATAACAACAGTAGTTGGTAGTTATCCTACACATACCCATAAAGCCCAAACATTTAATGAAAAAATATCCTATTCATTAGGCTTATTCGACCCATACAAGCAGGCGATTGTTAATGCTGTTACAAATTTTGTTGAATGTGACATTGACATAATATGTGACGGGCAGGTAAGAGAGGACATGGTGAAAATCTTTGCAAGCAAGATTTTTGGTTTTAAGATTATAGATAATACCGCCCACATCAAGGGAAAAATTACCCCTGCAGCACGCGGAATATCCTCAAAGGATTTGCATTTTGCATTCAAAACAGCAAAATCATTAGACAACAGGTTTCAGTTAAATGCATCCCTTGATAAAATATATGCCCATCAACAAAGGGGAATTAAGGGGATAATCACGGGCCCTACAACTATTGTTCACTCATCAATTATTGACCACTTTTATTCATCAAAGAAAAACGCCATTTTTGACATAGCAAAGGCATTAAGTTATGAGGCAAGGGAACTTGAAAAAAGTGGAGCATGTGCCATTCAAATTGATGAACCGTTTATATCAACAGGTGCAGAGGATATTGAGGTATCTAAAACAGCGGTTGAATACATCAGCAACTCCGTGAATATTCCCGTAATATTACATGTATGCGGTGATTTGAAGGATGTCCTGGAAGATCTTCTTAAGTTTGACGTTGATATCCTGGACTTTGAGTTTTCTGGTATGCCCCAGAATATCAAGACATTGAAAAAGGCCTGGACTCCTGAATGTAACAAACAAATAGGAATCGGTTGTCTTAACACAAAACTCGAATCCGTAGATGATGAAAGTGATGTAAGAAAAACTGTAACAGATGTGTGTAAAATAATTGATAAAGAAAATCTCCTAATTGACCCAGACTGCGGTATGAGAATGCTTGATGATGATATAGCCAGGGGCAAATTGGAAGTTATTCAAAGTATTAGAAATAATGGTGTTTAGATATGGCAAAGTTTATTCGAACAAATTCAATAGCAAAGGCATGGCTGACATGCGTAAAGAAAATAATGCTTGAAGGTCATGAAGTGACAGATGAACGAGGAACCTTAACAAAGGAACTGCAAAATGTAATGATTGAAATCACAGATCCTGATGACAATACAATACCTGAGTGTTCCCCATGGCATGATGATAGGCTGGAAACATACAAGCAGGAACTCTTGGATCCGGACAATAGTCAAGGATTTGTATATACCTATGGTAACAGGCTTAGACAATACTTTGAAGTAGACCAGCTGGATAAATGTATTGAAAAACTAAACAACTGTCGTGAATCTCGTCGTGCCATTGCAATAACAATTGACCCAGTACAGGATAACAGCGTGGACGAGATTCCATGTCTTCAAGAAATAGCATTTCTCATCAGAAACGACCAGCTGTATATGACCGACTTTTTCAGAAGCAACGATTGTGGCGGTGCAACATTCCCCAATCTATTCGGGATACGTGAAGTCGGTTATTATGTAGCTGAAAATACCAACACAAAACTAGTCAACATGGTACATCATGCAATGAGTCTGCATATATATGAACATGACTGGGATAAAGCCAAAGAAATACTACAAAAATACTGATTGCCTAAACATACACTATTAAAAAGTTAATTATTAAATATAAAAAAAGCTAAAAAGAGTAATAGATAATTATAAAGGCTAGAAATAACATTTAATAGAATAATTATAAATTATAATTTAATGGAGATTTTTATCATGACAATGAGTATGAATATAGCTGCTAAAAAAATAGCAGATAAAATGTTTGAAGACGCAAGTAGTTACAAATTAATATCAACAACATTACCTAATGGTACAAGATTAATAGACTGTGGAGTAAATGCCAAAGGAAGTATAAAAGGTGGGGAATTATTCACAAAAGTATGTCTTGGTGGTATAAGTGACGTTGGTATATCCATCCCAGGGGATTTAAGTGACATTATGGCAATGCCCGCAGTTAAGGTAAAAACCGATTTTCCTGCACTATCCACCCTGGGTTCACAAAAGGCAGGATGGAAAATTGACGTTGACAGTTATTATGCCATAGCATCAGGTCCTGCACAGACACATAAGTTTAAAAATAACCCAATTTATGAAATGACAGGATATGTTGAAGAATCAGATGTGGCCGTCATAACACTTGAAGCAGACAGCCTGCCTGATGAGAATGTAGCAAATTATATAGCAGATGAATGTAACGTCAAAGCAGAAAACCTTACGATATTAGTCGCTCCAACATCATCCCTTGTAGCTTCAATACAAATATCAGGCCGTGCACTTGAATGCGGCGTCTACAAAATGTTTGAGGTAATGGACTTTGACGTTACAAAGATAACATATGCAGCCGCAATTACACCGATTACACCGGTTGACCCTGATAGCGTAAAGGCAATGGGAAAAACAAATGATGCAATAATCTTCGGTGGAAGGGCATACTACTACATAGAACCTGATGAAGGAGAAAGCCTTGAACAACTGGCCGCAAACTTACCGTCATCAGCTTCAGAAAAATATGGTCAAAGCTTCCTTGAACTATTTGAAGAGGCAAATCATGACTTCTACAGTATGCCGAAGGAAGTATTTGCACCGGCACAGGTTATCGTCAATGATATGGTGACCGGCCAGATGTACCATACAGGATTTATTGACCTTGAAAGACTTAAAAAATCATTTGAAGTAATAGAAATAATCAACAAAAAATAAATAAAAAAAAAAGAGTTGTAACATAATGAAAAAGATTGGATTAACCAGTACAACATTTGCCAGATATGACATGGCAAAGGCAGCACGCAAACAAATAGAAAAACAGGTAACAGGAGTCAAGTTTATCGAAAGATACGTTCCAGGAGTTAAGGATTTACCAGTTAGTGCTAAAAAACTGATTGAAGAGGAAGGCTGCGAACTTGTCATGGCATTCGGTATGCCCGGCGGTGAAAAAATCGATAAACTATGTGCACATGAGGCCAGTACCGGGTTAATTCAGGCACAATTAATGACGAATACACATATCATTGAAGTGTTCGTGCATGAAGACGAGGGCATAAACGACAAGGACCTTAAAGAACTGATGCATAACCGTGCAACACAGCACGCGGATAATGTCGTCAAGATGCTCTTTAAGCCGGATGCACTTAGAAAAGAAGCCGGACAGGGAATACGAGAAGGAAGAGAAGACAAAGGACCATTATAATTGCAACCCATTGACCACCCCCCCCCCCAAATTCTATTTTTATAATAATATCATGCCATGACTGATATTTTTGAATTATCCACAATCAGTTATTTAAAAGTTTTCAATATAATGATAGATTTTAAAGCGTTACCTCTATTTTTTTCGTTGACAATCCCTTTTTTTTATAAATCAATTTGCATATTGTCCTTTTTTTATTCTTCTCAGGGTGTCCGCCAAAAATGAATTTTTGATTTTTTTTAAAATATATTTACATCAAGTGCTAATTGGTGTTTAACGGATATATTTTCGCAAAAATTCATTATATCTTCTTTTTGATTGTTTTTATTGTATTTTAAGTTGTATAATCTTTTTATGTTATATGCTAATGCATCTAAGTAGATTCTTTCTTCTGTTTTTGTTTTTCCTATTACAACTTCTTGTTCTATATGATAAAATTCTTTGAATGTTCCGAATGGTCCTTCAACACATGGTCTTTTACTATATTCTTCTTGATATTCTTCTTTTTCCATTTTAAAGTACATTTCTATTTGTAATCTATTACCGTTTTCTGTGATGGTTCTGTGTGTTTGTTTTTGTGATATGCAGTCTTTTTGATATTTACAGTTTTTGCATGCTGTGTAATTGTTGTATAATCGTTTTATTTTTGCTGGTTTTTCTGGATCTTTGTCTGGTATTGTGTATTGATTGTAAAATGTTAAATATTGTCCTGCTGGACATTTAAATACATCTTTTTCTCCGATATATTCGAAATGATCTTTATGAAATGGGTTTTTGTTTAATTTTCCTATTATTTCTTTGGATTGTTTTCTTGTTGGTATTAGTCCATCAATATTCTTATTTTTAAAGTAAGATAAGCTTGTGGGATTTAAATAGATGGTATCTGCACTCATATGTTCTGGTATTCTTTTTATATTTTTTATTGCTTTATCGGCTATTGCTGGTAGTTGGTAATGGTCTGTTGGACTTTGTGTGACATTTATTGCACAAATTAATTTTGTATCATAATCAACTGCTGATTGTATATTATATGCTATTAAGAAGTTTCCTTTTTTTCCTTTCATTTTACGTGCTTGTTTATCGTTCATTGGTATTTTATCTTGTCCAGTGAGTGTGAATTCTGTTTCTATGTCGTATAATATTTCTAATTTTTCTTCATTATTTAGATTTGGATTTTCATATAATTTTTTAGCAGGTTTATGAAGGTTTTCCAGTTTATCTTCATCAATTTGAACTCCTTTGTAGTATTGAAGTAATAGTTGGGTTTCTTTTTTTGAGATTGTATTATGGTTGGAATTACATGCTTTTTTCACAGTTCCATCGATAGCAACGTGATTAAATTCTGTATATTTTTCTTCTGATGCTTTTTTCAGTGTCATTTGTAGAAATAACTCATAATATTCTCCGTATTCATCCCGATATCTTTGTATTGTTCGTTCTGAAGGAGTAATTCCATCACAAACAAACTTAAATATATCATGGTACTTTGCCATCTCTTCAATAATTCTAGCACTATCCATATGTTCTAATTTAGCCCAAATAAGTAATTTAATCATTGAACAAAGGTTATAAGAGGGTCTACCTTTATTATTTTCATTTATTTTAATGTCTAATTTTTCATAAGCATCTTCAATAAAATCAACAACAAAACGAGAAATATGATCACTTGGAACGTTGTAATCATTAGTTCTAATAATTAGTTTAGTTTGTTTCTTATCCATATTTTTCATAACCATAAATAAACAATCCATTTAATTCAATTTATAATAATAATTATGTATAATCTACTATATAAACTTTACTAATTAATTAATGATTATTAACAAAAATAAGAATAAAAATAATCTCCATATGAAAAATGATTAAAAGTATATCTTTACATATAGATATAACTTTTAAAAATAATGTAATTCTAAAAATAATTGAATTTAAAAAATTTGAAGTTGTACCATTTCCAGTGTAAAATTAATTTTGGCGAACTCCCCTCATTAAATCATATTTTCCATGTTAAGTGGTTTCCCCTTGCATTTTTTTATCTGTTTTTTAGAATATTCATTCCAAGATGTCTTAATTGTTTATATTTATTAAATGGTCATTGTTTTTACTTTAGCATATTTTTTTTAATACTTTGATTATGATGATTATTTTTTAGTAGACAAATTATTATTTGGATATGGTTTTATAATAATAGTTTTAATATTTAAATCCAATTAAATGGTTATATGCTTTTTAATATTTGTTGTTTTTAGTTATTGTTTGTTTAAATAATGTAATCTTTATATATAATGATGAATATATGTTTATTTGTTAAGTGATTATTGTATTTTGGTTCGAATTGTTGTTGAAGGATTATTTGTTTATATTTTTCAATATTGTATTGATAATTTTTTGTTTTTTTTTGTTGATATATGTTGATGTTTAAACAATACGTTCAATATTATATGTAAGCAAATAATAATGTAACACTTTATTTTAAATATTCAAACTATTTGAAATAGGATACTCGATTTTAGAATTACTTAACTAATGACTAAAAATAAAATTATAAATTATCAAGGAGGAATATGTTTTTATGCGAAAAGTAATAATGGTAATGATATTATTTGTGTTATTATCATTATCTGTTGTTTCTGCAAACGATTGTTTTATGGGAAACGATTCAATTAGTTATACAGATGTTGACGTGTCTGCTATTAACTCTAATTCTTTGCATGATGAGTTTGATTTTTACTCATTTAGTCAGGATGATGATTTTGTGGATGATTTTATTGATGATGTTCCCGATTCCGATGCAGTATTCAATGATTCATTTAACTTGGATACCGTTCAAGATGATGACTTGGAAGAGTCAAGTATCAACATCAATCCAGTTAATCTCAATGGAGGAATTGATGCAGGCATTCAAAGCAATCCCGATTCATCTGATAACATTAAATATGTGACTGTTTTAAATTATGAACAATTGCTTGATGCTTTTGATGATTTGGATACTAATCATGATAGTGCTGTCATAACACTTAGCGGATCTAGTATATACACTGTCACACAGCCTATTGTGTTTGGCACAGATCAAAGTATTACTAATGTGACAATCAATGCTATGGGTCATGCAATAACCGGCGAAGATACCGAACATTTTTTAACAATAAAATATGGATATACCTTGACTTTGAATAACATCACCATACAGAATATGAACAGTGCATCCAATGGTGGAGCTATTGACAATAATGGAACTTTAAATATTTATGATTCTGTAATCGTCAATAATACTGCATATGCTGGTGGTGCTATTTTTAATGAGGGTTATTTATATATTAAAAATTCTCAGGTAATGTATAATTATGCTGATTTTGGTGGTGCTATTAGAAATAGTGGTAGGGCTATTTTGTTTAAAAGTTCTTTTCATCATAATGAAGCACTCACAGGTAATGGTGGAGTGATTCATTCTAAGGGTATTCTAGAGTCGTATAATAATTCTATTCGTTATAATAGTGCCAGTAGCAATGGTGCATTTGCATACAATCAAAAGTACAACTTAACTATTGTCAATGACACCATTTACAATAATATTGCTGATAATGGTGGAGTTATATTTAATAATGCAACAGTATCCACTATTAATGCTAGTATCTATGATAATATTGCCAGAATAAACGGTGGTACTGTTTACAATTATGAAGATGCCACTCTAACCATTAAAAACACCAATTTACATAACAATACAGCCAATAATGGTGGTGCAGTGTATAATAAAGGAAACTTATCTTTAATCAAGAACTCAATCAAAAATAATCAAGCCAACAACTTTGGTGGTGTTGTATACTCTAATTGCTTTAGTAATTTAACCGACAATTCCATTAAATATAACAGTGCAGCCAACGGGTCTGTAATTTATAATAATGAAGGAAACATTACCTTAAACAATAATACAATCTATAATAATACCGCCACAAATATTGCATCTGTGATTAACAATTACGGTACAATAACCTCCTATAACAATTCATATTATAACAATACCGCTATTGGTGCAGGAATACATGTTAATTATGGATTATTAAACATAACTGATGATATTTATATGGATAACTTCGCCGATAATGCCGGAGTTTTATTCAACAACAACATCACATATATCAATGGCAGTGTCTTTGAAAATAATAGTGGTAGTATTCTTGCCGGGGTATTATATAACGATAAAACACTGACAATAGACTATTCCACATTCACGGGCAATAATGTTGATTTTATTATTGATTCACAGACAAATATCATCAATCATATTATTTATGGTGGTTATGGTGGAGTACTATACAATACTGATTCAACAATAATTTCAAATTCCAATTTCACGGATAACCAGGCTAAGATTACCGTGGTCAATCAGACAGTATCAGATGAAAATATTAAATTAACCGGAATTGGTGGAGTAATCTACAATGAAGGAATAACAAATACCCTTAACAGTACTTACAGTTCCAATTATGCACAGTTAATGGCAGCAGTAGTATATAACAGTGGACTATTCAATGCTACAAATAATTCTTTTGAAGATAATTCTGCTAGCCTTCAGGCAGGTGTCATAATGAATGTGAATAAAACCATATTTACTAATAATTATATAAGAAACAATACTGCAAATGATTTGGGCGGATTTATCTATAATGATGCAGAGATGACTTTAACGGGCAATACTATTTATGAAAATCTAGCCGGGCAGGCAGCAGGTATATATGCAACGGATGGAAGTTCAAATATAACAAACAATACCTTTAATAACAGTTATTCTCCTGTAAGTGGCTCTGCAATACAAGTAACCGGTACAGATAATGTTACCCTTACAGGTAATGTTTTTACTTGCAATAATGCTGAGGTTGGTGGAGCAGTTTATATTAATAATTCACGAACCATATTGGAAAACAATACATTTACAGGTAATGGATTGAATAATCCCGTTCGTTTAATACAGACATTAACCGGTAACTACACAACCAGTAATATGACTCAACTGGGTGCTTGTATTTATATAAACGGCAGTGTAGTGGAAATAAACAATGATACTTACACCAATAACACGGCATCTGTTCATGCATCCTGTATCTACTCCAAAGATTCATTAATACTAATCAACAATACAGTATTTGAGGATAATAATGCAAATACTGGAGTAGGAGGTGCAGTATACTCTGATGAGAGTACACTCTTTATATATAATTCACAGTTAAGTAATAATAGTGCATTAGTAGGTGGTGCTATCACACAGGCAGGCTCTAATGATTTGACAATTAGAAACACAATATTAACCGATAATAGTGCCGACAAATGTGGAGGAGCTGTATATGTGATTAATTCACCCGTCGTACTTGTGAACAATACCATAACAGGCAATACGGCAGATAACGCTTCCTCGCTATGTGTTTTGTCAAGTCCAATTGGCAGTATAAAAGACAACCTCTTTGATAACAGCCAATGTGACACTTCATCTGTTTACCTATTTGAAAGTAATTTGTTGGTAGAATCCAATACTTTCATCGGTGATAACATTGATTTGAATGATATGGGCTTGTATTCTATTGAATCCAATTACTGGGGCAGTAATCAGCCGGATTTCAACACCAGAACAGGTAATAATATACCTAACAGTATAACAACGGTTAATTCTACAGATGAGTATAATATTTATCTGACAGTACCGGGTACTGTTAAAAATAACCGAACGATAGCTGTTAATATAAGTATTCAAAATCAGTATAATGAAAATGTAACTGAAGGTTCTGTTAGATTAGAAATAAACGACACATTGGAAAGTGTTATTGCCTGTACTGATGGATTTTTTGCATATAATCTTACAATAACTGAAGGTAGTGTTGGTTCAATAGTAATTAAAGCCACTTATATTGACAGTAATGATGTTGAAACAGATTTGAATATATTTAAAACTGTTAAGATCATATCACCAGAGGAGATTTACATTGTTTCTATACCTCAAAGAGCCATACCTAACGAAAAGATACAGTTTGTCGTGAAAATACTGAAAGAGGACAATACATTCATAAGTAACCGTAAAGTACGTGCATATATCAACAATACATATATTGGTACTTTTAAAGTAAGTAATGAAAAATACCTGTTAAATTATAATGTTCCATCCAGTTATCATGGATTATACAATATTAAATTAAGTTGCAGGGATACAAATCTTAAGGAATTAACCAGTAAAAACATCACATTCTTTGTTGAATCCAACACTACCCATGTAGTTGATGTGGATGACTTGAACATAGATTATAACTTGGAGAATATTACACTACCCACTAGTTATGATATAAGAGATGATGGTGTGATGGTTGATTTTGAAAATCAGGGAGACAGTGGCAACTGTTGGGCGTTTTCCGTACTTGACTGCCTTGAATATTCACTCAATAAACAAAGTAACATTACATGTGATTTTTCAGAAAATAACATGAAAAACCTCCTTTCAACAAATGCTATCTTCAAATCCGACAGGACACCTAACACGGGATGTGATATAGTCAGCAGTGTGGGATATCTTGTAAGCAGACTTGGCCCGGTATATGAATACAATGATCATTACTGGATGTACAGTCAATTATCCGTAAATCAAAACAGTGATTATAATGTAAATGATGTGCTATTTATTTCCAACAGACAAAACACAAGTGACAACATGGAACTTAAAAAAGCCATATATCAATATGGTGCTGTAGTATCCACCCTTCACATAAATGAAGAAACAACTGAGATTAGTGACATCCATGATGATGAGTTCCATCTTCCGAATCATGCAGTCGCAGTAATCGGATGGGATGACAATTACAGCAGGTATAACTTTGAAAACATTCCCGTGGGTGATGGAGCATTCATTGTAACAGACAGCATATTTAATGATACGTATCACGTTTCATATTATGATTACAACTTTGCAGGACTATACACCACAAACAACAACACAATGGATGGTTTATTTATTAACAACATAGCATTTCCAATAAATACAGCTAAATGTTATGATAATGTTATTCAAAATGGAATACTCCCATATGACGGATACGCAACACTGGATTCACAGGACTTATGGATAAACAACACTTACAATATGACCGGAGAGGGATATTTAACCGCCGTGGGAATATACAACCTCAACAAATCCAATTACACTATAAACATCTACCGTAACAATCACCTCGAATACACACAAAACAATACAATTAATTCAATTGGTTATATTACCATAGCGTTGAATAAATGCATAATGCTAGAAAAGAATGATACCTTGAATGTGGTAGTTAAGGTCACATCTCTTGAGGAGAATGTGACTGGTTACATGATAGAAAAAGCCTATAAAACGTACAATACAAGCAGGAATGCTTCACTTGTAAGCAGTGATGGAATAAACTGGATAAACCTCCATGATTATCCGCAATTTACAGATAACCACATCCACCTTGCATCACTAAAACTATACACCAACAACACAATACACGGCAACTACCAGATTAACATAACACCAACCACACATGTCTACAATAAAACAGACACATATAATATAATAATAACAGACAATACCGGTAACCCGGTAATGCAAACACAGTTTAACATGACACTGGACAACACACAATACACCGTGAGTACTGATAACAGTGGATTAATGCTAGTTAATGCGGGTGTGTTGGAAGTAGGACAGCACAATCTTGAGATAATAAACAATGATTTGGAGATAAATTACACTACCCCTATAACAGTAATTGATGATAATCTTTCAGAGATTAATGATACTATTATTGTACACTTGCTTAATGATACATTTGTTCGTGGCATGAACAATAAAATTCATGTGCTTGTGTATCATGATGATGGAATTGGGGTTAATATGGGTAAAGTTGTTATAAAGGTTAATGGTAAAACATTGAAAGACGATAATGGTCATGTTATCTATGCCAGTGTAGTTCACGGTGAAGTAATAGTAAATTATACATTTAATTCCTCATATACTCTCGGCGAGCATCCCCTACAGGTTGTCTATACTTCCAGTATGGCAAGAGTAGAAGAGGACTATAATATCTCCTTTATCAGGAAAGACATAAAAATAGACATATGTGAAGTATATGCTTTTTATAATAAAAGTTTATACCTTAATGCCAGTGTCAAATCCATTGATGATATCAATGTTGATGGAGAACAAGTAGCAATTAAGATTAATGGAATAACCACAGCAACACATACAGTAACAAATGGTACTGTTATTCTAAATCAAAGTATTCCATATACTTGGAGTCCTGGAGAATATAACCTGGAATTAGTGATAGGGCAAACAAGCTGGTATAATAGCATACGATATAAAACAGTATTCACAATATATAATGATTCTATGGATTATTATAGTAATTTGACTTATGACTATTATTATCCTTTATATGGTGAATATGAATATACAGATGATAATGTTGTGAACATTAATGTCATTAATAGTAATCTTATGGGCAATATTAAAACGATTGAACTTAATTTATCAGCACCGGAGGACTATACTGTATATTACTCAACTAATGGACAACCACCAACAACGGCAAACGGTAGTTTCACAAATAGCTCTGTTGTAACTTTAAGATTACATCCAACAAATACTACTCAAAATAATAGTTATACAACAACAATATACCTAAAATCATACATTCTAAAGTATTTTTACATACACAACAATATAGTAAGTGATACATATTACTATCAAGCAAATGGAATTATAATCATTACGGATTATATTTCATCTCACGATTATTTCTTTTGTATGGGTCATGATACAGATAACAGAACCCCAGAAATATACACAACACTAAACAAAAACTTTGATTCCACATATAATTTGTTAATAATGGCCAACAAGACAGGAACAATACAATACCAAGTAGACAACAACACACCACAAACATACATGCCAAAAACAATACTAACACTAAACGAAAACAGTACAGTACATATAACATTAACAACAACAAGTGGAGAAACAGTATCCAAAAGTATAAGGATAGTTGACATCAACAAACCATTGATTATTGTAAAGCCAATAACTACTTATACAGATGGCTATCAGAATGTGTCATTTGTTTGTGATGATGAAGATGCTGTGATATATTATACAAGGGATGGATCAGATCCATTGAATACGACAAATCTAAGACAAGCCAATAGCACTAGCATACTGACATTAAATAACCTAACACAACTAAAATACTATGTGATAAACCAATACAATCAATCATCACCAGTTTATACTTATAGAACACCACGAAATGAGGTTAGCCCGGTAAATATTACAATACAGAAAGAAAACAACAACTATAACACGTATAAAATAATGCTTCAAAGAAACAACAATCACACAATCTACTATACAATAGACGGTACGATAGCAACCACCAACAGCCACAAATACAATCATACTAAAATAATACTACACAACAAAACAGTACTCAACATACTCCTGGTAGACCAGAACAACCACAAACACTACTACAACTACACAACAGACAATGAACTGACAGAGTATGCTCCAATAAACTACACAATAGAACTGGCAAACTACCACAACATAACACTACCACAGGTAACACGATACAACAACACACTGGACGAATACATAATAGAAGAAGGAGTTAACGGAACAGTAATGCTACCGTTTATACGTATAGTAAATATTGTCCTAGCAAATCAGACGTACAACTTCGTAAACGGAGAAATAGAAGAGACATGCAATATGCAACTAAATGACTACCTCATATCATTTGATGGGCAATTGCAGACAACAAACCACGCAAATCCACAGAAAAAAGATGGAATACTCATCTACACAGAAAACCAGACAACAATCATAGAATACCATGACAAAACACGAGAAAACATCAACCAATTCACGGTAGAATACACGACAAGATACAACCACAACAACAATCAGATATTACTGGTCGACTGCATAGACTTCAACAAAAACAACAACTACACTGCAATGATAGAGACTAACACACTGCCATTAGAAAGCATAACCGATACCTTTAGTGACCTGGCAGTAAGATACCAGCTGGCAAGACAATACCAGTACACAGGAGACATAACAACAAGCACCTACAATCAGATAACAAACAACAACATACCAACGATTAAATATACCACAAACAACAAAACTATATTTATAACTAACGGTGATGCAGTATTCGATAACTTCATAGACAGTCCCAATACCATAAAAACTAGCGTGACAATAAACGATAAAAACACAAACAGGACATTTGCACTATCACACAAAGACTACGAAGACATACTACGACAAAACCTTCCACACAATCAACTTGTAGAAGAACTACAAAACATGACATACCAGTACACAGGAGCAATAGAAACATACACAATAACAAACAAAATCACAACAATCGAGGATATTGAAGAAGCACTAAACACAAACTATACCCCTAACATACAGAACACCTACCTCGCATCATTATTCGTAACATATTTCTTTGACTCAATAGCTAATGAATGTGAAGACTGTTATACTGTCACATACAATCGTACCAGTACTATAACTACAGCATGCTATGTGAATGCTTCAAAGATAATCATTCACTCATTCAATCCGGAAATGGGAATGCAAATACAAGGAGACTCAACAAACAAATTGCTATACAAGTTTACAACTACATCCATGCTAAACGTAATAGAAGCAGATGTGATAAACATACTACGAAACAAAACAGGACCAGACAAAACCAAATCAACACTAGAGGAAATAACAGAAAGCATAAACAATGACCAAATATTAACCGGAAGAATAAACGAGTACTACTTCATAATAGATCCAATAAAAAACATTTCAATATATTTAAACATTAACACGGGACAACTAACAGACAACAGCAAAATAGAAGACACATTACTACATTCAAGCCAAAGAGAATGCTCAGCATGTGAATTCGTGAATGAAATTAACCAAGAAATGTATGAAATGTGGGGTGAAGAAACACAAACTCCTCTTTTAAATAATATTTATGGGGAGTTATACCAACCAGGATATAATCATCAGTTATTTAGTTGTTTTTATGATAAAAACATTGATGAATACAATGCATTAAAATCAATGAATGACATGGCAGATAAATATAAATTAGATAAATTTACTTTGGCATTTCCATATAAATTGCTGCCTTTCGTTTTAATTTATGAAAGTATAACAACTGTTACCAATCATTGGATAAAAATTGATAATCAACAAAAAATGAAGGATGAAGAAGTTACAAGCAACAATATGGAATATTACGCCATTACTGATGGCTATTTAACTTTAAGTATGAATAGATATGATGAGTACCACAATATTACATATAATAATCCTCAAGAATTACATGATAATCACAAAGTAATCGTAATTAAAATTGGTCGTAGGGGAAATTTAGATTATTCAGATATGTATGTGGTTGATGCTAATAGAAGAAGGAACTTGACTGAAGATGAATTTGATTATTATAATGGAAGATATGATTCTGTTTTAGATTATTATATGGGAGGTTTCATGAGATGAATAATACTTTAGGAATTTCATATAAAGTAATTTTTTTAGGATGTTTATATGCTTTGACTATTAGAGTAATAGATTTATCCTATAATTATACAAATGCAAAGGAGTTATTTGATATATTACCAAGTTTCTTTGTTAAAATTTGGGGAGTATTTATTTTACAAGGAAGATATATCCCTTTCCTCCTTACAATTTTTTTATTTTTTATTTTAGTTGAACATTTTTATTACAGGATTCCTTTTGATTTAAAATATAATCTACTGATTCCTAGTATAATTTCCATAGTATTTTCAGGTTTATTTATAATGGGTCTGGGAAATTATTATAATAAATTATATACTAGGTTTTTAATTCAATTTATCATTGGATTATTATTAGGAAGCATGCATTTTTATTTAATAATAACTCGTTGGAATATCGTTAATGACTACTATTTCAATACACCTTTATGGAATATGAGTTTGTTAATATTTATTTATGCAATATATACTATTTACGATGTTTATGCTTGTGCTTTAGCCAAATATAAGGGAAACAATTACCCCTTATTTTTAGGTGTTAGAATTGATAATTGATACATAGGTTAGGAAAGAACTCGACAACTACAACACACATAAGATAGTGCTGCAGACAAACAACAATCATACAATCTACTACACTATAGACAGAACAATACCAACCATGGATAGCTATAAATATACTGATGATGAAATCATACTGCACAACAACACAGTACTCAACCTGTTGTTAATTGATCAGAACAATTACAAGCACTACTACAACTACACCACACTTAATGACCTAACGGAGTATGTGCCGATAAACTACACTATACGACTGGCAAACTACCATAACATAACACTACCTCAGGTAACAGGATACAACAATACACTTGATGAATACATAATAACAGAAGGAGAAAATGGTACAGTAATGCTACCGTTTGTACGTACAGTAAACATCATCATAGCTAACCAAACCTATAACTTCGTTAACGGTCAGATAGAGGGAATATACAACATACAATCAAACGATTACCACTTAACATTTGACGGACAAGTAACAGTTACAAACCATAGCAATCCACCCAAAAAGGATGGAATACTAATATACACCGAAAACAATACCACAATACTGGAATACCACGACAAAACACAGCTAGACATTAATCAATTCACTGTAGAATATGATACAAGATACAACTACAATACAAACACCGTATTACTTGTTGACTGCAAGACTTCAACCTAAACAACAACTACAAAGCACTAGTAGAAACAAACACCCTACCACTAGAGACTATAACAGATACCCTTAGTGACATAGCAGTCAGATACCAACCATCAAGACAATACCAGTACACAGAAGACATAACAACAAGTACCTACAATCAAATAACCACTAACAATATACCAACAATCAAATATACCCGAAACAACAAAGATATATTTACAGTTGACGGTGAACCGGTATTCGATAACTTCATATACAATCCCAACATAATAAAGACAAGCGTCACAATCAACGACAAAAACACCAACCGATCATTTGCACTCTCACACAAAGACTACGAAGACATACTAAGCATACAACAAACACACAACCAAACACTAGAACAACTACAAAACATGACATATCAGTATACCGGTGCAATAGAAAGTTATGCCATAGTAAAGCAAATAATTAATTATGATAAATGGGTTGACCGTTTTAATGATTATCAGGAATTTGAGGGCGATTTATTGTCTTATACAACGTTTTTAATTTCACTTAAAACAATCGAGTTTTATGATGAATATTCCGATAGTAAAAAAGAAGATTATGGTGTTATTTGGAATAGAACATCGTTTATTACTATGAAATGTTTTATTAATGCTTCTAAGATAATAATTAATTCATACAATCCAGACATGGGAGTGGTCGTTAGTGGACGAGTAATCAATAAAGTATGTTTCCGTTTAGAAACCAGTAGCAAATTGAGTATTATTGAGTCTGAATTGATAAATATCATACGTAACAGAACTGGAAATCGAAGAGTTAATTCAACCATTTCTATTATTGCAAATAAAATACAAAGTTATAATGTAAGTTATGTTTCTTTAGATAATTTAATAATAGTTTATGATGAGGAAGATCAAATGGCTTTAAGTATTGACTTGGAAACAGGTCTTATAACAGATTATGTTTTCGATGAATACAATGAGTATGGACATGAATCCTATGAAGAATGTCCAAATTGCATGTTCATGACAAATACATATCTAATGCAGGGCACACTAAATGTAAATACAAACAATTATAATTATTCTGATGATCATTCACTTGAAAGCCTTGTATCTTCAGGAAAATTAATATATAATATTAATGAGTTACGTATTATGGGTTTCGAAATGCTTAAAAAATTACCTTTTATTCTAACAGTTTGTGATTCAATTTTAGAGACTTTTTATGATTTGCATTACCAATCACTTGTTAAGCAATTAAATGGTGAAGAGAGTTGGACTTATAAAGATGCAGGTTATTGTAATATTTATGATAAATTGGAAGATGTTGAATATTCTCTTTTGGAACATACTGTTCCATTTGTGTCTGAGTCCTCATATCAATTATTTGAAAAAGGATATATTGAAGATTGGAAAATATCAACTCCTATAATTTACTTAACTTACCAATTATATGGTTATTTAAAGAAAAATTATCCATTTTATATCAAAATAAATCCAGTTGTTCCATCGTTGATGGATGGTTATTATCATTATGATTTACCTCCAACTGAAGAAGAAATTAAAAGTAATCAGCATAGTTATGTTGCTATAAGATTTAATAAGAATATATTTCATCCTAGTGCCTTTGGTAATTATGATAGAAATAGTGCATTTATTGTAAATCAGACATCAGGAGAAGTTACTAAATTATCTCCGGAAGAATCATATACTTATTTCGAAGGGGATTCTTTGTTCAGTCAAATTAGTAATATGATTATGGGGTGAAAGATATGAAGTTTTCTGATTTATTTGAATTATCAATTGTATATGTAATAATATTAGGTTATACATCTTACAATTTATTTGGTTTATTTATCCAATTAATCTTTGGATTATCTTATAATGTATTAATTTCTAAAGAAATTACTTTTTATTACTATTCTTTTTTTGGTATTTTATTATGGATGGTGATAATACTTTACATTATAAATCTCAGAACCCCTCGTAATGATTCAAGAGCTGGTGATTATTTTAAATATAAAATCGTTAATTTCTTCATAAGAAAAAATATTAAAAATGTTTATATTGCATTAAAAGATAAAAAAATATTGTATGGAGTTTTATTAAGTGTATTTGGTGGTTTTTTAGGATTATTTTCATTAGGAAATTTATATCTTAAATTATATAAGCGTTTCATGATTCAGGTTATTCTTGGTTTACTATTAACTATTTTAAACTTGATAACAATATCTGCTTATCCTTTAACATTAAACATATCTGACATAGTATTTTATTTCTGGAATTATCCTTTCTTTGCTATAACACCAGTAATATATTATGTTTTTACTGTTAATGATACTTATGAATGTGCATTATCATTAAAAAATAATGATAAACTTCCTCTATTGTCAAAAATAGATGTACTGTTTGTTTTTATTTGTCTATTCATGTTATTATTAATCACATTGGATAATCTTCATTTATCTGTCATGACTGATTTGGTTTTCTATGGTAAAATACTATGGTATTTTCTTGTGATAAGTCTACTTTTTTACATTTTAATATCAAAGTAAAATATTGTCCTAGCAAATCAGACATACAACTTCATAAACGGAGTAACAAATGATAAATACAACATGCAACTAAATGACTACCTCATATCATTTGATGGACAATTACAGACAACAAACCACGCAAATCCACAGAAAAAAGATGGAATACTCATCTACACAGAAAACCAGACAACAATCATAGAATACCATGACAAAACACGAGAAAACATCAACCAATTCACGGTAGAATACACGACAAGATACAACCACAACACCAATCAGATATTACTGGTCGACTGCATAGACTTCAACAAAAACAACAACTACACTGCAATGATAGAGACTAACACACTACCATTAGAAAGCATAACCGATACCTTTAGTGACCTGGCAGTAAGATATCAGCTGGCAAGACAATACCAGTACACAGAAGACATAACAACAAGTACCTACAATCAAATAACCACTAACAATATACCAACAATCAAATATACCCGAAACAACAAAGATATATTTACAGTTGACGGTGAACCGGTATTCGATAACTTCATATACAATCCCAACATAATAAAGACAAGCGTCACAATCAACGACAAAAACACCAACCGATCATTTGCACTCTCACACAAAGACTACGAAGACATACTAAGCATACAACAAACACACAACCAAACACTAGAACAACTACAAAACATGACATATCAGTATACCGGTGCAATAGAAACATACACCATAACCAATAAAGTCACCACAACAGGTGACATTGAAGAAGCACTAAACACGAATTACTCAATACCGATTCAAAACACATACTTAGCATCATTATTCGTCGCATATTTCTTCGATTCAATAGCAAATGAATACCAAGACTACTACAATGTCACATATAACCGTACAAGCACAATTACCACAACTTGCTATGTAAATGCATCCAAAATAATTATCCACTCATTCAACCCAGATATGGGAATGCAAATTCAAGGAGAAACAATAAACAAATGGATATACAAATTTACAACAACTTCAATGCTAAATGTTATAGAAGCAGATGTAATAAATATACTAAGAAACAAAACAGGACCAGACAAAACCAAATCAACTCTAGAAATCATATTCACTAACTTTGCTGAAAATAAAGATAATCTGATAACAGGACACATAGGAAATAATTATTTTATTATAGATTCATTAAATAATGTTTTCATATCCGTTGATATGTCAACTGGTCTTGTTAGTGATGGTTCATTAATAGATGATGATCTGTTCCATGCCAGTAATAGAGAATGTGAAGCATGCTTATTCCTAAAAGAAATAAATGAAAACAATGCCAATTGGACTAATAATGTTTATGGAACATCACTAAGTGGTGGTTTATTATTAGATGAATTACATACACCTGGAATAACAAGATATAGATACATGTGTTTATATCAAATGACTGATATGTTTTTAAATAGAATTGACAAATATAATCTTCGACAATTTATAGGTCCCGGAGTTATAGTATCAATTTTAGTTAAACAAGGTTATAATGTGGAGTATTTAGCTCAAATTATAAATTATATTGATGAACCATGTGAAATAATAATAAGTAGTGGAATGACATTTGCTGAATCAACAGTTGTAACATTTATAGAAGCTTGTATTATAGGACGAATATGTCATTGGCATACCTTGGAAGATCAGGACAAGTATAGTCCAGAGAATATGAAAGTTGATGAAATTGAAAAATATGATTATTGGGATGGTTATGCATCCATTTCAATGAATTATTACGATTATTCCTCAGTTGAATTAGTTAAACATGATTTTAGGATGGAAAATGAAAGAATCATGAGAATTAAATTGACTACTTGGGGTAAATTAGATAAATCAGATATTGTTATCGTGGACAATACAGGTATGCATAATCCAACTCCCGATGAAGTAGAGTATATTAAAGATTATGATAATGTATGGGATTTTTTATGGGGATTGCCTATAAGAAATCCGGCTTAATTTATTTTTTTTAAATAATATTGTTTGATGAGTTGAATAAATATTTAATAAAGTTTTCTATTTGGTGTTATTATGAATTTAAAATTAAAAATCAAAAATGAAACTCTTAATTTGAAATTTAATGATTTATTACTAGTCTTGTTGGCTTGTATTCCCCTAGATATTTGTGCTTCATTTTTTGGATATACTGGGTTTAATCAACATTTACCCCCTTGTATTTTTAATCTGTTACTGTTTTATAGTTATTATGTATTAAACAGGATATATGGTAAGAAAATTGTTAGTTTTCTAAATAGATTTTTTGGAGGTGATACTAACTATCATGATTATCTAATTATGGAATTATTTAATGAAAAATTAATCTTCTTAATTTTCTTTTCATTTATGTTAACTGATATAATTATGACAGTAGTAAATGAATATTTTGTTTTTAGTAATTATTAGGATAATTTTAGTTATTATCCCATTTATATTCATTGGAAAATACAGAGAGGGTTTGTTATTTACTTGCATAATGGTGTGTATGATATATATTTCCGTTTTATTGGAGGGCATTTCATTGATAATTGTATTGGCAATAAAATTCTATTTGTCTTCATTTGCTACATTCCAAATATTTTACGGATTAATAATTAAATACAATAGTGAATTTTCAAAAATTATACCAATCATATCTTACTATGACTAGAAAATCTTAGAATAATAAGTATCATCAAAAATAATACTTTAATCCACAATGATGGATAATAATCATGATTAAATTAAAAATTAATGAGGGTGTTTTGAGGAAAATTATATTGATTTAAATTACGTATTATAATGTTTTAATGGATTAAAACTTGAAATGATATGATTATTCAAGACTTCAAAATACTCTCGAATATCTATTAAAATTTCAGATACAATTAAATCAGAAGATAATAAAGAAGCACAAAGACAATTAACATATTTAAAAACAAGACAAACATTCTACCGTAAATATATCTACGATGACCAAAAAATAGATAACAACTTTGAAAAACTGCCAGTGTCATATGAAAAAGAAATGGCAAACTCAACACCACCGTAGAATTATACTACAAAACAACCATAACCTGATTCTTAAAAATAAGATACGAAACCCCTAAACGACTAAAAGTAATATTAAAAAAACACAAAAAAGCTAGGATACAAAGAGAAATAGTGAAGAAAAACATGGTATGGACTAATTTTTCAACAATCCACCAAACATTAGATTGAAGTAAAAAAAACAATTAAACCCCTAACAATAACTATTAGATTCCGATTATTTATTTTAGAGATTAAATTGACTGGATAACTAATTTTGGAAATATTCTCCACATACCGTTCAATTTGATCTTCGCCACGTATTTCCGCATTTTGTACAGCGATAGAATCTGGTTTCTGCCTCATCACTTCTGTGCATCTGCACCATCCACCACTCCAGTTGGCGGTTGCCGCAGCGATAGCATAATCCCCTCGTCGTCGGCATGGCATTTACCTTATCTCCAGATATTATGACTTTCCGCTTATCGGATACATCATGAGATAATATGTAATCCTTGCTATCCTCATCATTGAGTTTTTTTGTATAACCGCATAGCGAACATTTTAATATTCTATTGTGTGGAATTAATACCTTTCCACATTTGGGACAGAACTCCATTTGAAACCTCTAAACAATCAATATAATAAAATCTAAGAAAATCTTTGTCATTATTAAAATATATAATTTAGGAAAATCAAATTAATGATTAGATAATTTAGCTAAACATATCAAAAAGGGATAAATAACATAAATAAAAGGGGATATTTATGAGAAGGAACTTGATGAAAAATATGGTAATGCTTATACTTATCATAACGACAATCATATCAGTCAACGCCGTTTCCAGTGAAGGTGATACTCATAATTTACTAAACGCCAGTGATAATTACACGCAGGCGTTGGAAAATGCAAAAATTGAAAACAAAAGTATCGTACTACTTTTTGACCAGAAATCATGTTCATGGTGTGAAGCCTTCAAAAGAAACACTCTGGACAATGAAGAAGTTGTTGAAAAGCTCAATTCCAACTACATAACCGTCATAGTAAACATCAACAGAAATCCGGAAGTCGCTTCAAAGTATTCGGTATACGGTACGCCAACGGTCATATTTTTAGACACCAACGGCAATGAAGTTGAAAGACATGAAGGCTATCTTCCGCCGGATGAATTTCTGGAGAAACTAAAGGGGATATGAATGGAGATTCTTCCCATCTTTTCATTTTTAACTGGGGCAATATCTGTAATATCCCCGTGCATACTGCCTGTTTTACCAGTATTTGTTGCAGTCTGTCTTAACTGTGGAAGAAAAATGGAATCCGTATCATTTATATGTGGATTTATTAGCGTATTTGTCATTGCAATATTTTTTACGGCTTTTTTCACGGCCATAACCTATGCTTATATCAGTTATCTTAGAATCGTTTCTTCAGTAATACTCCTGTTTGTTGGAATACTTATATTAAAAGACTCTTCGATCACTCTAACTTCATTGAAGCCGAAAAAGTATAAAAACAGTACTGTAAATGCGTTTCTGTTGGGGCTGGTGACCTCCGTTTCATGGACTCCCTGTTACGGTGCATATCTGATCTCATTAATCTCATTACTTGCAGCAACGGCCAATTCATCATATGCCGTGTTCAATATAGTATTGTATTCCCTGGGATTTATGTTATCCATGACAATCATTGGCGTTCTTTTATCCAAAATCAATCTTGAAGGATTCATTTCAAAAACTAAAATCATTCCACGAATATTTGCAGTTGCAATAATCATAACTTCAATATATCTGATTACAAGTTCCATCTATGGCTTAGTGTAAAATTGTACTCCTCTCAATCCCATTTTTTACCATTTGATGGACTCCTAACAAAAAAAAGATAACCCCCCCCCCCCCCCAATCAATAACTTAATATATAATGAATACAATAAATAATATAGTATAAAGATTATACGATAATATAATCTAATTTTATATAATTTATTATTGAGATTAAAGTTTAATTTTTAATCGGTAAAATAATATCAAGGCCAATACGTTGGCTTTTTATATTTTAGGAGAAATTTAAAAGAGTTTTACTGTTTTCCAGTACTCTACTCCTTCAATATACACAAATAAACTAAATTGAATGTGGCCAGAAGGCTGAACAATGAGGTAGATTAAATGTACAAGTATATGAAAGAAGCATGGAAAAACCCAAGTGAATCATACGTTAAAGAACTTATGATGGAAAGATTACCTAAATGGAGAAGACAACCTGTTATTGTAAGAATTGATAAACCTACAAGAATAGACAGAGCACGCCGTTTAGGATACAAAGCTAAGACAGGATACGTACTCGCAAGAATCAGAGTAAGAAGAGGATCAAGAAGAAAACCTAGATTTAAAAACGGTAGAGATCCAAAAAGAATGGGTGTAAACAAAATCTCAGGTAAAAAATCCATTCAAAGAATGGCTGAAGAACGTGTAGCACGTAAATATCCTAACTTAGAAGTATTAAACTCTTACTGGGTTTGGGAAGATGGTAAAGCTAAATATTATGAAGTAATTCTTGTTGACCCACAAAGACCTGAAATCCGCAATGATAACAACATCAATTGGATATGTGAGAAACAACACACCAGAAGAGCATTCAGAGGCTTAACTAGTGCTGGTAAAAAAGGTAGAGGATTACGTAAAAAAGGTAAAGGTGCCGAAAAGGTTAGATAGATGATCCATAACATTTCGTACAGGACATTTGTTTATTCAACCGAAGAGGAAGAGAATGTAGTTAAGTCCCTTAATTACATCTTTTCTGAACCTTCACCTGTTAAAACCATTACCGAAGATCACTTTGGTAACAAAATATTTATTTTATCCGAAAAGATTTCTAAGAAAAGATTTACTAAGGATATCGTCAAATTTCTCAATGACAATTTATCAACTGAGGATAAGAAGATAATAAGTGATGAACTTAGTCGTCGTATGGACGATAAGGGTAATCTGTTCCTGCGTTTTGATAAACAAGAGGCTTATGATGAAAATCTCAAACTGACTTATGATGGTGATGCTATTCATATGAGAATAAAGATAGCAAGTTATCCTGTAAGCAAAAAGAATGCTACGATTGTAGCTAAGAAAATCTTTAACTTCTTGGAATAATATTAATAAAAATATTTTTCTTTTTATTTTTAAATACGCTTTAATTAAACACTAGGTTCTAACAATATGACTAATTTTTACGACTTTAATATTAAATTAAATGAAGAAGTTATTGAAACTTTGGAAAAATTTGGATTTAAGGCTGCATGCATCTTCCATGATTCAACAGCATTAGATGATAACAAAGATGAAATATTAAAAAAATTCAATACAATTAATGAATCAACAAAATTAGACTTATACCATGGAGTTTACATAAATCACACCAACCCCCAACTGCTAACAAAAACCGTACTGAAATACCATAGAAGAAGTGATATCATAATGGTTAACGGTGGAAAGGACAACATCAACAGAACCGCATGCCAAATGCCACAAATCGATATTATCAATGAACCATACATATCCAATAACAATAGCGGCATTAACCACATACTCTCCAAAATGCTTATAGAGAACAATATCAGCATCAATATTAACTATAATAGCATTTTAAGAAGTAGAGGATATTACAAAGCTCGCATATTAAGTCAGATAAATCAGTTATTCCATCTACAGGAAAAATACCAATTCAGAACAATAATAAGCAGTGGAAGTAAAAGTTTTTATGATGTGAAAAGTCCGGAAGCTATGCTAATGCTGGGAAACTTATTTGACACAGACCCTAATGTCATAAGAAAGTCCATAACAACCAATGTCGAGGACATAATCAGAAACATCCAAACAAAAAAAGACAGCATTGTGGATGGCGTGAAAATTATAAGATGAGGATTTGATTTGATGAAATTAAAGATATTGCCCCCTACATTAAGACAGAAAAAAAGGTACATTGCACTTAAGTTGTACGCGGAAAATGAAGTCTCAAAAGAGGAATGCATACAGATATTATGGAACAGTGCAATTAACACCTTCGGTGAAATAGAATCCAGCATGATTAACCTATGGCTTATCGATTTTCAAGAAGTGGATAATCCCAACAGATATGAATACAACATTATAGTCAGATGCAACAGGGGATATGAGAAAAAGGCCGTGATGGGCTTTTATACCATTTCAAACTTTAGAAAAAATCAAATGACCGTACACTCACTCTCCACATCAGGTACTATTCAAAGTCTTAGAGATAAATTCTAATTCAAAAGAAGAATATCTTAACGGGACATTAAACAGTTCCAACACTTTTTTTAAGTATGTTATTTATCATAATCCAAAAGTGTATAAATACAAGAATTTTAAACTCCAAAAATACATAAATACTCATTTTAAGCTATTGAAATGTACTTCCATCACCACTAGAAAAGTCAGGAATATATGAAACAAGACCTTGAAAATATGACATATAATTAAAAGGTTAAAAATACATATATTATATTATTATTAAACAAGGATTTATTTAATAATAGAATTATATATTCTTAATTATAAAAATTATTTTAAATGATTATTATGGCAATACATCCAATAGAATTCAGATACGGTACTCCAGAGATGAAGGCCGTATGGGAACAAGAATCAAAACTACAAAATATGTTGAAAGTTGAAGCAGCACTGGCTAAGGCAGAAGGAGAAATAGGATTAATCCCTAAGGAAGCTGCAGATGAAATAAACAAGAAAGCTACAACAGAATATGTTAAGCAAGAAAGAGTAGATGAAATAGAACGTGCAACAAACCATGATATTGGAGCATTGATGAAGGCACTAGAGGAAGTATGTGATAACAATGCCGGTGAATACGTTCACTACGGTTCAACAAGTAATGACATAATCGATTCGTCACAGTCACTGCAACTTAAGGCATCAATAGAGATTATCCGCGAAAAGATTGTGAGGCTCATAGAGATACTCATTGACCTATCAGAAGAACATAAGAGCACAGTCACAATAGGACGTACACATGGTCAACACGCTCTTCCAACAACATATGCAATGAAATTCGCAATATACATAGATGAACTGTTAAGACAGCTCGAAAGACTTGACTTGACCGAAAAGCATGTCTGTGTCGGTATGATGACCGGTGCTGTCGGAACAACCGCGGCATTAGGAGAGGTAGGATATGACATACACATGAGAGTATCCGAAATACTGGGATTAACCCCTGCAAACATATCAAATCAGGTAGTTCAACGTGATAATCATGCAGAATACGTTATGACACTTGCAAATATCTGCAGCAGTCTTGAAAAGATGGCATTAGAAGTACGTAATCTTCAAAGAACCGAACTCATGGAAGTTGGTGAAAAGTTCGACCCTGAAAAACAGATGGGAAGCAGTACCATGCCACATAAAAGAAACCCTATTACTGGTGAAAGAATATGCGGCGTCTCAAGAGTTGTAAAGTCATACGTTAATGCGGCACTGCAGAACAATCCGTTATGGCATGAACGTGACCTTACAAATTCATCCTGTGAAAGAATCATCCTACCCGAATCAGCAATACTGACTGATTATATATTGAACTTATCAATCAAGTTATTCTCAAAACTTGACTTCTACGAGGACAATATCGAACGCAACCTCAATGCAAGTAACGGACTTATAATGGCAGAACGATTCATGTCAAAGCTCACACAGTGCGGCATGGGAAGACAAAGTGCCTACAGCTTAGTAAGAGGATGTGCAATGGAAGCATACGCACGAAACACAGGCCTTAAGGAAATCATACTTGAAAAAGATGAAATACTCGAGTACATGAGCATTGAAGAAATTGATGCAACATTAGATCCTCACACCTACCTTGGTAGTAGTGATAAATTTGTTGATAATGTAATTGCCAATGCTAAGGAAGTTATTAACAGGTAAACTTCCACACCTCCCTTTTTTTAACCATAATAACGATTTATTATCATTTAAGTAGCAATATCCAGAAAGTTAAAGAAATGTTAGAAAAAAAGTAAAAAAAAACTGTATGCTAATTAACTTTGCATAATATACAGTCAGTAAATGAAAAAACACCGGTTCTGCAAACAGCATTATACATAGCCTCATCACCGATAACGAAAATTAATTCCACCCTCAATCCCCGATTATGTGCTTCCAATACAACAATATCATCAGGAAAATGACCTCCATTACTGAAAAACTCACTTCTTAACTCATCATATAAATCCAAATTTAGCTAAGCAATTAATCCCACTTTTTGTAAATATTCTTTCGAAGACCAATATCAATTAGTTCAACAAAATTAGTGTTATCTGAGATGTGATAAATAATTCGATAATCACCAATTCTAGTTTTTTTACATTTTGGACATTTTCGACTTTTAAAAGATCTTTCTGCACATAAATATGGATTTTCAGATAATTCTAATATTTTTTTCTCTACTCGTTCAATTAATTTAACATCATCAGAATTTTTATCCAAAAATTTTTCCACATTTTTATCTTTAAAAACTCTATAATTCATGTTATCAATCATATTTTTTTCTTAGAGCCTCAAGATCAACTTCAACAGTTCCATCATAATTTCCATTTTCAAACTGCCTAATTCTTTCATTATAATAAGCAGCTTCTTCATCTGTGAAATCATCTAAATATTGCTCTTCATATGCAGATATTAGTCTTCCAATAATATCATTATACGTTTCAGATTTTAAACCTAAATGTGAAAGTTTGGTATGAATCTCTTCAGATACTCTTATAGTTTTCATAGCCATCAAAACCCCTCTGTTATAATTAAGTTTATTAATTATGTATTGTTATAATCATTATAATATTTATATTTAATCAAAATTTAAAAATTACAGTTATAAATTATAACTTGGAATACAAATAATCCTGTCTTTTATCAAAAGTATTCATGAGTTCTACAGACATTCGTTTGATTGAATTTAAGTTAATTATGTTATCGATTATTCCAAAAATGCTTAATAATTATTATTTTTTTATCAAAAACATCTATTAATAAAGTCCTTTTCAAATGAAGTCTTATTTTCAAATGAATAATAATCATAAACAATATGTCTTACACTGATTAGAATTCTCCCAATAATATCAAAAAAATGATTATAAGTATTCTACCAAAATACTATGCAAATAAGCATATACCTATTTTAAAAGATTTAATATTCAAGAAGGACATCTTCGAAAAGATGAAAACAATATATGTTAACTTCAAGAATACCCCTATTATATGAGATACATTACTTTCAATCATATCACCATATTTCAAGATTGTCATAAAGCAAAAAATATAAAAATAACAAAAGGTAATAATAAGTATGTGCAAATATATAATATGTAAAAGTAAAAAATATAAACAAAAAAAATTGAATTAAAAAAACAACATTCTAATTAATTAAATTAAAAAATAGAGAGGTAGATAAAATGCAACAATTCCAAAGTGCAGGTTACGATAGGGCATTAACATTATTCAGCCCTGATGGACGTTTATTCCAGATAGAATATGCAAGGGAAGCAGTTAAAAGAGGTACAACAGCAATAGGTATCAAGTCAAAAGATGGAGTAATATTTGCAGTTGATAAGAAAATCAAAAGCAAACTCATAGAACCAACATCCGTCGAAAAGATTTTTAAAATCGATGAACACATTGCAACCGCATCCAGTGGATTGGTAGCCGATGCCAGACGTCTTGTTGATATAGCTAGAAATCAGGCACAGGTTAACCGGTTAAGATACCATGAACCGATTACTGTTACAGGACTTGCCAAATACCTTGGAGACTTGGAACAGATGTACACCCAGAGCGGTGGAGTAAGACCGTTTGGTATTTCATTAATCATCGGAGGAGTATCCGACGGTGAATGTAAAATATATGAGACAGATCCTAGTGGAGCTATAGTTGAATACAAGGCAACAGCAATAGGTCTTGGAAGAGACAAAGCACTAGAACTATTTGAAGAAAAATATGAGGATGACATTACTATAGAAGATGCTATAGATTTAGCCATTGATGGAATATATGAAGCAAACAGTGGCAAGGTTACTGAAGACAGCATTGAAATATCAATCATTGACAAGGAAACTGCCAAATATGAAAAACTTCCAAAAGATGAAATAGAAGGATATGTCAAAAAACTTCTAGATAGAAAAGAGGAAGAAAGACTTGAAGCTGAAAGAAAAGCTGAAGAGGAACGTGAAGAAAAAGAAGCTAGAAAAGCCCAATTAAAAGCTGAACGTGAAGAAAAAGAATCTGAAGAAGAAACATCAACTGAAGAAAACAAGACTGACGATAACACTGATGAAACTTCCGAAGAATAAATGTAACTGCTATTATTTACCCCCTAACCACCCCAAATACCCTTTTAATAATTTTTTTTTATTTGACATTATTTTTATTAATTATGTTTTAGATATTTATATATGAGTAAGATTTGAAAAAAAATAAATGTTTAAAATTATAATAACAGGTGATAATATGGTTAATGTTGATGATGCTGTTATAGCAAGATTAGAGTCATATGGCGAAAGATTTGAAATATTAGTAGATGCGGAGCTAGCAGCAGATTATAAAAGAGGTCAAGATATAGCAATTGAAGATGTACTTGCAGTGGAAGAAGTATTTAAAGATGCACATAAAGCAGATAAGGCATCCGAAGAAGCTATGGAAAAAGCCTTTGAAACAACCGATGCACTTGAAGTAGCAGATAAGATTATTAAAAAGGGTAATATTCAGATTACCGCTAATCAAAAAAGAAAAATGCAGGAAGAAAAGACAAAACAGGTGATTGCACAAATTGCACGTGAAGCAATAAATCCACAGACAAAACTTCCTCATCCACCACAGAGAATTCAAAAGGCTATGGAAGAAGCCAAGGTTCATATTGATCCGATGAAATCAGTTGAAGAACAGATTGAACCTACTGTAAAAGCTATTCTGACAAAGATTCCTATCAGAATTGAAAAAGTTAAAATCGCAGCAAAAATTCCTGGTACATATGCCGGTAAAGCATATTCAACCATAACCCAATATGGAAAACTTGAAAAAGAAGAATGGATGAACGACGGTAGCTGGATAGGAGTTATTGAAATTCCGGGCGGACTTCAAGATGAATTCTACACTGCCCTAAGTGGTCTTACACATGGAGAAGTTGAAACAAAACTAATCGACTAAGTGAGCAAATGTATTTTGTAGAAAACAAGGAAGTAGTATTTCCCGGTTCATTATTAACGGACAATAATTTGAAAACCGGAAATGGTACTTTTAAGGATAACGGTAAAATATTTTCTAACATAATGGGATTTGTATACTTTGAAAGTGATAAAGTATATGTAATTCCATTTAAAGATTCGTACAATCCAAAATATGGGGATTTGGTAATTGGTAGAGTTACAAATTCATCCTATTCCTCATGGGCCATTGACTTAAATACTACATACCATGGTTATCTTCCCACATCAGAGTTATATGATGATAATCAACAAAGCATATACTCCATAATCAACGTGAAAGACATATTGCTTTTAAGAGTTGCAAATGTCGATGAAATCAATAGGATTAAGTTAACAATCAGATCCCATGGTTTGGGAAAATTTAACCAGGGCGTAATAAAAAAGGTCAAACAGCCAACAATACATTTTTTAAGCGAAGAGAATGTATTCATCATATCATTGATAGAAAAATATTTACATACTGATGTTATTGTTGCGAAAAATGGATTGATATGGATTAATTCAAAGAAGGAAAATATCAGCAAAGTAGTGGAGATTATTGAGTTTATTGATGAAAATCCATTTATGCATAATCTCGTCAAGAAAGTACAAAGCATAATTATAAATCCAAGAGGGAATTTGAGTGAACGATGAATTTATACGTGAAGATGGACGTACTTACAACACATTACGTAATATGAAGCTGGAGGTAGGTGTGTTAAACAATGCGGATGGTTCAGCCTATATTGAATGCGGCAATAACAAGATTATTGTGGGAGTTTATGGTCCAAGGGAGTTATTCTCCAAAAAACATTCAAAACCGGATGCAGCAGTCCTTCGTTGCAAATACAATATGGCACCATTTAGTGTTACAGAACGAAAAAGACCAGGCCCTGATAGAAGATCTACTGAAATATCCAAGTTAATATCAGAGGCCATCACACCATGCATATTCCTTGAAAAATATCCCCGTGCATCAATTGATGTATCCATCGAAGTATTAGAAGCTGAGGGTGGTACCCGATGCTTGGGAATAATTGGAGCCTCACTGGCATTAGCTGATGCTGAAATACCTATGAAGGACCTGATTAGTGCATGTGCCGTCGGGAAAGTGGATGATCATATAGTGTTGGATTTAAGTGAAAAAGAGGACAAGGAAGGTCAAGCGGATATGCCCATTGCAATACTTCCAAGAACAAGAGAAATTACCTTTTTACAAATGGATGGTCATTTAACGGGACCTGAATTTGATGAGGCGTTGCAACTTGCATTTGATGGCTGTGAATTCATATACCAATTGCAGCAGCAATGTTTATATAACAAGCATAAGGAGGGAGAATGATGGTAAATATAATCTCCGAGATTTGTGAAGAGAATATTGTAGACTTATTGAATCAGGAAAAACGAGTTGATGACAGATTATTTGATGAATATAGGGAAATAACCATCAATACAGATTATATTACCAAGGCAGAAGGATCTGCAATGGTTTCTATTGGAGCTACCACCGCAGTTGCCGGAGTAAAGGCAAGTATGACAACACCCTTTGCCAATTCTCCTGATGAAGGAATAATCATTACCAATACGGAGTTGCTTGCAATTGCCAGCCGTAATTTTGAGTATGGTCCACCGAACAAATTTGCTGTTGAAATATCAAGAGTTGTTGATAGGGCTATTAGAGAATCACCCGTGGTTGATTTGAAGGATTTGTCCATAATTGATGAATCCACCTGCTGGAAATTACATATTGACATTTACTTATTGGATTTTGACGGCAATATAATGGATGCTGCTTGTCTTGCAGCTGTATGTGCTCTTTTAACTACAAAGCTGCCAACGGTCAACACGGTTAACGGTGAGATTAACGTTGATTATGATAATTTAATAAAACTACCGATTAAGAATAAAAGTATTCTATGTAGTGTTGCAAAATTATATGACCAACTGCTGGTTGATCCGTCCGCAGTTGAAGAATCATTAATGGATGCAAGTATTTCCATTGCATTTAGGGAAGATGGAAGCATATGTGCTATTCAAAAATCCGGTTTTAATGCATTTAGTATTGAAGAGGTAAGAAATTCAATCAATATTGCATATAAAAAGAGCAGAGAATTATTTTCCATTATTGATAAAATAAAATGATTAACTATATATTAGATAAGATGCATATATAATTAATAGCTATATTATAAGGATAATAGATTTTAGGTATCTATTAGATTAATTCCGAAATAATATTATTTTTAAAACTAATTATTGAAAAGTACAGTATAGGTTCTGTAACTTTTTTAATTAAAGAACACATAGTTATTTAACGACATTTTATAGGTTTTTGTTAGTTAATTAACTGTTATTATCTTCAAAAGATATTTAGAGCATAACGAAAGATAATATGATTCAAATATAAAAATAAAGGAAGGTGAAAAAATGGCAAGAAAAAGTAAAGTAGGATCTACAGGTCGTTTTGGTGCTAGATATGGTAGAAAAGCTAAAAGAACTGTCCGTGATATAGAAGATAAAATGCATAAGAAGCATATTTGTCCTAGATGTGACAGACCTGGTGTAAAAAGAACCCATGCTGGTATCTGGAAATGTAAAAAATGTGGTAATGTATTTACTGGCGGAGCTTATATTCCTGTTACACCAATGGGTAAAGTCGCAAAACGTAACATTACACGTATTACTGGAGGAGAATAATTATGTACAAATGCATTAAATGTGGACAGACAGTAGATATTAAAAAATACTCTGAATCAAAATGTCCTAAATGCAGATATAGGATTTTATTTAAAGAAGTTCCTGTAGTTAAACGTACAGTTAAAGCCCGATAATTTACTATTTTTTAGGGGAAGTGAATTCTTCCTTAACTATTTTATTTTTAATTTTCTATTCATTGACAACATAAGAGTTTTTTAAAATGATATATACCATTAAATCAGATTTGATAATTACAACTAGTCGAAAGCCATCACAGATTACTAAGAGATTTGCCCAGTTTATTAAACATTATTTCAATGCAACATATATAAACAGGGGAAAGATGAGTTTTAGAAAGATAATCAATATGGCCAAACAGGATGAGAACTCATTGCTATTAATTTTAACTGAAACTAAAGGTAATCCCAGCAATATCGATATTTATGATGTTAAAAAGGATGATGAAAATCCAATAGCCAATTTATACTTTAATATATCAATTCCCGCACAAAATAACAGAATTAATGTTGATTCAAGTGAAATATTTGTTATCAACAAGAGCAACTCACTGGATGAGTTATTTGAAAGCGTGACAAAAATCAATACAACAGAACACATTGACCGGAATTGTATCATCATAAGGGATGATGAAGAAAACTTGGCCAACATAACATTCATTGATAAAAATCGTGAGGATTGTAAGTATAAAGTTTATCTGAAGGGATTTAATTTAAACGGCGATTGATATGACTGGAATACTCAAAAAGATTGAAACGGAATTTATTGTGGAATTTGACAGTGCCGAAGATGCTTCAATAGTCTATAATTCGATTTTACCGGAAATTGAAGCAGAGACTAATGAAAGGTCAAGGACCAATTTAACATTAGATTCAAAAAAATTAGTAATTAATATCATTTCCAAGGATATCGTATCATTGCGTGCATCAATAAACTCATATGTACGATGGATAAATTTATCCGAAAAAATATTAAAAATATAAAAGTTAAGAAAAAGATAATATATAATGTTAATCTTATGATTAAGAAGTTAGAAAAAAATAATTATTTTAATTTATAGAAATCATTGAAAAATATTAGTTAGGTGATATAATGGAAAATCAACAAAATTTACAAGAACAATTAAACCAATTCCAACAAGTTCAACAACAGGCTCAAGCTATTGCTATGCAAAAACAAACTGTTGAAATTCAAATGAATGAATCAAAAAAAGCTTTAGATGAACTATCTAAAACAGATGATGACCAAGATGTTTATAAAACAGCGGGTCCGCTCCTTATTAAAACAACCAAAGCTGAAAGTGAAGCAGACCTTAAAGATTCAATCGAAATGCTTGAATTAAGGAAAAAAACAATTGAAAAACAGGAAAAACGTATAACAGGCAAACTTGAAGAACTACAAGCAAACCTACAAAATGCTATGCAGCAGATGCAATAAGTAGTATCCACTACTTAAACCTCTTTAACCGCCCTTAAAAATTATTCAGTTACTTTTTTTTATAAATCATATAAGGAGAATTATTATGAAAGCTTTAACCGAAGAAGAAATTGATCAAATTATAGACTTAGCGTATAATACTGCAGAAGAGACCATTCTGAAAAATATGAATAAAAAGGATTTTGAGGACATCAACATTCAAATAAACTTAGACAGTTTGGAAAATGGCTTTGACATAGATATAGATATTAGTTTGGACAGTGACATGCCATTGGATGATGACTTATCCGAAAAAGCCGTGGAAAATAGTCTCAAAGCAATTGATGAATATATTGAAAAAAGAAATGCATCTACAGATGATTAACATGATTATACCTGTAGTTGATATTAAAGACAATGAATGTGTTAGTGGAAAAAGTGGCAATAGGGACAGCTATAAAAAATTAGATAGTGTCTTCGGAGACAACCCACTGGAGATTGCAAATAATTTAAAAAAAGCTGGCTATTCATTGTTGTATGTTGCTGATTTGGATAGATTGGAACATGTCGGTGATAACTCAGAGTTAATCTCCAAAATCAATGAGGTAATACCGGTAATGCTTGACAATGCTATCGAAAATATGGATGATGTTAAAGAAAATGACAATATCACCACATACAACATATTGGCTACTGAATCAATGAGTAACCTAAGTGACATCCACGAGATTATCAAAGAATATCCCAATGATAAGCTTGTTGTAAGCATTGACATTAAAGAGGACAAACTCCTCACAGACAACGAGGAGATTACACTTGATGATATCATAGATTTGATAAACTCTTCAAACATCAGCCAGATCATAATCTTAAACATCACCCATGTCGGTACAAAGGTCTCAAACAAATCCCCAATAGAAGAGCATATCATTAAAAATGTCCATGATGCCGAATTCATCATTGCAGGTGGAATTACAGCTGAATCCATTGATGCATATCAAAAAGAAAACATCAACAATTTCTTGGTTGGAACAGTACTCCATGAGGGTAAATTGAAAAAATGGTAAAAAATATGAAAAAAAAGATACTTAATATAGGTAGTGTTACAAAGGACACCATAATAAGAAATAACAATGAATATACTCAAATTGGTGGTGCAGTATATTATCAGTCATCAACATTAAACACACTTAAAATAGACAATACTTCGATTATATTGATAGGTGAAGATGGGCTTGAAATGATTAGTGACTTTGACCTAGACAACGACATCCACAAAATCATTACAAAAGACTGTATGAAATATACAAACATCTACCTCGAAGACAATACCCGCATACAAAAGGCCTATTTTCCAAAATACCACATTAAAATAGAGGATATTGAAAAATTGAATATCAAAGCAGACGAGTACTCACAAGCAATTCTTTCACCACTTAGTCCCTATGAAATAGATGCCCAATTAATAAGATACCTTAAAAAGGCAGACATTGAGACAACACTGGTAATACAGGGATACATACGACAATTGGACAAGGACAACAATGTCATTGCACGCAAATGGGACAACTACAGGGAATACCTTAAATACACAGACATAATATCATCAGACGAATATGAATTCAAAACCGCATTCAATGTTGAAATAAGCACAAAAAACATGAAAAAATTCATTGAAGACAACTCATTAAAAATTGTTATAATTACACAGGCATCCGATGGTTCAACAATATATACAAAGGATGAAAAAATAAAAATACCTGCAATAAAAGCTAAGAAAGAAGTAGACCCTACCGGTCTTGGAGATACGTACATCACAGCATTCATATCCAAAAAGGATGAAACAACACTATTTAATGCAGGAATATATGCAGCAATATGTTCAAAAAATAAACTTGAAAACAAGGGTGTGCTAAAAACATCAAAAAATAAAATAGAAAAAGAGTATCATGAACTCTTAAATAAGATTAGTCAAAATAACAAACGGAATAATAACGGCCAATAAAAATACTACAACACCAGGAATGGTAAATTCCTTTTTATCATCTAATACACCACTAATAATTAAATAAATACCAACAATTGCCAATATTGTGGGAATAATCTCGGAATAAAGAATAACTGATTGAACCATATATTAACCTCCCATTCATTTTTACATCATATTCTATTATTTTTATTTAAAAAAATCTTAAATGCTAATACTAAATCTATCTAATCAGATATATACAATTTATCAATTCATTTTAATTTCCAGCAAAAACCATGCATTATCAATCTGTCAATCCAATAAAATATCAGGCAACATAACCGCCGTTACAATATGTTCATCAAATCGATTAAGGAGGACAACTTCCTAACATGATAATTATGCTCATCCATAAATTTCTGTTGCTCTTCGGTAAATTCAGAGTTAATTATCATACTTGGGATACCCGCATTGTATGCACCCATTATATCTGTTTCAAAACTATTGCCAATCATCAAGGATGTACCTGCAGTTACGTCAAGCCGGTTCATGGCAATTTTATATATTTCAGGATTAGGCTTTTCAACACCGACCGATTCACTTGTTACAACATCATCAAAGAAAGGGTATAAACCCAGACGAACCAACTTTTCCCACTGCTTTAATTGCTTACCGTTGGTTATGAGACCGACCTTATAATCCTTACTTTTAAGATATAACAATATTGAAAAACACTCCGGTTCTAACTTTAACATAGCAAATTTAGTATTATGATAGGTAATAATACCATTTACAATAATTAATGGATCTTCAATTCCATTTACTTCCTTGGCTAAAATATTAAAGTGTTTATCATAATTAGAACCTTTTTCTTTAACAATATCCATCAAAAGAGAATAACCTTCCTCTTCAGAACATTGAAGTCCGTTATGAACCATAGCTTTAACGGCTGCTCTACGAGCAATAGCTGCAAAACCAGAAGTATCATATAATGTATCATCCATATCAAAAAATACTGCTCTTATCATATAATATATAATTTAAATTTTGAATTATTTATATTTATTTTAAGTGAAAAAAAATTATCTAAAAAAAAGAAAATAAGAAAAATTAGAATATCCTACTCTAATTTAAATGAACCGTCCAATATCTGTTTTTTAAGTTCCATCGATATTTCAATTGCACGTTTCTTATCTGATTGTCTGCATGTGACGGGAATTGTTCTGTCTTTTTCTTCGGCATGTATCTTTATACTTCCCATATTTATGCTGGGAACACCCCGCGGACATACTGTTGCACAATATCCACAGCCTACACATAAATCCATATCTATAGTTTTATCCTTTCTGTATGCGTTAACCGGACAGTATATCTCCGGAAGACATGGAATACAACTGAAACAATTGTCGGGATTTGTAAGTGGCCTGTAATCAACGTCATCCCAAACGGTATAGTCAACTGTATCTATAGGCAAATGTCTTCCACGAATATCACATACCGGAAGTTGAATATCCTTATTTAATACCTTTAAGTTTTCCAAAATCTCATCATTCAGTACCGGTATCGGTATTGCTACGGAGTTAAATATCTCAGGACCCATTGCAGTTTTAAATCCACCCATATAATAGGGATTCATATCACGTATGTTGGCTGTTAACAGCAGGTTAGGTTTTTCATCAGTACTTCTTGTCCCATTGTCTATTATTCTACCCTGTGCTCCATTTACAAGTACTTTTGCAGATTCCTTTATTACGAGTTGATTAGGATCATTTTCCAATGGATTTATATCACCACAACCTGAAAAGCTAAATGAATTATATGGTCCTTCCATATCTGAAGCATTGAATATTGACTTTACAGCTTTAGGTTTTGGATTGGTGAATGAATTGTAATTTTTAAATGCCATCCTTGTACCTATTAAACGAGCTGTAGGCATGTCATCCAATGTAACCGTGTTTCTGAATTCATTGCCCTCGATATCCACTACTTTAACTTCTACCTCTTTATGGTTAAGAAGGTCTTTTATTAAAAATCCGCCTCCATAGTCCTTTATTGTACTGCTATGATTTGTTCCATAGAGGAATACGTCGATTGTACCCAGCAATTCATTAGGACAAGGACCAGGATAAGCTTCTATACCATTAATGTAAACTTCCTTAGCCTTGTTAAATTCACCAGGTTCGCTTACGGGGATATGAAGCAAGGCGGTTGTACCACTCATTACCCCACTGGTACCGCAAGTAACCACATCCACATCATCTACTGTGAGTTTTTCACCATTTTTAAGTTTGGTTTTGAGTTCATCAGCCGTGAAAACAGCAGCTTCATTAGAATCTAATTTATCTTGAATATCCTTCAATGTTTTAGTCATGAAATCACCTATTATTCCAATAATCAACAATAATTCAAATATTTACTCTGTCAATAATCCATCATTATATAATTCTTTATTAAACATGATTTAAATACTTGTAAATGATTTAATCACCGTGCTTAGTTCAAGTAGATTATATTATTAAAAATCAGTTATTCATAAAGGATAATAATAGAGACAATTTTAATAAAAAAAAATCTTAAAAATGTGGAAAATATTTAAAACAATAGTTGTATCATTAGATAAAAAAAATAGTGGTTTATTAATGTCAATTCATGAATTTAATAAAAAAAAGGATTAAAAAAGTTATCCTTTTATTTTTAGTGATTTTATGATTAAATTAGCAGGGCTGTCTTCACTTGTAGCATCAAATCCATCATTTTCTGTGGCATTAGCATCTTCAGTAGCATTTCCCGCAGTATCATTTGTTTCGGTAGAGTTACCTTCCGTAGCATTAGCATCTCCAGTAGCATTAGCATCTCCAGTAGCATTAGCATCTCCAGTAGCATTAGCATCTCCAGTAGCATTAGCATCTCCAGTAGCATTAGCATCTTCAGCAGGTTCTTCTTCCTCTTCTTCACCAATTAATTCTTCATATACTAAATCAAAGTCTTTACCATCTTTGGTAAATTTTAAGAAATGTAATTTACCATTATCCGTATCGAATACTGTTTCTTTTACATCAGTATCTTCAATCTTATATGTTTTTTCATTAACAGGTGCACTTGCTTCTTTCAATTCATCTAATCTTGATTCATTAAATTTTTCAAGTATAACACTTTGTTTTCCATCCATCATTCCTATTTTTTGTACTCCCGGAGTTCCAACACTGAATCCATCAGGAATCGTGAATGTTACATCATTCCAGCTTTGATCTGCTGCAAAAGCTGTGGATACTGTTGAAAGTACTACAAATAGCATTAAAATGGACATAATACTTTTGTTAAATTTCAAGTTTTCACTTCCTTTTTTGATATAATATTATATATTGCATAGAAAGTATATAAATTTAAGTATACCTAAATTGATGAATATTGTAATAAAAATTATTACTTATCATGAAAATACTTAAAAATAATATTGGAACAATATGCAAAAAATACTATGATGATTTAAATTATAACGAAAAAACACCAAAAAAAATTATATAAAAAAAATGTTTCAAAAGAAGAATATGATAATTTAATTCAAATTATTCAATTCTTCCTTGATTTTATCGAATGCTTCATCTTTATGATCCAGTTGAGTCATTCCGGCTCCTTGTGCAAGGTTTGGTTTACCTCCACCACGTCCACCCAGATATTCACCAATTGTTTTTATAACATCCCCCATTTTTAGTCCTTTATCAACTACTTTTGAATTGGATGATGCCACGATATTTCCTTGGTTATTGATTACAATTGCAAGATCAGCGACTTGATCCTTTTCAACAAGGTTTGTTGCGATTTCCCTTAATTGTCCTGCATCGGCATCTAAAATTTGTGTCAATAGATTATATCCGTTAACCTCTTCAACATCATTTTGTAAAGTTGATATTTTTGCCTCTGCCAATTGTTTTTCCAAGTTTTTAATGGTTTTTTGTTGTTCTTTCCATTCATTGAAGAACCTGTCACATGTTTTTGGCAGTTGTTCGGCATCGACGCCAAACACATCACTACTTGTTCTGATTATATCATCGTTTTCTTGGATTCTATCTATAGCTGCATCCGCTACCGAATATTCTATCCTTTCCACACCATCTTGTACTCTTTCGGTTCGGAGAACTTTGATTATTCCAATATCCCCCGTTGAGCTTACATGAGTACCTGCACATGCCTCAACATCAACACCAGGAATTTCCACTACACGTATGTCCTTTCCAGGAACTATACCTCCCTGGTACAGTTTAAATCCATATTTTACTTCAGCGTCAGTACGGTCATACCACTGTATGTTAACCGGAAGGTTCTGTTTGACATATTCATTCGCCAATTTTTCAATTTGCTTTAAGTCATCAACCGTCACACGTTTGTAGTGTGACAGGTCAATTCTTGTCTTTTCTATTCCATTTTGGGAACCGGCTTGCCAGATATGTTTTCCAAGCACCTGACGTGCTGATGCTATTATAAGGTGTGTTGCTGAGTGGTTACTTGTTAAGAGATCTCTTCTTAATGCATCGATATTTCCTTCAATTTCCTCGTTTTCAATGCCATCAAGTTTATCGATATCATCTTTTGCAACATGATGCAATACGACCCCATTTACTTTTTCGGCGTAGGTTATGTTCAATACTCTTCCATCGGCTCTTGTTATTGTACCTTCATCTGATGGTTGTCCACCACCTTCAGGGTAGTATATTGTCTGATCAAGGATTATCTTATTTGAATCGACCACTCCCAATACTTTTGCATTGAATGTTCTTTGTTGTAAGTCATCATAGAATGCCAGGTATGTTGGAGGATAGTCTAATTCCAGTGCCTCAACTTCTTCTTCCTCTTCCTCTTCGTGAGCTGCTGCTATCTGTGTGTAGAAGTTATCAGGTATGTTTGCATCAAAGTCATAATCCTTACATATTTCTTCGACTGTTTCAGGAGGTATTCCATTGGAGTCATAGAAGTTTATAAGCATATCTGTTGGGAATGAGGTTATATTATCCTTTTTGAGTTTGTCTATTGAACGTTTAACAAGGTTTTTACCCTTGGTTAGTGTTGTATGATAACGTTCCTCTTCCAAATCGGTTATGTTAAGGATGTGTTTGGCATTATCCTTAATTTCAGGATAAGTTTGACTTAAAAAATCAAGTTGAATTTTCATTATATCGGATAATGATTCGTTCAATCCCAATTCATTCATGTATTTGACTGTACGTCTTAGTACCAGTCTTGCAAGATATCCCTCTTTTACATTTGATGGAATTATACCGTCAGCGAGCATGAAACTTAGACATCGTGTGTGGTCAGCAACTATGTATATTGCTTCCATAGGACTTGTTGCTTTTCTTAAAACTTCCTCATCAAGGTTAAGTTTATCTGCTACTTTTTTACGTAGAAGCTTTAAATCAGATATGTCTTCAATATCCATCATACCTGCTATACGTGCATTTTCAGATAATATTTCCGTGTCTAGTTCAACTCCACTTAAATCAGTTAATTTTTCTATTACTGAACCGAATGTAGCATCATATGCTGTTGGTGTTCCTTGACTTACCCATGCAATTCTTTCCAGTCCATAACCTGTATCAACTATTTTTAATGGAATTTCTTTAAGTCCCTCTTTTGTAGTTGCATATTGAATAAATACAAGTGTTGCTAGTTCCACTCCATGAGCACATATTTCAAATGAAGGTCCCTCGTTTCCTCCACCTTTCCACCATGACTCGATGTAGGTTATTTCTTCAGGGTTTATTCCTATACTTACAAGGAATTCATGACAGTATCTGAGTGTATCATCCTGCCAGTAGACTTTGTTATCATCACTGTTGAATGCATGGTGGGCTCCCATTGTAAAACAGGTCATGTGACGGCCTGTCCTACCAACATTGTCAACATCATTTAATCTGATTGATGGTTGAGCGATTGTCAGTGGATTTGCAGGTGGTCTTACCATTCCACTTGTTACCCATGGTTGGAAGTCATATATTGATGCTCCTACAAGAAATACATCATTTCTCCATCGTTTAGCAAGTACTGGGTATCTGTCTATTGGTGTATGATTATTATTTGCAAAGAAGTCACGGAATTTCTTTTGTATTCCCATAAGGTCATATTGTTTATCTGTTACGGGATTACCTATAAATTCGTATTCATCACATGGAGCATCTCCACATGTTGATCGTTGCTTTATTGACCAGAATGTTTGTCCACATTTCTGACATTTTTGTTTTTTATATCCTAATTCTTCTAATATTAAAGTCAATATCATCACTTAATCTCAAATTTTTTTATGAAAGATAATATAAAATATGAATTTAATGATTTAATTTTATTACAATTGATTGGTAAACATTAAAGTTTCATAGATGCTTAAATCTTTGTAATCTATGGTATAAAAAATTAATTATAATGAGATTCAATGATTTCAGATAGGACAATATTTCATACAGTTATTCAATTAAATTTCAGGTCTAGTTCATCTTGTGGATTTCAAGTTGAAATTATTGGGAAAAAGACCCCACACCATGTATTATGGGAGATTGTAAACTTCTTATTTAACAGTTACCAATCCTGTATTGGAATTTAATCAAAAAACAATTTATAATGAATATTTTAATATGAACAGAAAATTATCAGACTGATTTCAAAGAACAAAATATCTTCTGCAAATATTATAACAAATATGGTCAAATTAATATCTTATTAAAAAAAAAACCAAATAAACAGTTATAAAATCATAATATATACCAACACTCTATTCATAAAAAAAATATAATAACCAAAGTAGATATATATTAATTAATCAATTACTATTGCAACTTTTTTATTGATTTGTTAAGATTATTATTTAATGTGATTGATTAGTCAAACATGAGAAGGGAATAAAATGAAAAAAATAAATGCCGCCTTTTTTATGGTGGCAACGGTTATCTTGATACTTTGCATATCTGTAGTATCGGCACATGAAGATGTAGAACAAGATGACAATACATTAACCTGTCAACTTAGCGAAGATAATACAATGACCACTATAAAAACCATTGATAATAATAAATTGATGGATAAAAAATCCAAGGAGGCTCTAGTTAACGGCCCTGATTTGGACAGACAGAAGGAACATTCAGAGGTTGATGATTCAACCGAAAAAGTTAACGAAAGAAGAAATAATGAACAATATGATAAAAATTCAAGACGACACATCAAGTCAAGTGATGAAACATCTAAACCCGATTTGATTAGGGCATCATCATCGGATCGGATTGGTGTTGGCGAAGAGATTGATGTGGAACTTATCATAGATGATTATTACATGGTATACACAAACGAGACTGTAAACGGCTTTGTTAGCATTGACGGAATGGTAACGGGGAATGTTCTGGTAGATGTATATATCAACAACACAAAATATAACACTACAACATCTGATGATGGACAATTTACTGTAAACTTCATGCCACAAGCAAAAGCAAGTGACATCAAAATATACGCTGTAGTCAAAACAAAAACAAGTGATGTCGCCACAACAAACTTCGTTGGAGACCTAAAAATAGATTTAGTCACAAACAACACTACACCAGTAGACGTTGAAGACTACATTGCAGGAGAAGTATATGTAGAATATGAAAATGAACGCTTACCCGTAATATCTGGAACAGAAGTAACAATCAACATAAACGGAACAGAATACACTACAACAACCGATGATGAAGGAGAATTCATGCTAGCATACACACCAGAAAATGCTGGAACACTACCAGTAACTGTAAATGTATACGATGCTCAAGAAACTGCTGAAATCGAAGTAACAGGTATTGATACAAAATTCTTAGTAGCCAACGATGAATACGTTGTAACAGTAATAAGTGGACAGCCATTCACATTCAACGCTACATTAGTAGATGTTGATGGTAAACCAGTAGCTGGTGCAACAGTACACGTACTTATTGAATCAAGTGAAGGTCGTCTTCTAGTAGAAGAAAACGTAAGAACAAACGATAACGGATACTTCAAAGCAACCACAATCGTAGCAAACGAAACTGGTGAAGATTTAGATTACTATGGATATGCTACATTCTATGGTAACAACAAATATAACCCATCCGAATTATACTCTGAAGAGTTAGAACAAGGTTATATATGGGTAGTAATCGAGCCAGATGAAGGATATATTGTAAACCTAAACGAACAAGCAGAAAACACATTCGTATATGGTGAAACTGTAAGCTTTACTGGTGACGTGACAAAAGACGAAGAACCAGTAACCGATGGAGAAGTTGAAATATACGTCAACGATGAACTAGTTGGAAAAGCAGTCCTAGATGATGAAGGTCAATTCAGCTTAGACTACACACCAGAAACAACTGGAGAATTCACAGTAGTAGCTGTCTATAACGGTTACAACTCTGAAGTAGATGAATTCGAAGTAGTCAAAGCAGAAGTAAGCATCGAAATCGATGAAATTGATCCAGTCAAAGTAGGTAACAATGTAACCATAACTGGTACAATAACAAACAACAACAACACAGAAGTACCAGTAGCAAATGAAGACCTAACTGTAAGTGTAAACTGTGCTGAATACCCAGTAACAACAGATTATGAAGGTAAATTCACATTAAAAATACCTACAGAAATTGGTGGAACAAACAACATAACAGTTGAAATAGCAGATTCAGAATTATATGAAGATGCAAGTGAAGACGCAGAATTTGAAGTAGTAAAACAGACACCTACCATATCAATTGAAACAACTGATGCTAAAGCTGGACAGAACACCACAATAAATGGAACTGTAACAGATGAAGATGATAACCCAGTAGCAAACACACCTGTAAGAGTAGAAATAGGCAATGGAATCTATGAAACAACTACAGATGATAAAGGTAACTATGAAGTACAAGCTCCTGTACAAGCAGGCAAAAACCCAATAACAGTGAAAATTAATGAAACCGCCACAACAAAATCTGCAACAAAGAACATTACAATAGCTGTTAAAAAACAAGAAAGCACTACAACTGCAGCATTAACGAATAATACTGCTGGAAACGTCACTTTAACTGTGAATGTGACTGATAAGATAACAAAACAACCTATAACAAGAGGAAACATTGAAGTAATAAACATGAAAACCAAGAAAAAGGTTGCAAATGCTGTAATTACCGGAGCAAACACCACCATCATAACAAGCTTAAATGAAAGTGGTTCATATAATCTGACGGTAAAATTCATGGAAACCGAGATATATAACACCAGCCAATGTACCTTAAACAATGTCAACGTTCAGAAACGTGCAGTAACATTAACCCTAACGACAATAAACAACACTGTAAACAATACAGCTGTAAACATAACAGTTAGCGATAAGACAAGTGGTAAAAAAATAGCAAATGCACAGATAAGAATAATCTTACCAAACAAAACGACAATAAATGCAACTACTGACAGCAAAGGAATGTTGATACAATCACTGACTTTGCCGGCGGGCAAAAACATATTAAATGTGACATATATCGGCTCAAAAACTTATAGTAATACATCCAAAAGCAATACGATTGATGTCAAAAAGATTACGACAAAGACTACGATAAATACTGTTACGGCATATCTTGGAGATGAAATCACACTTACAGCAAAAGTAACTGCATCAAATGCAATAGCAGTCAATAATGGAAATGTAATCTTTAAACTAAACGGTGTGACAATCAAGGATAACTGTAAACTATCCGGTAGTGACAACCCACTCAAGATAAAAGTAGTAAACGGTGTTGCAACTGCAACTATAACGGCCGATTCCAGTATGAGAAATGCAAATCAAATCACAGCACACTACATAGAAAACACGGACTACACAGCATCAAACAGCACAACCACTAAAATAACACCAAAACCTAGAACAGCAACGATAACAGTAACAACAAATACGAAAAAAATTAAGCAGGGACAGAACCTGACAATAACCGCTAAAATATATGACACCACTGGTGGTAAAAAAACAACCAACTTAATATCTTCAGGTGATGACTTCGTATACTTCAAGATAAACGGAGTAACACTCAAAGATGCGAATGGCCAAATGCTTAAAGTCAAAGTAGTAAACGGCGTGGCAACGATAAACTACACCGTACCCCTAGGATTATCATGCGTAACCGACACCAAGACCATGACACCAAAGAACCATACAATACTAGCAGTATACTACAACAAAAACTACGCAGATAACATCAAAAACACGACAACATTCCAACTAGAAAGATCCGACATAACAATCAACCTAGTCAATGCTACGATAAACAACAAGACACACACTTTATCCATGAAGATTACCATCAAAGACTACCTTGGCAATGTGGTTACTGGACCGAATAAACTCATAATAAAAGTTAATGGGGTAACACTCAAAAACGGTACCCATGTACAGTACTTCTACACAACCGATGGAATATTAAACCTTAAAAATATCCCCGTACCGGCATCCAAGAACTACGCCACGATTGAAGTCATAACACAGGACAGACTGGCCTACGAGTCACAAAGAAATAGTACGACAAAAATTAAGATAACAAACTAACCACCCACTTTTCCCTTTTTTTAACCGACGTGGTCGGATGATTTTTTAAGCATTGACAGTTATCTGTTATTATTTTTCAATTATTGTGTTGCATGATGTATATGTTCAAGTATCATAATAATAAAAATGATGATGTAATTAGTTATATTCGTCACATGTTTAATTATATCAATTACATTCACCATAACTTAGCGTTATATTAAAGATGTTTTTGAATATAATGATTTGAATAATCGTTGAAAAAACTGAAAATTTACGATGGGTAATGATGAGGTCTTATTCTGAAAAATTTTTCACATAACAAGTAAATGAAAAATCAGTTAGGTATAGACATATATTGGGACATGATTATTTTCTGTAAAAAAGGACAGTTAGATAATATAAACGTTAATGGTTTAAAAGGAAAATCCATAATACAAATAATTATAAATTGAATTTGGGATAAGATAAGTAAAAAATAGATCTGACAAGTTAAAAATAAAAATAGAACTGATTAATTAACATAAGAAAAAAAGATTAAAAAGAAGATGGATAATGAACTTATCCGAATAAAGCACCAAGACCTGCTGCTGCTACTTCTTCTTCGTCTTCTTCATCTTCTTCTTCTTCAACTACTTCTTCTTCAGCTTCTGCTGCTGCTGCAGGTGCTGCTGCTCCTGCTGCAGGTGCTGCTACTGCTGCTGTTGCGATAGCTTCTTCAATGTCAACATCTTCTAATGCTGCGATTAAAGCTTTGATTCTAGCATCGTCTGCATCTACTCCAGCTGCTGATAAAATAGCTGCTACGTTTTCTTCATTAATATCTTTGTCTGCTGCGTTTAATAATAATGCTGCGTATACGTATTCCATGTTAATACACCTTTTTAATTTATATATATGTTTTTTGTAGTTTTAAATTTTTTATTTTTTTAATCTTTTTTTATATATATATTAAAAGTAACCCCTAACTACAAAAAGATTACAATTAATTCCTTAAATCAAAGCCAAATTATCCGAAGAGAGCTCCAAGACCTGCTGCTGCAGATACTTCTGCATCTTCTTCCTCTTCTTCCTCTTCTTCTTCGACTTCTTCAACTGCTTCTTCTGCAGGTGCTGCTGCTTGTGGTTGTGATGATAATTTTTCTCTTAACTCATCATCAAGAGCATCATCTGATAATTGTGATGCAATAGCAAGCATCTGTGCATATGCTTTGGATAATATTTGATCAGTTGTTTTTGAGGTTAATATGTTAGCGTTAATAGCTAAGTTCATAGCATCTCTTGCTGCTTTCTGTATGAGTAAAGGAGCAGATTCGCTGTTTAATATACCTGCAAATACTGATAAATTAATAGCACTTTGATAAGCACTTGCAATACTTGTTTTAGTTTCTTCTTCATCAATTTTAAGAACATCAGCAGTGTAAATTGTATTGTCTTCATATACTGCTAATAAATCTATTCCCACTTCCATTGGATATATTTCCAATTTAGTTAAAACATCTGCTACGTTTTTAGGAACAGGTTCTCCTTCTTCTACAACAACTGCGTCTTCTTGTACAACAATAGATCCTTTGTCTATTTTTGCTGGAATACCGGCTTGCTGTAATTCACCAAGAATTGGACCTGGTGGGAATGATGTATCTCCTGCTGGAACTACTATATCAGCTGGAGCTATAGCACCAGCTTTTGCTGGAGCTTCCGTTTTACTATCTTCTAAGATTTTAAATAGTTTAAATGGATTCATTTCAGTGAAGACCATTGCTGGTTGTCCTTCCAGATAATCTGATAAACCTTCAATGTTTTCTTTACCTACGTTTTCTAAAGCAATTTTAATGAAATTTTTACGTGACATTTTTAAGATTGCTTTACCTGATAAAGATTTTCTCATAGTTTGTAATTGAGGTGCTGGTATATCAGCCAAGTTTACAATTCCTACAATTTCATGAGAATTTGTTAGGTTTTCAAGATCAGCTACTTTTTCTTTTTTCCAATCTGCAACATGAGGCATCTAAATCACCCTCGTTACAGGTCCCATTGTTGTTTTTAAGTACATTGCCTTAATTTGTTTGGAACCTTGTTCTAGATTTCTATCAAGAACATCTATTACAGCATCAATATTTTCAGCTATTTGAGCTTCAGTCATATCTTCTGATCCTACAATAGATTGTATTAATGGTTGGTCTTTCACTCTTATTTTAACTGTGCTTTTGAGTCTTCCTAATATAACTTCTGGATTTGCACTTGCTGGAATTGGTTTAGGCATTTTTTTCCTAGGCCCTAAAACTGGTCCTAAGAATCTACCAACTGTTGGCATTAAATCTGCTTGTGCAACAAAGAAATCATAGGTGTTTGCTAATTTTTTAGCTTCAGGTCTGTTTTTACCTAATTCTTCTAATTTTTCTTTGTCAATTACAATGTCTGCACCAGCTTTTTCAGCCTGGTATGCTAATTCACCTTCAGCAATAAATGCAACTGTTACATCTTTTCCACGTCCATTAGGGAGAAGCACTTCTTCATCTAAACGGTTTTCTGGTTTGTTTACGTCTAAATCGTTGATGGTTATGACCACATCAATAGACTGTGTGAAGTTTCTCGGTTTTGATTCTTCTAAAACCTTCTTCACTGCTTCTTCAATTTCTTGTGACATTCAATTTCCTCCAATGAACCGATGAATCAATCATCGAGTCCAACGTGTATAAAATATGTACCACGTACATTGTATAAAATTTTTATATTTAAAGTCTAATCATTTAGATTAATATATCATTAAATAATAATATTAGTTACAAAAACCTAACGAAGTATTTACTGTGCAAATACATCGTCATAATCTCCATTATCGATGTCTTTTTGAGTTTCACGTCCGTCTTTACCTTCAACGTTTATACCCATACTTACACATGTACCGATTACTTCTTTAACTGCGTGTTTGTAATCGTTTGCAAGTAAGTCATCGAATTTCATTCTTGCAACTTTAAATGCTTGTTCAACTGTGAAATCAGCTGCTACTTCAGTACCTGGTTCATGTGAACCACTTTGTATACCTAATTCTTCAAGAACTAGAGCTGTTGTAGGTGGTGTTCCTACAGATACTTCAAATTCTTTAGTATCCATATCAGCAGTTATTTTTACTGGTACTTTCATACCACTGAAATCAGCAGTTTTTTTGTTGATTTCTTCAACAACTTGCATCATATTAATACCTAATGGACCTATAGCTGGACCTAATGGTGGTCCCGGTGTGGCTTTTCCACCATCCACTAGGATTTCAATAGTTTGACTAGCCACTATTCAGCCTCCTTTTGTATTAATCTGATTTGGTCACCCTTGACGGTAACTGGTATTGGGACTGCTGCTTCAATTAACTCCAATACCACGTCTTCTCTGGCTTCATCGACACGAACAACTTTTGCTTTTTCATCTTTAAACGGACCAGAAGTTAATTCAACAATACTGCCTTTGACTATATTGCTCATAGCAGGTTCTGGGTTTAAATATTGAGTAATTTCATCAAAAGATACTTCGCCTTCGATTATACCTCTCAAATTAGGAACTTTTAATGCATGATGCCTAATATCTAATACTTTGGTAGATTCAACAAAGAAGTAACCTTTCATACCTTCCGGTAATAAAATTGCTGTTATTCCTAAGTCTTCATGTTTAACACTTTGTGCTAATAAATCTACGGCCGCTTGTTCACGACCCATTATTGCTCTCATTGCATATATCATTTTTTCACTTTTCCTCTTTGAGATAACTTTCTTCATTTTGAATAAAGAGTATACGAATACTCTTATTTTACTATTATTTTGCTTATGAATAGAATATTACTTGAGATAGTATTGATACTATGAATCCAATTACCCCAATAATTATAATACCTAAACCTGTAACTTTTGCTACGGTTTTGTATTCATCCATATCAGGTTTTTTGGACACTCGTAAAACTCTTTCACACTGTTTTAAAAAACTACTTATTGATTCTTTGTTTATATTCATTATAACTACCTGCATTAAAAATTCATAAAATGAGAAATTTAAAACCTAAGATAGGGATCATATATAATATATACTTCTAACTATTAATAAATCTTTTTATTTTATAGAAGTAGAAAATAAGTTTATCATCGGGTTTTTTAAACATAACCATATGATCCATCCATGAAATAATTTTTAAAATTATTTTCATTCTCCTAACGTTAAACTACATACATTTATAGGAGTTTTGATCAAATGAATTTTTTTAAAAATTTTAATGATATTTTTTGATATTCATAAATTTTTTTTAACATGCCCCTGTGCTTAAAAAGCTATGCATGAATAAAATACGAAAAATAGAAAACTATAAAAAATAGTATTACCTACAAGAAAAAAAATGAGGTATTAAATATGAAACTCATATTTAGAATACGTCATCAATAAATCCTTCTAAGTCCGTATCTGATGTTGATTTTTCTTCTCCACGTGGTTTTTCCTTATATCCATCATTTGATGAACCAAGGATTGATGGAGAGTTTACACCTGCTACTACAATAGTTGTTCTTACAGTGCTTGCAAGATCATCTTGTATCTGTGTACCCCAAATGATGTTTGCTTCTGGGTCTAATTCATCAGCTACGATTTGTACTATTTTCTCAGCTTCATTTAATGTTAGATCGTTACTACCTGTTATGTTAATAAGTGCACTTTTAGCGTTGGATATGTCTAAGTCAAGTAATGGACTGTTGAGAGCTTCATGTACTGATTCAATAGCTCTATCACCGGTATCTGATTCACCCATACCAATCATTGCCATTCCACTGTCTTTCATTACGCTTTTTATGTCTGCGAAGTCTAAACTTACAAGTCCTGGTTTTGTAATCAATTCTGTTATGCCTTTTACGGCTCTTCCTAATAATTCATCTGAAACCATGAATGCTTTATTTATTGGTAGACTTGGAGCTACTTCCAATAATTTATCATTAGGAATAACCAATACTGTGTCAGCTGCTGCTTGTAATTTTTCAAGTCCTTTTTCAGCATTTTCTCTTCTTCTTAAACCTTCTGCACTGAATGGCATTGTAACTACAGCTATGGTTAATGCTCCACATTTTTGTGCTATTCTACTTATAACTGGTGCTGATCCTGTTCCTGTTCCACCACCGAGTCCACAAGTAACAAATACCATGTCTGCTCCATCAATCATTCTTTTTATTTCTTCTTCACTTTCTTCAGCACTTGCTTCTCCAACATCTGGAATTCCACCTGCACCTAATCCACCACAGGTTTCTTCACCGATTAATATTTTTTCATTGGATTTACTGAAGAATAAATCTTGTGCATCGGTATTTATAGAAATAGTTTCTGCTCCTTCAATACCTATTTCACCAAGACGGGATATAGTATTGTTTCCTGCTCCACCAGCTCCTATAACAAATATTTTTGCTCTGCTTCTGTTTATAATATCAACTAATTTTTGGTTTACATCATCTAGACCTGAACTAGCGATATTTGGTCTTTCTGTAGTTTTAGCTTTTGTATCATTTAAGCTATCTTTTATTAGAGATTTCACTTAACACCCTCACAATAATTATAAATTAATATATAGTTTTTAATACTTTGGTATTATTTAATTATTTTATAAATAATTACGTTAACACCATCGTTAAAAACTATTTTTAATAGTTATTATAATAGATACTTGAAAAAAACAGATAAAACTATTTTTATTTCCATAATGAATTTGTTAATTCATTTTATACCTATTATTATGATATTATAGTTTATAATATTTGTCAATATTAATTATTAGATACATAATTATTTTAAAATAATTAATCTTATATTATTATATTTATTTGTTCTTGGAAATATATAAAGTTGAGTTATATGAGTAAACATATTTCCAGTAGCAACATTTAATATTTTTCATTTTTATTCTTAAAATGGCTTTGTAGAAAACCTATACTGAAATGAAAAAAATATTTTTAAAACTCTTTTTTAAATAATTAAAATACTAAAATACATAAATTTTACACTTGAAATTTACATGTTACACTTGAAGCAAGTGTAAACATGATTTTAAAGAATAATTAGTTGCTGTTGAAAATCAGGTTGCTTAAATCAGAAATTAAAGTATTATTAAAACTTTAATTAGAAATTATTGCATAAATTAATCTTTATTTTTTAATCTAAAAATAACAAACTCTTTTTATTTTGAATTGATAATTATATATTTGTTATTCATTATTTTAATAGTTTTAGGTAAGTTTTTATAATATTTAATTAGGGCTTTGTTTAAATTATTAAAACAGTGATTTATATCATTATTTATTAATATTGTGATAAATATTAAGTCTATTATAAATATTAATATTGTTTAGAATGTTATTTTTGAAAATAAGGTTGTATAAATGTTTATATAATGTGTGGAGTAATATATATTATTATGAAGAAAAATACAAACTCCACATATAAATGTTTGAGTGAACTTCCATTTATTTTTTGTGGTCCCTCTGGTGATGTAGAAGTTTACGAAGATATCAATCCCGAATTAATTGAACACCTCTTAGTTATCTGTAAAATATGTAATAAAAAATTACGTATCATAAAAAGAGAAACTATTTGTCATGTATGTAATAAACCTCTTACACGTAATGGATATAAGTCTGATTATATCAACAATACAGATGAAATACATTTACAAAAATATAACCATAGAAAATGTGAAAACAGTAGTTGTATGGCTTCAGCAAAATCTATTAAAGAAAAAAATTGTACGTATACTAAATCAGTACAAGAAAAGAGCGTATTGATTAATTTGGTTAATTATGAATCATATGAGAAAAAATCAGAGGAAATAGCCAATCAAATGGGTGCAAAACCCCACAGATCTACCTTGTTCTATTATCATAAAAAATACTCAACAGAACTCTTCGAATATTTAGAACACCTACAATTCAAAAGAATAAAAGAACTCGATATAAAAGCTTCCGGCATATATTGCTTTGACGAACAGTACGTCTTTGTAAATAAAAAACTATATTTAAGACTTACATTGATAGATTACCATAATAAACTTATTATAGGCGATTTTCTTGTATGTGAAGAAGATTACAATAACCAAACCATACAAGAATTCCTAGAAGAATCATTGAAAGATCAACCAGTTGAAGTCATAGTTACTGACGGACGTAAAGGATACAAAAGCATAATAGAAGCAGTAGGAGCAATACAACATCGATGCTTCTTCCACATAATGCAAAACCTCATGACACCACTAACCAAATACATAAACAGAAAAAACAGACAAATCAAAACACTAGAAGGAAAAATCAAAGATAATAAAGAAAAAATAGCAAATATCAAGGCAGTAAAAAAGATTTATACAGGAAGAACACCATATTCAGACAAAAAAACAATAAGACAAGAAAAAAGAATAAAAAAATACGAAAACAAAATAAAAGACTACAAAAAAGAAATCAAAGAAATAGAAAAGGAACTCAAAAAAATTGACAAACAAAAAGAACGAGTACATAAAATATGGGAATCCAAAACATTCAAACAAGCAAAAAGAAGATACGACACAATACACAACCAAAAAGACCAACTAAACCCCATAATAGCATCATTCTTAGATAAAATAGAATCCAAATTAGACGTAATGCTAAATCACCTAGAAAACGAATCAATACCAGCAACAAACAACAGAGTAGAAAACTACTACAGAACAACCCTACCAAGATGTCAAAAAAGAATATACAGAACACTAGAAGGACTAAAAAGAAGAATACGAGAACAACAAATACGATGGACACACAGAAACATACTAAACCAAAACACACCACTCAACTACCAAACCACATACAACTAAAAAAAAAACAACCTCATATTCAACAGCAACATAATTATAGTTTAAAAAGTAATACATGAAAAAACAAGTATTTATAATAAAAATAGAATAGGTATTATTATGCAAACCAGAAATATCTATTCTATAAATAATTATATGCATTCTAGACAACTTAAACTTTTCGATTTTTGGAATGCCAAGACATGAAACCCCTTCTTTATATCAATTATCAAAAATTGAAAAAGTTGATTTAACTGGCAACATGATGTTAGATTTTGTTTTAACTGCATATAATTATGCTAAATTAACATTTAAAAAGTATTCTTCACAATATTCTAAACAAAAATACACACAACCCCAATTATTTGCAATTTTAGCATACAAAACATACAATAAATACGATTATAGGAATACAATAGAAAATTTAAAGATATCTACTAAATTACAAAAGGCTTTAAAGCTTAAAACAATCCCCCATTATACAACTATCCAAAAATTCTTCAAAAAAATTACCCGTTAAAAAATTACCCGTTAAAAAATTAAATCAAATAAAAACATTACTTTTACAACACTTACCCCGTATCTGAATGTTACTTCAGTTTAGATGGAACAGGATTCACTAATTCATATTCCGACATATATTACAACAACAGAACTAAAAAAAACACGCCGAAGTTATATCAAAAAATCATATCACTGTGGATTCACAATATATGTTAATAAGACACCACAATGCTATAAAAGGACCAAAAATACGATACAAACTTTGCAATAAGTGCAATACTGGCAATAGGATGTTATAAACCAACATACATATTGTAGACAAAGTATATGATACTGAAGTTATTAAACAAACAATAACTGAAGAAACAACCGCATTACCCCTAGATACCTATAAAAACAAGACAAAAAAAGCGGTACCTATAGAAGCAAATGTAGAGCAATATTCAGACCTCAAATATACAGATTCAGAAACCAAGTTGAAGGAGTAAATAGTGTTGAAAAAAAGAAAATTTAGTGGAATAAACAGCAGTAGAAGTACTAATTTACAAATAAAAGAAACAAAACTAAAAAAATATATCTTATAATATTTACCGATCCTATTCAAATTGTACAAAAATAGGGATTTCTACAGAGTCGAAAAAAAAACAATTAAAAGTAATACTTTTATCAAAATATTTATATATTACTTTAAATAAAATTATTAACTATACCATTAATAATATTTTATTATATAAATTTAATATTTTATTATTATTGGTGTGTAGATAGTTGTTATGTATAAGAGTTTTGTTGTTCGTATTTATCCTGATGAGGTTCAGGAGAGTTTTTTTATTAATCAGTTTGGTTGTTGCCGTTTTGTTTTTAACACTTTTCTGGATGCTAAAAAGACTTTATACTCAGATAGTGGAAAGTATTTGTCTTTTTATGATTGTTCGGCTATGTTGACTGAGTTGAAGAAGTCTAAGACTTGGTTAAAACGAGTTGATTCACAAGCTTTGATTGAATCGTTGAAAAATTTAGAAAATGCTTTTGACAGATTTTTTAAACACCTTAGCAAGTATCCACGCTATAAAAGTAAGTATAATCCGGTACAATCTTATAAAACCAATAATATCAATAACAACATCAGAATTATGGATAAATGGATTCGTCTTCCTAAGGTGGGTTGGATTCGATTTCGTACACATCAAAAGATATCCGGCAAAATACAATCTGTCACTGTTAAACAAAAAGCATCCGGTAAGTATTTTGTTTCTATTTTATGTAAAGATGTCACAAGGAATGTTTTTAAGAGTAATGATCGTAGTTGTGGTATAGATTTGGGAATATCACGTTTTGTCACAATAAACACGGGCGAAATAATACATTTCCCACAACAAAACAAGATCATACAATTAGACAAGAAAATACGAAGATTTCAAAGAAAACTATCCAAAAAAGAAATTGGCAGCAAAAACTGCAATAAAATCAAAAAGAAGATAGCCTTAGCATATGAAAAAAGACATAACATACTAGACTATCATTTCTATAAGATAGCACAACGATTAACAGAAAAATATCACGTAATCTCTATGGAAACACTAAACATTAATGGCATGCTAAAAAACAGCAGACTATCACGAAGTATACAAGAAAAATCCTGGCACATGTTCATCAGAATACTAGAACAAAAAGCATACGAACACGGACGAAAACTAATACACATAGACCAATGGTACCCCTCCAGCAAAACATGCAACAACTGTAAATACCACAAAGAAGACCTAACACTAAACAACCGAACATGGACATGCCCCCATTGTGGTAATAGACATGATAGGGACATTAATGCTGCTAAAAATATACATCAGGAAGGATTAAAAATAATTAATCAAATACAATATTGATTATTATATTTATTTATATGAACCGAGGGTTTCCCGGGGATCGCCTGTACCATTTACTATGCTGCGTTGGCGGCAATTAGGCAGGAATCAAATGACAAATACAATTACTCAATATGAGTGAGAATTGTATATTGATGAAGAAAGGATAATATTGAAATAGAATATTTCCCTCTGTAAAAAATTATATTTGAGTTATTACTCATACTTCACTCAAAGCAAGGTTTTCTACAGAGCCCTTAAAATGATATATTTATTATGTCATGATTTAAATACTTTGACTTAGTAGATAAAATTAATAATCAAATTATTAAAAATATAGATTAAGAAATGATTTTTTATTAATGACAAAATAATGGGGAAAGATACATGAAGGCATTTTCATTTTTAGATAAAATCCAAAGCGTCGCTACCAATACCATGGTTTTGGATAAAGGATTCGGATATAAATATGTGGAAGACTCCTTAAAATTAACTGGAGAATACTTTAACTTATTGAAATTTGGGTGGGGAACATCCATATTATATGAGGAGGAATTAATCAAAGACAAAAATCAGTTATACCAATCATATGACATTAAAACATATACGGGCGGAACATTATTTGAACTTGCAAATAGTTACAACAAAGTGGAGGAATTCCTTGAACAGCTGGACAAACTTGGTTTTGATGCCGTGGAAATATCTGATGGATCTACAACAATAGATGATACCGCAAGATATGAAGCCATACAAATGGCAAAAGATTCCGGTTTTTATACGTTAAGTGAGATTGGTAAGAAAAATCCAGAAATGGATCATCAGTATTCAACACAGCAAAGAATTGATTTGATTAATAGGGATTTGGAGCATGGATCAGATTTGGTCATAATTGAAGGCAGAGAAAGCGGTAAAAATATAGGTATCTATGACGATAAAGGAAACATTAAAAATGAGGAGTTAAATCATATACATGAAAATACTGACAATAAAAAAGTTATGTGGGAAGCTCCAAATAAAAACCAGCAGGTCGAATTAATATTAAAACTCGGAAATGATGTTAACCTTGGAAATATCAACTTCAATGACATAATCTCCCTTGAAACACTTAGACGTGGTCTTAGAGGAGATACTCTTGGTAAGTTATAATACCAAGAATTAACTTTTTTTTAAACTGAAATCATTTGATTATCGATGGATGTTCTTATGAAATGATAAGGATAAGTAAGCACTTCTTCCAATCTGAAACAGTAAAAAAGGTCTTGGAATATATTCAGTATTTGTTGAAAAGTATATCAAAAAAAACCGGGCCAACAATATTACTTCCACCATCCACCAAAATGTGATGAACTGATTGAGATTGCATATGCTTATGAAAAACTTCAATCAAAAAGAAGTGATTTTTGAATACTACCACTTCCATATAAGAAAATTCGATACCCTAAAATCGATGTTATCGACATGATTTAACAGTATATCCAACATATACGGCAGTTATATTTCGGATTAAATAACTATTTATATAATTAACTATAAAGTAATATATTAGTAATTTATGTATGATAACATAATCCATACATAAAACAAATCTAAAGATTAAACTCTACAAATTAAAGATTTAACCAGATTTTTTATTGATAATACACAATACAAATACTTAAAAAGAATGTATTTTTAAATATGATTTTGTACTCGCCAATCCCAAAATAAAACAATAATGTAGAGAATAAAAGTAAAAGTGAGATAAGATAATGGCTAGAAAAAAAATAGTATATAACTTTGATTATGATTCTAAATTCTTAAATGAACATAATGTAAAAAAATTAGCATATGATCTTACAAATGATTCAGATACCAGTGCAAAAATATTAGACTGCCTATTTACTGCCGAAGTAACTGATGAACAAATAGCAGAAGCTACAGGTATCAAACTAAACTTCGTTAGAAAAATATTATACAAATTCTTCGATGCAGGAATATCAAATTATACCAGAGTAAAAGATCCGGAAACCCAATGGTTCACATATTACTGGAAATTTGACTCAAGAAAAGCTGCAAGATTAATCGAAAAGGAATATAATAAGCATAACGAAGAAATAAAAGAATCACTAAAATATGAAGAAACAAACATGTTCTTTGTATGTCCAAATGGATGTAGATATGCATTTGATGAAGCAAGCGATTTCCAATTCATATGTCCAAGATGTAATGAAAAACTAGACTATGAAGATAATGAAAGCATCATCAATGACATAAAACAATGGAAATCATCCTACATAATAAATGAAGAATAACCCCCTTAAACTTACTTATTTTAAATTTTTTTACTGTTTGAAAACATTATTTAAGGAGCTAAACATGAATAATGCAGATGAAATAATCGAATATGCCTATGAAAAACTAGGATGTAGTGATTATATTATAGACCATAGTAAAACAGTCTATGAAAGAACAAAAGACATTACCCAATATTATGAGGATGTTGATTTAGAGCTAATCAAATGTGGGGCAATGTTACATGATGTTGGAAGAACAATTACAAATGACATAAGACATGCCTATCTTGGTGCAGACCTGCTCAGAAAGATAAACATAGATGAAAAAATATGTAAAATAACTGAAAGACATATAGGAGCCGGAATAACACCACAGGAAGCCGCACAATTGAAGCTACCAGAAAGAAATTACATACCTCAAACACTGGAAGAAAAGATTGTGGCACATGCGGATAACCTTGTTCACGGAGTAACAAAGGTTGATTTGGACTTTGTAATCAAAAAATGGACCGACAAGAATATGAATCAAGAATCCATAGAACGTCTAATCAAACTTGATGAAGAATTATTAGGTAGAAAAAAATGAAAAAAATAATTGTATACACCGGTTTATCCATTTCATTTAGCGAAGCAGAAAAAATTCTAAAGGCAGAGTATAAACCTCCAATAAAAAGGGGAGACCTATCTGCACTGCTTGAAAATGAAGATGACATAGACATTATAGGAATAATAGACGGCGTATTTCATCAAAGTCCGGCAGTAGCCCATAAGGAAATACTTAAGGCACTCGACAATAACATAACAGTTGTGGGTGGTGCAAGTATGGGTGCCTTAAGGGCCTGTGAATTATACCCCTACGGGATGATAGGAGTCGGAAACATATTTGAGGATTACAAAAACGGAGTAATTGAGTCAGATGATGACGTAGCAGTAAGCTTGAATCCCGAAACATATGAACAACTGTCCGATTCCTGGATTAACATGAAATATAACTTCAACAAAGCATGCAAAGATGATATCATAAATCAAGAGGAAATGAACGAACTGCTTTTAACGTCAAAAAACATATACTATCCTAAACGTAGCTTTGAATATGTGATATCCAAATCATCCATAAACAATGAGAAAAAGGTTAATCTAAATGAATATCTTAAAAAGAATAAGTTTGACGTCAAGCATGATGATGCCAAAGCTGTTCTTGAATACATTAAAAAAATAGCTGAAAATCAAAGTTAAATTTAAAATTAAAAAAAAAGATGATTGAAATAAACCACCGATGGTTATTCAATCATTGCGCGCATTAAATCACTACTTCTTACAAGTCCAATAGGTTCATCAGACATGTTTAATACAGGAACCTGTTCAATATTATGTTTTTTTAGTAAGTTTGCACATTCCTTAACTGATGTTTTACGTGTAACTGATACTAATTTATCCCCATATACATCTTTGACCAATTTATCAGAGAATTTTAATTTATTTTTAAGTATGTACATTACGCTTTGACTATTCCAGGTCCATTTATCCCCTTCAGTACTTACAGAACTATTATGAACCGTTTGTTCTTCAACAACCCTACTTTCATGTATGAAGTCTGTTTCTGTTAGTATACCTGATGCTTTACTATCATCATTTAATGCTATAACTGATTTAAAGTTAAAGAAGTTGGATATTGAATATGCAACTGGAAGTGGAGTTTTATCCCATACTGTTGGAACATTATGCACCATATACTTTTCAACAGGCTCGTTGTTTTCAATTTTCCACAAAGCCTTGTTTGTAATATCCGATGAGGTTACGATACCCACCAACATATTATCGACAGTTATAGGTATTCTTCTTATATTATTATTAATCATCTTTCTAACAACAGATTTCACATCTTCATCTGGAGCTGCAGTTATAGGATTTCTTGTCATAACCATTGCAACCTGATCTTCATCAGGATTTTTAATTAAATCGGAACGTGTGATTATTCCTGCCAATTCACCTGTTTGTTTTTTAACAATAGGAACTCCAGATAAATTTTCTTCCCTTAAAATTTCATAGATAGAACTTATTGTACCTGGCACTGATCCTGCTTGAACTTTTTCAGTCATTATTTCGCTTATTTCCATAATTATCGCCTCGTTGTAAATTAATGATTTTTCAAATAATGCATGACTATCTAATTAGTAATTAAATATGAAAATTATTATTTATAATTACTATTTTGTTTAAAGTAATATAAAAGCTTAAATGAAATTTAAGATAAGACATGCTCTGATAAAAAATTTTTTTAGTTAGTGTGAACTTTTTTAAGTCTTTTTAAAAAAAATAAAAAGGAGTCTATTATAAACTATTTTTTAGCTTTAATAACAGTTTTACCATTCATGTATGGCTGTAACACTTCAGGTATTAATACATCCCCATTTTCCTGCTGATAATTTTCTATAATACAACATATTGTTCTTTCGGTAGCTATGGCTGTACTGTTTAATGTGTGTAATATCTGTGAATCACTAGCACCTGCTTTTCCAACTCTTGTTTTTGTTTTTCTTGCCTGATAATCAGTACAGTTTGTACATGAGACCAATTCCCTATATGCACCGGATCCCGGGAACCATGCTTCAAGGTCATATTTTATTGCGGCATTGTCATTTAAGGCTGAGGACACAATGGCAACTATCTGATAGCTTAAACCTAACTTTTGATATATCTGTTCGGTTACTTCAAGTAGTTTTTCATGTTCATTGGAAGATTCTTCTGGGGCTGAATAAATAAATTGCTCTATCTTTTCGAATTGATGTACACGGAAAATTCCCAAGGTATCTTTTCCATGAGAACCTGCTTCTTTTCTGAAACATGTTGATAATGCACAGTATCTTTTAGGTAATTCTTCAGAATCTATTATTTCATCCCTATGAAGTGCTGCTAATGTTTGTTCTGCCGTTGCTATTAGGAATAAATCCTCATTTTCTACTTTGTAAAGTGTTTCTTCAAATTCACCCAGCTCTGATGTTTCCTTAGCTACCTGACTTTTGATGAAGAATGGTGTCTGAAGAGGTGTGTATCCTTGAATTGTTAATTCGTTTAATGCAAATTGAATCAATGCTAAATTTAAAAAGAGAATGTCCTCTTTTAAATAGTAGAATCTTGAACCGGATACCTGTGCTGCAGTCTGTGTATCTGCCCCGTCAATTAATTCCATGATGTCAACATGGTTTAATGGAGTGAAGTCAAATTCCTTTTTTGTTCCGTATGTTCGGATAATCTTATTATCGTCTTCAGTATCGGATACAGGTACCTTCTCATCAATGATGTTTCCTACCTTATATCGGTATTCATCACGTATCTGTTCATATTCTGCTATTTTTGGCTGTAACTCTTTTATGTCATTAGCTACCTGTTTTGATTTTTCAACAACCTCTTGGATATTACCATCCTTTTTGGCTTGTTTGAAAGATTTGGATAATTTATTCTTTTCTGAACGAAGATTGTTTAGTGTTTGTAAACCGTCCCTCCATAAATTATCATATTCAATAACTTTTTCTACATTTTCAGTACTTCTAAATCTTTTTTTCTCAGATTCCAACACTTTTTCTGGGTTATCTCTGAATAGTTTTATGTCTAACAATGTATATACTCCTATAATTTAGTTTATTGAAGATTTAAAAATCATCTCTTGTTAATTCAACAAATGAATCAGATTCCTCTTCTTCTTCAATTATTAAATCCAATATTTCGTCTTCGTATGATGTTTCTTTATTAGCCGCTTTAATTTTAGATTCTTCTATAACATCGGTACTGACGCTGGTAACTTTTTTAGCTTTCTTTTCCTTGTTTTCTCTTTTCTTGTCATAGGTTTTGTGAATATCAGTATCATCTGCAAAGATAAATTCTGCTTCATCCACCTGTTTTTCTTCTGAAACTTCTTCTTTGGAAACGTCCTCTGAAACTTCTTCAGGGGCTACTTCTGAAACTTCTTCCGAAAGTGTTGTATCTTCCTCTGAGAAGCCTGTTGATTCTTTAGTTACTTCGTTAGAGTTATCAATGATTACTTCATCGGCATCATCATCAACTTCTTCTATGGCTGTTTTATATTCCCCTACAGGTTCTGTTTTTTTGTTTAAAGATGTTGATTTGTCAGCACCTTCTTTAGTATCTTCCATTGCGGATTTATCTTCATATTGTGTTAGATTGTTTTCACCAATACTGTTTTCGTCATATAATTCCAATTCGGAATCTGCATAGACATCAGTTCCGGCTAGTTTATCAAATAACCTTGATGGGAAACCTAACACTTTACCAATAATAACATCGAATATTAATGGTATCCAAAAACATTTGGTTATATTTCTTATGAATGCTGAATAGTATGAAATATATCCCTCTTCATCAGATACATATAATTTCATTACCTTTTTACCGATTGTTTTATTTGTTTTAGCTTCCATTATAGTAAAATAAGCAATTGTTACTATAATCGTTACTGCATAAGGATAATATGCAGATATGAATGGAACTTTAAGTAATGATATTGGAACAAACAAAAGGTTATTAACTATTGAAATTAATAAAAATACCACGATAAAATCGATTATACATGCAGATAATCTTTTTGTAAAATGTTCCATTAGTATACCTCCTTCTAATTAACATACCCTAGGCACAGGATCTGCAATTGGCGGTTCGATTAATCTTTCACCGCCTATAACGGTTTCCATTATTACACGTTTACCTTCAACAACTTCACCTATAATTTGTGCATCTTTTCCATATTTTGTTTTTTGTATTGCTTGAAGTGCATCTTCGGCAGTGTCTGCCTTTACACCCATCACTATTTTACCTTCATTTGCTACTTCAAAAGGATCAATACCGAGCATATCGGAAACTGCTTCCACTTCGGGTTTTACTGGAATTCTTTCTTCATCAAGATACATTCCTACAGAAGCCTTGGTTGCCATTTCGTTTAATGCATTTGCTATTCCACCACGTGTTGGATCCTTCATTGCAGTTATCGTTCCAACTTCTTTGGCTGCCTCGACCATACTCCATACAGGTGCTACATCTGATTTTAGTTCTGTTTCATAACCGAATCCTTCACGTTTGGACATGATTGCCATTCCATGATCCCCTACACTACCTGTCAGGATTATTTTATCTCCAACTTCCAGTCCAGAGTCCCGTACGACTTCATCCTTACGTCCTATTCCTATACCGGCAGTTGTGATTATCATACTGTCTAACTTATCACTGTCTATTACTTTGGTATCTCCCGTGATTATTGCGGCATCCACTTCTTCACAGGTTTCATTCATGGATTTGATTATTTTTTCCAAGTCTTCTCTTTCAAATCCTTCACTTATTACCATTGCATTACTTAAAGATACGGGTTTTACTCCCATTACAGATATGTCATTCAATGTTCCTGCAGCTGAAATACGACCAATATCCCCTCCCGGGAAAAATAATGGTTGTACAGTATGGCTGTCAATGGTTGTTACTACAACATGTTCATCATCAAGTGGTATTGTTGCACTATCATCCAAAGATTCTAAGCCTATTCCGCCATTTACACTGGTTTTTGAAATATTTCCCAATATGATGTCTGATATCATATCTTGCATTACTTCTCCACCAGCTCCATGAACCATATTAATTTTATCATCATTATATGCCATTAATAAATCCTTCCATTATGTTAAATTATATATTAATTTATAGATATGTTTAAGGTAATATTTTATTTTATCCCTTTTCTATGCAGAGACTTGGCAAAAATAATTATAAGACAAAAAAAGTATTACCCATATAAAGTTAAGAAGGAAAAAAACTTCCATAAAAACATGTAACGGATAAATACTCAATTTTCATCCTAAAGCAAGTAAAACAATAAACAATACAGCCACCCTTTCTTCTTATTACTAAGAATTAAAACCCGGGCCAAATCCATATTGCATTGAATACTAAATTTTCACCTTTGTTCAAAACAAATAATGACAAACATGGGCAGTATCCAAAATACAGTCTGAGTTTTGATGTCTGTAAACCATATAACATTATCTGATAAATCATTTTATTTTTTCATTAATTAAATTTATGTTAAAATAGAACATGATGCCACACAATTATGTAATATTCAATTAAATCATGTATTTAATGTTATTTAATTAATAGACCCATTTTATTAGTATTTAGACATATGGTTGATATATGTCGTTGTTTATTTATATTGGTTTATTAAATTTGTTATAGTTAGTTTAGGGTTATAAAATAAGTTTATAGGTGTAGGGAGTTATATAATATTATGTTAAGCAAAATAACCCCTACAGATATATGTATTAATTTTGAAGTAGTTAAATTTTTCGGTGAAGAAGAAAAACTATTGGTCATGTTACCAGATACTGTTTCACCTGATGTTATAACGTTTTTAGAATTCTTTAACTCCGATATTGATAGCGTTTTGTATTTTAAATCAAATCCAATTCGTCCTGATTGTGGATTAGAATTGGTTGAGAGTACCGTTGAAGAATTTTATCCTAATAAATTATCAAATGATTATAGAATTGTTTATAGGTGTCTTGATAAGGAATGTGGTAAGAAACACAGGGCTAAATTAGATAAATTTATTGATGATGGTTCTAATTATACTAATAATATGAAACAATTGGGTTCTAGACTTCAATTTATTGAAAAGATATCTTATCGTAAAATGAGTGAAATTTTTGAAGCTATTTTTGGAATAAGAATACCAAAGTCTATTGTGTATAATAACCAAGACCAAACTAGTGATGAAATATTAACTGCCGTTGAAAAAGAAATTGATGCCGAAATTGAAAAAGAAGAAATAGAGCATGTGGAAACTATAATTATGATGAACAGTTTATGAAAGTATCCAAAAATAAAAAAGCAAAATTACAATTGCTTGATGCTAACACAAAATATGCATCTGCCATGATTATTAGTCACGATAAATTTGATTCTAACACTACTTTAAAGTACTGGAATATGATTTTATCAAATTTACCTAGAGAATGTATGATTACTGATGGTCATACAATGTATCCATCAATTTGTAAAGAATTTGAAATAGAACAGGCATTATGTACTTTTCATGCTATCCAGAATGTGCGTGATAAACCATATAAGATAATAAATAGAAATAATACGAAAAGGAAAAATAAATCAAAGAAAATTAAGACTATTGAAGAAAAATTAACAGAATTGAATAATCAATACATTCATAAACGAGGTAGATTTCGAAAAAAACGAGACTAAACAGCGTAAATTATATGAAAAAATACGATCCAAAAACAGACAGATCTCCACACCAAATCAAGAAATCCGAACGTTAAATAAGGAAGATAAAGAACTAAATAAATATATGGATAAGATATCCTTAATATTCAAATCAAAAACTCTTAAAACAGCCAAAAATAGATTAAACAGATTAAAAGAAGAGAAAGATAAATTACCCGATTCTATAGTCAATGCCCTTGACAAAATAGATAAAAAATTTGATAAATTAACTAAACACATTGAAAATAATGAAATACCCAGTACAAATAATTTAGTCGAATTATTTTTCAATGTTACATGTGGTAATAAGTTAAAGAAACATTATAGAACAGATAAGAGTGTTGATAGAAAAATGAGGGCTAATAGATCCAGATGGAGTTATAGAGTATATTTAGGAAAAAAAGATTTTATCCTACCAGTCTTTGTAATACAACCCACTGAAAAAATATTAAATTTATAGGAAGTCCGACTGCATTTGGGACACTGCCATTTGATTTTTTAATTTTTTCCTGTACACGATGTATGGCGTCTTCGGTTGTAACTATTGTTGTAAAATTATTTACTCCAAGATCAATACCCATAACTTTGTCTTTATCTAAATCCAGTGGATATTTTTGTGCTTCATAAGTGAAATTTGCCTTAAACATTTGCCCATTTTTAATTGGAATAATTTCCACTTAAATGATATTTTTATCTCTTATATTTCTGGAATTTTTATTCTATGCCCATAATCCCTTGATTTTAACAATTTATTATATTCTCTGCTTAATAGTAACTCCATATAACCCCCTTCCAACTTCTTTTTAGAAAACATAAAAGATTATGCTCCCCATAATCAGATTACCCCTATTAAAAAACCCATGTTAATCCTTTCAACCCAATTATTGAATTAAATGAAACTTTTTTATTGATTAAATGATACAATTATATCCAATCATATTAAATTGAATGATAATAGCAACGTTAATAATGTAAAATATTTCTCTATTTGAATTAGTTTCTTAATAAGTTTTTCATTCAATAGTTTCAAATTGAAATGCTTATCAAATATATCTGCAAATAAATTAAAATGCATTTTTGTTAGTACCACTATAAATAAGATAATAGCCAAATAATTACCTTTACAACATGGGATTAATATGAATAAACTAGCAATCTCATTTATTCTATTAAAATAAACCATATATCCTATATAACTAAATTTCTTTGGTGTTTTAATGTTACTTATTGATTCATCAGATAATCTAAATCGAAGTAAAATCATGAAAGCATCGTATACTATTATTAGAATAAAAGCAATAAATGCATTAGTCAAGAAGATATTGGGAAACAATATTATGCATGGTGCAAATATTAAAAAATAGAATAACGCTTCAATAAATTTAAAAAAGATTATTCCCTTATCATTTAACAATTTCATATACCCATTTTCATCAAATTGTCTTTTTCTAAGAAAAGATAATGAGTTATTTTTATGATAAATCATAAAATCAACATCATCATTTTCCAAATCTTTCCTGTTAACTATAGTATATCCACTATTAAATAAAGGTAACTTATATACTATGCCTTTTTCAATAAGTAATATGAATATTATTCCCCAGAACAAAATGTTAAATAGAAATAAGAGTATCCAATTCATTATAATCACAAACTAGTTAAGTTGTCATATGTTTTTTCAAATATATATCCTTCAATCTTGTCTCTAACCCAGTCCATAAGTCCATTTCTAATTTCATCCATTGTCGTTAAAAAGTTTCTAATCTCCTGTGATGTTTCCAATTCACTAATTTTGAATAATTCTTCACCAGTAACTTTAAGAAATGCGTTCCTTACAACAATATTACACACACCAGTAATTGCTGGGTCAACAGCTAATATAGTAAGATCAATCTGAAAATTAAGAATATCTTCAGAAGTAGCATGTCCAGAGAATAATCCATGAGAATCAGCTAATATAAATATTCCAGAACCAATTAAAACACCTGCAGCAATCAATATTTCAGATTCAGGTGAAGTTACTCCTATTAGAATCGATACACCTGCTCCTGCTAAAAATCCACCCACAGCATTTTCTATTATTGCCCATCCACTATCTGAAGAGAATCCTATTAATGAATGAGAATTATTTAGCATATTATTATTACAATTATCTTCAAAACATTCCATCGTTGATGATTTTTTAATGTTTTTACTGTTGTTTTCTGTATCATTATATTCTATTAAAGGATATGATATTGCACCATTATAAATACAATTATCTAAAGAGATTATCGTCTCCACTATTCCTGTTTCTACATTAAATAATACATATATGTTCTCCAAATCTTCAGAACATATCTTTATTGTTTTCGTTTGATTGTTAATAATTCGATATACTTTTGAGTTTTTATCTAAATTTAAAAACATTGATGCAACGGTTCTTCCTAATTTTTCCTTTATTAAATTTAATGATATTCTTGCTATTTCAGGTAATCTTGCCGTGGATTGCATATTAAACAAATATTTATTCGTAGCATTTCCCGTCGTTACTAATCCCATTTTCAAGTCATTATATTGTATATAGTTTACCCGGTCATAGTTTATTCCTGTGATGATTAATGTTTCATCACTTCTAATGGCTGTTAGGTTATATACATATGTCAAGTAGTTTGCATATTGATCATATTGCCATAATGTCATTATTGCTGTGAGTATTGTTCTGTCCTGGGGTGTTATCCTAAATAAATCTAGGTTAGGGTCACGATTTTTAAAATAATTTATTGATTGGTTAACGTATTCTGTAGTCATCGCTTGATTTGTTAATAAATATGTTTGTAGTACATCATATTGTCCACATCCATATACTTCTTTTGGTTTAAATGTTAATGTTTCATTTTTAATAAACAGGTTTGAGTTTGTTTGGAATATGGTTTCTACTTGTTCCTTTTTAATTCGTTTTTTCTCTAATGTAATTGTAAATAATTTTAAATCATTTGAATATAATATTATATTCTCATATTTAGAAGTAAAAGATTTAAAGATTACATTAACATAATTTATTTCTCCGTACTCTTTTACCTTAAATTTAACACTTAAGATGTCTGATTTATGTATGATGCAACCTTCAACATTAGCAAAGTCTACAGTACTAGTTGTAACAGTATAATTAGAAAAACTTAAAAATATATAATTATTTAAATTAGAGTTATACATATGATATTTATATTCAGTATTTCCTACTGTAAAGAAAATATACTCATACTGAGTAATATTTGAAAAATTCACAGTATAATTATATCTCATAACAGTTTTAGACCCATTAATTGGATGATACTCGATTGTCTTGGAGTATTTAGTGTTATACTGTGTGTATATTTCTATTTTAGTATTGGTATCTGTTGTGTAGCTTCCGTAGTTGTTTAGTGTTTCTGTTGGTGCTTGTGTCTGGTTGTATTTTGTTATGTTGAATTTTCCTGGCTGATTGGATTGTATGATTATTTTTTGCTGTCCGTTGCTCCAGATGTTAGTTACGTTTATGATGGTGATTGTTGGTCGTTCGTCCTGGTGCTGTACTGGTGTGTAATTGTATACTTTTGATTTGTAAAGTTGTATGTCATCTTGTGTGTAGTATTTTAGTCGTGTGTTTTTGTTTAGGTATATTTTATCATTGTTTTTGGCTGTTTTTACTGTTGTACTATTGTTTGGAGTTGTACCGTCTGTTGTATAGTATACTGTGCAGTTTAGTTTGTTTATGCTGAATTGTATTCTTTGTTTGTTGTTTTCCAGTGTTGTCAGTGGTCTTATTGCCGTTATCGGTGGTGTGATTACCTTCGGTGGCTGGTAAAATGTTACAGTTGATGTGAATCCTTCGTTATCTATTAGTATTGCTCTTACCTGTGTTTTTATTGATATCATTACCTTGGTGTTGTTAGTCCATGTGTTGCAGCTGGTATTGGGTGTTGATCCGTTTCTCGTATAATAAATTGTACCTGCCTTGTTTATTTTTACCGTTATGTTCTGATAGTTGTCACGTACATCGGTAATGTTTTTGATTGTTAGCACGGGTTTAACCGCATTCATACGATAACTATAGACGTTGCTGGTTATTGATCCGTATACTGAGATAAATCGTAGGTCAGTATAGTTATTTATCTTTATGGGTGCATTATACTTGGTACTGCTTGTTGTTGGCGTGCTGCCGTCGATTGTATAATATATGCTGGTTGTGGGCAAGGTATATGAAATGTATACGTCTTGTGCCTGATTAGTTATCGGCGTCTTGTATACAATGTATGGCGTTGAGCCTTCACTAAGCTTCATGGATAGAACTGCACCACATTCACCGTTTTCTTTAACGGCAAAATACTTCAAAGTCTTACTCGTATCATAAACAAATGCCTTTGTGTATTTGGTACTGCCGGTTGTTGGATTAGCACCATTTAAAGTATAATAAACCGTACAGTTGTTTACACCACTAAAAGTAGTATTATATGTAGTGGATGTGAGTTTACTTAGAACTACCTTTACACTTAAAGCCGTGGTGGTGTTACTTACAATAGCACTAGTATCTCCACTTCCCTTAATATTATCTGGGTTATGACGGGCTGAATCTGTGGATTTATCATCTTCGATAAATTCTTCCTCCTCATCATCAATTGTCGTATCGTTTAATTCTATTATCTCGGAATTTTCATATCCATCCTCGAAATTATTATCAGGAATAATTTCATCATCATATAACTCTTCATCAATGTCCTGTTTTATATTATTATCATAACTTGCACTTGCCGTAGTGCTAATGTCTGCATTACTTGATTTGCTGACATCCATAGCACATACTACACTAATACAAGAGAGAATAATAAACAAAAACAAGATAATCTTCTTATAATTAATAAATATTAGCCTCCTATTTTATTCTTTTATTGATTAATTAATTATTAAAACAGTTAATTTGTTGTTAAATGTATAAATCAATTTAAATATCTTCACATCTAAATCGATTAACAACATCAAACGTTATGTCTTAAGTTATTAATAAACATAACTATTAAAATAAACAATGAGACTTTAAAAAATTGTGGGGGTTGTATTAATTTAGGGGGTGTACTTTGCAAAAAAGTATTACTGCTTTTTCCTATCTAATATGGATACCCGGTGAATCCTTTAATAGTTTTTTCTTAAAATATATGCCATTTACCATTATTTATTGAAGGAATAACTCTTTCTGAGAGCTTTAAATTTTTCAAAAAAATTTTTCAAAAATAAAAATAACCATTACCAAAAATAAAGATTTTCAGAGCTTATTTTAAATCAAAATTTTTCATATAAATTCAATATGACATAAAATACCTGAATTAAATTTTAATAATAATTTCAAGAGCATATAAGTGTATATATTGATTCTTACAATATATTTTCATGTGTAGCTCAGGGAAAGAAAATACAATAAGTGAATTGTCAACAGGACAATACAAATTTGTGAAGTCTTCGGTAACTTAGTATCTATGCATTCTAAAATTAATAAGATTCTTACACTGCTTAATAAGGACTCTGTTAATGTTTATACAAATATACAAATGAGGGGATAATTGTAGAGAATATTAAACGTCAATGCCCTTATTGTAATAGACGAAAAATATATGTACATGAATGGAATGGAAAAACACTTCATTTTTATGATATCCAAAATGTAAGGGTTAAAGTACCAAGATATGAGTGTGCAAGATGTAGTCGAACATTTATGGCTGATTTAACATCAATTGTGGATAAATCAGCTAATTTTACCAATAATTTTAAAGAAGGCCTACTGAATAAATTTATAGAAACGGACATTACTTTATTTCAAGCAAAATAAGATATGGAAAGAAGATATAAACACGTTATATCACATCAATCAATCGAAAATTACATTTTAGAATTATCTAAAGAGTTAAAATATACTCCGTTAGCTTCCAGAGGTTATTTATTATTTGATGTTCAATGGATTAAACTGAAGAAAAAATGGAAATACCGTTTTGCATTATATGAGTTATACCAAGATTAAATCATAGCTGATAAAAGATATAATCATGAAAATGTTGAAGTGTTCTTAAGAAAATACGCTAAGAATATAAGTGTCAAATGCATAACTACCGATTTAGATAAAAAATACAGGCCAATAATAGCTAAATTAGGATTTAACCATCAATACTGTGTGTTTCATACTAAAAAAACAATCAATACATATATTGGAAGAAAAATAAAACGAATGAAAAAAAATACAAGAAAACAAGGGAAAATTATTGTAAAATATTTCTTCTATTGAGATTTAGAAAACTTATCAAAAACATACGAACGATACAACCACCATAAAACAGAAATACACTAATTTAAAATATAAATTATATGAAATACTCGATAATGATGATTATACTTAATCATTTGAACTACTAACTACATTAATGTCAGAATTAAACGAGTATACAAGATAAATCAAAACATTCATCAAAAACAGATTACGAGACCAATTCAGAAACTTTAAATTATACACAAAAGAGCCAAAAATAGCCCCTACAAACAATAAAATCGAAATTTTTTCTCCAAAACAATGTCTAAGAAATATAAAAGAAAGTATAGAATAAACAAAGGAATATTAGCAAGAATACACTTAAATGAAGAAAGTATCATTGAAAAACCCCATCTCCCATAATTTTTTAAAGAGTCGCGATGTTGAACATGCAAAAATTATATATAATGAGTAACATCATATATTATAGTATTATTGTAAAAATAGTATAGTATTTAATACTTGTTTTTTAATCTGATTAAGTCATTAGATGAATAATGCTCTTGAATTTTCTTATAAAATATGAGCATTACGAGTTTATTTAATTATACTATTCATTCAAAAAAGTTAACTTAAAATAATAAACATGTACATGTAATATAAGAAAAAAAATGAGGTGAATAAACATGGCAATTTGGCAAGGTAGTTCATTAAGAAAACCTACTGGTGCAAGATCCAGAAGAAACAGAAATAAAAGAAACGCTGAATTCGGTAGAGTAGCAGCAGAAACAAGAATAGGAGACGAAGTTAAAAAAGAAATAGTTGTAAGAGGAAACGGTAAAAAAATCAGAGCAACTGTTGCTAACAAAATCAACGTAATCGATCCTAAAGATAACTCCAGTAAAAGCGTTGAAATTAAAACTGTACTCGATAACAGTGCAAACAGCCACTTTATCAGAAGAAACATCGTTACAAAAGGGGCTATTGTAGAAACCGAACTTGGTCAAGTAAGAATTACTTCAAGACCAGGACAAAATGGAATAGTTAACGGCGTATTAATCGAATGAGTATTCCAGCAAAAATCGAAGAACAGGTAACGGAGCTTCTTAGCTCCATTAACCAAAACCTTCCGGAGGATATGGAGTTAGAACTGGAAGGTTATTATGACAGAGGTTTCTTCGTAACCAAAAAAAGGTATGCTCTTATAGAAGAGGGCACCATTGTTGTTAAAGGTCTAGAACTTGTTCGTCGTGACTGGGCACCTGTTGCCAAGAACACACAACATGACATTCTAGAGGCTATTTTAAAGGATGCATCACCTAACAAGGCTAAAAAGATAGTTAAGGATGTTATCAAACGTCTTAATAGCGGTAGTGTAGATGTATCAGATCTTATTATACATACTAAGCTTACTAAAAAACCAGAAAATTATAAACAAATAGCACCGCATGTAATTGCTGCTGAAAAACTTAGAATGCATGGTATAAAAGTAACAAGCGGTTCAATTATTCAATATGTTATAACCAAAGGCAATGAACCCATAAGTAGACGTGCTCAACCTGTTGAACTGATGGGAAATAAAGAATACGATCCGGAGTATTATATTGAACATCAAGTTTTACCGGCAACACTACGAATATTGGAAGCTATTGGTTATTCTGAAGAACAGATTATGAATAATGAAAAACAAACAAGCTTAGATAGTTTCTTTTAATCATTACTCTTTTTTTAAAATTTAATTAAATCATTACTTATTTTACTATTTATCATATAATACGTATCATTATAATGAAAAAATAGAATTCTGTTAAATATTTCTTTATTTTAAAAAATAGGATAGAGTTTAAAAATCAGTGCAAAAGCATAATCAAAAAAAATAGCAAAATGAGTTATCTGATTAGTTATTATAAACAGACATCTACAGATAATTTCCACGCATAAGAATTAATATGACCAGTATAATACCTAAAACAGCACTGAATGAAAATCCAATAAATCCTAGAATTGGATAACCATAGAAACTAATGGTACTTTGGGTATTCATTATCAATGATGAACCGACAAGCAATGCGGCAATTATAATTGCAAGCACTATCTCATTAACTATTCTTGAGACCAACCCCACTAACATTTGAAAATCATCATAATCCAATGATAACTTGACATTACCGTTTTCAAATACTTCAAATATGTTGTTTAATGAAGTTGGTAATTTTCTAGCCATATTTTCAATATCAACATATGTTTCAGTTGTCATGGCAGCCAATCTTCCGGGTTTAAAGTTTTGACCAACCATCCTTAATGCGTATGGCCGTATGATATCAGTAGTGTTGAAATCGGGACATAACTGTTTTCCAACATCATTAACCATACTCAATGCCCTTACAAGCATCATGATATCACGGGGGATTACTATTTCATACTTCTTCAATAAGCCATCCTCCATTATCCCACGCATTATCGCGGTCAAGTCATTGAATTCCATACCGTAATATCGATCCATTATATCAATTATTTCATACTCAACCTCTTTAAGGTTTGAATCATCCTTTACAATTCCCATATAAAACAGTTGTTTGGAAATTAACCTTGCATCACGCTGAGATAAAAATACGAATAGCTTAGCAATGTCTCCCTTTAAATCATCATTCAAATGCCCTACCATACCGAAATCCACAAATGCCAGACGATCATCGTCAAGTACGAATATATTTCCAGGATGAGGATCGGCATGGAAAAAACCATGCACCAATATCTGTTTAATAAATGAATCCACACCTACAGTTGCAATTTTTTCTTTGTCATATTCATCATCTGGAGCTGCTATTACCTTGTTTAAGCTTACACCCTCCAAATATTCCATGATAAGTACTCTTTTTGTCGTGTAATCTGAGTATACTTCAGGAACATATACTTCATCATCCTTTAGTAAAGAACCTAAATGAAGCATATTCATAGCTTCAAATGTATAATCCAATTCCTTATGCATATCCCTTTGAAATACATCGATAAGTCCGGGAATATTATATGGAGTCAATGCACTAACATTTTTATGGATTCTATCAGCTAATGCGTGCATTATTTTTAAATCACTCTTTACCTTCTCTTCTATACCATAATGCTGAACTTTAACTGCAACTAATTTATTATTTAAAAATGCAGTATGTACTTGTCCAATACTTGCAGATGCTATAGGTTCCTTTGAAAATTCCTCAAATATTTCATCCACCGGTTTACCAAGTTCTTCTTCGATTGTGGTTTTTATCAATTCATAATCTGTTACGGAATTGTCTTCCTGTAATTTTGATAATTCATCGGCCAGATCGAAACCGATTAAGTTCGGATATGTACTTAATGTTTGTCCTAGCTTGATAAATGTAGTTCCCAACTCCTGGAGTACCATTCTAATACGTACATTAGTATCCTCACTCATATCATCATGGATATCCTTATTTCTAAGCAGTATATTATAACTTAAACCCAGTCTACTTACAAGTACATTGAATCCATATTTAATAAGAACGCGTGCTATTTCATTCATTCTAGCTATATTTTTACGTTGAGTTGATAATACCATGATACTCACTATATTTTAAGTGTTAAAAAAAAATTTAAAAAAAAGGTGAAGATTTTATATGTTTACATTAAGTTTTGATATAAAAATGTTCCGACGACTACTGCAATTATTATAATTAACAGGATAATCAATACAGTAACTAATTTGCTTGTGAAATTGTTTACGTTTTCTTGTATGTCATAATCAAATTCTTCTAATTCATCATGGGAAACATTTAATTTTGATTCTAATTTTTCATCAAATGAGTCATCCTCAACATATTCCTCTTTTCTGGATAATGCTGATGAAATTGAACTTTTTATTTTTGAATCAGATTTGGTTTTTTCTGCTGCAGCTGCTGCAGGAGTTTCTGGTATGATTTCCTCAAATTCCTCTTCAGCTGGTTCAAATACCCTTTTTTCTTCTACCAAATCATCTTCATCCAATTTTACAGATTTTTTTGTTTCGGGAGCTGTTAATATTACATCCTCTGTTTCCAATGATGCTTCTTCCATAATTTCTTCTTCAGGTACTTCTTCAGGTACTTCTTCAGGTACTTCTTCAGGTACTTCTTCAGGTACTTCTTCAGGTACTTCTTCAGGTACTTCTTCAGGTACTTCTTCAGGTACTTCTTCAGGTACTTCTTCAGGTACTTCTTCAGGTACTTCTTCAATTGTTTCATCAGCTACTTTTTCTGTGATAACTTCTTCTTTGACTTCACTGTCAACTATTACCTCTTCATCGGCAGCAACATCATCAATGATAATATCTTCATCAGGAATTGTTTCATCAACAATTTTTTCTTCACTTTCATCAAGTACTAATGGATCATCAAATACTATATCTTCAACTACCACGTCATCAGTAATTAAATCATCAACCAATAGTTCATCTTCATCCAATACTATTGTTTCTTCATCTGAATTATCATCAATAGAAATGGTTTCCATTTCTTCAATGTCAACTGTTTCTACACCTTTAACCTGTTCAGATTCTGAAGATTCTTCTTCAACCGGTTGAGTATCAGCATCCAATACTACTTCTTCGATTGGTGCTTCTTCCCAAACAACATCATCAGTTACAAGTTCTTCATCCAAATCCAAGAATTCATCTTCTACTACTGCTTCTTCAACTTTATTTTCTGTTTCAACTACTTGCTCGGTTTTCTTTTCAACAGGAGTTCCGCAATTAAAACAAAAGTTATCTTTGTCCCCTAATTCTGTCCCACATTTTTTACAAAACATTTTTATACTCCAATTGTTCAATTTGAATAATAAAATTAAGTTAAATAACTCAAGTAATTATATTTCGTATATTTACTAGATTTTTATTTAGAATAATAATCTTATCTATTATGTTTAAGTATATTTTTTATAATATATAAAAATAATCTATTTCATGAAATGTTTTAGGCATGTATGTTATTGGTTTAACTGTGAAAATAACCGGAAAAAAACAGTTGACAAATGTCCAAATTGAAAAACAACCCTCTAATCCATTTCAATTTAAATGGTACTGACGTTTAAAAGAGTACATTTAATAATTAAAAAAAATAGTTTTTTATGGTAGTTATATACTACCAATTACCCGTAGGGATTTGACATATAATGGTGGAATGATACATGAACCTAATTGACGAGTCTTATTACTTGCAGCGGTTGCTTCTTCCATAATCTTAAATATATTCCCAGAAAGCATGGCTTTTTTAATTGGAGTGGTTATTTCACCATTCTTAATTTCAAATGCATTTCTTGCCTCTACTGAAAAGTCACCGGTTATTGGATTAGCAGTATGTGCCCCCATAACACTATCCACAATTACACCATTAGTTATATCACTTACGGTATTCAAATCATCAAATTCAAGTTTTAAATTGGAAAAACTTATTGAAGGCACTGACGTATATCCACTCCTTACGGCATTTGCAGTTGAAGTCACATCATCTTCATCCTTATTCGCATGATATATGTCATATATGAAACTTTTTAGAATTCCCTCTTCAATCAGGGTTGTTTTTTGAGAAGGTGTTGCTTCATCATCACATATTGAAGAGCATAATGCTCCAGGTATCGTTCCATCATCAATTAATGTGAAGTGTTCAGATGCAACCTGTTGGTTTAACTTATCCTTGAAGCAGGACCTTCCTCTTTGCTTATTTTCACTATTTAATGCTGAAAAGAATGTTGAAAGAAGTGCTCTTGCAGCATTGTAGTCAAGTATTACTTCACTATCTCTTGTATGGGTAGCCTGGGCATTTCTTGAATTTAATGCCAATGATGTGGCATTATCCACGATTAACTGAGAATCTATATCATATCCATGACTGGCATCAAAGTAATAAGCACTTGATACAACATCCCCATCATCCACATTCACTTCAATCGAAGCAGCACAGGATGTGGTTGACTCGGATACGTAAACACCATTTGAATTTGCAATTGTTATTGTACCATTTGCTACCCCTATTCCCCCAGAGGTAGGATTGCATTGTTTTTCTTTTACCAAATCAATGAGATTTTTTGAAAAGTCTATTGCATCCTTCAGTTGGAAATTCTCCAGTTTTTTATCATATAATCCTTTCACTTCATTGTATTCATGATTATTATCTATCATTGCAAGATTTTCATCAGCAGCATTTAATTTAGCATTCATTATTGCTTGATTTGCAGTGACATCTATTTTATCAAGGTTTGTTGTATATGCAAATCCTTGCTTATTATCATTAATGACTCTTATTCCCACACCTTTTATACTTTCTTCTTTTGCCGTGTTTACACTGTCATTTAATATTTCAACATCCGTTGATTCCTCTTCCTGAATATATAATTCTGCACAGTCTACTTTTTTTGCCAAATCATTAATAATTGCATCAATATTCATCATATCTACCTGAATTAATCATCCATTTTAGAGTATCTGTATGCAATGTTACATGTTCCTTCCTTACTTACCATACATGCACCTATTGGATGTAATGGATTACATTCTCCACGGAACAAGCCACAATCCTCCGGTCTTGCCATACCCCTTAATATAGGACCGCAAATACATCCTTTAGGTACATTTTCAGAATCAGGCAAATCCATATCATATAATTTTCTTGCATTGTTGTCATCAAATTCTTTCTTGAGGTCATATACCGAATTTGGTATTTCTGGAAAACCTCTCCATTCCTTACTAGTTACTCTGAATACTTGTTCCATTGCTTCCTGTGCTATGACATTACCTTCATCCCGTACTGCGCGTTTATATTCATTTTGTATTCTAGGATTACCCTCTTTTTTCTGTTTTAGAATAAGATAAATTGAATATAAGATATCCAGTGGATTGAATCCCGCTACTGCCTGAGGTATTCCATACTCAGTTGAAAGGTATTCGAAAGGTTTTGTACCTATGATTGTACATACATGTCCCGGTTCTATCAGTGCATCAAGTTTTACTTCATCATGTATTAAGAAGTCCAATGCAGGAGGAATTAACCTGTGACTTGATAATACTGAGAAATTTTCCGGCGGATTATTCAACATTTCTGATGCTGTTGTTGGTGCTGTCGTTTCAAATCCTGCTGACATAAATACCACATCATTGTCCAACTCATTTGCCAAATCCACTGCATTACCGATACCATAAACAATTCTTACATCAGCCCCTTCGGCTTTGGCATCTGCCAATGACTTTTCTGTACCTGGTACTCTTAGCATGTCCCCGAATATGGTAACAGTCACTCCCTGTTCGGCCAATGCCACACATTCATCTATTTCCTGTGCAGGCACTACACATACTGGACAACCAGGCCCTGCAACGATTTCAACCTCTGGAGGCAACATTGAGCGTATACCGTTGTACATGATGGTATGTTCATGTGATCCACATACGTGCATGATTTTTATTGGTTGTTTTATTTCATTAATTTTCCTAATAATGTCTTTTGTTAAATCTTTCAATTTAAAAAACTCCCATAGATTCATTGTTATATTAAATAATGGTCATGTAATTTAAAAAAATTCATTTTTTATTATGAGTAATTATTTACCAATTAAAATATTTATTATTATTGTTAATTTTCTTCAGGTAGAAAATTATTTGAATTGATTAAACTACCACATGTCGTTGCATCAAAATCACAAATAAGATTAAATTTCTATAAATATTAAATAATAAATACTAAGAGAAATTAATATATGAATATCTATTAATTAACAGGCTGTCATATTATGAATATTAGTGTTGTAGGATTAGGTGTTGAAGGCCAACAGGCCACGCTATCCTTATTGTATAGAGGACATGACGTTTATTCATCAGATATTAACAGAAAAATTGACTTATCATTGCTTAACGAAAGATTATCCAAAGATTTAAGGGATAAACTGGATTTAGAGATAGGTAGTCATAATCTGGATAAGATATATAAATCTGATGCAGTAGCAGTTAGTCCCAGTTTATTTAATAAACAGATATCGAAGGATATCATTGATAGAAACATATTCATATCAGACGTGTTTAACAATCATAAAGAGATTACGACAATCGCTGTAACGGGTACAAACGGTAAAACCACCACCAGCCATATGATATATGACATGTTGGTAAATAATGGCCACAAGGTAGTTATCGGTGGAAATGGTGGTGGAGGATTTAAGGGATATATTGATCTTCTATTAGAGGCAAACAGTGACGACTACGAATTCATGGTCATAGAAGTATGTGATATGACCCTTGAATTTTGCAAGTATGTGTTTGATATCGATTTGATTGTCGTTACCAACATTGGATATGACCACATGGATGTTCATAAATCTATTGAACACTACACTCAAGAAGTTATAGATTTCATAGGCGATAAAGCATGTATTCTTAATAAAAATGATGAAAACCTGCAGATAGTTGCAGCCAATACTGAAAATGCAATATTTTTCGATGAATATCCTGAAAAAATTAACCTCTTTGGAAATTTTAACTTGCAAAATGCACATGCGGCCTATCAGGCAGGAAAAATTTTAAACATTAATGAGGAGATTATCAAACACTCCCTTAAAACATTTAAAACAGTTGAAGGAAGAACCCTTAAGATAAATTATAGGAATAAGGAAATAGTGATTGGTAAGACCGACAATGTCGATGCACTTAAAGCTGTTTTGGATGAAGAACATTTTAATACGTTAATTATTGGAACACCCAGAAAGAATGAAACGTGCAGATATAATATTCTTGATTACATCAGCAAATATAAAGCGGACAGACTCATAATATTCCCAGGTCTTGAGGATACAACATATGATTATGTCGAATACCTGAATAAACTCAATTATACCAGAGATGTCATGGTCATAAAAAATATCTGCGACATTATCAGATATTTGAACACGCAGGAACTTGGGAAAATATTTATAGGCGGTAACGGACAATCAAAAATTACTGAAATTACCAACATATTACTTGATGATGATTAACTCATCATAGACCCCTCTTTTTTATTATTACAAATACCCTTAATAATCCCAAATAAATAAAATCACATTATTAAATATATTACTTAGAATGGATTTTTTAATACACAACATTTTAAAGAATAAACTACATATTAAAATATATTATAAAATACTGAATAAAATATAATTCTTATTATAATATTTTTTATTAAGAAATCCATAAGAAAGGAGGATATAATAAAATATGGATAGAAATAATCCTTACTTATTAATAGGAATATTAATACTTCTAGCATTAGCTTCTGGAGTTATGTGCAGTCAACATGCATCATCTACAGACATAACCACGGCACAATTAATGAATAAAAATGGTTCAACTGTAGTTAACGGAGATCAGGTTATTAATGTTGCTGAAATGCAGAAAGTGCCTATATTTTCAGCACCACAAAATCTAATCAGGCCTCTGTTAAGTGGAGATGTAATGACAGTATATACTGCTTTAACCACAGGGACAATACCTAAGGATGTCATAAACAACAGCAAATTCATGACTAACGACGGTAAAATCTCCAATGATTTAAAAGGTCCTGGTTACATAGTAACTGATAAAAATGGTAAAATCTCAATTAAACAAGCAGATAGCATTGTATGGGGTTACAAATTACCATATACTTATGCGGTTAAGGAAGGAGATTCAATTAAAGTTATCGAAAATAATAAGACCGTTAAAACTTTAAAGGAATCAGAAATTAGTAATGACACAGTACCTACAGACTTTGTAAGTGCAGCCAGCCTTAAGGAATGGTTTGAAACTGCAAAAGATGGCAGCAACATAACATTGGATTACTATTTAGGTGGATTTAATGATAACCGTACTGGAATTTACGGCAAGGAAAAAATCATACATGCCTTTGGTGAAGAACCGTATAATTATATGAGAAACTACACACCAGGTGCACCCGTAATGGTTTATGACCATAATGCTTCCAAAGTAAATGTAAGTAGTGCCGTTAGTGTCGTTGAATATCTTCCAGAGTATCCTACAGAGATTCGTGCTCAAAATGCAAAAGAATTTGCTAATGGATGGAATAATACAATTATACCACCACATGAATCTGCTCACGGTAAAGAAAATGTGACGTTTACATCCATTGCCGAAGCGGAAGCTGCATCCGGAAGTGCTACTCATGGAGTATGTCCACCGGGCAGATCACTAAGAGATGCAATCCTATCCTTAGGATACCCATTACCAGTAGGTATGTCCGGAGCGGAAGAATCAATTCTCTATGAATATCGTCCAACCATCGATGTTCTTGTATCAAACGAGGGAGATTATCCAATTCAAATAGTCATGTGGACAGAGGGTGAAAGTGGAGACACGCACATCTATACCACAATCTATGAATTAAGAGATAACAGCACATACCCTGATACATCCAATTCAACGGAGGAGGAATAACTTCCTATTAAAAAAAAATAATTCACCCCCCAAAACCATTTTTCTTTTTTTAGATAAAAATATTTAAATCAATTATATTAACATAGAATTACTTAAGAAGTGATAATATGGATGCAATAATTACGGCTGCCGGAAAAAATTCCAGAATGATTAATGACTTTAAAAGAATGGATAAAACGCCTGTTCATAAATTAAAGCTAAAAATAGAGGATAAAGAAATATTAATTCATACCATAGATCATATACTGGAATCTGATATTGAGAACATTACCATAGTACTTGGAAACTTTAGGGATGAAATCTATGGTTTGCTGGAAGATTATGGATTAACAAAGAAGATTTCTGTTAAATATAACAAAGATAATGATGTGGGATTATCCCAAACAATTACCACTGCTTTAGAGGGTTGTAAAAACAGTTATTATCTTTTTGCCGCTGCAGATCAACCAACGGTTACTGCAAATACAATTAATAACATGATTGAAAAACTGGAAAGCTCGCCAAATCCAGACAATACAATCAGTATACTGGCTAGACGAAAAACAGGGTGGCTTGATAGTGCAGAAGGATTAGGTATGCCGTTTTGCTGTTATGGAGACTTATTATACGGATATCTTAAAGATGAAAATGATAATCTCAACCCTATTCTACGTAAAATGATTAAGGATAACGTTGAATTTTATGGAGTTAAAGCTGAAAATGATCTTGAACTTCTAAATATTAACTGTTATAGCGAATATTTAAAGATAAAGGAAGAAATTGAAGAAACATGAGTTTTTAGATGAATATAATTGAATAAAAAAAGAGGTATGTTAAAAAAGTAGAAAAAAGAAATTATTTATCTTGTAACATATCTACCGCATCGGCATATGTTAATCCGATAACCATTTCTTCATCCTTTATATCTGAAAATTTACGGGAACCGGTACACCCTAAAGTCATGTTTGATTGACCGGACACATAAGGTGATGATACTGCATCCGCACATAACGATGCAGTTCCATTGAAGTTTGCTTCAAATCGTTTTTTAAATGTTGCCTTGTATAATTTTGCTATTTTAAGAGCCTGTACTGGTGTTGCATAAATTATTATTACATCCGGTTCAAATGTGGCATCTTTTAAAGGTGCATAACCCAATGCTTGTTTTATAGGTGGTATCTGTGGAAATGCATCAACCTGTTTGTCTGTAAAACCTAATGCCAATGCACCGTTTGGACAGTTCATCTCATTGGCCGTTGCATAGAATGATTTTCCCTCTGTTGATGATTCGAATGTCAATTGACAATGCCTTGCCTGACCGTCATATTTTGTTAGTTCTGCCTCTGCACAGGCTGCGTCATCATATACCTTTATTGCAACGGGTTCTTTTTCCATTCCTACTTGTTCATTGAGTTTTTGTGATAATTCATTATTATCCATTAGTATTACTCCCTAAATAATTTCTGTTTACATTCTATCATATATTATTAATAATTAATATCTTTTATTATGAAATGAGAATATAACAATGTTAATTTAACATTATTTGAAAAAAAGACTCAAACAACAGGGATATTGAATATATGAAAAGAGATAATGATTATTGATTAATTAAAAAGTTCAAGCCAAAAAAATAGAATATGTAAAAAAAGGTTAATAAAAGAATGATTAATGTATAGCATCGGTTAATTCCTTTATTTTTTTGTAGGTGTCCTCTGTTTCTTCAACAACTGTACCGGTTATTATGATATCTGCACCTGCATCACGTACTTCACGAGCGTCTTCTGCAGTTCTGATACCCCCACCAACTATAACCATCAGGTTGGTTAATTTTTTAACCTTCATGATAAAATCTAGAGGTATATGAGAGTCTGCACCAGAACCCGCTTCAAGATAAATTATACGCATTCCAAAAAATTCAGCGGCCAATGAATATGCGACGGCCAAATCCGATTTGTTACGTGGCACTGGCTTTGCATCTCCAACCCAACCAACGGTACCTCCCGGTTCCACTATCAAATATCCCATAGGAATAGTTTCCAATCCCATCTTCTTAATGGATGGTGCTGCCAGTGCTTGAGCACCGGTTATCCAGTAGGGATTTGTTGAATTTAATAAACTCATGAATAGTACTGCGTCAGCATATTTGGATACACCCGTTACATTTCCCGGAAATAGGATGATTGGTATATCCACATTTTCTTTGAGAGCTTTTGCCGTTAGGTTAAGTACTTCTTGATCGGTAATGGAACCTCCAAGCATTATTGCATCAGAACCCGCTTTTTGAGCATCAACAGCCATTTGTACTGCTTCTTGTGGTGATTGTTCATCTGGATCGATTAAGGTCATGTGTATTTTATGATTTTCCAATGTATCATTTAAATATTTCTCGACATTCATAATTACCTGCTCACTAATAATGATTGAATTTAATTATATTATATTTCTAATTTTCAAGATATTAATAGATTAAGGAAATAGTTAAAAAGGAGTCTAAATCAAAATAAGAAAATATGTAAACAATTCAAAAAAAAATTATAAAAAAAGTTATGAAAAAAAGGGATAAGATTATCCTCTTGGTTCTTTTGCTTTGTATCTTAAACCTTTGTATCCGCATTTTCTGCAGGTTTTTGCAGAAGCTGGGTTTCTTGCGTTACATTTTAAACAGATTTTAATATTGAACATTCTGTTTTCTGCTTCTTCAAATTTTGCCATATCATTCTCCTCCTAAAAATTCATTCTGTACTTTAACAATTTCAGTACTGTTTTCTGCCTCACTATAGGCTTCTAATAAATGCTCATTAAGTTTTATGAAATGTGGTCCCCATTTGAATTGATTCATTAAATCACGAGCCTCATCCTTATATCCTACAATGTATAATGTAGCACTTAAAGCTTCAGCTGTAGACAATATACAGGGTTTTCCATAATTAACTGGATTTGCTGCTACTAAAAAAGGAAGCAATCTATGATTTTTTTTAGATTTAAAATTGAAAGATGATTTTTTTAATTTCTTCCAAGAACAATCCAAAGCAGACAATCCATACTTTGTAATTCTATCCTTATCCTCCAAAGACACTGCTTTCTCCGCTTCTGCATCTAAAACTATAGCATTATAAGGTATTTTACGCATATTGTGTGTTATTTCAACCTTATTCTGTTTTTCAAGTTTTACTGATGTGCATTTTTTCGGATCACATTCTCTTGAGTGATAAATTACAATTTTCATCTTATTAAACCAATAATTTATTATGAGTAATTATTCTGTGAAATTTTTCCTAGAATAATATGTATTATTAGAATAGTATATATTATCTATATACTTCAAATAATAAAAAGATTACTATTGTCATGACATGAAAATATCATTGAAAACACAAACTAAAAAAATCAACAACAGAGTATCAAAATAGAAAAATACCTACCCAATAGATAGATATAAATACAAACAAATAAAAAAAAGTATATCAACATCATAATAAAATTAAAATTTCTTAAGGATGTAAAGATGAATCTGAACATATACACAACCATAGGTCAGATAGTAGTTATCTTCCTCGTAATATTGGTCATACTCTGTATCATAACAGTAATCCTTGGTTTATACCTTTTGAAGAAAGATAAGCTAGTATTTCCGAAACTATTGTTATTTACATTAAATTTGACTTACCCTATCCTCAAAAATATTTCTAGATTTTTACAACTGGATGATCTTATGATTGATAGGATTAGCATTGACTTAAGAAATAGAATCAACAAGTTGAAATTTGAAAAAACCGACGCAAAAGATGTTATAATTGTCCTGCCTCACTGTCTTCGTGACACAAGTTGTCCTGCAAAGTTAGGTAAATCAGGACTGGAATGCGTCAAATGTGGAAAATGTTCCATCGGTAAGATAAAAAATATCAGCGATAAAAAGAGTATCGATTTATACATCGTTCCGGGCTCATCGTTTATCAAAAACATAGTAAAACAAAGAAAATTCAAGGCGGTTATAGGAGTTGCTTGTCCAGTGGATTTGAATCTGGCAATGACATCGTTACATGATTTTACACCACAAGGAGTTTATCTGCTTACAGATGGATGTATAAACACCACGGTCAATGTAGATGAAGTCATTGAGTTAATAAACAAAACACTTCCCACCACCGATTACCGCATCGATGAACCTGAAGATAACCCCGATTAAATTCGTTTTGGTGTTATCATCCCTATTTTTTTAGCCCTTTGGATATATCGTTGTTTATTCAATAATCTCTCTTTTTTGTGTACGGCAGTGTTGGAGAAGAAATACATTTTTGTACGTTCTGATTTGTCCGCTATACGGTCATTTACAAATATAGTTTTTAGTGCATCTATTTTTCCATCATTCAATAAATCATCATAGCTAGAACCTGTCACTATAAGAAAATTCACCTCTTTTAATCTATTCATAGTTGCAGGCGTATCATCATTGCTATATCTAAAACCCACAGTGAAAACTCGTGAAAAATAACCCACCAATTTTGAAGGTGCATCCATCCAAAATAATGGAAATATGAATGTCAATATGTCCGCATCATTGATTAATCTTTGTTGAGTCAATACATCTCCCGATAAATTCGAAGAGATAATATTTGACTCTCTTTGATATTCACTTCGAGTAATATCTGATTTGAAATGTTGCTTATACAGATCACTTATCGTATAATCAATATTCTTGGCTTTTAATCCATGGACATATGCTTTTTTAATTTCGTTTGTCATGCTATTGTTATCCGGATGACAGTAAACTATGTGAACTTTTGTATTTCGTGTCATGAAATAATATCTATCGTCGGTGATATAAGTATTGAATATTTTATCGAAAAAACAAACAAAATTATTAATGGATAAAATACAAATATTATAATACTTATATTTTTAGAGGATTTATGTATGAAAAAAATTGCAGTTGCTGTTAAGGATACAGGTAAAAAAGTGGAACATTTTGGGATATGCGAATATTTCCTTGTTTATAATTATGATGAGGACAACCATAGCATAGAATATGACAATATTATCTTCTCATCCAAAAACCATAAACAGGATAGTGAAGAGTGGGAAAAATCCGCCGATTCAATAAAAAACTGTGATATTGTCATATGTGAAAAAATTGGACCGATTGCAAAAGCAGAAGTTGAAATGATGGACATAAAAGTTATTGAAGAAGAGGGGGCTGTTGAAGACATCCTCGACAAGTTCATTCTAGTTGAAAAAAACAAGGATAACATCCTTTAGAAAAAGAAACATTCTTTTTTTCAAAATCAATTTGACATATTTGATTTAAAAAAAAATCTACCCCCCTTAATTTATTATTAATTTGTTACATAACGAAGCTCTTTATTTATCGGCAAAATCTCCAGCAAAACACTTGAGTTAATTTTGATGGACAGAAATTAAAATGAAATTTAACAAATTATAGTTAAATATTATTTATATATAAAATAGAAATAAAATAACATAATCATATTATTAAAGAGATATTTAATTAACGGATATGATAAAGAACCTTGAAGATTATACTTCAAAAAGGGAGAGTTGTTAAATGCAAGTAGATAAAAATTTAGAAAAACTATATGAAGCTATGTATGGTCAAGAATTCAACAGAACACTACTTACCGGTTCCATGAAAAAAGGATTTTCTACTTTTTCAATACACAACATTGATGAATTAAAAGCGGCTATCAACAAAACTAACTTAGAAGATGAGATATACATAAGCTTTTATGATTACAATACAGATGAAGATGTTACCCGATGGATGAAAACGGATTTAAATAAGTTTATAAGTACATCCGTAAAAAATTCGCTTGTAATCAGATTTAGAAAAAATTCCGAAATACTTAAGGAAGAAGTTAGAGACCTTACTGATATTCAAAAATTCATGTTCATCAGGAGAACAATTAACCTTGGATTCAATGAAGAGATTGTAGAAGAATGTAAAAAAACATACGATTATCTTGAAGATAAATTAAATGTTAAAGGATACAGTGTGTTTAATGGGATTAATGAATGTTCATTATACCTATTCTTTGATGAAGAAGAATTTGAAAATCCTACAGAAACATTATATTACTTCTACACATTCCTGGAAAAGACTTTGAATCTTAAGACAATCACTTATGCAGAAATTGAACCATTCTCACAGATTATCACATTACTCGGAAGTCAAAATAAAGATTCAAAATTATACGTCAAATCCTATGACATAAACTCAGAATATAAAGAAATAATCCAAAACAGTACAGATAAAAATACGAATTACATATTACCTGATAAAACCCAGGATGTGACAAAGCTAAACAAATTACTTGAAACCATAGATGCTGGAATCACTAAAACAAAAGCTCAAGGAAAAAGTCTCCTTGAAATAGATATTGACAATATTTAAATTGAAATATCTATACTCTCCAACTTTTTCAAACTAATTTTCAATAAATTCCAATCCACACAATAATAAAACAACACATTTATATTATACTTAAAATATAATATAATAATAGAATATAGACTAGGCTTATAATAATTTATAATAGCTGAAATATTATTGTAGAGGAATATGACAAAAGTCATGAGTATCTAAATTCCCTATAAAAGACGAGTGTCTTATTTATTATAAACCTGACGGATCTTTTCAACCTTAATAGACTTGAAATAATTTTTAACTATAAAAACTAATAGTAAATTAAAAAGCATAAGATAGATAGAATCTTATTTTTACTAAAACATTTTAAAACGTGACAAATTGTTACAAAACATATGAAAACAGCATGGACTAGACAGTATGCTGTAAAAAATTTTGCATAAAACTAATAAAATAAATTAATTAAAACAATAGGAGAGTATGATATAATGGCAAAAGCAAGAAGACGAGTACGTGACACATGGAAAGAAAAAGTATGGTATGAAGTATTAGCACCTGAAGAATTCAAGGAAGCAAGTCTTGGAACAAGTCCTGCAAAAGAACCGGATATGTTAGTAGGTCGTAAAATAGAAACATCAATGCGTGAAATTACAGGTGACTTCAGCAGACAATACGTTAAACTATTCTTTGAAGTCGACCATGTAAGTGGAGAAGTAGCCCACACAGTATTTAAAGGACACAAAGTAACAACAGATTACGTACGTAGTATGATCAGACGCGGAACCAGTCGTATAGACACAATAACTGATGCAACTACAAAAGACGGCAAAAAACTCAATGTACACATGTTAGCAATTACTGTAAAAAGAGCAAAAGCTTCACAACAAAGATACATCAGAGAAACCATGCAAAACATGATTTTAGAAAGTGCTGCAGAAAAAACTCTTGATGAACTGGTAAACGAAATCATCACAGGTAAATTCGCTTCCAACATCTACCATGAAGCTAAGAAAATTTACCCACTCAAAAAAGTGGAAACAATCAAAACAAAAGTATTATAAATTTAGTATAATACTACGATATAATGCGAAATATCAAATATATCCTAACCCCCTTAAATTATTTTTTATTTTTTTAGAAATATTTTTTACATAAAATGTTATTAAAATATATAATTAATAAAACACAAAATATTATAATATGATACAATTAATATTCCTTATAATTTGTGTAATACTTGGAATCATAGTATACTATAGTGGTGCACTTGATTTACTGGGCTCATCTTTTGTTACAATTATTGGAATATTTATTATTATAACCAGAGGTATTAACTGGTTAGCAATACTATTACTATTTCTACTGTTAGGTACTGTATTTACCAAATTTAAGTCAGACTATAAAAAACGCATAGGCTTAACCCATGAAAAACGTACCATAAAAAATGTTATTTCCAATGGAATTGTGCCAGTAGTAATGGCAATACTCGGAAATTATGGTGGATTTATTGGATCAATAGCCACGGCAACTGCAGATACCATGGCAAGTGAAATAGGAGTATTAAGTAAACCCATATTAATTACAAGCCAAGAAAAAGTAAAACCTGGAACAGATGGAGGAATATCCGTTCTTGGAACTGTAGCAGGATTGATTGGAGCTTTAATAATAGGAGTTTCAGCGTTTATTGTAAATGTATCCCCAGACGTTACCCACAGTATCGCAATAGCATTATTTGCCGGTATGATCGGATGCTTTGCAGATAGTCTTTTAGGAGCAACACTAGAACGTAATGGACTTTTCAACAATGAACACGTTAATTTAACTGCCACAATAATTGGAGCATTAGTTGGTATCATCTTAACAACAATTGGAGTATAAAAAAAATGAAAGGAATTATATTTGTAATAGATGGGATGGGAGATCGTCCTGTTAAAGAATTAGGAAACAAAACACCATTAGAAAGTGCAAGAACCATATATATGGACAAAATGGTTGAAGAAGGAATAACCGGAATTATGGACACCATAAGACCTGGAGTAAGGCCGGGAAGTGATACGGCACACCTTACACTTCTCGGGTACAACCCATACGAAGTATACACAGGACGTGGCCCATTCGAAGCCGCCGGAATACATGTAGATGTAGAACCTGGAGACATTGCATTCAGATGCAACTTTGCAACAGCAGAAGATGATTTGACAGTAACAGACCGTCGTGCAGGTAGAATAAGTAGCGGTACGGATAAAATAGCCGAAACAATCAATGAAATGAAACTTGACGACAATGTGGAAATCATATTCAAAGAATCAGATGCACACAGAGCAGTACTTGTTTTAAGAGGAGAAGGATTATCAGATAAAATCACTGATGCAGATCCAAAACATGAAGGCAACAAACCAAAATGCGTTAAAGCAACAGATGACTCAGAAGAGGCAAAATATACTGCGGAATTAGTAAACAAATTCGTAACAAAATCATACGAAATGCTTAAAGAACACCCTGTGAACCTTGAAAGAATAAAAGAAGGTAAAAATCCTGCAAATATTGTTCTTCCAAGAGGTGGAGGAGAAGTACCATGTGTAGAAGCATTTGAAGATAAATACGGCCTAAAAGGAGTATGTGTAGCAGAAACCGGTATTATAAAAGGTATAGCAAAAATTGCAGGAATGGACATAGTAGACATTCCTGGAGCCACAGGTGGAATCAACACAGACCTTGAAAGCGTACGTGACTACATAGTCAAATATGCTAAAGATGACAACTATGACTTCATGCTGGTAAATGTGGATGGAGCAGACGAATGCGGACACGATGGTGCAGCATTTGATAAAAGAGACTTTATAGAAAAAGTAGACGCACTCATAATGAAAGAATTATATGAAATAGATGACATAGTTCTCTTTGTAACAGCAGACCACTCTACCCCTGTAGGTGTAATGGATCATTCAGGAGATCCAGTACCTGTATTCATCAAAGCAGACGGCCTACGTGTAGACGACATTACAGAGTACGGTGAAAGAGCTGCCGCAAAAGGTGGACTTTGCCGTATAAGAGGTACTGATGTAATGTACATCATCAGAGACCTAATGAATGTAATCAGCAAGTTTGGAGCATAAAATTGGAAAAAATCTTTTAATACTTAACCTCCCATCAATTATTTTTTTAAAGTTATATCATGACAAGCAGCAAATGATGAATATAATTAGAATCATCCATTAAAAAAAGGAGTTTGAATAGATGACAAAAGATATACCAAGATTATTTGGAACATCAGGAATACGTGGAAAATACCAAGAAGAAGTTACACCCGAATTAGCATTGGATGTGGCTAGAGCATTAGCCCAATACATCGGAGGAGAAGGTAAAAAGGTAGTCATAGGAAGGGATACCCGAACTACCGGCAAAATAATGGAAAATATCATGTCCGCAGGATTACAGGAGTCAGGCTGTGATGTTCTGCTATTGGGAGTAGTGCCAACCCCTGTTGTTGGATACGCCACCCTCAAAAAACAGGCAGATGCGGGCATAATGATAACCGCTTCCCATAATCCTTCACCTTACACGGGAATAAAACTATGGAACAATGACGGACTGGCATATAAACAGGAACAGGAAAGACAAATCGAAAAAATGGTCTATGAAAAAGACTTCCATAAGGCAGGATGGGACAGATTAGGTAAAGAATATGACATAACACCATTCAAGGACGAATACGTGAAGGATATTGTAAAAATATCAGAAATTGATCCGTCAAAACCACTTAAGGTAATTGTTGACTGTGCAAGTGGAGCAGGCTCATACTTATCACCTGAAGCATTACGTAAGGCAGGTATGAATGTTATCACCATGAACGCACAGCCGGACGGATTCTTCCCAGGACGTAACCCCGAACCTAACAGTGCCAACTTACAGGAACTTATGAAGGCTGTTAAGGCATTGAAGGCAGATGTGGGACTTGCACATGATGGTGATGCCGACAGGATGATAGCAGTAGATGAAAAAGGTAACATATCCGACTTTGATAAACTACTTACCATCATGGCCCTGGAATTTGGTGGAACCGTAGTTACAACCGTAGATGCATCCGCATGTCTTGACACTGCAATGGAAAAGATAGGCGGAAATGTACTTAGAACACCCGTCGGAGATGTCCATGTAGCAGAAACCATGATAAAAAACAATGCAACATTCGGCGGTGAACCATCAGGTACATGGCTTCATCCGGACTTCTGTATGTGTCCTGACGGGTTATTATCAGGACTTCGTATTGTAAGGGCAATACAGGTACATGGAAAACTATCAGAACAATTGGACGCCATCGAAAACTATCCGACAATACGTGAAAAAATCACATGTGATAATGACAAGAAGGAAGAAGTCATGAAAAATGTTGAACGTGACTTTAAAAATGAGTTCAATGAAAAAACAGAAGTTTTAGCTATTGACGGCGTAAGGTTAAGCTTTGAAGATAACAGTTGGGTACTTATAAGACCATCCGGTACCGAACCATACATCAGAATAACCGCCGAGGCAAGAACAGAAGAAAATCTCGATAAAATCAATGAAATATCACAAAACTTCTTGAAAAAATTGATATAATATCAATTATGCTTTAAAAACAATTATCCACAAGATTTACCTCCCCAAATACTCCTTTTTTTTATTAGATTGATTGATGCCATAGGGCAAAACAAATTAATTAAGACATTCAAAAAACTAAATATAATAAATAGATTGAAAAACATATTATATACCAATAAATTAAAAAAAATTAATAATAATTTTAGGTGAATGTTAATGAAAGCAATTATACTTACAGCAGGTGAAGGAACAAGAATGCGTCCTTTAACCACTACAAGACCGAAAACCATGCTTATTACCGGTGGAAAACCATTAATTCAATACAATATAGAATCACTGAGAGATGCTGGAATTAAAGACATAACGTTAGTTGTTGGATATAAGAAGGAAGTAATAAAAGACTACTTCGGTGATGGATCAGAATTTGGCGTGAAAATTAACTACGCCGTCCAGGATGGTCAGCTTGGAACAGCACATGCCATTGCCAGTGCGGAAAAATACATCGATGAAAGCTTTATTGTACTCAATGGAGACATAATCGTAAGTTACGATCTTATCCGAAACCTAATTGAAAAATATGCTACAAGAACAAGCAATGATGTTAAAAGTGTAATGACCCTTATTACTGTGGACAATCCATCAAACTATGGTATCGTATCCATGGAAAATGATAAGATTAAAGAGATTGTTGAAAAACCGGCAAAAGGTGAAGAACCAAGTAACCTTGCCAATGCGGGAATATACCTGTTCAGCACGGAAATATTCGATGCCATTAGAAAAACCGAACTGTCCGAACGTGGTGAATATGAAATAACCGATTCACTTGCCATTGAATTAAATGAAGGATGGGAAATACTTGGATTAATATCCAATGAACATTGGATGGACGTGGGAAGACCATGGGAATTGTTAAGTTCCAACAGTGACTTTTTAGAAAAAATGGAAGAAGACATTAAAGGTGAAATCGAAGACTACGTAACAATACACGGACCAATACATCTTGGTAAAAATAGTATAATACGCTCCGGTTGTTACATTCAGGGTCCCGTATTCATTGGAGATAACTGTGATGTGGGACCAAATACTTACATTAGACCATACACATGCCTATGCAACAATGTTAATGTGGGCAATGCCGTGGAGATTAAAAACAGCATAATCATGGACAATACAAATGTTAATCACCTGTCTTATGTAGGCGACTCAGTTATTGGTGTTGACTGTAACCTTGGAGCCGGTACAAATATAGCCAATCTACGTTTTGATGATAAAAATGTGAAAGTTATCATTAAAGGTGAAAGGGTAGACTCAGGACTTAGAAAGTTAGGAGCAATATTCGGTGATGGTGTAAAAACAGGAATTAACACCAGCGTAAATCCAGGTGTTAAAATAGGTAATGGCTCATACATTAATGCAGGATGTGTGATTTACCATGATGTTCCATGCAAATCCACAGTCACATCAACTGCAGAGGTCTCTGTTGAAAAATTTGAAAAAAAAAGATAAAAAATAGGAATAATCAAACATTCCTCTTTTATTCTTACACATAACCTCCTTTTATTTTTTTAAAGCCTACTTTTAAACTATCTGGCAGTAAAATCCATTATGCTAGTTGTTGTGTCATTTTCTGTTTTTGTTGCGATATTCCTATTTCTACAGTTTTTCAGCATCTATTGTAATGTAATGGGAATTTTTCATTTTATCTGCTCTATGAGTTTGTTTATGGTCTTGTTTTTTACTATGGCTTTTCTATCCACTTTTTTAGCATAGCTTCAAATGCCGTTTTTCATTTTTTAGGTGTTGAGATATAGATATCCTTCAGGTTATTTTCATGTTTTTTGTAGTACCTATACAAATCTTCATTGTAAAGCAGTACATTATTATGTTTTTGCAGTTGTTTGTTGATTTGCTCTATCATATTTTATATATAATTATATCCTCTTTGTTTTCAGATTATGCAAGCATCCATTTAACTCACAATATTTCCAATTCGTATATCTTCTTGTAATACTCACCACTTTTTGTTATTCCCACATACTTCAGATAGATTCTGTCATCCACCTCCACATTATCAAACAGTACCTTCAGTTCGACGCTTTCCCATACGCAATATGTCTTATCATCACTTCTTATCTTATAGAGAGTATCATCATATTTTCCTGCATTTTCATTTACTTCAACAAGTACTCCCCCTATTGATTCATTTTCCAAGGGTTTCCAAAATTCTTCCTTATTCTTCATCGTTTATCCTCCTTTCTATATTGAATATTTTCATATTATATCCATTGTTTGTTTTTTTAAGTCAATTGTAGGTTATTCGTATATAATCACCTATTTCCACTTCATCCATCAGTTCATCAAGGTGCCTGCATCCGAATACCTTTACCCTTTTTGTTTTCATTTGTCAACATCATATATATTTATTAAAAAGTTTCCCTCTGATTTGGTTAGGGACAATAATGTTCCCCATTTTATCCCCAACTTCAGGGTTCCAATTGTTTTGCTTTATCGTTTCCCTTTGGATTTCCTCAATAGCTTTTCACCTAGTATATCATTAATGTTGCCACCCCCTACTATTGAACATTACCTCCAATTATATTTAGTCAACGTTGGAAAAAAATAAAAATATTTTCCCAATAATACTATTTGTCAGATACTAGCAAGTGAGTCGGAAGTATACTAAAGGAAATAAACTTCCTTTATCATAACCGGATGATATCTGGAAAGAAAGCAAAAAATCGGGAAAAAACACCAAAAACATCATAAGAATATCCGAAAATAATAAAAAAAATTCAATAACCATTAAAATAATTAATAAAAAAACATATATAATTCATGAGAAACAAAAATGAATTATATAAATATATATTTTAATAGAATAAGACAATACTATTAAAAAAAATAAGTGTAATCAACAATTATTTTTTAAATGAAAATAAAAATCAATAGGTGATTAATATGAGCGAAACTGTAGTAATCTCCCCTACGAGTCGTCAAGAGGGACATGCAGAATTATCAATGGAAGTTGATGAGGATGGAATAGTTACAACAGGAAGATATTTCAGTATAACACCAGTACGTGGAATTGAAAAGATGGTCATAGGCAGAAGACCTGAATCAGCACCGGTAATAGTTCAGAGAATTTGTGGAGTATGTCCTGTTACGCATACACTGGCATCGGTCGAAGCCATTGATGATTCATTGAAAATAGATGTGCCTAAGGTCGGACGTATATTAAGGGAGATATGTCTTGAGGCACATATGATAAATAGTCATGCAATACATCAGTTCCTGATAGCACCAGACTTTGTTAGTCCGGACGACTATGACAGCGTAGTTAGAAATGTTTCAAAAATAAGAAAGACCGCACAATACATTGAAGACGTTGTAGGCGGAGAAGGTATCCATCCATCAGACATAAGAATAGGTGGAATGGCACACAACCTAACCAGAAACTCAATAAACAAGATAAAAACAAGAATGAAGGGAATACTACCCCTATTGGAGGAACATGTTGAACAGATAATAGGACTGGTACAGGACAAAGACTTCCCTGATAACCTTGGAGTACACACACAACCTGTATTTGCAACCAGCAACACTTATGGCTCTTCATCAAACCTATCGATGCATGAAGTGGAAGAGATAATGCCGACAAGCTGGTATGATGAAGAAAGCATAGGCCAGCGTGCATGTTCACAGATACCCCTTTACAAAGGAAACGTCGTGGAAACAGGTCCGCGTGCAAGAGCCAATAAATTCCGTAACTATAAGGAAAAAGGAGTTAAAGCACAACACATAGCACGAGCCAACGAGATGATAACATCAGCCAATAGAATCATAGAACTTATAGACAAAGTGGATCCGTCAGCCCAGACAATTGCAAAATACACGATTGAAGGTACGGACAAACTGGGAGTGGGAGTAATAGAAGGACCACGTGGAACAAATATCCATACAGTGAAAATATCCCCTGAAGGATACATAACAGACTACAGGGCAATTGTTCCGACAACATGGAACATACCTACAATGGGAATAGCAACGGAGGGCTTCCATCATGAATATGCACCGCACGTCATAAGGGCATATGATCCATGCCTATCCTGTGCTACCCATATGACCGTAAAGGATGAACAGACAAAAGAGGTATTGGAGGACAAATTTGTTCAACTATAAAAGGGATTAAAATGTCATACAATCATGAAAATCTAATAGTGGGATGTGGAAATATCCTATATGGTGATGACGGCTTTGGAGTGGAAGTAATAAAGTACATGAAGGAAAACAACATAGAATTTCCCGGTGATACCGTGCTGATTGATGGTGGAACAAGTGCTCCCCATTATATATTCACACTACCAGAACCCAAATGGAAAAACATAATCATAATAGACATAGCAGAACTGAATAAGAAAGCCGGATGCATCGAAGTACTTGAGCTTGATGAGGTTGCCGAGGATTACCGTTACATGGATGTTCATGGAATATCCGTAACATACCCCCTACACAAGCTAAAGGACAAATTAAACATCAAAATCATAGCATGCCAAAAAGAAAGCATTCCCAGCCAAATGGAGATTGGTTTGACAGACAGCGTTGAAAAAAGCATACCACTGGCAGTATCCAAGACAAGAGAAGTACTTCTTGAGTTATTAGATTTAAGTCATGAAACAAAGTAGAACATCATACATTTGAATTCAGGTTATAAAAATAGTGGAACAAAAATTATTAAAAAAAGGAATTTCATAACAAGGTGATAAGATTGTTTGAAAAACTTAAGAACATGGTAAAAGGTGATGAGAAATCACCAAATAAAAGTAGAAGCAGCCTATCCAATGGTAAAAAGTTAAAAATTGGTTATATTCATCTGTCCGGATGTACAGGAGATTTGATGTCACTTAGTGAAAACTATGATGACTTTGTAGACATTCTTCATGCAGTTGACATAGTATATGGGCAAACTTTGGTGGATAACTGGCAGATGCCCGAGATGGACATAGTACTTATAGAAGGGTCAGTATGTTTGGAAGATGAACATTCAATAAAGGAACTGAAAGAGGCAAGAGAAAAATCAAAACTGTTAGTGGCACTTGGTTCATGTGCAGCTACCGGCGGATTTACCGTCTATGCCAAAGGAGGACAGCAGGCACAACCCCAACACTCATCATTCTTGGCACTCCAACATTTGGTAAAGGTGGATATGGCCATTCCAGGATGTCCACCATCACCGGAGATAATTAAGAAGATACTGCTTGCCGCCGTCAACAACGACATGGACTACCTGGCACCATTCATGGACTTTGCAAAGAATGAGGAAGCATGCGGATGTGACTTGCAAAAGAAAATCATCAACCAGTCAATATGTATAGGATGTGGAGCATGTGCAGCTGCCTGTCCTACAAGGGCGATGACCATGAAAGAGGGAAGACCAAGCTTTAACTGTGACAGATGTGTAAAGTGTGGACTATGCTACTATCAATGTACACGTAGCTGGTGGCCGATAGATGAAATCAAAAAAGAATTAGGACTATGGGAGGAATAATCTATGATACAAGATTCTGTACTGGGACCATACCAGGAGATAATAACTGCAAAGGCATCGGATAAAAAGATTACATCCAAATCACAGGATGGTGGAATCGTATCTGCATTACTTATCTATGCCTTGGAGGAAAACATTATTGATGGAACCATAGTAGCGGTTGAATCAAATGAGGCGTTAAAGGTAGAGCCTAAAGTAGCAACTACCAAAAAGGATATTCTTAAGGCTGCAGGAACAAAATACACAATGTGTCCTAACCTGTCGCTTATAAAGGAAGCAACCAGATCATATGGACTTGAAAAGATAGCTGCTGTGGGTACACCATGCCAGGTAATGGGTCTTCGTAAGATGCAGGCATACCCTATGGGAATCAGAAATGTGAGTGATAAAATAGCATTGTCAATTGGAATATACTGTATGGAAAACTTCCCCTATGAATCTCTGCGAACATTTGTGTGTGACAAAGCCAGAACCACACCACAGAAGGTAACCAAGATGAACATTACAAAGGGAAAACTCTTCATCAAACACTCCGATAGCAAAGATGCATATCCAATTCCACTAAAAGAAACACACGGATATGAACAAACAGGATGTAACTATTGCATGGATTACGTTGCAGAGTTATCCGACTTTTCATGCGGATCGGTTGGAGCTAAACCAGGATGGTCCACAATCATAAAAAGAACCGAGAAAGGTTCCACACTGATTGATGATGCCATAAAAGAAGGTGTTCTTGAAGTAACTGAAACAAACGAGGGTAAATTTGGATTGGAAATGCTTAGAAAACTGGCTACGAACAAGAAAAAGAAAAATCAAAAACGAATAGATAAAAAAGTGGACATGGGTCTTAACATGCCATTTAGCCATTCAAGCAAAAAAGAAGACGTATTAGAAAACAGATAATACTCTTTTTTTATTTTTTTGACATTTTTAATTTTTTTTCGATTATTTGAGAGCGTGTGAAACAATTATGAGCATATAGTATACTGATTTTTTGATGCTTATTTTTTTATTTAAATTATTTGTTCTATTTTTTTTGAGTTAGAGATTGTGTGCGACAATTATATTGCCATGTGAATTGTATATCACATAACCACATATTCCAAACAGAATATAACATCAATTATGACAATATAAACATAGCGTTATTAAAATCATGCTAATAAGACCCTGAAACGGAATTGTTGCAGGTTGTCTTGACAAGGAAAGTGTCCCACAGAAAACATATCGATATATTTATATGTATTAATATAATATATTATTATTGATGATGAAAATGAACAGCAAAGAATTAAGATTAGAAACAAAATGTTATGATGCAGTAGATTATGGATATTTATATGGATTAAACCAGAAAATACCTGATGAGGATTTCGAAAAGGTAAAAAAGTACATGAAGGATTTTAGAAGAAAGGACTTCGCGGATGGAATAATCAAGGTCACCGGTAGACCTGAAGGCTATCGTTGCCTGGAAAAGGACGTGGCAAAGGTAGAGGAAATACTCGGCATAACCAATACCCTTGAAAAAAGACAAAATAAAATAAGAAAGGCCTTCGAAAATCCGGATGAAAAAAGAAAACTGAAAGATCAATCCCTTAATTGGCTCGTAACCCTATTTAAAAAGGGAGGAACAAGACCCCAGCAAAAGCTAAGTCGACTAGTCATCCATTCAACAAAGATATATGACCCTGAAGATGGATATAAAAATGGTAGAAAAGATGGTGATGGGAGTCTATTTATATACACACCTCATGGAATGTGGTACATCATCAACAATTCAAGCAAATCCAGCGATAAGTCAATAAACAATGTTGAAACTATAGATGGTGGAGCCATAGGTTACAGATTAATGTATGATGACAATATAGACACATTAATTAGAATATATTCTGAAGAAAATGAGTATAGTGGTGATAAGTTATACTAATCACCAAGAAACTTTTTTTTATGCTATGAGTGTTGGCATAAAGTCTGTTTTTTCACTCTTTTGTAATACTTTTTGATTTTTTTAGTTCTGTTAGTTTGAATTTGATGTCATCAAATTCTTGTATTATTTCTAACATGTAGTCATCTATATGGTATTTTACTAAGTTTTTGAAGTTTATTGTGTCATCTGCTTCTAATATTTTGTTGAATATTACTCTTAAGTTGTATGCTACGGCTCTTAGTGTTATTTTGTTTTCTTTGTCTTCTTGTCCTCTGCTTATTATTTGGTTAATGTGGTATTGATCTTTGAGTGTTCCGTTAGGTGATTCTGCAGTAGATCCTCTTTTTTTGTATTCTTCTTGGTATTCTTTGGTGTTCATTTTGTTTTTCATTTCCAAACTTAGGTCTGAACCTCGTTCTTGTATAACTCGGTGTGATTGGGAAGGTGAAGTGCATGGGTCTTGATATTTACAGTTTTTACATGCATTATAGTTATAATATGATTTTACTCGTATTTTTGTGTTTTTATCATCTTTAGATTCTTCATATGTGGTGGATTTATGATTTAATGTTTCTCCTGATGGACATTGAAATGTGTCTTTTTCAAAATTGTATGTGAAATTGTCTTTATGGAATAGATTGTCTGGTATTTTACCTTGATTTATTCTATTTTGTCCTTAATCTGGTATTATTCCATCATAACCTTCTTTTTCAAGATATTGAAGAGTGGATTATTGTTTATAGATTGTATCTACACTTACTTTGTGGGGTTTTGTCGGTAAATTCTCTACTGCTTTATTCATTGTTGGTGGTAATTCATGATGATCTGTGGGATGTTGTGATATGTGTACAGCACAAATTAACTTTGATTGTGTGTCTGTTACTAATTGCATGTTATATGATGGCTCTTTATGACCTTTTTTAGTCTGCATACTTCGTGAATCAATATCAAATGCACGAATCTTATTTTTTCCATTATTGTCCATAATTTCAATCATTTTCTTTAATAACTCTAGTTTACGTTCAGTAGTCATAACGGAATTATAATAGAATTTTTTTGCTAGACAACGAAGATCATCAATCGCTTAACTTGATGGTGAATCAGATTTCAAGTTTTTTATCAAAACTAACGCATCTTCATAGTAAATTACATTAAATGGGGAGTTAATTGCTTTAATTATGGTTCCATCGACACAAACAAAATCAAAATCAGTTAATCCTAAATTATATGCTAAATTTAATGTAAGAGCTAACATTTGCTTAAATAAATTACCATAATCCTGCATAAATTTACGTAAAACTCTTCCAGAAGGTTGTAAATCACCACATGCATATCTGAATTTCTGATGAAACCTAGCCATTTCAGCTAATTCATCAGTTCCATCAATATGACGTAATGCCCCGTAAATTAAAAGAGATACAAGATATTCTGGAGGATTAACAGGCCTACCCTTCTCTTTAATATCCACAACTTCATATATCTTATCTTTATTGGATAACACAAAATATGTTACCAAAAACACGATATCATCACTTGGAATCTCATCATCTAAACAACCATAATACCATTTGCTCTGTTTCAAATCCACAACTTTTACTCCCATATATAAACACCAGATTATTTTTAATTTCCTATATAAATATATATAATTACTAGTATTTAAATGTTATGCTATAATAATTATTATAATCATAAAATAAAATTAAATATAAAATATTTTAAAAAAATAAGTGATTTTATCAAAGAAAAAATTGAATTTTAAAAAAAAGTATTACTCAAAAAATAGGAAAAATCTTTTTTGCCAACACTCGGGTGTTCGCCAAAAATGATTTTTTGATTTTTTTTAAAATATATTTACATCAAGTGCTAATTGGTGTGTAACGGATATATTTTCGCAAAAATTCATTATATCTTCTTTTTGATTGTTTTTATTGTATTTTAAGTTGTATAATCTTTTTATGTTATATGCTAATGCATCTAAGTAGATTCTTTCTTCTGTTTTTGTTTTTCCTATTACAACTTCTTGTTCTATATGATAAAATTCTTTGAATGTTCCGAATGGTCCTTCAACACATGGTCTTTTACTATATTCTTCTTGATATTCTTCTTTTTCCATTTTAAAGTACATTTCTATTTGTAATCTGTTACCGTTTTCTGTGATGGTTCTGTGTGTTTGTTTTTGTGATATGCAGTCTTTTTGATATTTGCAGTTTTTGCATGCTGTGTAATTGTTGTATAATCGTTTTATTTTTGCTGGTTTTTCTGGGTCTTTGTCTGGTATTGTGTATTGATTGTAAAATGTTAAATATTGTCCTGATGGACATTTAAATACATCTTTTTCTCCGATATATTCGAAATGATCTTTATGAAATGGATTTTTGTTTAATTTTCCTATTATTTCTTTGGATTGTTTTCTTGTTGGTATTAATCCATCAATATTCTTATTTTTAAAGTAAGATAAGCTTGTGGGATTTAAATAGATTGTATCTGCGCTCATATGTTCTGGTATTTTTTCTATATTTTTTATTGCTTTATCTGCTATTGCTGGTAGTTGGTAATGGTCTGTTGGACTTTGTGTGACATTTATTGCACAAATTAATTTTGTTTCATAATCAACTGCTGATTGTATATTATAAGCTATTAAGAAGTTTCCTTTTTTTCCTTTCATTTTACGTGCTTGTTTATCGTTCATTGGTATTTTATCTTGTCCGGTGAGTGTGAATTCTGTTTCTATGTCGTATAATATTTCTAATTTTTCTTCGTTACTTAAATTTGGATTTTCATATAATTTTTTAGCAGGTTTATGAAGGTTTTCCAGTTTATTTTCATCAATTTGAACTTCTTTGTAGTATTGAAGTAATAGTTGGGTTTCTTTTTTTGAGATTGTATTGTGGTTGGAATTACATGCTTTTTTCACGGTTCCATCGATAGCAACGTGATTAAATTCTGTATATTTTTCTTCTGATGCTTTTTTCAGTGTCATTTGTAGAAATAACTCATAATATTCTCCGTATTCATCCCGATATCTTTGTATTGTTCGTTCTGAAGGAGTAATTCCATCACAAACAAACTTAAATATATCATGGTATTTTGCCATCTCTTCAATAATTTTCGCACTATCCATATGTTCTAATTTAGCCCAAACAAGTAATTTAATCATTGAACAAAGGTTATAAGAAGGTCTACCTTTATTATTTTCATTTACTTTAATGTCTAATTTTTCATAAGCATCTTCGATAAAATCAACAACAAAACGAGAAATATGATCACTTGGAACATTGTAATCATTAGTTCTAATAATTAGTTTAGCTTGTTTCTTATCCATATTTTTCATAACCATAAATAAACAATCCATTTAATTCATTTTATAATAATAATTATGTATAACCTACTATATAAACTTAACTAAATAATTAGGGATTATTAACAATAATAAGAATAAAATAAATATTTATATGAAAAATAATTAAAAGTATATCTTCACATATAGGTATAACTCTTAAAAATAAGGTAATTATAAAAATAATTGAATTTAAAAAATTTGAAGTTGTACCATTTCCAGTGTAAAATTAATTTTGGCGGACACCCATGTTAAAAATAAAAATTAAATAATATTTAAATATTTGAAGCTCCAAATGAGGTATAATTATATGAAAATACGTTTTGCAACAACTGATGATATTAAAAAGATGCATCAAATATATTCTTATTATATTATTAATACAGCCGTATTGTTTACAGATATTATTCCTAATCTAAAAGAATTTGATGATTATATAAATAAGATTAAGGAGGATTATCCTGTTTTAGTTGCTGAAATTGATAATAAATTAGTTGGTTATACATATGCAAAAAGAATTTATAATTCTAAAGCATATGATTATACTGTTGAATCGAGCATATATTTAGATGTAAATCATGTGAATAAAGGTATTGGTAGTGTTTTATATTCTAAATTAGAAGAGATTCTAATAATACAAAATGTAATATCCATTAATGCTTATATTAGTATTAATAAAAAAGATGATGAATTTTTAGATAATAAATCTAAAAATTTCCATAAAAAACAAGGTTTTGAAGAGGTTTCATACCTTGAAAATTGGGGTTACAAATTCAATAAATGGTATGATTGTATTTGGACTAGGAAATATATTAATCCTGTTTGCAAACCACCTAAAAAATTTAAAAGCATAAAAGAAGTTGAAGTTTTAATAATTTTTTAACTATATCCTTACTAAAATTTTAGTTTTAATCTTTTGAAAACTATATTTCATCACTTAACAAGAAATCAATAATATTCACATGTTTGATCCCATCATGGGACATGTCAAATTCATCCATACTTAAAACATATTTATCATAATTATCTGGAACTTTAAGTAATGGTGTGAATTCTCGTTCAATTGTTTCTTCAGAGTCTAACAGATAACTAACTTGTATGTAAACTTTTTTATCATGTTTTTGGCATAAAAAATCTATTTCTTTTTTATTTAACTTACCTATTTTAACATCATAATCTCGTCGAATTAACTCATTAAAAACTATATTTTCTAAGATTCTAGGAATCCATTTATTATTGTTATCAATTAATGCATGATGAAATCCAATATCTGTAAGATAATATTTTTCTTCGACTTTTAATATTTTTTTTCCAAGAATATCCTGTCGTCTAACCCTCTTACAAAATAATGCATCTTCTAAATAATTTGTAAAATTTAATATCGTATTTCTGGTTGTTTTTCTATTCTCATTTTTTAGATAATTGGTTATACTTGTTTTAGAAAATGTTTGGCCTGTTGAATTCATTAAGTAATGTGTAAAACGTTTAAATAAATCTACATCTTTAATAGTATACCTTGATAATACATCATGAATAATTATTGAATCATAAATATCTCTTAATGCATTTATTTTATTGTTTTCATCAGTTATACTTTGTAAACCGGGCATTCCACCATATTGAATATATTCTTTAAATAGATTTTTTTTAATTTCATGAGTTAATTCCATATTAAAGTATTCTTTTTTGTACTGTAATATTTCTTTAAACGAAAACGGATATAAATTAATTTTAATGTACCTACCAGAGAGTAATGTTGCTAATTCAGAGGATAATAACTTTGAATTAGAACCGGTAATGTAAATATCTGAATCAAAATCTACTCTATATGCGTTAATAGATTTCTCCCAACCCTGAACTTGTTGTATTTCATCAAAAAGAAGATAAATTTTTCCATCAAGATTTTTTGTTAAGTCAAGAATAATTTCATCTAATTGTTCTGAAGTAAATATATTTTTATATTTAATTGATTCAAATGAAATATATATTATATTTTCTTTGTTTACATTATTTTCTTCTAATTCTTCTATTATACTTTTTAAAAATGATGTTTTACCACATCTGTGCATACCAATTATAACCTTTACAAAATCCGTATCAAATAAAGACCTAATTTGTTTTAAGTATAACTCTCTTTTAATCATTTATATCAACCATGAAAAATACTAATCCTAAAATATAATATATTAATACAAATATTTAATGCTTTCTAAAGAAATCAAAGTATAAAAAAAATATGTAAATGATTTATGTAGAAATCATATAATAAAAAAAATATGTAAGTGATTCCTATAAAATCATATTGACAATATACACTAGAGGATATTTACACATTAAAAATCTAAAAAAAAAGAGAAAAAAAATAATACATATTATATATTCAATATTTCTTTATACATTTCTTTAAGTTCTTTTTTATGTTTTTCGGAGTAATATTCGTTTTCTTCATCATTTTTTATTGCAAAGAGTATTAATTCATAGAATATTTTATTCATTGATCTTCCTTTTTGTGTTAAGTAGTACTCAGTATTATTTGAATCTTCTTCATCTTTTTCTTTAGTTATTAGACCATTGTTTTCCATGTTTTTAAGACACCTTGCTAATGATTTATTATCTAATGTTTTCCTATTCTCTTTGAACTCATTGAAATGTTTCTTTCCTAAGAAAAGATCCCTTAATATGTGTAATGTCCACTTATTTGATAAATATTTACTTACTTCTTCTACAGGGTTTCTTTCATATTTTCTTTCAAAATATTCAAGTCGTTCTGGTTCTAAAGTCATAGTTATTAATATGTTTCTTTTTGTTAAAAACTTTAAATAAAGTGGCATTAATGTCACATTATAGTTATATAATAATATTCATCATAATAATTAGTAAAACTTAATTCTAAGATATTAAGTTTTTATAATTTAGAACCTGAAATCATAGCCCTTGATGGAACAGGATTTACCAACGAACAAGGAGACAATATATTACAGAAAAAGAGCAAACAAAAAGAGAATCAGCTACACAAAAAAACCATATTTCCATAGAAACAAAATATCAATTAATATTATACGGACAATCAGTTAAAGGACCAAAACACGATATCATCACTTGGAATCTCATCATCTAAACAACCATAATACCATTTGCTCTGTTTCAAATCCACAACTTTTACTTCCATATATAAATACCAGATTATTTTTAATTTCCTATATAAATATATATAATTACTAGTATTTAAATGTTATGCTATAATAATTATTATAATCATAAAATAAAATTAAATATAAAATATTTTAAAAAAATAAGTGATTTTATCAAAGAAAAAATTGAATTTTAAAAAAAAGTATTACTCAAAAAATAGGAAAAATCTTTTTTGCCAACACTCGCTATGAATAACGATAAAGCCCAGTCCCGGATAAGCAGGACAATACCAATCCAATCATAGTTTGCCTATGAGATAATTATAGCGTTCCAACTGTTCGTCAAGCTCTTTATAATTTGAAAATTCCTTTTTGATTATCTCAAAGAAGGCATCGTTATGATCCAGTACAATCAGATGAGCCAATTCATGATAAACGACATATGCCACCAAATAATCAGGAAGATATGCAAGTAACTTCGACAGGGTTATGTTGGATCTGATACTGCAACTTCCCCACTTAGTGGTCATGTCCCTATACTGTAGACGATTTACCCGTACATCCAACTGCCTTGAATACTTTTCTATATATCCGGCACATAATGTTCTTAACTGGTTTTCAGTCCTGTTTAATAAAGAAATATCCCTGCATTCATCATCCAGTTTAGCCATATATTCCTCATTTTTTACCAACTGTTTATATAACCATTTTTCTTTCATTTTAAGTGCATTGTTAACAGTATCCTTATAACTTTTTGGTAAGACAAGCCGTAATCTATCCTCATATAATTCATAATGAATATACTTGACTTTTTTATATTCAACTGCAAACTTTAGTGTTTTATCCCTTATTTTATATATTCCCCCATCATAATCATCATCATACAATTTACTTAAAGGATACTCATATTCAACCAGATTCCTGTAAATCCAATCCTCTTTTTCAAGAATATATCCCCTTATGCTTCCAGTACATGATGTAGGTATGATTAGGTGTAACTTGTTTGCATTTAATTCATATCTCAAGTATTTTACATCCCTATACACGTAGGTGTATTCAACCAGTTTATCTTTAATATTTATTTCTGACATAATTTTCTTTAATTTATATTTCAAATCATGAGTATACATGCATACCCTTTTTTTAAGAAAGTTTATAGTTCAAATTACATGAATAATGAAAATACAATGAATGTTATTATCAGGTAACTTAATGAAAGAATGAAAGAGTATGTGTAGATTTTCCAATTCTTATTTTCACTTCTTGTAATATATGTATATACCATTAGCACTAAAAAAAGAAACATGTTCAATTCAAAAAACAATAGATTTGCCCCGAGTAGCGTTAAATCTCTGCTAAATAACAGCATAAATAGTGGCAATACAAATATCACCGCTAAAACAATCATATAACTTAACAGATATCTCTTTGTTTTTTTTGATGCTAATATACCAACATTTTTATTTTCTGACATAAATTCCTTTTTATCATTCATCAATATACTACTTTTTTATTTTTTGCTCAAAATTAATACTTACAAATTTTTGCCTGAAGAATATGTCTTCCAAAGATGCCCACTAAAACAACTAAAAAAATAATAATCTAAAAAGAGATATATTATAAATAATATAAAAGAATTTTTAGTAATGATTTTTTTAAAGGGAATTAATATGACACAAATAGAAGTTGATGTATTGGTTATAGGAGCAGGTCCTGCCGGTTCTATGGCTGCAAGAGAATCCAGCAAAAATGGTGCTGAAACATTAATTATTGATAAGAAAGCAGAGATAGGTACACCTAAGCGTTGTGCTGAGGGCATTATGAGTGGTGTTCTTGAAAGGATGGACATTCACGTCGATAAAAGATGCATTGCAAGGGATATTGATGGAGCACGTATCGTCTCTCCAGACAACACCAGTGCATGGTTTACCTCGGAAACCTTGGAAACACCCGCCACCGGTATCGTGCTTGAACGTAAGGTATTTGACAAACATCTTACCATGGATGCAATAAGGGAAGGTGCGAAGGTCATGCTTAGATGTGAAGCGACATCCATGAAAAAGGTTGATGATGGATTTATTGTAGATGTTAAAAGTCAACTGGATGAGGTTGACAGAATCAAAGCAAAAATTGTCATTGCGGCCGACGGACCGGAGGGCCGTGTAGCCAGTTGGGGCGGACTTGACACCAAAGTATCCTTGGCTGAGATGGAATCAGGTGCCCAGTATGAGATGACAAACTTAAAAATGGAAAACAGTAGGGTTATTCAGTTTTACTTTGGCAACATAGCCCCCGGAGGTTATGCATGGATTTTCCCAAAGGGCCATGACATAGCAAATGTGGGAATTGACATATCCAACGTTAAGACCGACAAGACCGCACTTGAATGCTTGGATGAATTTGTAGCAAGCTGTGATGAAACCAAAAATGCCCAGGCCGTGGAATTGAATGTAGGAGGAAATCCATACTGTGGCGTATTTGACAAGATAATCTCAGATAACCTGTTGCTTGTCGGAGATGCAGCCGGATGTGTAAGTCCAATTACCGGAGGAGGTATTGACACGGCACTTGAAAGTGGTATGATTGCAGGACGTGTTGCTGCCAGATGCGTTAAGGAGAATGATTGCAGCCAATCCAATCTGAGCGAATACTCTGATTATATCGAAGAGCATATAGCCAAGAAGTTTAGAAAGTACATTAGCATAAGGGACTTCCTATATAACTTGGAAGATGATGATTTAAACGAGTACATTACGGCACTTGCCAATGCGGATATAAGTACATTATCCACCAAGTCATTGATTAAGGCTCTGCTTAAGGTTTCCCCTAGAAAATTATTAAAGTTAAGAAAACTACTCTAATCAAATCATTACCCCCTAAATATTTTTTTAAAAGAAAAAAGATTGTTAAAATGTTTTTTTTTACTGATTTAATCCATAATTTAATTCAGTATTTTATAAATAACCAGTACAAATATTATTACAAATGTCCACCATACCATGCCGGTCAGATTAAATCCATCTGCTATAAAAGATCCCAACAGGAATGATAAAAATGTTATTGCAAGCAGTACGCTGATACATATATCCACATAAATCATTGCTTCAACAAAATTAATATTATCACCACCCACATCCATTTATATGATTTTTTAAATTTTTAATCCTGTTAATATGGAACATATTTGTCAATATCCTCATCCTCTATTTTACACCTGCTTTCTGATTCTATAGTCTGTCCTAGAACTTGTATTAATATTAGTCCTCTTCTCAGACTAGCTATCTTATGGGAATAGTTGCTGATTCGTTCCAACTGTTCATCATTTATAACACGGTCCTTTAGGCCAGCATTGCATCGGTACTTTAATATTGAGTAGATTTCATCCTTCGTATAATCGTTGAATCGTATTTCATGACCCAAGAGTATACTTTGTGCATTTTTTTCCAGTGAATATTTGAATGTTTCATCATTTATTGTTATTATTAATGCTATGTTTAAGTGGTAGAATTCATTGGACCGGAATAGTTCATTGATAAGATTATTTGCATCGTTTTTGCTTAGATAGTTTATGTCATCTATTGCAAGTATGCATGATTGTTCCTCGAGCTTTTTCATTACTTCTTCCTGTATAAGTTCAGTGCTGAGTCCACGTCTTGCTTCCCTATCAAACAATACTCGGTATATCTGAAAGTAGCATTTGCGCAGAGTATCCTGTATGTTGCAGTTTATATAACATGTCTTTAAGTTGGTGTGTTCTTCAATTTCCCTTATTGCATGTTTTACGACTGTTGTTTTTCCTGTACTTGTATTTCCGATTAATATGGAATTTATTGCTTTGTTGTTATCCAGTAATGGTTTTATGTTTATCAGAACACTTTTTAGTTGTGCGTCCCTACATTGGATGATTTCGGGTATGTAATCAAGATTAAAGATTTCCTTGTTTTTGAATACCGTGAAATCGGAACTCATTACTTCATCAAATATGCTCATAGACTTTTTTCACTCCTTTTATTTTTTTTTTTAGATTTTGATTTTTCCATGTTATGATTTGTTCTTGGATAATATATAAAGAAAACCGGGTAATGATAAGTAATACTGGGGGAGGGGGTAGTGATAAGTATTCAAAAGTGAATTTTATTTCGTTATACATATGTTGCAAGTGAAGGGGGGAGGGGGTGGGGGAGCGTGTGAGTGTGGGAGAGTATATGGGAGTGTATGGGGCCTCAATTGCTTTATAAAGAATGTATAACATAGTATAATTGTAAAAAAATAAAAAACAGGAATGCTACAAAAAAATACGTAAACTTAGGTTTTTATGAAGTAATTAGAGGAATATTTATGAAATTTAAAAATAAAAAAACATTGAAAATAAACAGGGAAAACGACATAGAATCAATAATTGAAAACTTCCAACAATACGAAAAAAAGTATAACATCAAGATATGCGAACTTGATAAGGGAATTCAATATGAAGTAAAGAATATGAAAATAGCACAGACATACAAGTCAACAATTCTGGAAACGGACATCAACAATCTTACAAAAAAACTAAAGGACAAGGGAAAGATAAGCATAGTAATTATAGACAACATCCGCGACAAAGAAAAAAACCACATGATAGACAAAAAAATAAACAGGATAAACCGTCTTGATAATGTCAACACCCGAATTGTTGATGAAAACAATCGTTATGACATATTGGAAACGATAATAGAAGGAGGTTAAAATGTTTACAAACATCAAAAAGGTAAACAATAAATATGTTATCGAAAAGACAATATACGGACAGATAATCAACTATGGTAGCTATGATACAAAAGAGGATGCATTAAAACAGAAAAGATTACTGAGAAAATACGGGTGGATAAAAAACAAATCAACAGGCTACGATAAAAATGAACATTTTCCTCGATATTGCATTAGAGAAGACAATCATGGAAAGTACATTGTTAAAAATAGACAAACAGGAAAAACATTCGGTTCATACAAAAGTAAAAAATATGCAGGCATTATAAAAATGATACTGCCATTTTATGGAAATGACATCAACATAGAAATAATAGAAAAGAAGGCTGCAAAAGAATTCTACAAGTACATCAGCTATAATACCATACAAGGTTATTATAAGTTCACATACAACAATATGACAATTGTTACAAGCAGACTGCTGACAGAAGTGCTTGAAGAAAGGGATCTCTACCTGAAATACGGGATGGATGAGGAACTGATGTGTGAAACTACCGAGATATACAGATATGATGATGATAAGCTTCCACCCTTTTATCATCATGAAAACATAACATATGAAGACAAACTACAGAACAAGTATACCCTGAAAAAACAGATAAGGAGCAACAGACTGAAAATAGGTTCATATCAAACATATGACTTGGCATTACTGGTAAAGGAATACCTGACAAACAATAACTGGGAATTGAGTATTGTCAACTACATCATAGACATCACCCGAAAAATTCAAGACAGGGACAAGAACATAATTAAGAAAGGAAACGATTACTACATACAACATGTCATCAACAAGAAAAGACAATATTACGGATCATATAAAAATATCCATATCGCACGATATGTAAGAGACAAGCTGAATGAAAATAACTGGAATAGAGATGATGTGCTGAAATATAAAAAGGAATATGAATATCATCATAAAAGTCAATATTATTACGATACAACAGACATCTTCAAAGTAAATTAGATGAAAATAATTTTAAAACACTTCTATGAATAAAAAAATTATTAAAAAAAGAATGAAACATATTAAAAAAAGAATTTGGGAAAATAATATTAAGAATATACTTTAATATAAAGCAGTCCATATATAGTAATATCTTAAATACTATCAAAACTGATAAATTTATGGTAATTATTGGATTTAATTAAATAACACCCATGATAAAAACAATGAGATAATGCATAAATTAAGTTTAAGGACACTGAAATTGTATTTATTTTTAACAGCAACGAAGAATTTTAAATTATGCAAAAGGACAGACAATGACATATGATTAAATCCGATAAAATCAAACTTTCGGAGTTAATTAAGATGTATATTAAAGGAAATATTTTAAATGTTATAACAGATGAAATATATCCTGGAGAAATACAAATAGAAAAAGGCAGAATAATATCAATAAAAGAAGTTAACAAAGACTTTAATGATATTATCGTTCCAGGATTTATTGACGCACATGTTCACATTGAAAGTTCCATGCTAACTCCATCACGATTTGCCGAAATAGCATTACGTCATGGAACAACATCAGTTGTTTCTGATCCACATGAAATAGCAAATGTAATGGGAATGGATGGAATAGAATATATGATTAAGGATGCCAGATCATCCCCTCTTCATTATTATTTTACCGCACCGCCGTGTGTACCATCAACAAAATATGAAACAAACGGTGCCACCATAACCAGCTACGATATAGAAACCCTATTTAGAAAATATAATTTTGCAGCTTTGTCAGAAGTTATGGACTATGAATCAGTGATAAACAATGACAGGGAAATGATGGCGAAAATAAACGTTGCCAAGAAATATAAAAAGCCAATTGACGGTCATGCACCACTTCTTACCGGTAAAAAATTACAAAAATATATACTGGCTGGAATTACCACCGACCATGAATCAGTGACAAAACAGGAGGTTGAAGAAAAAAGACGCCTCGGTATGAAAATAATGATTCGTGAAGGTTCAGAGTCAAAGACTCTTGAAGAATTCATAAGAAGCAAGGGAGACTTTTTGGTAACGGATGATTTGAAAGCTGAAGATTTGATAAACGGACACATTAATGTTATTCTACGTAAAGCCGTGGATTTGGGTATGGATCCATTTGAAGCATTGAGAATGGTTACCATTAATCCTGCAGATTATTATAACATTAATGCCGGTTTTATAGGGCCGGGCAGAAATGCTGATTTGGTATTTATTGACAATCTATCAGAATTCAATGTTAAAAGAGTCATCATCAATGGAAATACCATCTTCAAGAAACAAAAACTATTATACCGGGCCAATCCCTACAAACTTCCTAGCGGCATGAACGTATCATTCAAAAGTGTTGATAACTTCAACCTTAAAGCAAACAATCCCGAATCAAAGAGTGCCACTGTAAACGTTATTGACATGTGGGACAATAAGATTGTAACGGGCAAGACAACAGCCAAACTGAATATTGAAAAAGGAAACATCATCCCCTCAGTGTTTAATGATGTTCTTAAAATCAGTGTTGTTGAAAGATATGGTGGAGATACTGTATTTAATGCATTTATCCGAGGATTTGGAATAAAAAATGGTGCCGTAGCATCAAGCATTGCACATGATTCCCATAACATAATGGTTGTGGGTACCGATAGCAAATACATGGCTGAAGCCACAAATACGGTTATTTCCAACAACGGAGGAATATCCGCAATATCAAACAAGGATAAGATTGACCTATCCCTACCTATAGCCGGACTTATGAGTGATAAGCCGGCACATGTTGTAGCCAAACAGTCACAGGACATTAATTCCTTTATCCATGAAATGGGATGTAACCTGAATAATCCTATCAGTACACTGTCATTCATGGCACTGCCCGTACTGCCATCCCTAAAAATAACTGATAAGGGATTGTTTGATGTTGAAAATAGTACATTTATTGATGTAATAATAAAAGAAGATTAATATTACTTCTTTATAACCCTTCTTTTTTTATAATATTTTTAATTAAATCCACCAATTACGAATAACCAGTCATACCAGCTACCGTAAATAATGTATTTATTAATATTTTTCCTTATTATTGTTTAATTCTTCTTTTATTAATGTTAATGAATCAATATGATCCTGATTTCCTTCCTTGATGATGAACTTCAGAGATTCATCCAGCTCTTTTTCAAATAAGTCCAATTGTTTACTGTTCATATAATTTATTCTGGATAACTTAACAAGCAACTCTATTATCTTATTGGTTGTACGGTTAATGACTGAAGGTGAATTATTAATCAATATCATATCGGTAATTTCAGCGGTTATTCTACATAGGGGAGTATCACCATATTTGTCCTCATGTATAATTGTCACATAATCCATGGCATTTGCATATAATGCACAGGAAGTTTTTTTAATTATTCCTTCATTATTATAATCCGAGGAATCTAGTTTATTCAATAATGCTTTTGTAAATACCAGGGGATTTGAAGACAACTGTATGATAAATGAGGGATTGTCTTTTATGTTTTCCAGGGTAGTGTTGGGATATAAATTCAGTATGACCTCATTATTTTTGAACAATACCCCAAATGGTTTGGTATTATATGAACCATCATTATTAGGTGTAGTCACCAATACTTCATAACGTGTGTTTTCCTCAATATTCAAGTTGTTAAACATTTTTTATCACCATCAGTTTAGAAATGGATTTGAGATTAATATCTTCACCATATACTCGTCATAACATAATATACTTTTCCACCTATAACACATATTTAAATAAAAAAAAATAACCATGCTAATTATTGATGTTACTAACTCCAATTAAAAGAATTAATATATCATTTGTTATCATAATATAATATATAGACAAAAGTAATATATAACAAATTATTAAATATTTTTCCAGTTTTAATTTTTTGTACATTATTTTATTACTTATTTTAAATAATTAAGGGACTTACTATGAGCATTGTTATTATTAATAATTTTGGACAGTACAATCACAGAATATCCAGGACCCTAAGTTACCTGGGTATCGAAAATAAATTAATATCAAACAGTACTAGTCTAGAGGACATAAAGAAATTAAATCCGGAAGGTATCATATTAGGTGGTGGGCCTTCCATTGAAAGGATAGGTAATTGTAAAGAAATTCTTGGAAATATTAACGTTCCTATTCTAGGTATTTGCTTGGGACATCAACTTATCGCCGATTACTTTGGCGGAGAAACCAAAAGTGCAGATGTTGAAAGTTATGCACAGATTGAAATCAATATCCTGAAAAATACAGGGCTATTTGAGGGCATTGACGATACCTTGAAGGTATGGGCTTCACATAAGGATGAAGTTGTAACATTACCTGAATCATTTGAGGTAATCGCAGATTCTGATAAATGTTCCATTGAAGCTATGAAACATAAGGATAAGGAAATTTATGGAATTCAATTCCATCCTGAAGTTCAACACACCCCACGTGGTGGAGAGATATTTGAAAACTTTTATAGGATATGTAAAGAATATCCGAAAAATTAATTTTAACCAAACTACAAATATCATATATAATGCATATGGCAATTATCGAAAATGATAATTAAATTTATTCGGATAATAAATAGGTTGTGTGATTAAATGATGATGGATACAGAAAAATTTATAGAAGAATCAATTCAAAACATTAAAGATGAAGTTAAAGATGAAAAAGTTATAATAGCATTATCTGGTGGAGTGGACAGTTCAGTTGCCAGTGCCCTTGCAAGTGAGGCCATTGGAAAACAGTTAGAAGCAATATTCGTGGATCACGGTCTTTTAAGAAAAGATGAGGCAAAGGAAGTTGAGGAGACATTTAAAGACAAATTAAACTTTAAACTCGTGGATGCTGCTGATGAATTTGTAGAAGCACTTGCTGGAATAACTGATCCTGAGAAAAAACGTGAAATCATTGGACATAAATTCATAGAAGTGTTTGAAAGGGAAGCTAAAAAGTCAGGTGCAAAATATCTGCTGCAGGGAACAATAGCTCCCGATTGGATTGAAAGTGAAGGAAACATAAAATCACACCATAACCTAACACTACCTGATGGATTAGTACTTGAAATAATTGAGCCACTACGTGAATTGTATAAAGATGAAGTAAGGGAAGTAGGTACACAGTTAGGTTTACCGGATAAGATTGTACACAGACAACCATTCCCTGGACCTGGACTGGCGGTACGTGTACTCGGTGAAGTTACCAAGGAAAAGTTGGATATCTGTAGAGAAGCCAATGCAATTTTAAATGAATTTGTTGAGAAGGAAGAACTTGACAAAGACTTATGGCAATACTTCGTAGTACTTACCAACAGTAAAGTAACCGGAGTTAAAGGTGATCAAAGAGACTTCGGATACCTCGTGGTTATAAGGATGGTACAGTCATTTGATGCAATGACAGCCAATGTACCTGACCTTCCATGGGAATTCCTGCATAACGTATCACAGGAAATAACTGCAAAAGTACCTCAGATAACACACGTATCCCTCTCTTTAAGTAATAAGCCACCTAGTACCATTGAATTTGAATAAATTCATTTTTTTTTACTTTTTTTATTTTAAAAGCATTTTTATTAAATTTTAAATTAATGTGATATCTATGCATAATCTAATTTCAAAACTGATTGTATATAAGAATATAGATGAACCCATACTACTGGAGTTATCGGGAATTTTTAAAAGATTTGAAAAAGGTGACTATGACGCGGATGACTTAATCAGCGATATTTACACCCAGATAAACAAGTTACTTAGTCTTGCAACCGTTTATGGATTCAATAAAAATCTATGGCATAACTACATAGCATACCTGATTGCCACGATCGAAAACCCATTTACATTAACAAGTGAGAAGACCGGAAAAAAAGAGGGCAGCGTTAATGAATTTGTAAAGCATGACATGAAAATATTTCATAAATTATTCAACTATGACTTTGGCATTATAGAAGAAAAGTTAGACATTGATTGCTTTAGCATAATCTCCAATTATGATTCAATAATAAAGAAACAACAGCTGTTTAACCAGGATGTCAGTTCAAAGGTTCAATTGTTAAGCTCCAGGATGGAATCGGCCAATGATGAAAATGACTTGTTTGACATCATAACCGATTTCTATAAGGAGTATGGTGTTGGAAAATATGGATTAAACAGGGCATTTCAACTGTCCCATGATGAAAATAAAGACTTTTTAATAGCCATTACCTCTTTGGATGATGTTGTTTTGGATGATCTGTTGGGATATGATTTGCAGAAAGAAAAGCTCATCCATAACACGGAAAGCTTTGTTAACGGTAAAAAGGCAAACAATGTATTGCTGTACGGTGATGCGGGTACTGGAAAAAGTACCAGCATAAAGGCAATACTCAACATGTACTATCCCATGGGACTTCGTATGATAGAAGTCTATAAGCATGAGATGAAATATGTATCCAAGATAATATCGGAGATTAAAAATCGTAACTATAAGTTTATCCTTTACATGGATGATTTGTCATTTGAAGAGTATGAAAGCGAGTACAAGTATCTTAAGGCATTGATTGAAGGTGGCCTTGAGACAAAGCCCGACAATGTCCTGATATATGCAACATCCAATAGGAGACATCTTATCAAGGAAACGTGGAACGAACGGGTCAACACCTCCGGCGGTGAAGAGATGTATCACTCGGATACCGTGCGTGAGAAATTATCCCTGGTTGATAGGTTTGGTGTCACAATCGGTTATTATAAGCCTAGCATGAAGGAGTACTTTGAAATTGTTAAATCTTTAGCTAGGAAATATCCGGAAATTACCTTGACTGATGATGAGTTGGAACATGAGGCCAATGTCTGGGTAAGAACACACGGAGCACAGTCCGGACGTACCGCCGAACAGTTAATCTATCATCTTTTGGGTGACATCAAATAGATTTTTTCCATTTTTTAATATTTTTTATTTTAACAATTTTATTTATACCATATACTAATACAAATAGCTTATTTTATTAAATCAATTTTAAAAAAATTTTTTTAAGAGCATAATTATATCATAAACGGTTATAGCTTATTTTGGATTTAATCTACAATAAAAAATTTTTAGGTATGCCCAAACCTTTATATAGTATGGAGTACAACATTTAATTGACTAAGATATTTAGGTTATCCTAAATTTATAAATATCCTATAAATAATCCAAAAATCTTAGTCACGAGTTGAATGACAAAAGAATACCACAAAAACTATTACTCTAAAAAAATGTGAATAAACGATAGTTATTAAATCACCTATTAAAACAAAAAACATTCTTAAGTCTAAAAAAACTCACCACTCCTTATTAAAAACATAATATAACTTGTAAAAACAAAAAAGAAAATAAAAACTCCCTAAAAAAATACTCTAAAAACACGTGTAGAGTACAAAAAAGATTTTCTTTTTTCATTAAATTTTTAACTTTTTTAAATCCGATATCACCCCTTACCTAATTTTTAGTCGCATGTATAAGTCCGAAGTCATCTATATCATAGTATGCTGTTTGGAGAACTTCAACATTGAATCCTTGATTTTCCAGTTTGTCGGTTATAACGTTTCTTGAAATTCCGGTTAAACTACTATGATATTCGATTAACATTTCATCGAAAACACTAAAATCAGTATTATCAACAAGATCGAATTCACTACCTTCAATGTCTAACTTTAGAACATCAACGTTTCCATTAAGATTCTCCACAATCTCATTAATGGTGATTGTTTTTACTTCCACGATTTCTTTATTAGTCGTATCATTGTACTCGGAGGTTATTGCACTAAAAGTATCATCTTCAATGGGTAGATGCAACACCTTTTTGTCTGATATTGCGATATTATGTATTTCAATTATGTCTTTGTATTGTGGATTTAAGTCTAGGTTTTTGAGTGCAACGGTATAAACCGTGGGTGATGCTTCATATGAGTAAACTTTCTTAGCACCATCTTTTGCATAGTATAATGCAGTATCACAAATGTTAGCCCCTAAATCCAAAACTACTTTGTCTTTAACATTTAATGTTACATTATATTTATCGGTTAAACGTTCACTTACTGTGCATATTGTATTGTTGTTTACGAAGGTTAGATTATCAACGGTTATTGTATCTTTTTTAATTAATATATCATTTATGAAGTTTCTGAAGACTGTGATATCCTCCTTTGAGGGTTTAATCTCTGGAGGTATGTTTACAAGATATGAATAGATTAAATTGAAAATAAATGTATTTTCCCAATCACCTGTAATTTTAAATAACCCATAATTTTTTGTACTGATTTTTGTTTCATTGATTATTCCTGCTCTATAAAGTAGTACAGTTACTGGATTATTGGTGGTTCTGAATATTTCTTTGATTAATTTATAATATTGAATTATATGCATAAGATACATCCTTCTGATTATTTTTTTATTATTAAAAATAATTATAAAATAAAATTTTTTTAAATTAAAATTAAAATTTTATTAATTAATACTTATAATATAATATATTCCGAATTTTATATATAATTATCTAAATTAATAACTTATATTAATAAATTAGAATATATTTAAAAAATAGGTTAAAATTCTATTATTTAAAAATTAATTATAAACTATAAACTAATTAAATAAATCATAACTTTAATCTAACAATTACATATATTATCAAACAATTTCAAAACAATAAACAGTAAAAAACACACAGTATTGATTTAATTTACAAAGAAACATCAAAAAATGAACAAAAAAGCATTACAAGACAATATCATTAATTAGGTAATATAGTTTTAACGATAATTTATTCAAATAATATGAAAGTTAACCTAATTAATTTAACGGAGTTTTTAAAAATATGACAGGAAAATACCTAAAAGGATTTTTCTTATTAACACTTGTAGTACTTGCATGCATATCCATAGCATCAGCATCCGATGTTGTTGATGATACAAACTCTGATGTAATAGAAACAACAACAGTAGCATCAGAACATGCAGAAACAAATACTGTCGACAGCATACCCACAAGTGACAATACAGATAATCCAGTTCAAACTAAAAATATAAAACAAAACACACGAGGCAATTACACAATTAATAATGAACATGATTTCGATGAGTTATTTACCAATTCTTCAAATATTCGTACATTGAAAGACGACATAGACAATGGATCCAACATAACATTTGAAGTTAACATCAGTAAAACAAATACTACTTACATTATAACCAAACAAGTAAATTTATTCGGTAAAAACCATACAATAACGTTAAACACGACAAGTGGAAGTTACTTTGGAAACGAAACCGGTTCTTCATTCATCTTCGATAACGGAGCGGCAGGTTCAACAATAACAAACATAACCTTCAACAACACCCAAATATTTGTGAGAAACACTACTAATGTTACTTTTGATAATATTGAAGTAGTGGTTAATAATCAAAGAATTGGTCAAGGAGTAGGAGTATTTTCAATAAGAGATAATTCAAGTTATGTAACAGTAGAAAATTCAAGATTCTCTACAACAAACAATTCTGGAAGTAGTACATTAGTACTTGCAGCAGCTCACCACTGTACTATTCATAATAATAACATCACAGGTAGTGGAAATGTGGGAAATTTATTATATCTTACAACATACAATATTGTAGGAATGAACATTGATGATATTGAACTCAATTCATATAACAATATCACTAACAATAAAATATCCAGACCTCAAGGTGAATCTAATATCACTTATGGTATTACGCTTACTGGTCATGATAACAATATAAAAAACAACATTGTAGATATTTATGGTCAAGGTATAACAACACAATGGGCATATACTGATCCTGCAACACCACAAATTGGTAACAATAGTGAAAGATACAAAGGAAATAATTATGTTAATAACACAATATATAATGGAGCTACATTTAAGGCAACAAATAACAGTACAATCACATACAATACATTAAATGCAGTTACACTAGTAGAAAACTGTACATTCATATGTAATACCGCTACAAATGTAAGTGTAACAGGAAAAAACAATTACTTATGTAATAATACTATTGGAACATTAAAGGTAGGATCATCAGCAACTAATACAAGTAAATGTGAGTGTAACAATATTACTTCTATTACTGGTTCATCAAATAATATTGTAATAGTATATTGTGATGACTGTGAATATTGTATTGATGATTCTGATATGATTACAAATAGTAACAAAAATCTAAAGGGTGATAATGAAAATACGTTTACTTATAATATTATCGATGAAGAATCATTTAATCAATACTTCCAATTTGATGAAGAATCTGCTTCTGTATGGCCTGATGCACCTAATTTAATTACAACGGCAAATGCAACATACATATTCAATATAGGATATCTTCCATCTAAAACGAGAGTATTATCTTTTACTTTCTCAAATAAAGCTGCAAGAAAATCCACTATTAAAGTATCTGGAATAAATAATCTGACATTAAATAATGTAATGTTAAACTCTTATCTTATGATGAATAGAGTTGAATATTCTAATATGACTTTTAATTATGGCGAATCTTATTCTGAGTCCATGATTAAAATATCTACTCCCTCTAAATACACATTAGCTGGAACATTACTTGAAAATATTACAATAAATTCTAAAGCAACATTAAAATTAGATGATAATAGTGTTCTGGACAAAAATATAAATCCTGTGGAAATTTACACTACAAATATCAGAGATGGTATTCCTAATGTTTGTTTAAATAATGTGACTGTTAATATGATATCTGATACCTGTCCTATAAACTGGGAAAGTGCTGCATCACTACCGTATACCATAGCAATTAATGATATGTCAACTTATAGTAATTTAACTATAACAAATAGTGTTATAAATTTCAATGAAACTGAAACTTATTATGATAACAATGAATATAGTTCAATGTATGGTGTATACCTAAAAAGTAATACTACATTTGTAAACAATACAGTCAATGTAAAAGGAAGCCAATGCGTTTATGGAGTGGTAGCAAGAGGAAGCAACAACATTATTAGTAATAACACCATAAACTCAGAATGTACTGGTTATTACGCTTGTGGAATCAACGTCGAAAGCAGTAACATAGCAAACAACACATTAGAGAACAACTACATCAACGTAACAGCAGGTTATGGTGAAAACGCTAACCAAAATCCACATGTAGCATATGGAGCATTAATACTTGACTACTCATACAAAGGATACCAATATGTACCAAATGAATACTCGATTGAAAATGTATCATACATCAACAATACAATCATCTGTGATGCAGGTCAATCATATGGTGTAGAAATTTATGGGGGAAATAACCTTAACATATCAAATAACAATATAACCCTTACAAGCCGTGTACCGATGGGTATAGGTGCAATAGGAGAAAACGTAACAATATCCGGTAATACAATCGTAGCAAACGGTACAAACAATGCTACTGAAAGTACTGTGGATTATCTAACTTCAAGAACAGTTGGTGTATACACCAGATTTACGAGTGTGGGAATAAACATCACCAACAACACAATAAACACTACAACTGGTAGAGCAATATTCATAGACCACTCCAACAATACAGTAAGTCAAGATAATACTGTAAATGTAGAAAATTATACAAATACTGTAGAAATAAATGAAGGTACAGGAAATATTGTAACTGAAAACTATCTGGTTTCACCAGAACTAAAAGGTGATGAATCAGTATTTGACTACAATGGTACAAATAACATCATAGAAAATAACTTGCCTAAAATAGTTAAAGAATACTCACTTGTGGTAGATACCACGGAATTTACTCCGGGACAAACTGCAAACATAACAGCAAGCATATACTATGGAACTGAAAGTTCAAAAGAAGTAGCAGGAAATATATCCAAGGGTAAAGTATCATTCAAGGTAAATGGTAAGACATTAAAAGACGCTAACGGCAAGGTAATCTATGCCAAAGTAGTAAACGGTACAGCTAGCGTAGAAGACTTCACAGTACCGGAAAGCTGGGCAAACAAAGGCTCAACTATACAGGCAGTATACTCCGGTTCAAGTGATGTAGCTAAAATGTCAAGTGAAAAAACAGAAATAACAATAACGGCCGAACCGACAATAACAACAGAAGACATTACCACGACAGTCGGCGGTACAGTCACACTCACGGCAACAATAAACACAGATGCCACGATAAACACCGGAAAAGTAGTATTCAAGATAAACGGTAAATCAATAAAAGATGAAAACGGCAAAGTCATCTATGCCAAAGTCTCAAACAATCAGGTAAGCTTTGACTACACATTACCTTCAAACTATACAGAAGGCACATATAACATAACAGCGGTTTTCCTATCACCAAACTATGATAGAATAGAAGACACAAAAACGTTGACTGTCAACTAAAATATAAGTGAATGTAAAACAATAACCTTGTTTTACAACATTACTTTTTTTCTTTTTTTAAAAAATTTCAGACAAATATCATATCATTCAACTTATCTATATAATCCAAAGCTATGACCAATGAATCATAAAACGATTCACCGTTATCAAGCGAAAATAATATCTTTTGCGTAACTCCACCAGGAGTTGCGACCTTTTTTACAAATTCCTCCTTGTCCTCGTTTGGAACTAATAGGGAAGCCTTATATGATAATTCTTTAAATAGTGGAAATTCCTTGGAGAACTTATCAACCACCTCCTTATTCTCAACAGATTCATAATCATACACACAGTACACCGCCGGCAAACATCCGATAAGCGTCATGTATTTCATATCATCCTCCATGTCAAGAATATAATAATCAATGTCCAATAAATCAAGTAGTTCACATGCATCATCATTTTCAGGATACACACCAGCTATGGCATTTGAGTCTAATATTGTATCTGGTCCGGTCGGCATTACCCTGACTACATTATCAGATCCCGTTTGCTTTTTAATCTCATCTATGGATATTCCTGCCATGAATGATATTACAAGATTATCCTCTTTGAGTCCGAAGTCCCCTATCTGTTTGAATGCCTGTGGCGGAACACTGAGAATGAGTATGTCCGATTCTTCTACAATCCTTGAATTGTCACTTATCATATCCACAAGGTTGTTGTCATATATCTTTTCAAAGGTAAATATTGAACCTCTATATGTTAATTTGATATTTTCTTCGGGATAACCTTCTTTAAGCAATTTTATTATTAATGATTGTCCGATATTTCCCGCACCTATTATTCCGATTTTATTTTCAGTAATTTTATTATTCATATTATAATTATTTCTTATTTTTAGATAAAATAATTAACCAAAATAACATATGTCTTAAAGAGAATAATATATTATAGTATGGTGAAGGAGGTAATTTAAGATGATTGAAAGTAAGTATGCATACCTGAAACAGATAACACGGCAATTGTATAACATGAAGTCAACGAAGGTAGACAAGCAGTTAGATGGAACAACCCCTCCTTCCGTATTTATCGGTACATACAATTATCCTAAGGTATTTGCCGGACCACTTCTTGCACCCAGCTATGAGGACTCGGCAATAATGGACAACCCCGAAGCGTGGGTCAACAACAATACCTCCCAGCAGGACATCATAGCATACAGGTTGAATCTTGTACGCGGAAAGCAAACAATAGGAATTACAGACCTTGAAAACAACTATGTTGAAAAGCTTCAGGAAATATCCATGGCATCAAAGTCCATTCAAAGTGAAGCGGAGTTTAATAAAAAACCTCGTGGCATGACATTCAGTGCAGAGAATGCCCCCCATGGACCCAGTGCCGTCCTGAAGAAGTTCGACATAGATAACGTCAAATGGGATCACCAGTTGGAAAAGACTTACTATGATACTGATCTTAAGGCGGCAGATGCCGTTGAAATATTGCATGACAAGGATATTCCTTTCTCACAGATACAGAAGGCATTCAGTGTAGGTACAATGGGAGTTAAGGACAACAGAAAACTTGTACCTACCCGCTGGTCAATAACCGCCGTTGACACTACAATAGCCGATAGACTGCTTGACAAGGTAAAATACTATTCACAGCTGGACACATACCGCGTATACGAGTATTCCAGCCTCAACAATTACTATGCAATTCTTGAGATTCCAAGTCCATGGCAGTATGAGTGGATGGAGGCATTCCTTGATATCCATGGCAAGGGAACGATGATATTTACCGATTATGAAAACAACAAGGGCAAAAAGGAGTATTCACGTGTAGGGGGATGCTACTATACCGCCAAGATGGCCATTCTTGAACAATTAGAAAGGGACAAATTGCAGGCCTGCTGTATCGTATTCAGGGAAGCCAATGAAAACTACATACCACTGGGCGTGTTCAACGTACGTGAAAATATCAGACATGCAATGAACAGTCCATATAATGAGTTTGAGACATTGAACAATGCACTTGACTATATTGAAACGAAACTTAAATTAACCGTCAAGGACTTTAGGTTGGCGGGGGACTTGCTTGATGATATTATAAAGCACCGCCAGACAACTCTTGATCAGTTCTTCTAGGGGAATTTTATGTTGAAATTGGAATATAAGAAGATAAGTGATGATACAAAAAAAATCATGAAAGAGGCTGTGGATTCCAGTCAGGACTTTTATGTTGATGCTGTAGAATCCATTCAAGAGATTCATCCATCAGGTCAGACCCACATCATGAATAGTGCCAATAGCTGTATTTTTACTGTTGCAGAAGCACTGCCGGAGCCTATCCTTACTGTGGATATGGGTGGATGGAATGGATTCAAGAAGTCATGTGACATATTGGGTAAGAAATACCTTGAAATTCCAACCGACAAGGGTATGATAAATCTTGAAGTATTGAATGATTATATTGAAAGTTATGACATAAAGTCCATGTATATCACATCACTAATTGCATATACTGCAACGCACCCTGGTGATAAAATATATGACTTATGTAATCTACATGACGTAGTGTTAATATTGGATATTTCAGGAACAGTAGGCTGTGAAAAAATCAACACCCACTGCGACGTGCAGATAGCATCCACCGGAAGTCCCAAGATAGTAAACTGTGAAAACGGTGGATTCATAAACAACATAACCAAAAAGATAACATTTAACAATCACTTGCTCAAGTCATTCAAGGCAGACAAGATTACCTGTGCTGCCATAGCACATGAGATAAGAAAATCCCCCGAAATACTTAAAAAAACAATAGAAGCAAACACTTATCTAAAAAAGAATTTATCCAAAAAACTCATGGATGATACGCATAAGATAGTTTATGAAAACTCCGCCGGCATCAACACAATCATAACAACAGAAAGCAAAAAGAAAGCAAAAGACTTAGCATACAGGATAAAACAGGAATTGAAAATAGCTGATAACAAATCAATAATAACAACCGGTCCTAACTATAACAGATTAAAAATACCATCAGTAAACATTGAAGTAAAAAACATAGATGTTGATTATTTGACAGAAGAAAACATGGATTATCTGACCGAAATCATTGTTGAAAAAATATATGATGATTAAATAATCATTTTCTTAAAAACCTTTTTTACATGCCCAGAATCTTCTTTAATTCTGTTTAGTGTGAACCCCCTTTTTAAGATGCATGCCACTATTGTCCCCCCATATACCTTTAACTTGTTGTATGGATTATTATCCCTCGAGAATACTTTATTAGAAAAGTGATAGCTTGAATTAAAACAGATTCTGATTTTATCCTTAACAGCCATAAAATGGAGGATAAAAGAAAAATCAACACCACCCCACATTAAATGAACTCCTACAGACACCCAAATTACCATCATCTCACTTAGCATCATTAGACATAAAGTTCAAATAAATTTCAATTAGAAAAAACAATCTATGAAAAAATTTTGGACAATTCTCGAATAAAAGAAATAATGCTTTTTTTTGTTTTATGGGACTTCACCAAAACTATAATAATATTTTCTAAAAACAGCTTTAAACTTCTCAAGAAACAACATAAATCCCTTTCTTTTTGAAAATTTGACTTTTAGCAAACCCTCTTATACTAATTTTTAGCAAGTCTCTAAATTAATTTAATTCTAAAAATTATAATCATCAACTTTAATCATCAACCAAACTACTTTTTCTATCTTTAATAAAAAGGCTTTGATTGGTAAAATATCATCTTTACATCTTTTTCAAAAATTAATCATCAACCAAAACATACATTAATCATCAACCCCTTATATTATAATAATTAATAATGGTTATAAGTTGATATTATGTTTGAACCGAAATTTACATATACAAATAAAATTGTAAATTATATTGCAAAAATTGCTTCAGCCAAGGAGATAATTAGTAATGCAAAGATAATTCCATTATATGATACACAATTAAAGCAGGAAGCTCTTATCAAGTCTTCCCATTATTCAACATCAATTGAGGGAAATCCTTTAAAATTAGAGGAAGTAAAAACATTAATTATAAACAATCAAAAACCGGTTACAAAAGCAGAACAAGAAGTTTTAAATTACTTTAATGTATTGAATCATTTAGAAAAATATTCAGATAAAAAGATTACAAAAAATACCCTTCTGTCATTACATAAAGAGTTGACCAAAGATTTGTTAAGAAATCCAGCATATGAAGGTAAATTTAGGGATACCAGTGTGATTATCGGCAATATACATACCAAACAAATTAATTACGTACCACCTGATGCTTATAAAGTACCTTATTTAGTAGAAGAATTGATAAGCTGGTTAAACAATTGTACAAGTGAAATGTATCCTGTTATTACTGCAGGAATTCTTCATTACGAATTAGTACGTATACATCCTTTTATTGATGGCAATGGACGTACCAGCAGAATTATGGCTACATTAATATTATCAATGAATGAATTCAATATTGATAACTACTTTACATTGGATGAATATTATAATAAGGACAGACAAGCATATGTTGATGCACTAAATAATGCAGATAAAAATCATGACTTAACTATTTGGTTAGAATACTTTTGTCAGGGCGTATTGTATTCAATCGAAAAAGTAAAAAACGAAGTATTGACTTTAACTCAAATTACATCAAAATATGATAATACCATAGAATTAACCCCAAATGAAATTTCTGTATTAACATTACTTGAAGAAAAAAAACAGGTAAAAAATAAAGATATTCAGAATATGTTAAACATTTCTTCTCAAGCCAGTTATAAAATTATTAAAAAATTAAAAGATAAAAAATTGATAAAAAGAGTTGGAAAAGGTAGAAGTACTATATACATATTACAATGATTATAATCATCAACTTTAATCATCAACCAAACTACTTTTTCTATCTTTAATAAAAAGGCTTTGATTGGTAAAATATCATCTTTACATCTTTTTCAAAAATTAATCATCAACCAAAACATACATTAATCATCAACCCATTATATTCTGAGTAATTAATAATTCACTATGATCCAATATAGAAAAACTAAATTAAAAATTCTTATTTCTATATATAACCACACAAAGATTCCTAAAATAATAATTACCCTATAAAATTAATTTAGAGAAAAATATTGTTATTTGTTTTATGACAATTAATTAATCAATTTTTTTAGATATATTATCAAATATATACAAATCAGAAATACATTATAATCGACAATCAATTAAATAATATAAATATTTATTAATACATTGCTAATGGAAATATCTTTTTTAATAAACGAAATTGAAGATTATTTGGAAAATATTCATAATTATTGTTTTTTAAAAATGATATATTAGTCTATACAGTGTTTATATTTCCATTTTATAATTATAAATTGTTTAAACATGATAAACTTTATATATAAGAGCAATTAAACCATTAATTGTTAAGTAATAGCATATATAGATACAAGCAACAATATGGAATATTACGCTATTACTGATGGTTATTTATCGTTAAGTATGCATGATTATGATGCATATAATAACATAACATATAACAGTCCGCAAGAATTAGAGGATAATAATAAGGTTGTCAGAATAAAGATAAGTCGTTGGGGAAGTTTAGACTACACGGATATGGTTGTGTATGATACTAACGGAAAAAGAAATTTAACAGAAGAGGAATTCAATTATTATAATGGAAGATATGATTCAATATATGATTACTATTTAGGGGGAATTTTATAATGACATTTAAAAATTATAAAATTTGGACGGATTTACTGTTAATAATTATAATAATTCATTCATTGTACTTATTAAGTCAATTAGGTTATAGACGTATCGATATTTTATTTAAGGATTATTTGTCAGTTTTTCCAATTTCGTTCTTAAAAATTTTTGGAATTACACTCTTCTATTGGAATAATGTTTATTACATTTTAGGAATATTTTTTGTTCAATATATGTATATTTATATTAAAAAAGAAAACTTCGGAAGATTAGCTTTTTCATTGAAAGATGAGTTGCTCCCTACAATCATTTCCTTTTTTTCTTCCTTTTTCTTTATTAATGGTTTGGGTAATTATTTCAATGGATTATTTAAACGATGTGCTGTTCAAGTAACTATAAGTTTAATATTGGATGTTATATACTTTTATTGGATTTATTCCAATTGGAGTCTACCATTCCTTAATTTCATGAATAAAAAAAATATTTATTACCTCGGCATCTTTATCATGATGTACTCGGCATATGTCATCTATGATACTTATCTATGTACCATGTGCAAGTATTATGATAAACCCTATCCAAAGTTTTTAGGAATTAAAATCGAAGAATGAAGCCTCAATCTGTTGACGGAAATAAAATAAGTAATAGGCTGATAATAATCTAAAAAAGAATAAATGAAGTGTTTATTGATTAAAAAAAGAAAAACAATAACTAACAGTTACAGCAAAACAAAGGTCAAAAAATCGATTGCTATAGAAGTAACTCTTTGATTAAACACCGCTTAAAAATAGAAAATTATTTGAGAATCTATTCTAAAAAGAGTTAATTGAAGGGTCATCCATATTAGTTTTTTCAGATAATTTCCCACATTAATTATTTTAGTTTTTAAGTGCAAGCAATGCTATTTTTTCACATATGGCACCAACTAAATTCTCACTACCGGATAGATTATATGCTTCTATGATTGAATCCACATCATATTCCTCTATTAAAGTATCATTTCTACCGGATAATAATTTTTCGGTTAATTCCACCTGTTTATCACTACAATTAACGTATACAACCAATATATTTCCCTTTTTTTTGATTCCCAATAGCTTAAGTGCCTGACTTATCTGCTTTTGACCGGATAATCTGACACATATCTCCAAGCCCTTATCATTTGCAAAGTTCTGTTTTTCATCAAATGCCTTTATCACCTGGCTTATTGCTTGTCTTAGATGACTCATTCCACAGATATAGTCACAGTCCAATAGCTGTATTATAGAATCCTCCTTGAGTATAGTTATCTTATCAATCTCCTTTAAAAAGGAGGGGATGTCATCAATGATACAGTCTTCATAGGCATGTACATTTATATCATACTGAAATAGCAATTCATCCTGTAAGTCCTGCATGTTTCTATCCCCGTTTTTTATCGGTAAGTATCTTATTTACGCCCTTAAGGTATGCTTCTACACTTGCCATGATGATATCGGGTTCTGTACTGCGTGAGGTTATTATCTTATCGTCATGCTTGAGTTTTACAAGTACGTCAATAAGGGCGTCTGTTCCACCGGTTATTGCATCCACGTGGTATTCTTCGAGTGTGATATCGGCCGTATCGGCTACTGTTTTTCTTATTGCCTCTATTGCCGCATCAACCGGTCCTACTCCAACACCTGCCTCTATTTTTTCCCTGTTGTTGATGTTTACCTTTACTGATGCCGTTGGCGTCATACGGTTTCCGGATACTGTCGTGTATTCTTCCAGGATAAGTGAATCCTCAGGATTTATGCTTAGTATTTCATCGGTTATTGCCTGCAGGTCAACGTCGGTTACTGTTTTTCCCATGTCGGATAATGATTTTACCCTTTCAAATATGCGGTTTAATTCATCTTCGCTAACTTCCGTTTTTGTTTCCTTGATTTTTTCTCTTATCACGTGTTTTCCAACATGTTTTCCGAGGATGAATCTTCTTCTATGACCTACCTTTTCTGGTTTCATAGGCTCATAAGTATCGGAGTTTTTAAGCACTCCATCGGCGTGTATTCCTGATTCATGTGCAAATGCATTGGCTCCTACTATTGCCTTGTTTGTCTGTAGGGTTACGCCGGATATTCTTTCAACTAGCTGTGAGGTTTCATAGAAAAGTTCCGTATTAATGTGTGTTTTTTCAGTGTATAATGATTCTATTGCCATTATCAATTCTTCACATGAAGCGTTTCCTGCTCTTTCACCTAATCCATTTATGGTTACATGTGCCTGTGTTGCACCTGCCCTTAGTGCTGCAAGCGTGTTTGCCACTGCTAGTCCGAAGTCGTTGTGACAATGAACGCTAAGAGGTACATCAAGGGTTGAAAGTTGGCTGTAGAATTCATATGATCTTTCGGGTGTTAATAATCCTATCGTGTCACATGCACATATCCTGTCACAGCCTGCATCAATGCACTTTGTATATAACTGCTTTAAGTCATCCACACTTGTTCTTGTCGCATCCTCTGTTGATAGCTCCACTATCAGTCCATGACTTTTAGCATACTCCGTTGCATCTACGGCCATCTTTTCTACTTCTTCACGTGATTTTCTTAGCTTCTGCTGTATATGCAAATCTGATGATGGTATTACCAGGTGAATGCTATCTACACCACAGTCTATTGCCGTGTCAATGTCTATCTTAAGTGGTCTTGCAAAGCTACATATCTCAGCGTTTAAGTTGTTTTCTGTTATTGATTTGATGCTTTTTTGTTCATCATTGGAGGTTATTGCTGAGCCTGCCTCTATCACGTCCACTCCCAATTCATCAAGTTTGAGTGCTATCTTTAGTTTTTCGTTGGATGTTATCAGTACTCCTGGTGTTTGTTCACCATCCCTTAGAGTTGTATCCAGTATTCTTAGATTTTCAAACATTTATATCCCCTCTTTTTGGATAATACTGTTATTATTCTTGTTAAGCTTTTATGCATTCTTATTGAGTGTTGTTCCAATATTTCAAGTGGTGTGTCCTCTATTACTTCATATAAGTCTATGTAGTGGGGACTTGCCATGCATATATACCCGTCATCCTTAAGATATTTGCTTATTGCTATGAGTGCCTCATGATAAAGTTTTTTTGTATCGATTCCGCCGAGTGTGGTTGATATTCCATATGGAGGATCCATTGCAACGGCATCTACTCTTTCGTTTAATTCCAGTTTTCTAACGTCTTCCCAGTAAACCTTAAAATCCTTGAATCCTTCTGCTTCCAGGTTTAGTTTTGTTCCTTCTACCATGTGTCTTTCAAGGTCACTTGCTATTAGCTTTGTGTTTAAGCATCCTGCCTCTATAAGTATTCCACCGGTTCCACAGAACGGGTCAAGTACAACGTCATTTTCATGGACATGTGCCAGGTTAACCATACATAAGGCCAGTTTTGGACTCATTGAACCCGGGTGGAAGTATGGTCTTTTGTGTGGTTTGTTGTCGAAGAAATGTTTCTTGTCCTGCTGGACTATGCTTTTGGCTATGATTATCTTGTTGTATTTTGATATTGATACTTCTTTATGTTCATTTACGTGTTCTGTTGGATCGGTAAATATTAACTTTATGGTATATGCCGCGTTATCCAGTGATACTGGCATATTGGATGATTGTTTTATTATTCCCCCGATGTGTCGTTCCAATTCATTTCTTGCGATTGGCCCATTGCCTATTCGTCGGACCCTTACCTTGAATGAGTCATCGATTATTTCATCCCATGGAATTTCATTAGAGTCCTTTATGATTTCCTCCACCGTTGTATGCTTAATGTTTTCAAGTACTTCATGGGAGTATGCCAGATGGCTTCCCAACTTGTCTACCATTGTCCTGTCGGCGTCAACGTCAAGTATTATTACACCCGGATATTCCTCGAGTATGTCATATCCAATGTTTAATGTTTCCATCCTTGCAATAAGTTCCGCCTTAGGTAATGTTTCATTTTCCTGTGATAAAATTATAGTGATTTCCATATGTTTTTCAGCCTCCTGACTCCTATTTTTGGTAACAATTTAAATATTATTCCACTTTTGACCAGTTGTTTCAATAATGGTGTTTGCGTATCCATGTCACCGTATTCTGATATTATTTTGTCCACATCATGTTCCTGTAGTTGTTCAAACATGTAATCAAAGTCATCATCGGATAATTCCCTGATTATACTCTGGACATTTTGCTGTGCCTTAAATTCATGGTCATATCGTTTATGATATTCCCTTTCATATTCCAATAGGTGGTTATTGTCATTATCCTTTAGCATTAAATCGGATTTGTCTGATGCCAAACGCGCCATGTTTGATCCGACTATTAATCCCCCACCGGTTGTGGGTTTTATCTGACTTGCAGAGTCACCTATAAGTATGGTGTTATTGTAAACTATTTTTTTATCCTTATTGTATTTTGGAATTAATCCAGTGTGTTTTTCTATAATGATATCATCATCATTCATTGCATTTCTTAGGAGGTTGTCTGCAGTTTTATATGAAGCATCGGTAAATAAACCTAAACGTTGTTTTGTATCCGTCACTGGTATTTTCCATAAAAAGCCGGGCAGCAATTCATTATGTACTTCCAATATCACGTTTTGTGTATCCTGTTTTTTTGTATCCAGCGTGTATTGTATTGCCGTGAATGATTCGTCATTTAGGTCGGGATTCATCTTCCTTGATGTTGATGATACCGGACCGGCTGCTACCGCTATGATTTTGGAGGTGTAAGTGTTGTCGATGGTTTTTATGCTGGTATTTTCCATATCAACATCAAGTACTCTTGAAGATAAATATGGCGTTGTTCCGGCATCTAATGCTCTTTGAAAGAGATATTTATCATAATAAACCCTATCAAGAACATATGCAACCGTTTCTTCTTTTTTTACATATAATAGTGTTTTGTTAGGTGAGTATATCTTTGCTCCTTTTACTTTATTGTATATTATTTCTTCGGGTAGTCTTTCAGTGAGCGTGATATTTGTCGAAACGATACCGGCACATTGTAACGGTTCTCCAATCCTATTTTTCATATCAAATATTGCAACACTATACCCCTTGTTTGCCATGTGATATGCATAAGTAGAACCTATCGGACCAGCACCTACCACTATTACATCATAATCCGTCATTTGACACACACCTTATTCGTTATAGAAACTATTCAAATAATAAAATATTTAAGATTTTTTAAATTTTCTCTTGTTTATTGACAATAAATCATCCTTATTTAATTTTTTATTTGATTTATCTATTTTTTTATCATTATCCTGTTTATTTATAAATGAAGACCCTTGATTATCCTCTGTATTGAAATAATGTACATTTGAATTATCTTTAGAATCATAAACATCATTTCTGGAATTATCTTCATGCTCCTCAAAGTATTCCCTATCATCATAGGTATTGAAATCTTCATCAGTTCCCCTAGTATAATCCTCATATTCATTAGTTCCCCTTTCATAGTCCTCATTAACAGTACGCACATACCTGTCATGAGCATTATCCTTAGGAACATGTCCCCCATAAGACTGCCTGTTTCTTGAATTATTCCTCTCATCATATCGTCTGTTATTTCTAGAGACATGATACCCATTTTCCATATTTGGATTATAAGCATAATTTTCAAAATTATTATATCCGGCGGGAATTTGACTTTGCGTATATGCATAATTTGACTGATTTACCTGGTTGAGAATGATTTCTTCAACCTCCCTGGGATTAGGAACTTCATCGAGGATTGTTTCAACGTTATCACGTCCTCCATAGATTACTATATCTCCGGCTCCAAGCATTCTTTCAAGAACGGATTGTGAAACGTCAATATCCTGAACCTTTGCATAGGGCATACTGATTTTTTCCTTTTCAAAAAGGCCTCTTTTAATTATAATACGTTTATCCGTCAATGTATATAGGGTATTCTTCCAATCCAGGTAATCAAGCACCAATTTTACAATAATTACTATAATGCATAGGAAGAGTATTATCTCTGCAATATAGGTCATGTTGATAAATTGTAACTGATAATTAGATTGCAACGTTCCTTGAATCCTATAGACTAAGGCCAGTATAGGACTAAACATGAAAACTAAAATGAACAGTACTATAATTTTGAATATAAAATTATCGGAATATAATATTACATTTGGCTGAGATTCATATAATACACGTTCAGATGACATTCTGTTAACTTCATTCTTGAAGTTATGATTGCTCTTGGATTGTTTAGGTTTTGGCATCATGAATTAATAATCTCCAATATTTTTTCTAAATATGTTAAATATATATGTAAAACAAGAATAATATAGATATTTATTTTTGGGGAGAAATAGCCTGAAAGTGAATAGAAAAAATTTACAATAAAAAAGAAATTATCCAATTGACAAAGATAGTAATATGCATGAGAAATACAATGTTAAAGACATAAATATAGAATCCACCCATATTCATTTAAAAACGGACATAGAAAATGATAATCTTGAGGATGTTATAACCAGACAAAGACAAATAGTAAGGGATGCCATAAACAGGTATCCTCAATTCAATGGATATGAAAAAATTGAATTGTATGATGAAAAATTAAACGATGAACGTATACTGAACTTGATGATAAACTCGAGCAGAATATCAGATACCGGGCCAATGGCATCAGTTGCCGGTAGCATTAGTCAAATATGCATAGAGTACCTCGGCAAACTTAATACGAAATATTCAATTATTGAAAATGGTGGAGACATTTGCTTAAAGACAGATAAAAAATCAATAATAAGTGTGTATGCAGGAGAAAATAGTTACTACAACAACCTGGCATTTGAGATTGATAAAAAAAGAGATGGATATGGAATATGTACTTCCAGTGGAACATTCGGTCATTCAAAAAGCTTTGGAGTGAGTGATGCCACGATTGTATTTTCCACAGAAGCCAGCATCGCCGATGGACTTGCAACCAGATTTGCAAATATGGCCAATGGAAAGGATAATGAAGAAATCATAAACAATGTCCTTGATGCATCGGATGACTATAAACAGTACTATGATGCAATGATAGTGATAAAGGATGATTTGATTGCAAAAAACGGCCATATCCCCAAACTGTTAAGCATAAACAATAATGGTAGTGACGGACATGACATGGGATAATTATAATTAGAACTATGACAAAAAGAATAGATAAAGGTGGAGGATATGAAATATAAATATTTAATTTTAGCCATGATATTAATCGTTTTTATCTCACAGGCCACTGCAATAAGTGCACTGACCGATAAATCAAATGAGGACATAACACAACGTATAAACAATGAGATAGATTCAATAAAAGATACTCTCATGGGTAACAAGGATTCCCCAAACGTTACGGAAGTTAAGGTTCACAGCTACAAAGAGTTGAAGGACACTATTGAAAAATACAACAGCAACAATAATAACGAATCATATCTCATAACACTAGAGGATGGAAATTACAACATCACCGAGGCCATTTTATATAGAAGCAATGACAACAGCAAACAGGAGTTAACGATAGACGGAAACGGACATACAATAGACGGACAAAACAAGAACAGGTTCATGCACTTTGATAACTGCAACATTACACTTAAAAATTTAATAGTTAAAAATACAGTGCATGATGATAAAGATCATGCCGGCGTATTTGAAATGATTAGTCCGGCAAATCTAAACGTAATCAACTGCACATTCATAAACAACGTTGGAGACAAAAAGGGAAGCGTCCTGACAAATAGGGGAAATGCCACAATCACCGATTCGACATTCATAAACAATACGGTAAACCATGTGGGCGGTGCAATTTGGAGTACTGGTGAATATGGGGGTTTATTAAACATTACAAACAGTACGTTTAAGCAAAACATTGCAAACAAAGATGATAATAATGAAAGGACTGCCATAGTATACAGCGTGTCCGGCGGATTGAATATAATAGACCAAAATAATTTCACAAACAACAAGGGAAGATGTATCCACTGTTATAACCATACGAACACCAATATAACAAATAACAGCTTCCATCAAAATACACTTAAGGATGTTGAAGTTATCAGGGGCGGAATCATTGACAATTATGAAGCCAACATAACCATTAGAAACAACGTCTTTGATAATGACAATACGGATGGAGAATTACGTGGAGGCGTCCTGTACCATGAAATAGGAGATTTGGAGTTTATAAACAATACCATAAACGATAACCACATACAAAAGGATGTAACAAGTACCGCTTACTGCAGTAAGGGTGGAGTGATATTCAATAGAAATTCCACCGCCGTTATTTCAGACAACACATTCACTAACAAAATGGTCGGAAACTTAAGCAGGGGAGGAGTGCTCTATAACAATATGGCAAATGTTACTATGGAAAATAACAAATTTGAAAATAATATTGAAGGTAAGGATATTCAGGGCGTGGTGGCATATACCGATGTAGCCGGCATAATCAATGCCAAAAACAACACGTTCAATTCAAAGATAACCGGAAATATTATAGAAGACCTTGATAACGATAAGAACATCTATAACTCCAACCAGCCAATGGCAGAAAGCAGCAATAAACGGGGCACTGTAAATTATAATTAAAAAAACATATTGAAAAGAGTTGAAATCCTTGACAACATAATAAAAAAAACATTGGAAAGGGAGTTATAGGTTATCAAGACATACTTCTTTAAGTACCTGTGCATCCGGATTATCAGGATACATCACAAGTACCTTCGTAAAACATTCAATGGCATCATGGAAGTTGTCCAATTCCATGTGTGCCACTCCCTTATTGTTCAATATGATTGGATTGTACTTATCGGTCTTTAATGCATTATCATAGCACATTATCGCTTCGGCATATCTTTGAAGACCCAGAAGAGTATTTCCCTTACTTGCCCACATGTTTGCATCATCCATACGATTATCAAGACATAACTCTATTGACTTGTCATAGGCAAGCAATGCCTCCTCACTTTTACCCAACATGTTTAATATTGTTGCCTTTTCATTCCATACTTCAGGGTTGGTATCATCTATACGAAGTACATAGTCAAAGAATTTGAGTGCCCTGTCAAAGTCATTCAGCATTTCATATATCAATCCCCTCCAGTAGAGAACTGTCGTATTCTGTGAATTGATTTTTAACGCTTCGGTATTGGCTTCCAATGCCTTTTCGAAGTCTCCCCTGTTAAGATATGCTATTGCTATGTTGTTATATAGATATTCGTTATCCGGCTCTATTTTGATGGCTTTCTTGTAATGCTTTACGGCATCCCCGAATTGACCCAGACGTGTTAGGTTATCTCCTATACGATTTAAAAGGTATGTGTCATCCTTATCATATTCCAGTGCAGCCTTGTAACATATTGAAGACTGTTCATATTTACCCAGCTCAAAGAGCACGTCCGCCTTCTTAATTATCATCGTTTTTTGATTTATAACCGGCCCTTCCCATTGATCTGTTGGAAGCTTTTTAAATGAGAATATCTGAAACTCGTCATCCTTGTTATGATTGTTTGGATATGTTTTTTTCAAGTCATCCTCCAGTTCCCTGAGACTTTTATATCCCAAATCAGAGGCCAGCTTGGAGTCATGAATTATCTCATCATACGTTAAGATATTGACGCGGGTTACTTCTGCTTCAAATAACTTTTCACGTTCCTTTGAGAGAATATTCCAATAACAGTATAAACGATCGCCACGATATAGTGGTGTCTTCCATAATCTTCTTATTGTTATGTTACGTTTACCTGTTATTAAATCAATATCCTTGTTTTTAAATAATAATATAGGCATTTTTACACACTTGTTACTGTTTTTTTATAGTCTGGTTTCCAAATTGATTTGATTTAAGATGAATTTCCGGAATTTGAGTGTCTAGTGACTGGACAATCTCCAGTAAATCTTCGGGATTAGGTTCCGTTACATTTGCCAAGCTTGAATCAAATGTCAATCTATTTCTGAATTGCTGTAATGTATACATGTCACAATCGATATCAGATACAAGATTTACAACATCATCCTTTGTCAATAACGTGGGCACATATGTTGTACGGCACTCAAGAAATACCTTGTTTTGTCTTATGATGTCAATGGACCGAGTGATTAATTGCCTAGCATTTTTAGGATATACATCACTTATCTTATAATATTCATCCAGTGGGGCTTTAATATCCATGGCAACATAGTCCAATGATTTAATAACTTTCTCCACACCATCGGGGTGTAAACCATTGGTATCTAATTTTATAAGCAGGTTCTCTTTTTTTGCTTTTTTAATGAACTTTTTAACGACGTCAACATGCAACAATGGTTCTCCACCGCTTATGACTATTGCATCGATAAAATCGATATTTTCATCAACCGCGTCAAAAACCTCCTCCAATTCCCATGGAGCAAACTTTTCATTCTTCAACAACTGGGGGTTGTGACAGTATTTGCATCTTAAGTCACAGCCAGGTATAAACAGGACCAGTGCCATTTTACCTGGATAATCAAGTGAGGAGTATGTCGGTTGAATGTTCATTATATCACGAAAATTTTACTTGGGTAATTAAGATAATATATGTTAAAAAATATTAATAAAAGTATTTTTTTGAGATGATATATGATTACATGTCCATCTGAATTACATGTTAGCTGTTATAGTTAATCGTTTTAATATATCCTAATGAAAAAATAGTTGAAAAAATAGGCCAATTATTCAAGAAAGGGATAAAAAAGAAAAAATATATTATATATACATGTAACGATAAAATAGTATAAACCGAATAATACAAGGTGAAAAAAAGATGAAAAATAAAGCTAAAATATATGACGGAGCAAAAGTAGTGGGAGATGTAGAACTTAAAGATAACGTTTCAGTATGGTACAATGCAGTAGTCAGAGGTGATCAGGCCCCGATAAGTGTTGATGAAAACTCCAACATTCAGGATAACTGTGTGGTTCATGTAAGTAAGAACTATCCAGTTAAAATTGGTAAGAATGTGTCGATAGGGCATGGTGCAATAATACATGGTTGTACCATAGAAGACAACGTACTGATAGGCATGGGTGCCATCATATTGAATGGTGCCAAAATATCCAAAAACTGTTTGGTTGGAGCGGGTGCTCTTGTAACTGAGAACAAAGAATTCCCTGAAGGATCACTAATCATTGGAAGTCCTGCAAAGGCAGTACGTCAATTATCCGAAGAACAGATTGAAAGTATTCAGGAAAATGCTGATGAATATGTTAACCTAGCATTTAATCAATAAGTAAAAACATATATTATAATCAAGTATGAAAAACAAATAAATCCGAGTGAAAATATGGTTAATACTAGAGAGATTTTAAATGAATACACTACTTATGTACCGGGTAGATCCAAGAAGGAAATAATGGAAGAGTATGGCGTTAAAGAGGAGGACATCATCAAGTTGGGTTCTAATGAAAATCCATGGGGAGCTTCTCCAAAGGCCAGACAAGCAATCATCGATTCGGTTGATGAGATTAACAGATATCCTGAAAGCAATCATGAATACTTGAAGGAAAAGATAGCTGAATATGCCGGCGTTAATCAAAATCAAGTGATTGTCGGTGGAGATGGAGCCGATGAAATATTTGACGTTCTTGCCAAGGCATTGATTGACCCCGGAGATGAATTTATCGTACATCCTCCTACCTACACTTACTATGAATATGTATTTAAACAGCACAATGCAAAGGCCGTTTATGCCAAGTGGGATGTAAACAAGAATCGGTTGGATGTGGACAGTGTCCTTGACAACATAACAGACAGGACCAAGGCAATATTCCTATGTACTCCAAACAATCCTACGGGAGGACTTATCCCACGTGAAGATATTATCCGTGTTATAGAATCTACCGATGCATTGGTTGTAGTGGATGAGGCATACTGGGAGTTTGCTGAAGTCAACAATATTGATCTATTGGATAAGTACGACAACGTATTTATCATCAGGACATTCTCCAAGGTGTTGGGTCTTGCCGGTTTAAGAATTGGTTATGGATTGTCAAACCCGGAATTGCTTGAGAAGATGTCCAGGATAAAACCTGTCTTTAGTGTAACCGTTCTTTCACAAAAAGCTGTGATTGCAACGTTAAGTGATAAGGAGTATATCGAAAAATCCACCAGAAAGTCAATTGCCGAAAGGGAGTACCTCTATGAAAGTATTGATAAGATTGAAAACATAACCATCTATAAGTCAAAATCCAATTACTTATTAATGGATATACGCAGGACAGGTTTTACTGCCGCAGAGTTAGCTAAAGAGCTTATGAAAAGGGGCGTTATTGTACGGGACTGTACAAGTTTCCAAGATATGGATGAGTATTATATTCGAATCAGTGTTGAAACTCACCCTAAAAATGAGCGTTTTATAGAAATATTAAAAAGTATAGTTGAATAGTTATTATTCCACTATCAATCTACTTTTTTTACGGATTTTAGAAGCATTCCCATTTTTAACATGTTAATGTCGTATGGGATCATGATATATTAATGCTGCCACTACACTTGCTTTTTGTTCCACTTTATGTGTTTCCATGATTGATTTATAGTCGGTTATCGTAAGATTTCTTTTTTCTATCATGTATTCTGCCATGAATCTTGCTTCATCCATCAATTCCATTTTTGTTTTGTTAATTCCGGTAGCCTCTACCACACATCCCATCTCTTCTGCCTGGGCATAGGCTATTACTGCAGATATCTTATCGCCGGGAGTCTGTGAGTATTGATGTGCAAGTACACAGTTTGTCATTGCACCTATCTCCAATTTAGGCATGTCTACAAGACGTGCATTTGGCGGCAACATACTGGATACGGGTATTAAATTTACATTTCCGATTTTTGCATCAAGCAATGCATTGTCAAATGCATTTAATTTTGTTGGTCCTTCTGATTTTCCTTTTGTTAATGATATTTCCATTATCTCCTTCTCCAAAAAATATTTCTTCACTTATAATTATATTATACATTTAACTTTTTAAAAATTTAGATAAATGATAAGTATATAAGTATATGCTTATATAGTAATAGCATGGAAAAATTCAATAATGCAAATGAAGAGGAATTGGAAGAAACATTTAAAATTCTAAGCAATCCCAATCGTTTAAAGATAATCTGCATCCTTTCAAAAAGTGACGACAAGGAAGTGACAGTAAATCAAATCGCAAAAGAGTTAAACATAACACAACCCGCCGCTTCCCAGCATTTGAAACTATTAAAAACGTCAAGAATCGTGAAATCAGAAAAAAAAGGAAACAATATTTATTATAGAATCAATACAAAAATAATGTCACAACATAAAGAGTGCATAGATGCTTTATTCCAAATGATATTGAAATAAATAGATAGGAGAGAATATTACTTATGAATAATAATGATGAGAAAAAAGATTTATCATTTACCCAAAAATTAAGAGAAAATAATGAAATAATAACAGAGGTTAAATATAACGAAAATAAATTAACATACCCCCTATCCGCTCAAGAAGAAAAAATAATTGAATATGATGGAGAATTACCAATACTCGTAATTCCAAATACGGTATTTCTACCACATACCCACTTGACAATTCCTCTTGACAAGTTCAATACCGACAATCTGTTAAAAAGTATAAATGAAAATCAGGAAGGAATCGTATTAACTCCCAAGAAGATTACCGATGACAATACGAAAATGGAGTTCTACAATATAGGAAGCATATTGAAGATAGAAAACCTGGAGGAAAACGAGGCAGAGTATACCTTGGAATTAAGTGTGAAGGACAAGGTTGAAATAATGCAACTGACCGACAATGGAGAATATTATCATGCAAAATATAGAATAGTAACAGAAGAAAATACCATCACACCCGAAGAGTCAGAACAGATGAACAGGGATATTAATGAAACAATACTTGAAATATCCAAATTCATACCGAATTCGGAGGTATTCATCAGGGGACTTATTAACGAGGAGGATGTTGAAGAGAAAATATCCCGCATATTCCCATACATGAAAATAACAATCGATAAAAAACAGGAACTTCTTGAGATAGATTCCGTTAAGATAAGAGTTTTACGCATAATCCAATTGCTTATAGAACAAAAAGACGCCATGAGCATACAAATGGATATTGCCAGAAGAATCAACGAGAACATGAGTAAAATCCACAAGGAAAATCTTCTGCGTGAACAGATGAAGATGATACAGGAAGAGCTCAACATGACTGATTCATCCAAATCCAGAAAAACATACCGAGAACGAATAGAAGAGGCAAATCTACCAAAAGAAGTGGAAGAAGTAGCATATGAAGAGCTGAATAAACTTGAACGACAAGGACAGAACAATGCTGAAGAAAATATCATAAGAAATTATTTGGATACAATACTAAGCCTTCCATGGCATAAAGCAGAAAAACAGAAGATAGACATTAAAAAAGCTCAAGAACAATTAGATAAAGATCACTACGGATTAGAAAAGGTTAAGGAAAGAATAATACAACATTTGACAGTCCTTAAAATGAAGGATGAAAAACAAGGATCAATACTCCTATTTGTAGGACCACCAGGTACAGGTAAAACCAGTCTTGGACGTAGCATTGCAACAGCACTGGATAGACCCTACGTTAGGGCAAGCCTTGGAGGAGTAAAGGATGAATCAGAAATACGCGGACACAGAAGAACCTATCTTGGAGCGTTACCTGGTAGAATAATCACCGGTATGAAGAAGGCCGGCCAAAGCAACCCCGTATTTGTATTGGACGAGATTGATAAGTTAACTGCTTCAATAAATGGCAACCCTACAAGTGCCTTACTTGAAGTACTGGATCCCGAACAGAATGACACCTTTTCAGACCATTACCTGGAAGTTGCCTATGACCTGTCCGACGTATTCTTTATAGCAACGGCAAACTACTTGGAGGACATACCTGGACCACTTCGTGATAGGCTTGAAATAATAGAACTCAAAACGTACACAAATAACGAAAAGTTACACATTGCAAAGGAACATCTAATACCAGATGTACTTGAAGACCACGGCCTGACAAAGGATGACTTGATAATAGAGGATGAAGTTATAGAAACGGTAATCGAAAGATATACAAGGGAAGCAGGAGTGCGTGAATTAAAACGTCAAATAGCTGCGATAGCACGTAAAACAACCGAAAAGATAGTGGTGGACAATGTAGAAAGACCATACGTCGTTAGCAACGACATGGTATATGACATGCTTGGAGCTGAAAAAGCCCATTATGATGTGGTTGCCGATAAGAACCCGGCAGGTGTTGTGACGGGACTTGCATGGACATCGGTTGGTGGAGACATATTGTTTGTAGAGGCAATAATGATGCCCGGTGAGGGCAATCTAAAAATTACGGGACAATTGGGGGATGTTATGAAGGAATCGGCACAGATTGCACAGAGCCTGATAAAGTCACACTTTAGCCCATTACTAGAAGACAGCTTAAACAACTACGACATACATATCCACGTACCGGCGGGAGCAATACCAAAAGACGGACCGTCCGCGGGAGTTACACTTCTTACAACACTGGCTTCCCTCATAACCGGCATTCCAGTAGACTCCAAACTAGCAATGACTGGTGAAATATCATTAAGAGGAGAAGTACTTCCAATAGGCGGACTGAAAGAAAAATCAATAGCCGCATACAGATCAGGAATAAAAAGAGTAATAATACCTGAAAAGAACGTAAAAGACCTTGATGAAGTGCCGGATGAAGTAAAACAAGCACTGGAATTCAAGGCAGTGACAAGAATAGAGGAAGTTCTGGAAGAAGCATTGCACATCAAGTTACCCGAATCCAAGAAATTGAATTTAAAAATTGAAGAAATAACCTCAGAAACTTAAAAATGTTTTATTTAACCCCCATACCTTTTTTTAAAAAGATTACAGGCAATATATTTTAAACTAACCCTTAAATGAAAATTACCCTGAATTTTATCATCTTTATTCAATTTGCCCATTTCTAATTAAATATTCCGGCCAATACAATCCTTAATAAAATCACAAGCCAATCGATAATCGCTTATAACCAAAACAAGCACCATATATACCATATATGCTATCGTAAATATTTCAAAGTGATATCCGGAATTTCATTATTATTTAAAAAGGCATTAAAGACAAATATTTATAATATTTATAAATTTTAAAAATAATATTAATATACAAAAAAAATTACTTAAAAAAAAAAATTTAATTCAATGTGGAGTTTTTATAATGGATGAAGACAGAACTACCTTTTGGCTAGAAATATCCGATAAGATATCAGAAAATGTTGAACGTACCATAAGTGATGCTAGATGTGACCCGGATTTATCCATCATTACAAAGATGGGTGCTGATGGCACTCCTACACATAAAATCGATGAAATTGCGGAGGATTGTGTTATTAAAACATTAACTGAAAGTGGTAAGTCCCTGGTTCTTATAAGTGAGGAAATCGGTGAAATTAAAATTGGGGATGATGATGCAGAGGTTTTAATGATTTTAGATCCGCTGGATGGTACAAGCAATGCCATGCGCAATATGCCCTGCTATGGTATTTCAATAGCATTGGCCGATTTGACCAGTAAAACATTGGATGAGGTTACATTGGATGATATTGAGATTGCATATGTGAAGAATTTCCCTACAGGTGATGCATATAGTGCTGTGAAGGGTAAGGGTGCATTGAAAAATAATGAGAAAATAACCCCTATATCATGCGTTACAAAGGTTAGTGATGCCACTTTATGCAGCTATGTTTACCGTGCAAAATCAGAACGGCTAAGCAATCTTTGTTCTAGTGTTCGCCGTATGCGTATCATGGGTTCTATTGCCATCGAGATGTGCTATGTTGCCGATGGTGCATATGATGCATATATTGACATTAATGAGATTGTCAGAATATTAGACATTGCCGCCAGCCAACTTATTATAAAGGAAAACGGCGGTATCATTACTGATTATAAGGGCAATCCATTATCCAGCAAGTTAAAATTAACAGAAAAAACTTCAATAATGGCCACATGCACAAGTAAGCTACATGAGAATATGATGAACTATTTACACTAAGGAGACAGCAGCATGAAAATTGGAATCGTATCCCGTACCGATAGGGAGGATGCACTTGAATTGATTGAAAGCCTTGTAAACTACCTGGAGGAAAACAAGGTATGCATTGAAATAGAAAAAAGAGTCACCGATGTATTAACAGAATACTCAAAATACTCCACAAACATCAAAGATATGGACTCAGACATTGTATTATGCATCGGCGGTGATGGAACAGTACTTTATGCCCAGCACACCTTAAGCAAAAAGAAAATTCCAGTATTAAGTATCAACATGGGTACCGTGGGCTTTTTAACGGAAGTTGATCCTGAAGACATCTTTGAATGCATGGATCAACTGTTAAGCTATGACTTCTTTGTGGAAGAACGCATGCAACTTGACATAAAGTGTGACAACGAATGGCAAACTGTCCTGAATGAATTGGTGCTCATGACAAATCAACCGGCAAAAATGCTTGATTTAACCGTGTGCCTAGATGATGAAGTCGTCGATGAAATACATGCCGATGGCCTCATCATATCCACTCCAAGCGGTTCAACTGCATATGCCATGAGTGCCGGAGGCCCTATAGTAGATCCGCGTGTTGATGCGGCATTAATCATACCGATATGTCCATTTAAACTAAATTCCAGGCCAATAATTGTTCCAAGCAGCAGCACCATAACAATCAAATTCAACAAAGTGGATAAAAAAGCAGTAGCTGTGCTTGATGGAGTAACAGAAAAAGTATACAGTCACAACGATGAGATTAAAATCAGAAAATCAGAACATAATGCACACTTTGTAAGATTTACCAAGAAATTCTATGACAGCGTCAATAAGAAGTTAACGAAAGTAGTATAATACTTGTATTATAAAGAGCATGCATTAAAAAATGCAAATAAGAGAAAAAAATTTATCACTGAACGAAAATTTAAGATATTCCTCCAAAAAATTCTTGTATATGGCAGATTATGTGAAAACTTGACATAACTTATTTTTTCCTTTTTTTTTGAAAATATTTCATGATTTAGTTTAAAATGAACATATTTACGTCCTTTTCGATTATATTCTTGTTTTCAAGGCATTATTAAATATAAATTAATTATTAATCATAATATTCATATGCCAAGAGAATATTAATATATAGAACAATAAACGGCAGATGTTGATTTAGAGGCAGCAAAAAAGTTGTAGATTTAAAACAGAAAAAATGATGCATTAATTGTTAGACCATAAAAATTCCAGGATGAAAGTATATTTAAGTAACTATTTTACATTGACAAATAATGAATGATTTATGAAATTGTGGACGTTAAATTTAAAGCGGCAAAATTTAAAAAAAATAAAAAAAGATTCATTAAAAAGTAAAAAAACCAGATTTAATGCATAGATATAAACAAAATTAACATTCTATAAATGAGCATCCATCAACACCAACTATAAGTACTATAATTATTATAATTATTATAAAAGTTATAAGGAGAATAATTACTATGAAAACAATTCAGGTTTCAGATGAAGTTCATCAAATTTTAACAAACATGGGCAGTAAAAAACAATCCTATAATGATATTATCTATTCATTAATTGAAAAAAATAGGTGTATGGAAGAATTTAATGAAGAAGAAGCCCAGTATTATAATGAATGCATAGAAAAATTAGAAAATGACGATTATTCAGATACTTATAATGTTGAATTGAAAGATTTAGATGAAAAATTAGAAGAATTAGAATCCAAAGGGATAATATGAGCTTTAACATAATATATACAAAAAAAGCTTTAAAAAATTTAAACAAATATAAAAAGAAAAACAAAACGGTTTACAAACAGTTAAAAGAGGGAATATATAAAATAGAAAAAAATCCGTATAAATCATCAAATAAACAATTAGAAAGTATTAGATGCCCTAAATGTAAACGACATAAAGTTGGAAATTATAGGATTGTTTATTACATACATACAAAATCAAATATTATAGAAATACAAAATGTTATTGCCAGAAAATCAGATTATAATGAATATTAATTTAAATAAATAAGTATCATCTGCATAAAATTAATATTGAATGTTGTCCCATCAAAGATTATCATACTGCCAGACATCTTTTTTATTAGTATTCTCTTGTATTATTTCAGTTTTTATGACTGTCTTATCTCAGAAGATGCCGAATTACAAGGCACACTTTGTAAGATTTACCAAGAAATTCTATGACAGCATCAATAAGAAGTTAACGAAAGTAGTATAAAAAGTTCAAACGGGTTTTACTATGAAAAATAATGTAGTTATATGTGATGCCAATCATGGCGGACTAGTATTGTTGGATGAATATTCAAAGTATACATCCAAACCTCTTTTTTTCTATGACATTTATAATAAATTAACGGATGAGGATAAAAAGACATATTCTCAAAAATATAACGTTTCATTTATAGAAAAGGAATCCATTGATGAGAGTTATACGACAATTGCCCCCGTTCATATGAGGCCTGTAATCCATAAAGATTTCACCCACCATGAATTCACAGCATATCTTGTAAACAAGCATAGAAATAAGTATAACTGGAATTTCAGAATTATTCAGGTTACCGGTGTCAAGGCAAAAACTACTGTGACCTCCATGATTAAAGACATATTGTCCGATTATAACGTTCTTGTTTTAAACAGCAGCGAACTGTCATATCATTCAGATAACAGGAAGGTTGTTCTTAAAAGAAATCTTAGCATTACTCCCTCCAGTATTATTACGGCACTTAATATTGCACTTGAAGAGGATTTGCTGGATAAAATTGATTATTTTATAGCCGAAGTATCATTAGGCGTTATTCCCAATGAAAGTATTGGAGTGTTAACCAATATTGTTGAGGATTATCCCATTGCGGATGATAGTCTGAAAGCATCCGCCGCAAAAAGAAATGTCTTTAGCTGTGATAGGGTAATATGCATGAAAGAAAGCTTTGATAAATATTATGATGATGTGAAAAGAGATGCATTTAAAATTTCATTGTCTGATGCCGACAGTGACATGTACACATCAAGCCTAAATCTAGATATTAAAAATTCATCATTTACCCTTCATTATAATGACAAGAAGTATGACGTAACCTGTTTTGCATTGACGGATTTTTATGTATTGAACATCCTCTTTGCAATTAGCGTAGGGCTGATGTGTGATATGTGTATGGAAGACATACTTTTAAAGATTGATGATATCAACACCATCGATGGCAGAACATCATATAAGAAAGTTGGAAAAAAAATCATCATAGAGGAAATAAATCCGGGACTAAATACAACATCCATAAAAAAATCCATTGAAAATATAAAAAGATTAGATGAAAATTTTATCATAGTTCTTGGTGGCGACTATGGAATTACATGTGAAGAGATTGACGAGACAAAACTGGTAAACTACCTTAAAACATTGCCCAATAAAATAGTGTTAACCGGAAATCTGGGAAGGAATATCCATGGCAAATTAAATAAATCCAACATAACATATATCCCCACTCTAAACAAGGCCATAAATGAGATGATTAAACTAGAAAATAATGAAATAATAGAAGTTATCTATAGAAGTGAATATGCAAAAAATGTTGAATTAAATATATGAAAACATAAATACTGCCGGAGAATAACTGAAAATCAACATTTTAGATATTTGATTCGTTTTAAAAATTAATTGGATGATGAAAAAATAATAAAAAAACTTTATTAAATATATTGAACATATAATTATAAAGAGTAGAAAAATAATTAAATAGTAATTATTTGATAAAAGAGCATAATTTTTTATTTAATCAAAGGATAATCTGTATAATATTACCTGATATTTTTTAATAAAATAAGATGATAGGGGGTATGCTTATTGATAGTTGGTACAAGAGGAAGTAAACTAGCAACTACTCAAACACAAACTGTTGTAGATGATTTGGAAAGGATAACCGGAGAGAAAATAGAAAGAAAAATTATTAAGACAACAGGAGATAAAATTAAAGATTCACAATTATATAATATTGATGCCAAGGGTATTTTTACAAAAGAGTTGGATACTGCATTGATTGAAGGAGACATTGATTTTGCAGTACATAGTTTCAAAGATTTGCCTAGCGAATTAAATGACCAATTAACAATAACAGCAATTCCTAAAAGAGAAGCTACAAATGAAGTTTTAATATCAAACTATTCCTGGGATGAACTGCCTGAAAATGCCACATTAGGAACAAGCAGTGTAAGACGTGAAGCATACTGCAAACTTCATGACAAAAAGGTCATAACCAAACCGATTAGAGGAAACATTGATACCCGTATTCGTAAAGTTGAAGAGGGAGAATATGATGCTACAATAATGGCTTTGGCAGGTATCAATAGATTAGGACTGCAGGAACATATCAAAGAAATCTTTGATGAAAGATACATCGTTCCTCCGGCTGGCCAAGGAGCATTGGCTGTTATGACACATAAGGACTCACAATACAACGACATAATAAGTAAGTTAAACCATGACGATACCCGCCTAGAGGCCATGTGTGAAAAGACAATACTTGAAACATTAGGTGTTGGATGTCAATGGCCGGTAGGCGTTAATTCAAAGGTAAAAAAGGATCAAATATCCATTTATTGTGAATTATTAAGCCCTGAAGGTGAAATATTGGCAAGAATTGACAAACAGACAAACAAGGACAATGCCATTATTGCTGCTAAGTCTATTGGAGAAAAACTGAGAGATGATGCATTATGAAGCAAACAAACGTAGGCGTTATTGGAGTAGGAGCTATGGGTTATAACCATGTGAGGATATACTCCGAACTTGAAAATGCAAACTTACTTGCCATATCAGATATGGTTCGTGGAACACTGGATAATGTATCCAAGGAATTCAACACTGTCGGATATGTGGATTATGACAATATTTTACAATTAGATGATCTTGAAGCCGTAAACATATGTGTTCCAACCGTTTTCCATCATGATGTTGTTATGAGTGCTATTGAAGCGGGCAAGAATGTACTTGTTGAAAAACCCGTGGCAAGTCATATAACAGAAGCCAAAGAGATGATTGATGCCGCCAAGGATGCGGGAGTTATCCTTGCAACCGGTCATGTCGAAAGATTCAATCCGGCCGTTCGCGTAGCCAAAAGATTGCTTCAAGAGGGAGAAATTGGAGAAGTTGTAACTGCAAACGCAAAACGATTGGGTCCATACCCTCCACGAATTAGAGACGTTGGAGTTGCAACAGACCTTGCAATACATGATATTGACATTTTCAATTACTTGTTTGAAAGTAAGGCCGAAATGGTATTTGCCAACATGAGCAGTAACCTTAAAAACTGTGAATTTGAAGATCACGCAGAAATCATGACAAAATATGAAAACGGTGCATTGAGCATATTGGAAACCAACTGGCTAACACCATATAAAAAACGACAGCTTAACATAACAGGTGTGGATGGTATAATCAGTGTGGATTATGGAAGTCAGACCGTTACATTATACAAGGAAAATAACCATGTGGAAGAGGTAAAGGTTGAAAACAAGGAACCGTTGAAAGAAGAATTACGTTCATTTGTAAATGCGGTTCAGTCAAATAAAGAAGCCGAGGTAACCGGTCAAGACGGATATGAAGCTTTACGTATTGTTGAAGCTGCAATGAAATCATCAAAAGAAAAGAATTTAATATATTTAGAATAGAAAAAGAGGAATGAATATGAACTCACAATTAATTGAAAAAGCAACAGGACTAAGAAATAAAGGATTGACAACTGGTGAAATAGCAGATGAATTGAACATCTCCAAAGATACCGCCCAATGGCTAATTTTACAGATGAGTCAAGTAACCCAAAATAAACAAAAACAAAAACCTGATGACTTCGCAATCAATTGGAAAACCATTGGTTCAAGTTCCAATAGGATGCAATTCATATCTGCAGCATTAGCTGATTTAGTTGATGAAGAAATAGATACCGTTGTTGGAATAACAGTCAGTGGAGTTCCTTTTGCCACATTCATGGCAGATTATCTTGAAGCCGAATTAGCAGTATTCCATCCAATAAAACACATGAAAAATGAATCTTCACAGGGAGCCATAAGTCATAACTTTGCAAACGTTAAAAATAAACGTGTTGTTATTGTGGATGATGTCATAACCAGTGGTAGAACAATTACGGATGCAATTAATGTATGTAAATCACAGGGTGCAAAACCATTAGCCGTAACGGTACTTGTTGATAAGAAGGGCATTAATGATTTGGATAACATTCCAATTAAATCATTGATTAAAATCAATAAGGTAGGATAATCATACCCCCCTATGATCTATCTTATTTTATCATCTTTCCTTTAATTTTTCATATGATTGCTTCCTCATAAATACCCACACTTATTATTTGAAATTAAACAATCCCCCCAGACAACCTGAATGAATGTTGCAAACACATTTTCACTGCAGGATTATACATCATATAAAACAGACAAGAAATCTTTTTTTCAAATGAAATAATATGAAAAAACATTCATATATAAAACTAAGCTTAATTCTTCAATCATTGAACTGATTAAATAATAACTAATTTAAACTATTTCTTTTTTGATGCTTGGTTGCATTAGTTGAAAAAAGATATATACTTTGGATTACATAACTACATATTAATATAATATATATGGTAACTACAAAAGTAATACAAATTACTGATAAAGGATTATTTTAATCATATAATTACATCATAAATGTTTAATGGGAGAAATATAGTTTGAAAAAAGGAAATAATAAAAATAAAGGAAATAACAATAACCAACAGCCACAAGGCGAAAATATAAGAGTTAGATCACCTCGTAAAGGTGAAATTCCAGGTATTGTAGAACAAATATTGGGACATGGAAAACTTAAGGTAAGATGCAATGACAAAAACATAAGATTATGCCGTATACCTGGTAAAATGAAAAAGAGAATCTGGATTCGTGAAGGTGATGTGGTACTTGTCAAACCATGGGATTTCCAAAGTAATGAAAAGGCAGACGTAATTTGGAGATACACCCGTACAGAAGCCAACTATCTTGAAAGAAGAGGATTCTTAAAAATATAATAAGAATGTATAGCATGGAGTTATGAATATGGAATTAATTGAAAAATTAGAACCTGTTTTCATATTCATCTCCATCATACTTGGTTTATTATTTAATAATATCCCAATAATTAACCAGATAAGCCCCTATCTAATTACAATTTTTCTATCTTTAATGTTATTTACATTATTCCTGGACATACCTATTGAAGATATAAAACATAGCTTTTCCAATCACAAGTTCACCAGTACAAGCCTAATAATTAATTTTATCTGGACCCCCTTATTCGGATATTTTCTTGCTAATATATTTTTAAATGGAAATATTGATTTAATTATAGGATTTTTCATGCTTATTCTAACGCCTTGTACCGATTGGTACCTGGTATTTACAAAGATGGCCAAGGGAGATTTGGCCAGCAGCATTTCATTACTGCCAATTAACCTAGTGTTACAGTTAATATTACTTCCAGTTTATCTGCTGCTGTTTTTTTCAAGCAGCAACACGTTACAGTTAAGTGACTTGATAAACAGTTTGATAACATACATAGTCCTACCATTTATATTAGCCCAGATTGTTAAATACCTATTAAAAGACAAGGAATATAACGAAAAGATTACAAGCATATTTACAGATAACCAATTGTTATTTTTATGCATAGCGATATTTGGATTGTTTAATACTGAAAGTTCGGTTTTGTTGGAAAACATCAATAGTATTGGCGTACTTTTTATACCCCTTATACTATTTTTTATGGCAAACGGCTTACTTGATTATATCACATCGAAGAAGTTGAACTTCAGTTATGAGGAATATGCAAGTCTAACATTTACTACTCTTGCACGTAACAGTCCATTAGCGTTGGCCATAGCCATAAGTTCATTTGCAAATAATGAATTAATTGCAATAAGTCTGGTAATTGGACCATTGATAGAATTACCTGTATTATATATTGTTTCAAGAATATTGTTAAGTATCAAAGAGAAGTATTGAGGAATGTGGTGAAGATGGATAAACATTATGATGATGCAGATAGTCAAATGCGGAAATTTGAAGAAAGAAAACGTTTGAAAAGTGTTGAAGATAAACAGGTTTCAAGTGAGGTGTTTGATGATAAGACACTGAAAGTATTGTATAAACTGGCTAATCAGGGATATCTTCAAAGTTTAAACGGAGTTATAAGTACGGGTAAGGAAGCCAACGTATTTTTAGGAGTGGATGATGACGAAAACAATGTCGCGGTTAAAATTTACCGGATAGTCACCCTTGACTTCAAGAAACTCAACGAATACATTGCGGGTGATCCAAGGTTTAAAAGCCATGGAGGCAATAAAAGACAACTTATAACAGCATGGACCCAGAAGGAATTTAAAAACTTGAGCAGATTATACAAGTTGGGCACCCGTGTACCCGAACCCTATACCGCCAAGGAAAATGTACTTGTAATGGAATTTCTTGAGCATAATGAAAGTGATGCCAGTGCTGCCGTACCATTACATAAGGCAAAACTGGATAATGCAGAGGAGGTCTTTGAAGAAATTATCGACTTTATGGATGTGTGTTATAACCAAGCCAATCTCGTCCATGGAGACTTATCAAGATATAACATATTAATGAGCTACAATCATCCGTACATTATTGATTTATCCCAAGCTACATTAACAAGCCATCCTCTTAGCAGAACTTTACTTGAAAGGGACATAAATAATATAATATATGATGCTAAAAAATTTAATGTGGATTTATCATATGAATACATTGAAGATAAAATTAAAAAATAATTTAATTTAATAATAATTACTTATAATAACAATCGATATTAAGCATAAACTTATTTATACTATAGTATACATAAATTAGAGTAGAGTAAGATAAAGAGTAAATACTCCAATTATTTCTTTATTGAAAAATAAAAAATATGACATTGATATAGAAAAATATATGATATTCATAAAATGAACATATAACCTGACAAATCAAAAACATAATCTTAATAAGAACTCATTATTTTAAGATTAGAAATTAATTAAAAAAAAATAAACTACCCATAAAATAACTAAAATTTTAGATTATTTTTTAGAACATAAACCCATTTATTATTTAAATAAACATAAACATAGATATTTAAGGAGTTTTTTATAATGGTTAACATAGAATACTTAAAAATACCAAAAGACAGAGTAGGCGTAACTATCGGAAAAAATGGTAAAATCAAACATCAGCTTGAAATTATCACAAAAACCGAACTTAAAATTGACAGTGAAACAGGTAACATTGCCATCAGTTCAACTGAAGAAACTGAAGATCCATTGGCAATATGGAAAGCCAGATATATGATTAAGGCTATCGGCAGAGGATTCAATCCGGAAATTGCATTAAGACTGGATAATGAAGAGCTAATTCTTGAGATTATAAACTTACAGGATTATGTCGGTAAAAGTAAAAAGGCTTTAGTCAGACAAAAAGGAAGGATTATAGGTAAAGGTGGAAGAACCAGGCAGATTATGCATGACATGTTGGATGTTGAAATAAGCATTTACGGAAAAACCGTTTCGCTTATTGGTAAAATCGAAAATGTTCAAATGGCTAAGGAAGCCATCAATATGATTCTTGATGGTTCAAGACAGAAAAGTGTATATGCATACCTAGAGAAGATGCATGACAAGCTCAAAAGGGAAGAGTTTGATGAAATGATTCATGGAAAAGCCGATGAAAGACAATATTTAAGGGAAGATCTCGATAGTGATGTGGACTATACCGATGCCGAATCAGATTATAACCAAAATTCACTTGATGAAGAGTACGATGATGAGCCTGAAGAAATTTTATCAACCGAAGAAACCATAAAAGCCATTATACGAGAAACTGAAGAGGAAAATAGATTAAAAGAACTCGAACAACAATAAGAAGTATCCTTAAAAAACTTCTTAAATACTTTTTTTTGATTGACCGCCATTAACATGACTATTTTTGAATACTTGCTGATGTTATTAAAAGATAATCTTATTAAAATGTGAAATAACCTCATCGATAATTCTTCCAGGTATTGCATTGAGTATCAAGAGGAGTGTTTTTAATTTTTTTTTGCAAGTGGGAATACTTCTCAAGACCCCCCTAACTTATAGTATTTTTAGTAGGTAGGGTATATGCAATGTTTTATATTATAGCATTTACATATATTATAGTATACAAGAAAATTCATATTCTAATAATCACCCATGTATATATGCTTAGTAAATAAATATAATTTTTAATAAAAAATTAACAAAACAACCATTGAAATCAAATATAATCAACAGAGTAAACAAGCACAGTGGTTAATAACAAACAAAGACCAAGTAATACATAGTTGATTTAAATAAAAAAATTGGAGGAAAATAAATTGGAACGTGACACATCCGAATTATTCGAAGAATTTAAGGAATTAACAGCATCAGAATTTTTCAGAAGAAACAAACAGATGTTAGGATTTTCTGGAAAGATAAGATCACTTACTATCGTATTCCACGAACTTATAACAAACAGTCTTGATGCATGTGAAGAAGTTGGAATACTACCAGACATAACAATAGAACTTAAAAGATTAGGAAAAGACCATTACCTCCTAACACATGCGGATAATGGTCCGGGTATACCGGAAGAATTTATAACAAAGGTATACTGCCAAATGTTTGCAGGAAGTAAATTCAGAAACATCCAATCACGTGGACAACAGGGATTAGGTTGTAGTGGATGTGTATTACTCTCCCAGATGACCACAGGTCAACCGGTAAAAATAAGATCAAGATACAAAGACGGCAACCAGCTTAAAGGTATTGAAATGACCGTTAAGTTAGATGTTAAAAAGAATACCGGTATAATTCTGGACAGACAGGAATTTGAAACAGACAGAACAGGTTCAGGAATTGAAATTGAATTTAAAGATGTATCATACTCAATGAGTGAACAGGGAGCATACGAATACATAAGACGTACCGTAATAGGTAATCCTCATGCAAAAATAGTATTCAAAGATCCTACAGGAAGAAAATACACCTTTGACAGGGCAACAGACAAGATACCTCCACTTCCAAAAGAAGTACTTCCACATCCAAAAGGGGTAACCGCCGATGATATAATATACCTCTGCAAATCAACAAACAAAAAACGATTCAAAAACCTGCTCATGGATTCATTAAGTCGTGTGTCCGCGGCAAAAATCAAGGAAATTGAGGAAGCAACAGGCCTGGACATGAACAAAAGACCAAAAAGTATCACATGGAAAGAAGCAGAAGCCGTTGTGAACCAATTTGATCAAATGAAATTCATGGCTCCACCAACAAGTGGATTAAAACCAATCGGTAACGAACAGATAGAAAAAGGTATTAATGAAATATTACTGCCGGAATTTTCAACTGCCATAACCAGAAAACCACAAGCATACCGTGGTGGAGTATCATTCATCGTAGAAGCGGGTATTGCATATGGTGGAAAAGCAGGACGTCTAGTCGGCCAACAAAGAAAGGCAGAAATCATGAGATTTGCCAACCGTGTACCTTTGACATTTGACCAGGGAAGCTGTGCAATAACAGAGGCATTAAAAAGTATTGACTGGAGACGATATGGTGTAAGAAGCCTGGATGATGCACCAATATCAGTATTTGTAAACATCATATCAACAAACGTTCCATACCTATCCACAGGTAAACAAAGTGTAGCTCCAGAGGAAGAAATCGTACGTGAAATAAGACAGGCAACAATGAAAATAGCCAGAAAACTGGAAAAATACATAAGAACCAAAAAGGCTGCTAAAAATGAAGAAATGAGAGCTAAAATATTTGAAGACCTGGTGCCTGTAGTTATTAAACAATCAGCATTATTGGCTGAAAAAGACGTACCGGAATATAATAAGATAATGGATGAGGTAACGCACAAGGCTAAGATTATGGATATGAAAAATCGTCTTCAACAACCGGAAATTGAGCCAATGCACATAAAAACCGAAGAGCCAAAAATGAGAATACAGACAGATGATGAAGAATACTAGGGAGGTAAAGATAAAATGATGCAACATAAAGAATATGCACTTAACCGACTAAAAGGTATGGGTGATGAAGTACTTGAAAAAATATTGGAAGAGGAAGTACCAAGCATAAAGATACCATCAAGGGGAACCGGTAACATCATATATAATGAGGAGAAAAGATACTTTGAACTTGGTGACAGAAAAGGAACCCGTTCCTTGGGAAACGTAAAACAGATTAAGAAGATGGCACAGATGATGTGTGTTGGAAACTTCTGTAAGGAATTGGTAAACATCCAAAAGACCGCTACAATGAGGGAGATGTACTACGTATCCGAAGGATGGGATGTGGGATTTGACAACCAGCAGGAATCAAACAACATCACTGAGGATATTGAGGTAACACTTGGAGTATCACGTGAAAACCTAGGACTTCTACCTGAAGAAGACGGTGCAGCAGTATACGGAGACATCACCCTAAGGGATGACGACGTGGAATTCAATGCACTTAAAATGGGAAAATCAGGTTATTCAATCCCACCTACCGTAGATGACGTGGAATTTGTAGATAGCGGAGTAGAACGTATCATAGCAGTGGAAACCATGGGGATGTTCCATCGTTTAGTACAGGAAAAAGCATATGACAGGTTCAATACATTGATTGTGGGACTTAAAGGTCAGGCTGCCCGTGCTACACGTAGATTCATAAGACGTGCCAGTGACGAATTGAACGTTCCGGTATACATCTGTAACGACGGAGACCCATGGGGATTCCACATAGGTATGGTTATCATATCAGGAAGTGCTAAACTTGCACACGTAAACCATGACCTGGCAACACCTGACGCAAAGTTCCTGGGTGTAACCGCATCAGACATTACCAATTATGATTTGCCAACGGACAAATTAAAGGATGTTGACGTTGCACGTTTAAAAGAACTGTCTGCCGATCCTCGTTATAGGGGTGATTTCTGGCAGACCGAAATTAAGAAAATGCTTAAGTTAGGTAAAAAAGCAGAACAGCAGTCTTTCTCCAAATATGGATTGGAATACATCGTAGATGAATACTTCCCTGCAAAGATTGGTGCTATCGAAGGTCAGCCAATAGAATAGATAAAAACTGATTATTATCTTTTTTTATAAATTTTTTTTTATGAGGGGATAATATTAATATAAATGAAATAATAAAAGTAAAAAGTATACTCATTGCAATCATAATTATTGTAATTTTTTCATTACTAAGTACGGATTCATCCACAATCATACCATTCTTCCTATTTGTAGGCATATTGATGGGAATCATACTGGGTAACGATAAAAGGATTGCATTGATTAATTCATTTATTGCATCACTAATAGGATCACTCATATCCTTTGCAATATCTACAGTCATAGTGTATTATACGGAAAGTCCATTGTATGCAATAGCCGTAATTCAATCGGCCAAGTTTCTGTTAATATTCTATGTCGTAATAACAGTAATTGGTGCTGCAATAGGTTACTACATAAGAGATGAAATTAAAAACAAAGGGTGATATTATGGACATTAACAATGTTACCAAAGGAAAAATTGTTCCACTGGGAATCATTATAATAATAATAACCTACCTTATAAGTGGAAGCTCATCCAGCATTACTCCATACATATTATTTACAGGAATAATTATAGGTTTAGTTAAAAACCAATCACTAAGCGAATCAGCAGTAGCTGGAGGATTAGCCTCACTTATCGCTTCATTTGTTGTAACAATACTCACATTAGCATTCACATATATGATTTATGGGCCATTATATGTGCAGTATATGTTGACAAGTACCCTGCTATATCTGGTGATATATACATTAGTGGGAGTTATCGGTGGAGTACTCGGTTATTATATATCAAAAGAATTAAATATATAAACCCCGCCTATTTTTTTTTAAAATCAAATTAAAGGAGATTGATAACTTGAATATCAAGATTAAAGATGTGATATTTTTCTTAGTAGTATTTACGTTAATACTGGGATTATCCAGTGTAAATGCCATTAATGATGATTCACAAAATAATCTAAGTGATACATTAAAAGACGTTGACAATGTTAAGGTAAGCGAAAAAAATATCGAAAACAATAAAATAGAACAGACAGAAGTAAAAAACAAGACAGCTAAAGGCGATTCAAAAACAAATACCAACATTGAGGTAGAAAACTTCACGGGCAAAATCGGAGACAACGTACAGCTTAAAGCAAGCGTTAAGGATGAAAATGATGGCATCATTAACGCAGGAAAGGTATTGTTTAAGGTAAATAAGGAAACCATAAAAGACAACGGCCAAATAAGTTATGCACCAGTGGTTAACTCCACTGCAATACTTAACTATACCATACCGAAGTCATGGAATAAAACCATCAGTCTGGAGGCAGTTTATAGTGGAACCAGCCAATATAATAGTTGTAGAAGCAATCCCCTAATATTGGATGGCATGAAGTTAGACACCACCGTTAGCATCAAATCATATAATTTGGCATATCAAGAAAACATAAAATTAACGGCTGAGGTTATTGATGAAAGGGGAAATCCGGTCTCAGGTGGAAAAGCCATATATAAAATCAATGGAGCCACACTCAAATCAAACAATACGGCAATAGAAGTGCGGGTTAGAAACGGTTCGGCTGTACTCAATTACACGACACCCCTTTCATGGACGACCAACAACATTACAATCCAAGCTGTTTACAGTGGTAATGAAATATTTGAAGGTTCAAGAAGCAACTTATCGAAGCAAATCATTAAGGAAGCCATAATAAACTCAAACAATCTGATAAAAACGACAAATGACATAGTTTACTTGAATGTTAACGTTACTGATGAATATGGAAATATCGTTGAAACAGGAAAAATCAGATTATATCAAAACAATAAGCTGATTGGAGAAAACTCTTTAATCAATGGAAAAAGAGAGTTGTATCTGGGTAAGATGAGTGCCGGAAACCATGACTTTAAGTTAGAATTCATATCCCCTGGTTATACAAAAACTGCAGTACCCGTCAGCATAACTGTTAAGAATGAAACACCTATAGTGAACTTGCTGCTTGACATACCACAAGCTACACAAAACGCCAATAAATTAGAGTTACGTGCTTATGTAACGTTCAACAATACCAAGTACTATAAGACCAACATCAATAGCGGTTATGTACTCTTTAAAATAGACAATAACCAAATCAAAAAGGTAGGCATCGTAAATTCAAAGGCATTATACAATTATACCATGCCAAATGATACTTCCAGCCATATAATTGATGCATATTACATATCAGGAGTTTATGGAAATAGTACTGATACGAAGATAATTCAAACAGTGGATAAAAGCAAGTTAAATAGTGAAAATACTGCAATCAAAGGTAATAAAAATCCTTTGGACAATATAATAGAAAATGTTGACGGAATGCCAAATATTTCCTTGATGACAAATTACTTGTGGGCTGATGAAAATGCCACATATACCCTTACACGTGAGCAATATCAGGAAATAACCGTACAAGATAGCTACAGCATGTACCTGAATAATTTCATGTCAAGATATGTTGCATTTAAGACAAAATCAGAACCTGACTTGTATCATGTGTTGAGACGTGAAAAATGGAATGTCATTGAAAAAGCCATAAACCGTAATCTTGTATTATCCAATGGAGGAGCATACCCTGCGGAGATAACAGCAAACCTCAGGGGTGTTGAATATACATATTCGGAAGTAAGGGACATTCAAAACACGTCATATACCTGCGGTCCGACATCCCTTAGCATGTGCAGTCAGACGCTTAAGACTTACTTTTCAGAGTATCGAGGATCCATTGACGCAGGTTCAACCTATTCTGATGGTTCATCAACCAGCGGTCTTGCAAGTGCTGCCAGAATGCACAACATGTCCGCTACATTTTACTACAATACAACATTTGACAATGCATTGAATGAACTGTCAAAAGGTGGATGTGCATTGATATTCCACACATGGAATCATTACGTTGCAATATTGGACATAAGTAAAGATAAATCAAGGGTATTGGTGGCAAATCCATCAGGTTCCTACAATGAGGGAAGTCATGGTATGCCAACAAATTGGCTGACCGTATCCTATGTGAAAAGCTGTTTCAACAACTACGATACCTCCGGTCTAATCCTGAAATTGAATTACAACTTAACGGCTACTGTTAAAAATCAGACAAACAATATGTACAACAACTTCGTAGCAAAATACATTAAATCAAATACCTCCGAGAGAATTCCTAATACGGGATAATATTCCCCCTTCAAAACTCTTTTTTTTTAATTTTTAAAGAATAATGTTTCCATTAGATTAAGATACCTTCCATAATTATTTTTTAGAAAAAAGGAATTGCCCTATCCTATTTGTCAAATATTATTAAAATTTCTAACATAAATTACCATTGCAAAAAGAATATGAAAAAAGGAATTATTCGCTTTAAAAATATAAATTAAAGAGGTAACTTTATTTTACCTGAAAAATAGAAAATTTAACATCATATCCCCATTATTATTGAGATTTCGATGAAGATTTTACACCAAAGTATATTGAATCAAATCCCTATTAATAAGCATAAATATATTACAACATAAACTATATATATAATAATATTAGAATAACTTAAGATTTGAATTCATAATATTGTATATTGAATGTATTAATGTACAACATTGTAACTTAAATATTTTAATACACAACATTGTAACTTAAATATTTTAATACACAACATTGTAAATTGAATTTTAAGATTTATAAATCATACACATGTGATATGAGGAGTAGTACTATGAAGAATATAGGAATCAATGGATATGGAACCATAGGTAAAAGAGTTGCAGATGCTGTGACCCTTCAAGATGACATGAAAATTGCTGGAGTGACAAAAAGAACTCCTGACTATGAAGCTAAAGCCGCTGTTGAAAAAGGATATGATTTATACATAAGTGTTCCTGACAGAGAAAAACAATTTGAGGAAGCAGGAATTGAAGTAGCCGGTACCGCTGATGAACTGTTTGAAAAATTAGATTTGGTAGTTGATTGTACTCCCGGTGGAGTAGGTATTCAAAACATGGAAGAAACCTATAAGAAGATAGGATTGAAAGCGATATTTGAAGGTGGAGAAGACCATGATCCTGTCGGTACATCATTCAATGCCGAATCAAACTATGAGGAAAGTTTAGGAAAGGATTATGTTCGTGTAGTTTCATGTAACACTACCGGGTTATGCCGTACCCTTAAACCTGTAAATGATCTTGCAGGAGTAAAAAAGGTTAGAGCAGTAATGGTAAGACGTGCTGCTGACCCTAACGATTCTAAAAAAGGACCTATCAATGCCATTAAACCTGTAACGACAGTTCCTTCCCACCATGGTCCGGATGTACAGACAATCATCAAAGACATGGACGTTATGACTATGGCATTGGCCGTTCCAACAACATTAATGCACACACATAACATAATGGTTGAACTTGAAAGCGATGTGACAACTGATGATGTTCTTGATGAATTTGAAAAAGCACATCGTGTAATGCCAATAGATGCTAGTCTTAAATTAGGATCTACTGCAGAAATTATGGAATTTGCAAAAGACCTTGGTAGAAGTCGTGGAGACATGTATGAAATACCAGTATGGAAAGAATCAGTTAATGTAGTGGATGGAGAATTATTCTATATGCAAGCTGTTCACCAAGAATCTGACGTAGTTCCTGAAAACGTTGATTGTATAAGAGCAATGCTTGAACTAGAAGAAGATGGTGAAAAATCTATCCTAAAAACCAATAAAGCAATGGGTATATTATAGATATACTCCCTTCCACACCTTCCTTATTTTAGATATCTTCATACAGTAAGCTACTCTTTTAAAAATTGTAATTTATGAAAAATATACCATAAATATTTTTAACTAAGAGTTAAATAAATAATAATTATTAAGTAAAAACAAAATGAAATGAAAATAATCATATTATAATAAAATAAATGGGACGTTGAATAAATGTTTGTTCAAAAAATACGATTAAGTGGACATATCATCGATTCCTTTACCCTTCAAAAGGTAATGGATACAATAATCGACCAAGATGGTGATTATGAGATAGAGGAATTGAATGTTGGTAAACATAACAATGATATCAGTACCGCTAGAATCAGAATAGAATGTGAAAATGAGAAAAAATTAGATAAAATTTTAGACATGGTAACGGATTTAGGTGCACAGTTAATTGAAGAGGAAGAGGTTGAACTTGTTGCATCACAAAAAGACTCCACCGTACCCGATAACTTTTATTCAACAACTAATTATAATACCAAAATCTATTATGACAACAGATGGATCAATATAGACAATATTGAAATGGATTGTGTACTGGTTGTTGATACAGAAAACAAGACGGCCTGTTGTAAACCATTGAACAATGTTAAAAAAGGCGAAATGATAGTTGTTGGGCATAAAGGAGTTAAAGTATCACCACCGGAAAAATCACGTGGAAAGAATACATTTGAATTCATGAACAGTGAGGCTTCAGCTGAAAAACCTACAAGAAGCATTATTCACAATGTTGCAAGTCAGATGAAGGAAATTAAAGACAAAGGAGGTAAGATTGTCGTTGTAGGCGGACCTGCAGTTATACATACAGGTTGTGCACAGATACTTGCCGATTTGATTAAGGAACATTACGTTGATAAGTTATTTGCAGGTAACGCTCTTGCTACCCATGACATTGAAAATGCATTGTATGGTACAAGTCTGGGTGTGAAGACCAAAACTGGTGAACTTGTAGCACATGGACACAAACATCATATATGTGCAATCAATACCATAAATAAGGCGGGCAGCATAAAGAATGCGGTTGAACAGGGTATTCTTACAAGCGGTGTGATGTATGAATGTGTTAAAAACAATGCACCATATGTTCTTGCAGGCAGCATTCGTGATGATGGCCCTCTTCCAGATGTAATTACCGATTCACAGGTTGCCCAGCAGCGTATGCGTGAAGAAATCCAGGATGTGGACATGGTCATTATGATTGCAACGCTTCTTCATAGCGTGGCAACAGGTAACCTGATACCTGCACGCATTAAAAGTGTATGTGTAGATATCAGCAATGCCAGCGTTACAAAACTGTCAGACCGTGGCAGTGCACAGGTTATCAGCATTGTAACAGATATTGGATCATTCCTGCCAATATTATATGAGGAATTGCATAAGCTTGAGGAATGAATTCACGTATAAACGTAACTTTATAATCAAATACGAATAAGAGGATTGTAAAATGAACATACTGAGCATAATATTATTGGTTGTAGGTTTTGTTCTTCTTATTAAGGGTGCGGACTTCTTTGTTGAAGGATCAAGCGACCTGGCCAATAAGTTGAAAATTCCCTCAATGATTATCGGACTTACGATAGTGGCATTCGGTACCAGTGCACCTGAGGCTGCAGTAAGCGTAGCTTCAGCCCTTACCGGCAGTAATGCCATTGCCGTAAGTAACGTTATCGGTAGTAATATATTCAACATGCTTGTTGTTGTGGGAGCAACTGCGGTCTTATATAAGATAAGCATTGAAGAGGAAAGTCTTAAGATTGATTTTCCATTACTTCTGATTAGCTGTGTTCTCCTGTTGATATTCATAATTACGGGAAATCAGATTAGTCGTATCGAAGGGATAATATTCCTAGTTATCATCATATCATACATTTCATGGCTTATCATTAAGGCCAGAAAAGACAAGTCAAACATGGCTGTTGAACAGTCCAAATTATCTTCACCAATCATTGGAATTTATATCATTTGTGGATTGATTGCCATTGTTGTAGGTGGAGATTTAGTGGTAAATTCTGCTAAGGACATAGCACTTGGTTTGGGTATGAGTGAAACGCTCGTCGGTCTTACCATTGTATCTATCGGTACATCATTACCGGAGCTGATTACCAGCATTACTGCGGCACTTAATAAAAAACAGGATATTGCATTAGGAAATGCTATCGGAAGCAGCATATTTAATATTTTGTTTATACTTGGTTTAACCAATGTGATAAGTCCTATCCAAACAACCCAGGTAATGCTAGTTGACACGGTTGTTATGATAGTGCTTCTTGGAATATCCTATGTATTGGCATATGATAAGCAGGACTTTAATAAAAAAGATGGTATCATATTACTTGCAATTTTCATAGTATACATGATGTTTATCATAATAAGAAATTAAATCCCTTTTCCTAATTTTTTTTGTTAAAACATATTTTATTTATCACATTGACAGTTTAATTGCCTTATTTTTATATTATAACATATGTTTTGGATTAAAAAGCTATTTTTTTGAAGATATTATCCGTTAAATATTTAAGTACTACTACTTAATATTTAATAAGGAAGGTGTAATTTATTTTAGAAAGAAAATTATTTAAGAAAATATTTCCGATACTATTTGTCCTTTCAATATTAATATGTTTAACTTGTATTTCTGCAACAGATAATGCTACGTTAACACAAGAAAGTACAATAATATCAAATGAAGATTCAATTACAACAGATAATACTGTTAACAATATGAAAGTAGATAATGACATCAATATCAACACGAACGATAACATAGAAAACAAGAATAATATCAACCAGAACAATCAAAAAGAAGACAGCACACACTACACAGACAATGCAACAATACAAAATACAGACAACACCAACACTGCCGTCAAGATAGTTAATTCTGAAAGCAACCTTAAAACGGCAACCGCCAATAAAGTAATATACGTTAGCTTAAAAGGCAGTGACAACAACAGTGGAACAAAAAACAGCCCATTGAAAAGCATTAAAAATGCACTTAAAATAGCAAAAAACTATGATACAATATATGTATTAAGCGGAACATACTACGAACACGGAATTCTAATAGACAAGAACATTACAATAATGGGAGAAAACCCTAAAACTACCATAATAAATGCCCAAAACAGGCACCTATTCACGATAGCAACAAGAGCACGAGTCAGCATAAAAACGATAACCCTTAAAAATGCTTTTGATGAAAACGGTGGTGCAATATACAACAAGGGTTATTTGAGCATGAAACACGTACGAATGTACTCCAATGAAGCAAGAAATGGTGGTGCAATATACAACAAGGGAACATTATACATGTTCAAATCGTTGTTTATGATCAACACCGCCAAATACGCTTCATGTATTTATAACCTTAACTCACTTGAGGCAAATAAATGCGTATTTGCATCAAATAAGGCAACGGAATTTGCAGCAATATACTCAACGTCATACATGAATCTACTATCATGTAACTTTACAAGCAACATAAATTCAAGCATATTGATAGAAGAATCAGCAAAGAATTCAATCATAGACTCATGTCTATTTTCTGACAATAGAGCAGTTCATGGAGCCGGAATATACGACATTAAATCACCATTACAAGTCAAAAACACTTACTTTGAAAAGAATACCGCTACAAACTATGGAGCGGCGATATACTCAAGCGGAACAACGACGATAAGCAATTCCAAATTCAAAGGCAATCGTGCAGATGATGGTGGAGCCATAGCAGTCAAAAACACGACAACAATTACTTCATCAACCTTTGATTCAAATAGTGCAACGAATGAAGGGGGAGGAGTATACAGTAGCTATGAATTAAAAATGTCCGATTCAAAATTTGAAAATAACCGGGCCACAAATGGTGCTGCCATAAGCAGTACATCAAACATAGTGAAAACAACGAGCATAGATTCATCCACGTTCATATCAAATACTGCCAAAGTTCATGGAGCTGCAGTATATGTTACAAACAAGAACCAGCTGATGCTTAAGGATTCAGTTATAACATACAATACAAACAGGTCAGTATATCTTAGATGTGATAGTGGAATATCAAACACCATTACAAACTGTAACTTTACAAAAAACATAGGAGACACGGGTTCTGCCATATTCAACCAGAAATCCGTACTTACAGTCACAAAGTCAACGGTCACAAAAAACAACAATAGCGTAAAAGGGGCAATATATAACAACCAGGGAAAGACTACAGTCAACTATTGCGTTATTGGTGAAAACAACAAGATTGACGTGTGCAACTATAACGGAGCAGTTAATGCAAACTATAACTGGTGGCTAAAAAACTCCGTTAATTCACAGAATGCCAATGGCTTTAGCGTGAACAATTGGGTTTATTTTAAGCTTGATGCCCTCTCAGATGAGACAACCAAAACAGTTACTGCTACTGCAAGTGTTAACCGGGTATATGACGGAAAGACATTTACTTCAATAGATGCCACAAGGTTACCTGCATTAACGTTTAATGTAACAATTAACGGCGGAGGCATATCCAAGTCGATAGAAAAAAGCGTTGCAAACGGTGTATGCAGTCTTAGTGACAAATACACCCAAGATGGCAGCGTAAGCGTGACCGCTTACACATACAACTGCAAACTAAACAATCAGTTAACCCTTAAAAGCAGTCTGATAAAGTCAAAGATAACCTCATACTTCGTTCAGATTGGTTACGGTGTGACAAAAAGCATGGTGAATTCCTGGATAAACGTTGGTGTCACCGATGTTTATGTTCAGGTAAGGGCTTCCACAAATGATGTGGCCAACTTGAAAAATGTGGCCGCTTTATGTAAGAATACACCTATACGTGTTCATGCATGGGTGATATGTTTCAGTGGTGACGATGTGTCCACTGCCAGACAGAATACCCTTAGATCATTTATTAAAAATGTCATTAAGCTGAATGGAGTTAATGGTGTATGTCTTGATTATGTAAGATATAGTGGAACGAAGGTAAGTATTGTAAATCCAAACATCATCACGAACTTCGTAAAATCAGTTAACGCCATAATCAAGGATTATGACAGCAATTTACAATTGTCTGCATGTGTATTTGCCGAAAAAGCAGGTACAAAGACATACTATGGACAGGACTATCTCGAGTTAAGCAGGTATCTTGATGTGATGCTTCCTATGACATACAAATACGAATACAATGCAGGACGTGAATGGCTTAAATCATCAACGGAATATGTTGTCAGTCGCGCCAAATATTGTAAGGTAGTTAGCGTACTTCAAACATATGACAATAACTTATCCCGGTTATCACAGGCTGAACTTGAAGCCGATGCAAAGGCAGTCATGTCTGCCGGTTCATATGGTTATAGCCTGTTTAGATGCGGACTTATTAGCAGCTATCCAAGAAGTGCAAACAATCTATAGTCCATGACCCGCCAATAAAATAAAATCAAAAAAAAGAATGATTAGAGATGACAATCTCTAATCCACTATTTTTAGTACGGACTGACTTGTAACATGCAAGTAACAGTTGGTCTGACCCGTTTTCAATATTAAATCATGAATCAAATCGGCAGTATACTACACGTATATGCTGTGAAGACCTACTTCATAACCGTAGCTATCAAATTCCAGTGTGTTATCAGAATATGACAGGTTATGTGTTGCCACCACATCAAATATGTATCCTTTTTTACATTGACGGCTTGGTTGCCTGTTGTTGAAAATGCATTATCGTTTAGGTTATTGTATTTTTCCGTGTTATTGTCCATACCCAAGTCATGATTTGCATTTGAATCCTGACAATTTTCATCAATCGAATAGTCATTTGAATCCAAAGATGTGGCGCTTATTGATTGAATAGCAAATGACACCACAACTGCAAATATGACAAACATAACCCTGTATTTAGACTTAATCATTTTTTTCTCCTTTGATTTGATTGTAGATGTCGATAGTAAAGTTTTCAAGTAAATGCAATGATTTTATGGAGGTGAGATTTTTTTATTGGCCTCCATATTATTATATGTATGATACTCGCAGTTGTGTTGAAATCATACAGAACGTTAAAAAAAAAGAGGGGTGGCATAAATGATAGGGTCAGGTAAATGGCATTGATAAAAGTATTATATGATTCTAACAATAAAAGTAATAATAGGAAAAAATATAAAAATAATCTTTAAAATTAGAGACATGATTATAACAGAATCAGATAGATAATGGAGTGTTTATATGAAAATTGTTGAAAAAAAGATAGAAGATCAGAAAGTGGCTTATGTACCTCATATTGATAGTTTTAGTAAATTACCAGAGTTTATTGAAGAGGTAGCTCAGCTTATTCATGATAATGGATTGGAGGCTGTTGGCTTCCCGTATGGATCATATGACAATGACCTGGAAGAACGTGCGGAAAATGACCAGATTTTTGAGGTAGGTATGCCTATCAAGGATTTCTTTGCGGATGGCAAGCCTGCCGCAAGATTAGGAAAATTGGGACTTAAGGAATTAACGGCACATACCGTTTTAGCAGCAAGACACGTGGGCTCCCATAAAAACTTCAATGAATCGGTACGTGAAATGGTAAATTATGCGATTGAAAATGATTATGACATTGTAGGACCTATAACTGAAATTTATCTTCCGGCCAGTGAAAATACCCCTGTTGAAGAAATTCAAACCGAAATACATTTACCGGTTATTTATATGGGTCCTAAAAGAGATTAAACCCCTCAACTTCCCTTTTTTTGAATTTGAAAATCAAATAACTTTTAAATTAGTTTATAATAAGAGATTGAAAAAGATTTGATATTGTTAATATGCTGATTAATCAGATTACTGACCATAATGCCAAATCAAGATAATCCCATGATGTATAAAACTTTCCCAAATGATTTTTTTAATTTCCTAAAAGCAGATTGGTTTTAATTTAACTTATAGTAAAATAACACCAATACCCATGAATCGAAAAAAAATGATAACCTATTAATTGATTTGAGTATAAAAAATATGAAAAATTATTAAAATAATAACTATGTACGAAACATGGACATTTAATATCTCTGATTGTTTAACAGCACAATATGATTTAAAAAAAGTTATGTAGTATGATAGAACTAGTTTAACTGTTCTATTTCTTAGCTATATTTTCATGCTCAGGATTTTAATTGTGTAGATTATTTCCCTTTGAAAAAGAATGTATAATATTTAAAATTATAATTATATAAAATGAAGTTTTTTCAAAATCTTTTATAAGAAAAAAATTTTGAATTATACTATATAACTTACCATGAATTTATGATTCATCAGTTCTTCTTTTATATGAATTTTAAATATATTCATTCTTGTATAGCTAATTAACTAATATAATTTATATTATTACTAATATATAAATTTACTTTTTATAATAATACAATAAATCCTTAAACAAAATGCTAATGATTAAGGGTATATAATAAAAATAATCTCCATTATATTACTTTTTGTAAATTAATTATCATTATTTTTATAAAATTATCGACAAAATAGTAATTAATAATTGTTAATAATATATTCAACAATAACAATGAATAATTAAATGTAATTTAAATTATTGGAAAAAAAAAATTTGATAAAAAAAAAGATATTGGAAAAAAGGATAGTGTTTAATTTCCACCTTTTGTTCTCATTATTTTCATATTACCCATAGCTTCGATGTATTCTACTTCTACACCTTCACTGATTGCATCTTTTAAGTCATCAGGTATAGGTAATTCGATTGTCTCATAAGTTTCTAAGTCCATTAATTGTACTTCAGTACCCATTATAGCTAATACTTGACCTACTCTTTTGTCAATGATAGGTATGTCCACTTTAGCGTTTACAGGTTTTACAAGACTTCTTTTTTGGTTATCAAAAATTCCTACTGCTTCAATACGTGCTTTAGCTGCACCGTGTTTACCAGGAGATGATGTTGAAATACTGGTAATTTTTGAAGCTTCTCCACCTAATACTAAGTATTTTCCTTGTTTTAAAGTTTTAATCTCAACTACTTTTGTTGCCATAAAAAATTCCCTCGAAATATATTTCTGTTTTTATGATTAAATAATATCACACATGTTTCAAATAACATGTTTACTTAAAAAAAATCATTAAGTAAATGATGAGATAATCATAATAAATTAAAAAATGTATATTTTATACAATTTAGATATGATATTATTTATGTTTAAAGTAGAATATATAGTTTACTAGATTAATCTTAGGCAAATACCCACACAACAGAAGGAAAATAAAATACACTCCTAACATCTACTCCAAGTAATCTATCAAAAAAAGAACATACACCCCCCTAAATCGATTAATTTGATTAAAAGATTTGTTTTGAATCATTAAACCACCAATATACAAAATCCATGAAAAATAGTATCCAACATACTGACAAAAAAAATAAATTCAAATAGTAGTTATGCCAAATATAATTATGGTATTGAAAATAATCATTATAAAAAGTACAAATACCGATTATTTAATATAATTATATATAAACGATAGGAGGTTAAACTATGCAATTAAATATCAACAAAGAAAGAGTACACGAAATGCAAAATTCATGGTATTCATGGAGAAACAATGCAGATACAGTTACCATGCTTTTAACGTCATTCCTCTTTGCATGTTTTACCGGCCTTATGGCCCAGGTATCACTGGCAATTCCATGGAGTCCAGTACTTATAACCCTGCAAACCTTTGCAGTGTTAATTGCCGGAGTACTTCTTGGAAGTAAATGGGGAGGATTTTCCATGATACTCTACACCCTTCTAGGTATAGTTGGAATGCCATGGTTTACCAATATGAACCACGGTTTAGCATTTATGTTCCATGCCAGTGGAGGATATATCATAGGATTTATCTTTGCGGCAATATTTACAGGTTACGTATTTGACAATTATGTAAATGCAAGAAAACCAGTTGGAAGCGTTCTTACCTTGATGATTGCAAACTTTGTATGTATTTATGTACCAGGATTAATTGGTTTATACAATACTATGCTTAACTCTGGACGCGTATTAACACTTCCTGAACTATTATTTATGGGAGTAGTACCATTTGTTGTTGGTGACTTATTTAAGATTATGATAGCATCCGGAATAACAACATCAATACTACCAAAAGAAGAATAATACTATTCTTCAATCCCCTTTCTTTGTTAAAAACCAGTCACACAAATCACACTCTTTTTATAAACAAATGATGAAATTGAACAATTGCCCCCCACAGTTAATCAATCACCATCCTACAACAGATTATATTAACATAAGACAAAAGTAATTTATCCAAAACTTAGACTATTTTAATTTAGAAGATGAAGACAGGGATTTTCCGTTTTATAAGAAAAATCCCCATATTCCCAAGACCGGATGGATAGTGCTTTTACTTTCCGTGTTCATATCATTTATTGCAATGAACATATGTGATAATAAGATAATAGACGGACTGCTTTTTTGTCTAATACCTCTCGTTGCGGTATTGTATTATCTCAAATGGGATTATACTGCACCATTTCATAAGCCAAAAAGAAGTGAAATAAAGCTTGCCATTATACTGTTTGTTGGTTATTTGGCATATGCACTGATAATTAGTTCTTTACTTGCGTTCTTATCATTGAGCGGTAGCGACATAGTAAGTGCTGGTTCTGTGACACTAATCATGTTACTGTCATTATTCTGCTCACTGATGGGGGGAAAAACTGATTAAATTCATTCCGTTCATGTTCTTCCTACGGTTAGTGTACAAATATACTGGCAATCGTAAAGTATCAATTATAGTTTCAATGATTGTTATAAGGATATTTTTTGCACTGCTGCATCTGACAGATATGAAGTCATTGGTTTCTGTCCTTGCCCTACAGGGATTTGGCTCAATATTTGAGTTTTATGGATATGTGAAAACCAAAAACTTACTAGTGCCATATATAACACATCTATGTACGGATATGTTCATTTTTATTATGGTATTGTCTGGACTTTAATGGAACAAAAAACAAGAATCATTGGATAATATCCGATTAATAAATAAGATAATATTGCAGATAAAATATAAAATTATGAAAAAAATAGTAAGTTATAAGTTTAAAGAAGCATTTATCTCTTCTTGTGTTTTTCTTATATTGCTGTCTCTTGAAGACCATGCATCATCATATACATTTTTAAGCGTGTGCATATCCACACTCGTATAAATCTGGGTGGTACTGAGATTACTATGTCCAAGTAATTGCTGTATTGCCCTGATATCCACACCATTTTTTAATAAGTGCGTTGCAAATGAGTGACGTAACACGTGAGGAGTAACCTTTTTTGTGATTTCAGCCTTTTCTGCATAGTCCTTAATCATCAACTGAACATACCTTGGACTTAAAGTATTCCCCTCCTGGTTAAGAAACAGATATTCACTATCCATATTCCTTTTGTCCAGATATTCATGAATTAAATCCAATGTATTGCCATCGAATATTACAATCCTATCCTTCTCACCTTTACCCCTTACACGTATTGTCCGTTCCTTTTCATCAATGGTTGATATTTTAAGTTTTATAAGTTCGGATACACGTAGTCCTGTTGAATAAAGTAAGGTTAAGATTAATTTATTTCTTAGACGTGAGATATTCTGAGGATTTGATTTTTCAGGATCGTACTTATCATCCTTTGCATGTATTAAATCATATACCTCCTGTTCGTTTAAGGATTTTGGTAATGATTTGGTTCTTTTTGGTGCTTTAATCTCATCGGTAATCTGTATCTCGGCAAATTCGAAGAATTTCTTCAATACTACCGTTACAAGATATAGATAATTCTGTGAGACATTCTTGTCTCTTTTCAAGTGTTGTATGTATTTTTTGAATGAACGTAAAATTGCCTTAGGACTATTGATCTTTTTTTGTTTTAGCAAATAGTGATAAAAGTTATTAAGTATTGATTTGTAAGTTTTTAAAGTGTTTGATGAATAACTTTGAATATCCATTTCCAGAATGTAATCTTCCATACTTTCCTCAAAATCTATTTCATCCAAATATTCCTGTGTCAAAGTTATCCCCCCAATCATTTGCCTTGAAAAAAAAATGGAGAATGAATTCTCCTTAAATAAAATCATGATTTCTTGGTTATTATCTTTATAGTTTCGGGTTTTTTAACAACCTCATTCATTTTAACTGCCACAAGGCTTTCAATATTTTTCTCTTTTGATAAATCCACAAGTCTCTGACTTATTATTCCATCAAATATTACTGTTTTTATAGGTTTATCAGAGGATTTGATTTGATTATAAATGTTTTCAACCTTCACTTCAGCAATCATGTTGAAGTCTTCATCATATAACCGTCCACATCCAGTTGTTGATAACTCTTCAAGTATCTTTTGATGTTTGTTTTGACCTTGCTGACCATCATCCATCTCTTCTGTTTTGTCAACGTCTTCATTATCGATTTGAACTTTTGTATCGGCAGGCTTTTTGTCATCCAATTCCTGCGTGCTGTCGTTGGAATTATTTGAAGCATCCTGTGAAGTGGTATCTTCCTGATAATCCAGGGAAGCATCATCATCACTTAATGTGTTGTTCAGGTTCATTTCTTTTTTGAACTTATTGTTGTCATCAATTATCTTCTTATGTTCCTCAGTTACGTCTGTTTTCTGATTATTTGATGTCTTGTTGTATTTGTTATTGTTTCTGATGTAGTTGTGTGAGTTGTGATTGTAGTTTGCCTGTGATGTGATTTTTTCAACCGACGTCTTGTTTTTAAGTGCGTAGATTACCTGGTCCTTATCCAAATATTCCACTTCCAATCCTCTTGGCGCTCTTGTTACATAGTCAATATCACCAATTTGCAATAGCTCCTTAAGTATCAGGTCTCCTCCACGATCACCATCAAGAAATGCCGTTACAGTCCTTTCTTTGGTTAGCTTTGCAACCGTTTTTGGAACATTGACCCCCTCTACAGCTATGGTGTTTTTTATCCCATACTTAAGTAGATTTAACACATCAGATCTTCCCTCAACTATTAATATAGCATCAGAGGTTGGCGTGTTTGGTCCGGCGGGTAATCCTTCTTCCCCATATTCAATTATTTCAGGTCGTCTGATTGATTCTTTTACCTCATCAATCATACGTGTACTTTCAGGTGTGAACTCTTCCATCATATTTTTATAGAGTTCCTTTGCACGTTCCACTATGGTTCTTCTTTTTACGGCCCGTACATCCTCTATCTTGGTAATACGTAGACTAGCCTCACATGGCCCTACACGATTGATTGTTTCAAGGGATGCAGCCAATATTGTAGTTTCTATCCTGTCAAGACTTGAAGGTATGATTACTTCACCCTTAGTTTTTCCGGATTTATTGGTCATGTCGACTTTTATTCTACCGATACGGCCTGTTTTCTGCAGTTCCCTCAAATCAAGACTGTCACTTAGCAGTCCCTCTGTCTGACCAAAGATTGCTCCTACCACGTCAGGTTTTTCTACAAAACCCTTTGCATTTATCTGTGAATGAATCAAGTATTTTGTTGTTGTTACTTCATCCTTTACCATGTAATAATAATCCTCATCATCATGATATTTGGCATTTTTATGTGTCATTCTATCGCCTTTAATTATATTGATAAATTTAATCAAACATTAAGAAAGCGATGAAAAAATATTTTCAATATCATAATTTATGAAATGATGTAATATACATCTTTAATTAACGTTATCATTAGTATAGTAAATTTAATATTCAATTCGAATATGTAATTAAAGGTCAAAATATTATTTTAACCATTGTATAAAAGTATAATAAGAATTACTTCGTTATATATTTTATACAATTATATCTTTATCAGTGATAGATAATAAAAGTAATTATAATTTTAGACACCAAAAATGTGAGTAACATTATAAAATTCAAATATGACATCTGAAAAAAGTGAATCAAAAAGAAGCCCATCCAGCAAACAGGCCCTAGACAAAGTCAATGAAATAGAACATCAACTAAAAAAAATTATAAAGAAATAATATTTTATTTTAGAATTATATGAGAACATGAAGACTAAAACCACCACCCAAAAAAACATGGTATATGAATATATGACAAGAAAACATTGGAAATATCATAGAAGAAAATAAATATTAAAGACAATATTTTAACATTACCGGATAAAACTCAAATATATCGCATATTAATATAATATGCGACAAAACATAAGAAAAGAAGAAGAACAAAATAAACAGATAGATACAAAAAGTAATTATATTATAAACAAAAGATTAGTAAAACAAGAAAAATAATAAAAAATATAAGATATACTAATTGGACCTACAAAATGAACAAAAACACAAATAATTATACGCCAGGAAAATTGTATAAAAAAAGATAATATTCACCCCCTAATTATCATGATTAATCATGTACCTACATTAAATAATCATAGAAAAAAGATACATAGGATACAATCATTACAGCCCTAAGAAAAATCAGTAATTTCAGAATATAAACTCTTTAATAAGTATATTACTATTTAATTTAACTTCTTTTTTTATAAAAAACTCTAAAAAATATTAAATACCACCACTTCACATATAGAATATCATAATAAACTATAACTAATGGGGATAGTTCAATATGAAAAAAATAAAAGAAGTACTGTTATTTGTCATAGTATTAGTACTCTTAGTGGGAGTTGCAACTGCAGCAGATATACAAAATGAATCCACAAGTGATACAATCACAACACAAAGTACTGATATAAATACAAAAGAAACAGTACAAAATACCAACACAATAACAGATATAGAAGAAAATATAATAAATGAAAAGAAAATAAACAAAAAAGAAGAAAACTTAAAAACCGCAAGCCAAACCCATGACGTAAGCGATTACGCTGAACTAAAAAATGCATTAAATAGTACCGATGAAGAAGTAACTATAAACATTAACTCCAACATAACACTCACAGCCAGCCCAACACTAAATACTAATATAAAGACCATTACAATAAACGGAAACAGTTACACAATAAACGGAGATAACAAATACCGATTTTTAAATATAACAAGTAATCAAATGTTAAACCTTAACAACATCACAATCACCAACTGTCATGCACAAGATGGACAAGGAGGAGCAATATACAACACTGGTACTCTTAACATAAACAACACCAACTTCACTGAAAACACCGCAACAGGACAAATTGGATATGGAGAGGGAGGTGCAATATACAACACTGGTACTCTTACCATAACCAACACCAATCTCAACAACAACACAGCAACAGGACAAGAATATGGAGATGGAGATGGAGGTGCAATATACAACGCATATGGTGGTACTATTAACATAACACAATCCAACCTCACACAAAACACCGCAACAGGACAAGAATATGGAGATGGAGATGGAGGTGCAATATACAACGCATATGGTGGTACTATTAACATAACACAATCCAACCTCACACAAAACACCGCAACAGGACAACTAGAGGGAGTTGGAGGTGCAATATACAACGCATATGGTGGTACTCTTAACATAACACAATCCAACCTCACACAAAACACAGCAACAGGACAAAACAATGGATGTGGAGGTGCAATACACAACTCATATGGTGGTACTCTTAACATAACACAATCCAACCTCACACAAAACACAGCAACAGGACAAACAAGTGGAGAAGGAGGTGCAATACACAACACTGGTACTCTTACCATAACACAATCCAACCTCACACAAAACACAGCAACAGGACAAACAAGTGGAGAAGGAGGTGCAATATACAACATATATGGTACTATTAACATGACACAATCCAAACTCAACGAAAACACAGCAAACGGGCAATACAATGGAGTTGGAGGTGCAATATACAACGAAGATGGTACTCTTAACATAACACAATCCAACCTCAACAACAACACAGCAACAGGACAACAAAATGGAGTTGGAGGTGCAATACACAACGCATATGGTGGTAATTTAAACATTAACGATTCAATACTTGAATACAACAACGCAACAAAGAATGGAGGAGCAATAAACAATGTTAATGGTAGCATAACCCTGAACAACACCAATCTAACATATAACAACGCAACTGAATATGGGGGAGCAATAGTTAACAATGGTACAGGCAGTAACTTAACAATATTAAATTCCAACCTAACACAAAACAAGGCAACAGGACAAAATGGATATGGATTTGGAGGTGCAATATACAACCGTGGTGGTAATCTTAACATAACACAATCCAACCTCACACAAAACAACGCAACAGGACAAAATAGAGATGGACTTGGAGGTGCAATATACAACGAAGGTGGTAATCTTACCATAACACAATCCAACCTCACACAAAACACAGCAACAGGACAAAACTATGGATATGGAGGTGCAATACACAACTATGCGGGAACTATTAATATAACCAATGCCAATATCACCAATAACACCGCAACAGGACAAAATAGAGATGGACTTGGAGGTGCAATATACAACGAAGGTGGTAATCTTACCATAACACAATCCAACCTCACACAAAACACAGCAACAGGACAAAACTATGGATATGGAGGTGCAATACACAACTATGCGGGAACTATTAATATAACCAATGCCAATATCACCAATAACACCGCAACAGGACAACTAGATGGGAGTGGAGGTGCAATATACAACTATGGTGGTACTCTTACCATAACAGACTCCAACCTCACACAAAACAAGGCAACAGGACAAACATATGGACTTGGAGGTGCAATATACAACACTGGTAGTGGTACTCTTACCATAACACAATCCAACCTCACACAAAACAAGGCAACAGGACATTATGGATGGGGAGGAGCAATATACAACAATGGTGGTAATCTTACCATAACACAATCCAACCTCACACAAAACAAGGCAACAGGACAATATGTAGTTGGAGGTGCAATATACAACAGTAATGGTGGTAATCTTAACATAACACAATCCAACCTCAACAATAACACCGCAAGCACTGATGGAGGTGCAATATACAACTATGGTTTGCTAACAATCATACACTCCATACTGGAAAACAACAAAGCAGGAAATCCTAACGATGGAACTGGTCGTGGAGGAGCAATACACAACGGCGGGGAGTCATTTAATATTTCTAACTCCACATTAACAAACAACACTGCATACAAAGATGGAGCAGCAATATACAACAATCGTGGTGTTGTGGTTGTTGAGGAGAATAATTTCATAGCCAACAACGCACCCAAAAACGGTGAACCAATTAAAATAGCAGAGGGTAGTCAAAACGTTAAAATAGAGGATAATATAGGTGATGATACAACTGAATACAATAATACAATATACACAAATACAACCGGTCAGGGTAGTGCTCGTGTTGTGGGTAATGTGTTCTATGATGAGAAGGTTAACACTACACTTACAATATCATCTAATAACACTAATCCATATGTATATGATGTTATTAATTTAACATTCCACTTAACAGACGTGAATAATAAAAACCTATCAAATCAGCAAATAGACATAAAAATTAACAATCAGGAACAGACACTTCAAACAAACCAATATGGAATCGCCTACCTGGAATACATGCCAGTAAACAATCAAACAATCACAGTAAACGCTTCACATCCTGAAACAACAAGTTATAAATACTCAACCAGGAGTATATTAATACCTGTTGAAAAAATAAACACGACACTAAATATAAGCAAAAGTGATGAGACGGTATATGTTAATAAAACATTTAACATAACTGTAGAATTACTTGATGTGGATAAAAATGGAGTAAAAGATGCCAACATAACACTAACAATAAAAAACACAACAGATACCCTACTAACATATAATAACCTAACAGGTGAAAACGGTAAGTTAATATACCCTGTAACTGTAAATAATAATGACACGATAACAGTTGAAGCAAAATATGCAAATGAGTCCACAGTATATAAAGATGCTAGTGCTACTCTTGAATTTAATGTAGAATATGAACAGTTAAACACGACAATAGAAGCCACCATAAACAATACACAACCATACGTAAATGATACAATAAACATAACCTACACACTAAAAGACCAACTAGGATACACACTACCAGGACAAAACATACTCGTAACAATAAAAGACCAGACAAATACGATAACAACAAACAACGAGGGTATTGCAAGTATCGAATACACACCAACAAACAACCAAACAACAACCATAACCGCAACATACAAGGCAAACAATCCATACCAAGAAAACAGCACAACAATACAAATCACCGCAAACAAAATAGACACACAACTAACACTAACAGTATCCAATAATACACCAATAAACAACACACCAATCAACATAACCGTAACACTAACAGATACAGATGACAATAAATTGACAAATCAGAACATTACAATAACTACTGGAGATAAAACATTCACAGTTAAAACTAACAATAATGGAATAGTAACCCAAACCTACATGGCAACAACGCTAGGAAAACAGACAATAACAGCAACCTATAATGGAAATAGCCAATACATAAATAGTACTGCAACAACCAGCATAACCGTTAAGAAAATTAACACCAAACTATCAGTAAAAGTATCCAACAGCACACCAGTAAACAATACAAACATTACAATTACAGCAACACTGACAGATGCTGATAATAAAGCAATTGCAAATCAAAATATTACAATAAAAGTAAGTGATAAAACTTTCAACATAAAAACCAATAACAATGGAATAGCAACACAAACATACACGCCAACCAAAGTAGAAAAACAAACAATAACTGCTACATATAATGGAGACAGTCAGCACAATAGCAGTACCGCGACAACCAACATCACAGTCAAAAAAATAAATACAAAAATAGATCTTAAAGTATCCAACACCACACCTATAAACAACACACAAGTAACCATTACCGTGACACTAACAGATGCAGATGGAAACAAGTTAGCAAATCAACAAGTAACATTAAATATCAATGGAAAAACAGTAACGGCAAAAACAAACAATAATGGAATAGTAACACAAAATTATACACCTACTAAAGTTGAAACACAAAACATAACCGCAACATACACTGGAGACAGCAGATACAACAACAGTACAAAAACCATCAAAATAACAGTCAAGAACAAGATAAAAACACAAACCACGGTAAACCCAGTTATTGGTGTTATAGGAGAAAAACTCACCATCAAAGCAACAGTAACCGATACAAACGGAGGTAAGGTAAACGAGGGAAATCTCATATTCAAAGTAAACGGAGTAACAATAAAAGACAACGGAAAACTAACCGGTTCAAATAACCCACTCAAGATAAAAGTCGTAAAGGGAGTAGCTACAGCAACTATCATACCAGATATTAATATGACCAATGCTAAAAACATAACTGCATACTATGTGGGTACAACGATATACAATGCATCCACTAGTAGCCCTGCGAGTATAAATATATCCAAACGTAACGCTACAATAGAAGTAACTACAAACAAGAAGATAATCAAACAGGGACAAGTACTCACGATAACCGCTAAAATCTATGACACCACAAACGGCAAAAAAACAAGCAACATAACACGATACCAGGACGAATACGTATACTTCAAAATAAACGGTATAACGCTCAAGGATGCTAACGGAGAAATGCTTAAAGTCAAGATAGTAAACGGTACGGCAACGGTTAACTACACAATACCACTAGGAATATCCTGCGTAACAGATATGCAGACATTAACACCAAAAAATCACACAATACAAGTGGGACTCTACAATAAAAACTATCAGAATATTATGACAAAAACACCAACCTTCCAGGTGGAAAGATCAAACATCACAATCAACCTAGCCAATGCCACAATAAACAACAGGACACACACATTATCCATGAAAATAACAATCAAGGACTATCTCGGCAATGTAGTGGCCGGTCCTAACAAGTGTATAATAAAAGTTAATGGTGTAACACTCAAAAACGGTACCAATGTACAGTACTACTACACAACCGATGGAGTCTTAGACCTTAAAAACATACCGGTACCTCAATCTAAAAACTACGCCAATATAGAGGTTATTACACAGGATAGACTGGCATACAACTCACAGAGAAACACGACAAAAGTGATAAAAATCACCAACTAAACTCCCTTTTTTTGCTCTATTTTTTTACAACGTTTATTGTTAACTGGTTATAATCTATAGTTAATCTTCAGGTAACCTTTTTTTATTCTTTGTTTTTAGTTTGTCATATTTCTTTATTTTTATTGCGTTATATAATAATATAACGAAGAAAAAAAATTACATTAACATAATATTATTTGATTCAAGCATATTTCATTAACTTTAGGTTTTAATAGATGAAATGGAGTATTTTTTTGATAAAAATATGATTTTAAGTAATCCTACGCATATAAAGAAAAAAAATATATTTATTATATAAAGTACCATATATTAATATAATAATGAATTATTAAATCGGAGGATTTAACAGAATGCAGAATGCGTTGATAAGAGTAGTTTTAGATGTGCTTAAACCACATAGCCCATCACTGCCTTCATTTGCACTTTATTTAAGTGATCTTGATGGTGTTGATGGTGTTAACATTACATTAATGGAAATTGATAAGGATACTGAGAATATTAAAATCACTATGGAAGGATCAGATCTTAAGTATAATCAGATTAAAGAGGCTATTGAACATTATGGAGCTTCTGTTCATAGTGTTGATGAAGTTGTTGCCGGTAGAAAATTAGTCGAAGAGGTAACAACACCACAAGATTAATTTAAACTTTTTTTTATTATTTTTTTTTGGGAAGGATAATGATGTCTGTTAATAAGATTACACCGAAGAATATTTTGAATCATGGAAAAAACAAAAACAAAATTACTTTAGATAACCTACTTGATAAGGCCACCACGGATAATGTTTCTGATGCTATGAAAAAGGTATGTGGTAAGAATGGAGTTATCCGGAATGTTAAGCCGATTGATGGAAAATCTAAAATTGTAGGAAAAATCAGAACTGCACAGACTAATTCCAGTGACTGGGGTACTGGTATCAAGGCAATATATGAATGTGAGGAAGATGAGATATTATTGATTGATTGTTCTGATGATGAAACGGCCATTTGGGGAGAATTGGCTTCACAAGCTGCACAAAAACATGGTCTTCAGGCCACTGTCATTAATGGGGCTTCACGTGATACTGAGGGAATTAAAAACTTGGGTTATCCCGTTTATTCCAAAGCCACTATGCCTAATGCCGGTTATGCATTGAACAATGGTGTTATTAATGAACGTTTGAATATCGAGGGTAATGTCATTGTTAATGGGGATTATATTGTAGGCGATAGTGAAGGCGTTGTTGTTGTTCCTAAGGAGAGAATTGATGATGTCTTGGAGGAGGTATCCAATATTAAGAAATTTGAGCAGAAGCTTATGGCTCAAATGAATGATCCGGACAATCGGATGGATAAGATATTGGATATTGACTAATTTATTTTTATCCTGATGATTATTTTTTTTATTCATCATTTTTTTTATTCACCCATATTTGATTTGAATGTCTTATTTGCCTATTAGTATTTTTCCATAATTTGTATGCTTCGAGTATATCCATCCATTAAGTTTTTAATTAAAGAACAAATTAATTATTAGTTAATTAAGATTCAAAAAATAATGTTCGGGGATATAAAGTATATATATAAGAATTAAATGAAAAGACATTAGTATATAAAGGTATCCAAAAGTATATATATTAAAACATACAAACTACTAGTATAAATTATAGAAATATAATTTTCGATAGTGAAAAAAGAATATGAAACGATGATAATTAAAATAAATAGGAAATAATGATTTACATTGACTTAAAATATCATCAAGATATGAACTCCACAAACAAAACATCAAGATCCGACAAATTACAATTTTTTTAAATATAAAAATTTCAACAATAAAAACATGACCCTAAAACAAGTTATTCACAATATAACATTTCCTAATTAATTGAAAAATTAAATAAAAATTTTAAAAAAATCATGACAAGGAAAAACAGCAAATTAAAAAAGATTGGTAATATAAGCCATGTTACAAGTACTAATAAAATAATAGTACCATCAAATAAAAGCCCACGAATTGGATTGCTTGTAGTCAACAAAAACAACAAAGCCATTGGCAAAATTAATGATATCATTGGATCAACAAAAAATCCATACGTATCAATTAAGACAAACAAGAAATTCCATAAGATAAATGTGGGGGAAGCAGTTTACTTACCACCAAAAAATAAGAAAAGGAGGATGAGACCACGGCAGGCATACTAAGACGAAAAAGAAGATATGGAAGACCTCATAAATCTTCTAAAAGAATAAAAGATGATAAGAAAAAAGCTAAGAAAGAATTGGAAAAAGTAGAAGAAGAACAAGTCGAACAAATAGAAGAACAAGAAGAAAACTTAGCTGAAAATCAACCTGAAGAAGAAGAAAAAGAAGCTGAAGAAGAAGAGTCTGAAGAAGAAAATGAGGAAACTGAAGATGAATCTGAAGAGGAAGAAGCTGAAGAAGCTGAAGAAGCTGAAGAAGACTCCGACAGTGAGAAAAAAGAAGACTCTGAAAGTGACGATAAAACAACCACCAATAAGAAAGTTAAAAAACGGGGCAGACCTAAAAAGGAAAAAAAGGCTGAAGAAGATGTTGTAGAAGATGATGAATTAGACGACAAACACAAAACCACCATCTTGGAAACCGAAGAAAAGCCTAAAAAAAGAGGCCCAGGAAGACCCAAAAAAGAAGAAACCCCGGCCAAGAAAAAAGCAGGAAGACCAAAAAAGAAAAAAACTGAAGAAAACGAACCTGAAGAAAAGCCTAAAAAAAGAGGTCCGGGAAGACCTAAAAAGAAAAAAGATGCGGCTCCTAAGAAAAAGGCAGGAAGACCAAAGAAAAAGAAAAGTGAAGAAACGGACAAGACAAGCAAAAAGACTAAAAGAAGTAATCCTAATCCATTACTTGAAATCATGGACAACTTCAAAGATGACAAAAACTCCAACGATGATGATACAACCGACGACATGAGTGAATTCATGACGGCACCAATGACCGGTACTGACATCATGATGGATGAAGACAGTGACATAGAATTAATGTCAAACTCCGATTTAGACGTTGAGGAAATCATCAAAATTGACAACACCGACTCCGAGGAACTGGAAGCAGAACTGGAAAAAGAAAGAGGTATCAGTGAAAAACAACAGATGAAAGAAGACGTTGCAGAGATGGAGAAAAAAGAGACCAAATGTCCTGAATGTGGATCTACACGTTTGATAAATGATCATGAACGTGGAGAAGTTGTATGTGGTACATGTGGACTTGTAATTGATGACAACCTTGTTGATATGGGTCCTGAATGGAGGGCATTTGACCATGAACAGAGGGACAAACGTACAAGAGTAGGTGCTCCAATCACATATACCATACACGATAAAGGATTGTCTACCATGATTGACTGGCGTAACAAGGATATCTATGGAAGAGACATCCCTGCAAGAAACAGGGCACAGTGGTACAGGCTTAGAAAATGGCAGCGTAAAATAAGAATAAGCGGGGCTACTGAAAGAAACCTTGCATTCGCACTTAGTGAACTTGACCGTGACTCATCCAGACTGGGTCTTCCAAGATCTGTACGTGAGTCAGCTTCTGTCGTGTACAGAAATGCCGTGGAAAACAAGCTTATCAGGGGAAGAAGTATAGAAGGAGTAGTTGCTGCTTCTTTATATGCCGCTTGCAGAAGATGTCAAGTGCCAAGGACACTTGATGAAATAGCAGAAGTTTCACGTGTAAGCAAAAAAGAGGTAGGTAGAACTTACAGATTCCTTACTAGAGAATTACACATAAGGCTTCCACCTACCAGCCCTATTGATTATGTTCCAAGATTTGCAAGTGAACTTAACTTATCAGGTGTAGTTCAATCCAAGGCAATTGAAATAATCAATGAGGCCATGCAGAATGGTTTAACCAGTGGTCGTGGTCCGACAGGTGTAGCGGCTGCGGCATTGTACATTGCCAGTGTAATACTGGGTGAAAGAAAAACACAACGTGACGTTGCAGACATCGCGGGTGTTACAGAAGTGACCATTAGAAACAGGTATAAGGAACTAACCGAACAATTGGAAATGGGTGTGGCATTATAACACCCTCTTTTTTTTATTTTTTTATTAAAAAAAAATCATCTCCCCATCAACTAGAACTGATACTTATTTTTGAAGAGTTTACACTAATAAATAGTTAAAAAAAATATTTTTATAGAAAATTATGCTGATTATTTAAATAAAATGAGTTTAAACTATATTAAATAACAAAAAATTAAAAAAAGAAATTCATGATCCTATTTAAGGAACATGAATGCAAAGTAGATAATCACGAATATAGCTACGAGTGCGAGTAATATTTTTCTCTGTTTAGCTACTTGTTTCTGTTTTAGCTGGAATGCTTCCTGACATTGGTCAGAACAGAATGATTCAGATAATGGTATCGGTTTACCACATATAGCACAGTGTCTGTGAGCTTCTACTACCATTTAATTTACCTCCTGAAAAAAGTGTTTATTCATTAACAATTAGAGTTCCAATTGGTTCTGTTATAGCTTTTTTAACGTTTTCAGGGTTGTTACCATTCACTATAACCGTTTTTATGTTAGATCTTTTGATAATTCCAATTGCCGTTTTATCAATAAATTCATAGGTTCCTGCCTTGTTGTCATTGGTGGATACTATTTCCAAAAGCTTGTCCGGTGTTACCTGACTAAACATTTTGGCATCATCAAACTTGTTTGGATCCTTATCGTATAATCCATCAACGCTGGTTGCATTTATCACCAAATCGGCGTCAACGTACTCTGCAAGTATACAACTTACCGCATCGGTACTGTGAGCCGGTTCCGTTCCACCCATGATTACAATTTTTCCACTGCAAGCATATTCCAATGCTTCTTGGAAGTTTTCGGGAATTGCCGGGTAGGACTCGTTTTTAAGAGCTAATTGCAATAATCTGGCATTGACACGTGTAACTTGTATACCTATCTCATCACATATGGATTCGGATACGCCCATATCTCTTACAACACCAATGTAGTCCCGTGCCGGTCGTCCTCCACCAACAACTATGAATATTTCATGATCGTCATTCAATTGTTTTATTATTTCTGCATATGCTTCAAACTTTTTACTATCATATTCCTTGAGTAATATTGATCCGCCTATTGCTATTACAATTCGCATTAATTAAAACCCCATAAATTAATATTATATTATCACTATTTATTTATGTTAAAAAATATTGATATAGTTATCTAAAAAATCAACGGGAAATGGGAACAAAGGAATTATCATAAAAATGAATTAATGAATATGTTAGATATACATGAGTTGAATTAAATAATAAATATTCCATATGAGGATAAAAATAAACGTATTTATATCAACTATAACATCATGTTAAGATTATAACCTATAAAATAATCATTCGTATAATTCATATAAAACAAGAAATATCCGGGGAAGAAAAATCATCCATCCAGAAAGGATGAAGATATCATGACAAAAAAACAATCAATATAAAATACTATGAAAAACAAACATTATAATATACTATAAATATGGATATCGATTTTTATGATTGTGTAACGAATTCTTCAAACAAAAAAAATATAACAATATAACCGCCTACAAAAAAACGAGAACGATTACACATATTTAACAATTTAATTTAATCATTAACAACATTATATAATTTAATAAGGATTTTGATAATATGAGTGAAGTATCATCAAAGGAAATGTATGAAGTTAAAAAGACATTGAAAGAATTAGAGGATAAAAAAGGAAGAGGAACCGAACTTGTGAGTGTATACATACCACACGACAAACAGGTAAGTGACGTTAGAAAACAGATGGTTGATGAAATCGGACAAAGTTCCAACATCAAGAGTAAACAGACTAGAAAAAATGTGCAATCCGCGATTGAGGTAATCATCCAAAGACTTAAATTGTTCCCACAGCCACCCGAAAAAGGACTGGTAATGTTTGTAGGAATGATACCTAAGGGAGGACCAGGTACCGAAAAGATGGAGACATACGTGTTTGAACCGCCGGAACCTGTACAGACATACATCTACCACTGTGACAGCCAATTCTTCCTGGATCCTTTAAAACAGATAATAGAATACAAGGAAGTATACGGCGTACTGGTACTTGACAGGAAGGAGGCAACGATAGCAACCCTAAGAGGAAAAAGAATAGACATCGTGAAAACCTTAACCAGTGGTGTACCAGGCAAACATAAAGCCGGAGGACAATCACAAAGAAGGTTTGACCGTGTAATTGAAGATGAGGCACATAAATTCCTAAAACGTATAGGACAACATTCCAACGACACGTTCCTGCCTATTGATGATGAACTCAAAGGTGTACTTATTGGAGGACCGGGTCATACAAAAAATGACTTTGAAGAGGGAGATTACCTGGACTACAGGATAAAGGATAAAATCATCAACATCGTAGACACATCATATACTGGAGACTTTGGAATAAGGGAGGTAATTGATGAATCCACAGATGCACTTGAAGAAATGGACATCATGCGAGAAAAGAAACTGATGAAGAAATTCCTTTCAGGACTCATATCCGAAAATGGTCTTTCCACATATGGTGAAAAACAGGTTAGACAAAACCTGCAGATGGGAGCGGTAGAAACACTTCTGTTATCAGAAAACCTTAAGACAAACAGGCAAACATACCAATGCCCTTCATGCGGTACGATAGAAGTCATAACGACAAGACAACATCAGGAAGCACCGGACAAACAATGTCCTAACTGTAATGACAAGATGAACATTACAAAAACACAGGAAACCACAGAGGAATTCATCGAACTTGCAGAGGAAGTAGCTACACAAGTGGAAATCATATCCATCGAGACAGAAGAAGGAACTCAACTTGACCGTGCATTCGGTGGAATAGCAGGAATCCTCAGATACAAGGTATAACTCGGTTAATCATCCATTTAACCTAATGACCCCCATTATTTTTCTATTTTTACTAAGAGTAATATTAACATCCCCTGACTATTATTTCAATGAAATGTCCAAAAATCATATTGATGGGAAAAAGAAACCCCTCTAATACATGGATAATTTTGAAAGTAGACTAAGTGATTGTCAAGTTAAATGTAATTGAATGCAATATATTTAATCATGAAATTGATTATCATAAAGAAACCTTGGTTAATTTTAAATAAAAAAGATGATACCATACATCAATCAATAGTTTAATGGATTGTTAAGGAAAATCTCTCAAAAAAGAATTGATAACTGCAATTGAAAAGCATATAAAAACAATAGGATTCCATTTTAAAATACGTGAAAAAACATTAAAAAATAAAAAGATCTCAAAGTAATTGTAAATTCAAAAAAAATAAAAAATAAATGATAAAAATATAGTATGTGAATATAAAAATTACGCCGAGAATGGGATTCGAACCCATGCGGGCAATTGCCCACCGGATCTCAAGTCCGGCGCGTTACCTGGCTTTGCTATCTCGGCATTTTAAAAAAAATTAACTAATACAAATCTATTACTATATATGATAGTAATGATTTATATAGTTTATGATTATGCTTTAAGTTCTATTTCAATACTTACATTATCTGGAACATTAACTTTCATAACCTGTCTCATAGCTCTTTCATCAGCTTCAATTCCTACAAGACGTTTATGAATTCTTAACTCCCATTTTTCCCATGATGCTTTACCTTCACCATCAGGACTTTTCCTTGTTGGAACTACTAATTTTTTAGTAGGAAGTGGGATAGGTCCGGATAAGTCGACACCAGTTCTTTCAGCAATTTTTTTAAGCTGATCACATACGTCAGCTATTTTTTCTGGGTCGGTTCCTGTTAGTTTAATTCTAGCTTTGTTCATTCAAATTCTCCTTATAAATAAAAAAATAATCGTTTACCAGACTCCATGCAATTATATTCAAAAGTTACATATGAAAAATATAGGTTAACACATGCAAAATATTTTATCCTTGTAAAATAATCCATTTGAAAAATAGTTATCACATGGGAATCTAAATTTAAAAGAAAAAAGTTAATAAGTAAATGTTAATTTACTTATTTAGCGTCGGTAATGTCAATACACATACCTGCTGCTACGGTTTGACCCATATCACGGATAGCGAATCTTCCCATGTGAGGAATTTCTTTGATTTTTTCAATTACCATAGGTTTTGTAGGTTTAATGGTAACGATTGCTGCATCTCCAGTTTTGAGGAAGTCAGGGTCTTCTTCTTTAGCTTGACCGGTTGCAGGGTCGAGTTTGGTGTCTAATCTTAAGAATGTACAAGCTACTTGTGATGTGTGTGCGTGGAATACAGGTGTGTATCCAACTGTGATTACACCAGGGTGTTGTAATACAACAACTTGTGCTTTGAATTCTTTTGCTACGCTAGGTGGGTTAGCTGTGGTTCCTGCTACGTCTCCACGTTTAATATCGTTTTTACCTACACCTCTTACGTTGAAACCAACGTTGTCTCCAGGTTCTGCTTCAGGGAGAATTTCGTGGTGCATTTCGATAGATTTTACTTCACCAGTTACTCCAGCTGGTTCAAATGCTATGTTGTCACCAGTTTTTAAGATACCAGTTTCTACTCTTCCTACAGGTACTGTACCTACACCGGTAATTGAGTATACGTCTTGAATAGGTAATCTTAATGGTAATGATGTTGGTTTTTCAGGTGCTGCGAATTCATCTAATTCTTCAATTAAAGTTTTTCCGTCATACCATGGTGTGTTGGATGATTTTTCTGTTATGTTATCTCCTTCAAATGCAGATAATGGTATGAAAGGTACTTCTTTAGGGTTGAAACCGATTGTTTTGATTAAGTTTCCTACTTCTTCTTTGAGTTCGTTGTATTTGTCTTGTGAGTAGTCAACTAAATCCATTTTGTTTACTGCAATGATAATTTGGTTGATACCTAAAGTTCTTGATAAGAAGATGTGTTCTTTTGTTTGTGGCATTACACCGTCGTTTGCAGCTACTACGAGAACTGCTGCGTCAGCTTGTGAAGCACCGGTAATCATGTTTTTAACGAAGTCACGGTGTCCTGGACAATCTACTACAGTGTATTCGTATTTTTTGGTTTCGAATTTTTCGTGAGCGAGATCGATGGTTACTCCTCTTTCTCTTTCTTCTCCGAGTTTGTCCATAACAAATCTGAATTTGTCTTCTCCTTCATCTAATTGTTGTTCTGCGATAGCACCTGATAATAATAAAAGGTGTCCTACTAATGTTGATTTTCCGTGGTCTACGTGACCAATTACTGCTAAGTTCATATGTTCTTTTGCTTTTGCCATTATATTTCCTCCATATTAATATAACATGTATTTTGAATATAATTTATAAATCAGGAACTATTTTTTCATATAGTGTGATTTATAAGTGTTAGTAAGCCGATTGCTAGATTTACTTATCTAGAGAACGTCCTCTAACTTTGTAATAAAAGAAATGTATTCATACAAAGAAATATAACAGGGAATTGTTATATTCCCTTGTAAAATATATTTCATATTATCTTTATGTACATTAATTAAATTACAATAAATTTTTTTTATCAATTATTCTTTATGTTAATTGTTATTAATATACTTTTTCAATATCAGCTATTTATCAAAATATTTCAATGAGTTAATTAGCTTTGAATTAACTTTTAGGATTTGATTTTGGATTTATATTAAAAAATAGACGATAATAATAAGTAAATTAAAAAAAAATGTAAAAGAAGTTTACTATGATAAATAGTAATCTTATCCTAGGTAGTGATCAGGTCCATATGGTTCTGGGTTTAGACCTTTTCTTTGACGGATTTCTTTTACGATTTGATTTTGTAGTTCTCTTGGGATTCTTTCAAATCCTGAGTTTTCAGTTGACCAAATACAACGTCCTTCAGCTGCTGAACGGATGTCACCAGCAAATCCAAACATTTCAGCTACAGGTACTTTTGATTCGATAGTTGACATATCTCCTTCTTGACCCATTTCCACGATTTGACCACGTCTGTTTTGTACTTCACGAGTTGCTGCACCCATGTAGTCTTGAGGTACACTTATGTATACTCTTTGCATTGGTTCCATGAGTGTTGGTTGAGCAAGCATTACTGCCCCATAGATAGCTTTTCTTATAGCAGGTAATACCTGAGCAGGTCCACGGTGAACTGCGTCTTCGTGGAGTTTTGCATCCATGAGGTTGATTCTGAATCCCATTGCTTTTTCGTTTGCTAATGGTCCGCTTTCAAGTGCTGATTCGAATCCTTCAAGTAATAATTCCTTAATTTCGGCGAGGTATTGGATACCACGAGTCATGTTAACGAACATACAGTGTTTGTATACGTCCCAAACACGTTTTGCTTCGTCTTTGTCCATTCCTGCATCTTGGAATTTTTTAGCTTCTTCTTTACCTTTTACTCTACCTTCTTCGATTTCCCCTTCGTTAATGGCATTCATTAAGTTTTCAGGTAATGGTTCGATGTCAATGTAGAATCTGTTGTGTTTGTTAGGTGATTTACCTTCAACGTTTGTAGCTGTACCTGCAATGGTTTCACGGTATACTACGATAGGTTCTGAAGTGTCTACTTCCACACCTTTTTCGTTGATTCTGTAAATCATAACTTCCAAGTGTAATTCACCCATACCAGCCAGTAAGTGTTCACCGGTTTCTTCGTTAATTTCTACACGAATTGTTGGGTCTTCTTTACTTACCTGTCTTAGTACTTCAATGAGTTTTGGTAAGTCTTTTGTATTTTTAGCTTCTACTGCTACTGTAACTACCGGTTCAGATATGTGTTCTAAACTTTCGAATGGTGCGATTTTGTGGTCTGCATCTGTGATGGTTTCCCCTGCAACTGCTCCTCTAGCTCCGGTAATTGCTACGATGTTACCTGCTGGTACTGCATCGGTGTTGATTCTTTCAGGACCCATATATACTCCTACTTGTTGGGTTCTTGCTTTGCTCATTGAACCTACGAAGAATATTTCTGATCCTTTTTCGATTGATCCACCATATACACGACCGGTTGCTATTTCACCTGCGTGTTTGTCGATACTTACGTCTGTTACCATTACAGCTAATGGTGATTTTGAATCAGTATTTATCATACCTTGTCCTTCTACTGATTCGATATCTCCAGACCATACTTTAGGAATTCTGTATGCCTGTGCTACTTTTGGACTTGGTAAGTGTTCTACTACCATTCCTAAGATAACTTCTTCGATTTTGATTTTTTGTGCTAATTCTTTTTGGTTATCTTCGTTACAGTATGCTACGATATCTTTGAATGTGATTCCGGTTTTTTGCATGTGTGGTACGTTGATACCCCAGTTGTGGTATGCTGAACCGAATGCTACTGAACCGTCTTCAATTTTTACTTGCCAATCATTTTTGTATTGTTCAGGAGCCATGTTTTTGATGAGTTTGTTTACTCCTGCGATGATTTTAATGAATCTGTTTTGTAATTCAGCATCATCGAGTTTTAATTCGTTGATTAGCCTGTCCACTTTGTTAATGAAAAGTACTGGTTTAACATTTTCTTTTAATGCTTGTCTGAGTACTGTTTCTGTTTGAGGCATTACACCTTCTACTGCACATACAACTACAACAGCACCATCTACTGCTCTCATTGCACGTGTTACGTCTCCACCGAAGTCTACGTGACCTGGTGTATCGATGAGGTTGATTAGGTATTCTTCATCATCGTATGTGTGTACCATTGATACGTTTGCCGCATCGATGGTGATACCTCTTTCCTGTTCCTGTTCATCGAAGTCAAGTAGTCTTTGATCTCCAGCCAAATCAGCTGAAATCATACCTGCACCTGCTAATAGGTTATCAGATAATGTTGTTTTTCCGTGGTCGATGTGAGCTACTATACCGATGTTTCTGATATAATCTGGCTCATACATTAATTCTTTGATTTTATCTACCATTTGATCTCGTCGACTCAAATATATCACCTTATTTTTATTATAATAATTTATGTTTAAAGTTTACTTTATACTTTTTATATTGATTAGCATTTGTTTATTTTATCATGTCATTAAAATTGTGAATACCAAGGATTCATTTATTTTAAAGATTTGTGATAAAATTCATGATTCTAAAAAAAAGATATAAGAAAGAAGTATATCCTTAAAATCTAGTGTGCAGATCTTGCTACTCTTTCTTTTTCTTCTTTTTTCTGTACAGCGAAGCTTCTTGAATCTTCATCTGCTGCAAGTAATATTTCATCAGCTAAACATTGTGCTGCTGATTTTTTGTTTTTGAATGCTGACTGCATTGCACCTTTTGTGATGAATCCTAATGATAAATCCACTCTTCTTTGTGGTGCTATATCTACAGCTATTTGGTAACCGATTCCACCGTATTTAATACGGGTTGTTTCTTCTCTAGGTGCTGTGTTTTCTACAGCTTTTACTAATACTTGTATAGGATTTTGTTCGGTTTTTTTGTGGATGATATCTAATGCATCTTCTACCATGGAGTATGCTTTGTTTTTCTTTCCACTGTTTCTTTCGGTTCTCATTACTTTGTTCATTAATCTTTCTACGATTGATACTTTGGATTTTGCGAATTGTCTTTTTACGTGACGTCCCATAGTGTGTGGTACAACAATTTCATCTAAGCATATGTAGTTTTGTAATCCCATATCTTCTACTGTAACTTCTGTTACATCCCATTTGTCAAATAATTTAAAGCTCATATTAATTAAACTCCTATGCGTAAATATCTACCTTACTGGTTTTTCGATTTTTCCACTTACCATTTCTGATAAAGCTACGTTGTTTACTTTTGTAACTTTCCATCTTACTCCAGGAATATCACCCATGGACCTACCTGATGGTCCTCCGATTCCTTCAATCATTACTTCATCGTGTTCATCGATAAAACCGATAGCACCGTCACCTGGTGCAAATGCAGTGATTTGTTTACCGTTTTTAATTAATTGAACTCTTACACATTTTCTGATTGCAGAGTTAGGCTGTTTTGCTTCGATACCTACTTTTTCAATTACGATTCCTCTAGCTTGAGGTGATCCTTCTAGCGGATCTGCTTTAATATCTAATCCGAGGGTTTTACGTTTGTATTGTGTGTCTTTCCATCGGAAGTTTTGTCTGTTATCTTTTAATTTTTTTGCTGCGAATAATCCTGGCAAATTTATTCCTCCATTTATACATTAATTATTCTATTCAAAGTTTTTTTAATAAAACATCTCCACATGCAATACATGTGATGATAATTTTTGTTCACCGTTTACATATAGAGCTGTTATTTGTGATGCTGCACTTATTATTTACGTACTTTTCATCATAGCTTTTAGTATTAACTGAGTTTCTTTAAGAATTTAGGCGTTGGATTTTAAGCAAGATTTTGCTTAAGTATGCCCAAATACCAAAATCATAAATACGGTTAGTTTATGATTATATTACTAATTTCAAATTGTCTTTTAGCAAATTGTCTGGCTCGCTGGATATTTTGACCATTTTTACCAATGGCATTTTTCTTATCCTTTGAGTCGACATCCAAGGTGGCGATTTTGTTACCTTTACTATCTGTAGTAAATTCCACTGAATTTACTTTAGCAGAAGATAATAAATTTTTTATAAATTCGCCTGGGTCATCAGAGTGTTCCATTATTTCAACACTCTTATCAACTGATTTTTGCATCTTAGCAATAGTACTACCACGTTTTCCTATTGCTAATCCCATGTCTCCTTTTTTTACCAAAAAAGTAACTCTATCATGTTCGTCATCTACAATACAATCCTTAACAACTGCATTGGTAACAGTTTCAAACAATGCAATATATCTTATTTCATTGCTTGTGAATTTGACGGACATAATGTTCATTTACTCCTTAATCTCTAATATATTAGAGTCTCCAGGTTCTTGAATCATAAGGGTTGTTACTGTGAATGGTTTACCACAGATTGAACCTAATTCCACACTTGAACCTTCAAAAGTGTATACTGGTATATTAGATAATTTTGAATATGCTTCTACATCATCTTTTAAAGTTTTTGGAGCATTGTTAGCGATTACAACTAATTCTCCATTACCAAGTTTTATAGCTTGGATTGTTTTGTTGGATCCTAATATAACCTTACCAGTATCTACGGCTACACGGATTCCTCTTTCTATATCCATTTGTTGCCTCCTAATTAATCAATTTCTTTCATATTTATGCCAACTGACCCCGTACCATGAGGTATAGGTTGACCTACAATGACATTCTCGATAATACCTGAGAGTTTATCGGTTTCTCCACGAATACTAGCGTTAAGTAAGTGTTTGCCGGTTTCCTCAAATGCTGCTCTTGCAAGCACACTTGATTTTTCACCACTGATACCATGACGGCCAATGGATTTTACGAATCCGTCAACTGTCATCATATCAGCAACTAACATGATATGTCTAATATCCACACTAAGCCCTTGTTCTTCCATTGTCGTGTATAACTCATGGATGATGGCATTTCTTGCCGCTTCAATTCCAAGAACTTTTTCAATCTCATAGATATCGTTCGTAGTTGTCCTAACTATATCGACACCTTCCAGTTTTAAGATGGCACCGATATTTGAACCTTCAGTGTGGATAACCCACTCATCATGTTCATTACGAATAACTACCTTACCAATACCCTTAACACCACTAATCTGAAGATCTCTGATTTTATCTGCAAGTAATCTTAATTCTCGAATACCATGTGAAATTTTTTCTTCATCTTTAGAAAATGTGGTTTCAAAACTCAGTACATTATTATCTATTTTTACTTGTTTAAAAGTTTTATCAATCACACTTAAAATTTCATTAATATCAAGTCTTCTTTCATCAATGATATCCTGATCAATTTCAGCCGTAATGACGTTGTCCATATAATTTACGTTGAAGTTCTTAATAATGTCGTTCAACGTAATCTTACCGATGGTATTACCCATTTTGGTAATGAATTCCTCATCATTACTATACTCAGGAGTGAAATATATCTCCATAGTAGGCGTTGAGATTTTCTTACGAGCATCCACAACCTCAATAAGACGAGGAAGACCTAAAGTTACGTTTAACTCTACTACCCCTGCATAGTGGAAAGTACGCATGGTCATCTGTGTACCAGGCTCTCCTACAGACTGAGCTGCAATAGTTCCAACAGATTCTCCAGGTTCAACTTCTTCACGTTCATAAGCTTCCTTGACCTTAAGAACCAAGGTTTCTACCTCATCGTCACTTAAATCGTTACGATTACATGCATCATTGATTTCCTGAACAAGCTTTATTGGAAAATAACCTGCACCTACTTCATTAACTATATTTTGAATTTCATCCAAATCCATAAGATCACCATTATTTACCTGCTACATTAGATTCTAATCTCATTTCTTCAATCAACTTATCTAAATCAGCAACTTTTCCATAATCACTTTTTGCCGGGTTGATTCCATCTTCCCCATACTTGAACTGAACGATTACACCATTGTTGTCCCTTACGGTACCATCCTCATGTACACTCAAGTCATGCAATGCATTTACAAGACGTCTTTGCATGTAACCACTTTGTGCTGTACGAATAGCGGTATCCACCAGTCCTTCACGACCACCCATAGCGTGGAAGAAGAATTCCAATGGATCAAGTCCATGTTTGTAACTGCTGTTTACAAATCCACTTGCCTTAGCACCAACATCCCCCTTGTGGAAGTGAGGTAATGTACGATCTATATAACCCCTGTTAATACGTCCACCACGAACAGCCTGCTGTCCTACACAGGTAGCAATCTGAGTTAGGTTCAACATGGAACCCCTTGCACCGGTAAGTGCCATGATAACCGCACTGTTTGAGGTTGTAAAGTAACGTTCTGCGATAACCCCAGTGTTGTCCCTAGCTTCCCCTAGCACTTGCATGATTTTCATCTCAAGTGTTTCACGTAAGCTACGGCCAGGCAATGCTTCAAGTTCACCGTCTTCATATGTTTGAATTAGACGTTCTACCCTCTGGTCGGATTCTTCAAGAAGCTCTGCAATACGTTCCTCAGCTTCTTTAGGAATTTCCTCATCCGCCGTACCGGTTGTGAATCCTCTCTGCATTACACCACCGAATACAGCCAGTTTTGTAGCATGATCCAGGAAGTATCTTGCTTCGGCCGGACCGAATTGTTTCACGATAGCATCGAGTATTTTTCCACTACCGGAACCGTATCCCTTATCATCCACTACTCCCTGTAATAATTGACCGTTACTGATTACTACATAAGCGTCGTATTCACAGTTTTCATATTTACATTCTTCACATTTTCTACAGATTTCAGCCTTATATACAAGGTTAAGCCTGTCCGGAAGAAGTAAACTGAATACTTCCTTACCTGTCCAAGGTTCGCCCTTAGCTTCAGGCAGAGGCATTTTAGCCCTTTTTATTATTTGAAGAGCCTTATCCTCTTCAAAGACCGTGTCCTTATGTGTAAGCAGGTATGCACCGGTAATATGGTCGTGAATAGCACCGATAATCGGACCACCATAACGAGGTGATAGGATATGTTCCTGTACCTTCATGATATTGTTTGCCTCGGCACGTGCTTCAGGTGTCTGGAATACGTGCATGTTCATTTCGTCTCCGTCGAAGTCTGCATTGTATGGCGGACATACACACAGATGTAATCTGAATGTTTTGTAAGGAAGCACCCTTACCTCGTGAGCCATCATTGACATACGGTGAAGTGATGGCTGACGGTTAAACAGTACTATGTCCCCATCGATGATGTGTCTTTCGACTATGTAACCAGGCTCCAGGTTTTCCATTGCTGCCTCTTTGGTTTCGTCATAGACCCTTATTTTACGTCCATCTGGCCTTATTATATAGTTGGCTCCAGGGTGAACGTTTGAACCGTTTTTAATGTATTCCTTCATCTGGTCTATGTTCCACTTTGTCACGGTGATAGGTACGGTAATTTCCTTTGCAATCATCTCAGGAACACCAACCTCATTGATACTGATGTTAGGATCCGGTGAGATAACCGTACGTGCTGAGAAGTTTACACGTTTACCTGCAAGGTTACTTCTGAACCTTCCTTCCTTACCTTTAAGACGCTGAGCCAGTGTTTTCAATGGTCTTCCGGATCTGTGTCTTGCCGGTGGCACTCCACTTGCCTCATTATCAAAGTAGGTTGTAACGTGATATTGGAGCAATTCCCATAAATCCTCAACAATCAGCTGTGGAGCTCCCGCTTCCATATTTTCCTTCAATCTCTGATTGATACGTAATATGTCTACAAGCTTATGGGTTAAGTCATCCTCAGAACGTTCACCGGTCTCCAAAGTAATTGAAGGTCTTACCGTTACAGGAGGTACAGGCAGAACAGTCAATACCATCCATTCAGGTCTTGCAACGTCCTTGTTGATACCTATGTAGATATAATCATCTTCAGGTATGTTTTCCAATCTTTCACGTACTTCACTTGCCGTTAGTTTGTAGTTACCTTCAACGATAGAAATCGGTTTGTCAATTTTTATTTCTACCTGTTCCTCTTCACAATGAGGACATTTTTCTTTCTTAGCGGCTACGTGAATCTGTTTTAAGATTTTGGAAATATCTTCACCATTGGCTATTCTTTCTTCAAGCTTATCCTTGTATTTTTCCTTTTCGGTATCGCTTAAGAGTACACAACCGCAGCTGCGACAGGTAGATCTTAATATCTTATGTATGGTATCTGCAAATCCTACGTGAATAACGGGTCTTGCAAAGTTAATATGTCCAAAGTGTCCCTGACAGTCTCCACCTTTAGAACCGCATGTGCGACATTTGAGTCCAGGATCGATTACACCAAGTCTTGGATCCATAAGTCCCGCTTCTATTGGATAACCATCTTCATCATATGTATCCGGAGTTACAATCTTGGTTACGGACATCTTCCTGATTGTTTCAGGAGACATTAAACCAAAGTCTATCTCAGATATCTTTTTAATTATTCCTTTCAACTATTAATCCTCCTTGCAAATTAGCTATGCTTTATCCTCTAATACAAGATTTGGAGATATACATAGTGATTTAAGTTCATCTAACAATAATTTAAATGCATATGAAATTTCTACAGGGAATGTTTCAGTTTCACCACATATTGAACAGTAAGTTCTGTCACGTATCTTATCCCTTACTGCAAGTCTTCCACAATCTCCACAAATCAATGCCTCATATTTGTCTGACTCATCAAGAAGTCTTTCCTTTAGGGATAATGCTGCACCGTGTGCAATTAGACAGTCACGTTCCATTTCCCCAAATCTGAGTCCACCTTCTCTTGCCCTACCTTCTGTTGGCTGACGGGTAAGTACCTGTACAGGACCACGGCTTCTGGCATAGACCTTATCTGATGTCATGTGGTGTAATTTCTGGTAGTATGCTACTCCCACAAAGATTTCTGCATTGAATCTTTCACCGGTTATACCATTGTATAACTGTTCACGGCCATGAGTTTCAAATCCGTTTTCATGTAGCAGACGTTTGATTTCTTCCTCAGGCACACCTGTAAATGGCGTTCCGTCTATACGTTTACCTTCCATACATCCTGCCTTACCTGCAAGCATCTCAATAATCTGTCCGATGGACATCCTTGATGGGATAGCATGAGGGTTTATCATTAAGTCAGGACACATTCCATTTTCATTAAACGGCATGTTTTCTTGAGGAACTATTAGACCCAATACCCCTTTCTGACCGTGACGTGATGCGAATTTGTCACCATATTCAGGTTGTCTGTGATCTCTGACCTTTACTTTTGCAAGTTTGCTTCCTTCAATGGTTTCTGTAAGCATTACCTTATCGACTATACCATGTTCACCATGACGAACAGTAACGCTTGTTTCACGTCTTCTTTCGGCTACAGTACCGAATTCATCCACATCCTCCAGGAATCTAGGAGGGGATGTTTTACCTATGAGTACGTCACCGGAGTCTACGGTTACCTCAGGGTTTATCAGTCCATCCTCATCGAGGTTTTTGTAAACTTCCTCTGAACGGTATCCTCTCACCATATTTTCAGGATATTCGAAGTGGTCTTCCTGTCCACCAGGATATCTTCTTTCGGATGCTTCATATGAACGGAAGAATGATGATCTACCAAGTCCACGTTCCAATGCGGCCTTGTTCATAACAAGTGCATCTTCCATGTTATATCCCTGATATGAAAGAATTGCCACTACAAAGTTTTGACCTGATGGCCTTTTATCATACTCGGTTGACTCCATACTCTTTGTTTTTACGACAGGCATCTGGGGCTGATGTAATAGATGTGCACGTGTATCTGTTCTTAAATTATAGTTTGACACGTACAATCCCAATGCCTGTTTTGTCATACCTGCTTCCATCGTATTTCTCGGAGAAGAGTTATGGTTAGCGTATGGAATAATTCCTGCACATATACCAAGCATTGTTGAAGGATCTATCTCAAGATGTGTATGTTCAGGGGTTAAATCCTCTTCGAACATTGCTATGTAAGCGTTTTCTTCTTCTTCTGCGTCAATGTATTCGATGATACCATTGTGTATAAGGTCAAACCATTTGAGTTTTCCTTCCACAACATCGTCGATGATTTCATCGGTAAGCTTTGACACACCATCCTCAACTATTACCAATGGTCTTCTAGCTCGTCCCGGATCGGTGAATATGAATACTTCACTATTTTCTTCATAGTAAGTGATATTCAATTCATTAGTCAACTCATTAGATCTTCTTTTGGCTTTAACTTCAGCTACAAATGCTTCTGGATCTTCTGTTGTTCCAATTAATTTACCATTTATATATACTTTAACTGTTGCCATTATAATTCTCCTTATATTTGTTCTAGGTTATGATCTAATGGTGTGATTAAATCCATTGCTTTGATATCCTTTTCAATATCCTTCAATGGATATCCCTCGGATATCTTTGTTATTACGGCCAGGTTTTTTACCAAACCACAGTTTGGTCCTTCCGGCGTTTCGTTTGGACATATCTTTCCAAATTGTGTTGGATGCAAATCTCTTGCTTCAAAGTGAGGTTGACTTCTTGACAATGGACTTACAACACGTTTAAGGTGTGATAATGTACCCATGTAACTGGTTCTGTCAAGCAACTGACTAACCCCTGCTCTTCCTCCAACCCAGTTACCTGTTGCAATTGCGTGTTTAATGTTTTCGGTAATTACATCAGATCGTACCGCCTGTTTTACGGAAGGCTCCTTTCCTCTTGAAAGACTACGTTCCAATTGATAGGTCATATCCCTTGTGAGTGATGTGAAGGCCACCCTAAAGAGGTCTTCCATTAAATCTCCGGATACTCTTAATCTTTTATTGGCATAGTGGTCCTTATCGTGAGGTTCACGTTCACCGTTAATAACTTGTAAAAGCATATCAGTCATTTCAGCAAGATATACTGCCTTATCTATACGATCTTCAGGAGCAACTCCTACATGAGGCAATAGATAACGGTCAATGACATCTTCTGCTCGTTTAATTCTATACTCTTCAGTCATTCCTTTTGCTACCCTGTTACCGATGTATTTTACGGCATCATATTGAGTGTTTATACCAGTTGTCTGTATATCATCTATTAACAGGAATTGTGTATTAATGTCCTCGGATACACTGTTTACCAAGTCAACATCCTTTTCAAATCCAAGTGCCCTTAACAGGATTACAAGTGGTATTTCACCAGGTACATAAGGGAATGATATTCTTAAAAATACACCTTTTTTATGAGGTTTTCTGTATTCTAAAGTTATTCTTGCACGGAATCCACTTTTAATAGAAGTTACAACTGCACGTGCTCTTCTATCAGCTTTATCTTTTTCACTTTGTTCTAAGATTATTTTGTTTGGTGCAATTTCTTCCATTGTAACGATAGCCCTTTCAGAACCGTTTACAATGAAGTAACCTCCAGGGTCCTGTGGATCTTCACCAACTTTTTCCAACTCTTCATCGTTTAAACCATGTAAGTGACATGCCTTTGATTTAAGCATGACAGGTAACTCACCTATATATACCTTTTCCATCTCATAATCTTCACTGTTGCCTTTTACAAGGGCCATGTCAAGATACATATGAGCGGAATAGTTAAGATTTCTTAACCTGGCCTCAGCAGGTTCGATGGTAGTTTTTGAACCATCAGCTTCCTTGATAAATGGTTTTACTATTTCAACATCACCTGTCTTGATAGTATATTCCCCATGATCCAGGGTGATTGGTTCAGTTATATCGACAATTTCCTGAATTTTATTATCCAAGAAATCATTGTATGAACGTATATGGTGATCAACGATATCATATTCATCAAAAAATGAATCAACTAACGACCATGCGTTTTTAGTCATATATCCATCTCCCAATACAAAAGAATCAATAAAATAATATTACACACTACTCTATCATAATTTGATTCTTTTTAGTTTTTCAATCAACTACTGACAATATCCGATATTTATAAAAAGAGATTCATATTAAAAGCCAATAATTACGCATATTATTAATCACCCATAAGTGATGGTAATTAGATGAAATAATAATATAAAAATTAGATTAAATGATTTATAGGTTTATGAATTATTCGTTAAATTTTCCAAAGAGCAAGTCATCATGTAAAATAACCAAACGGATAGAATCCCCTTTAAATTTAGATAAAATTCTCAGGAACTTTCATAGAGTCATCTTAAGATAAAAATGTATCTACATCCATAGAGTCATCATGCCGATAACTAAGTCTTTGCAATTAAAAAAATCCAACAAAAAATACAAAGAAAATATTTTATAAATTAATATAAAAAAAATCCAATTTATAAATAACCCATCACTTAATCTAATAGTTTTCTTCAAAGATAAATTACATTGAAATCATAAAAAAATTCCATAAAATACAATAAAGATAATCAATCCCTGAAATGCAATTATTAGATATTATTATAAACTTATTTTAAATATATCAAATATTCTACAAAAATCAAAACTTAAAACCTTACATAAGATTTTAAAAGCCTGATTAAATTACTTTTTTCATATTGAATTTTAGAATAACGTTTTTCAAATCCTACGCTTGAATAAACATAGAACTCTAAAATCTGATTAAGGAAACATGATTTAACATTTAATTCTATAAATTAATACGTATATCATATGTATATACCACATCATATAAATATATATTGGTTGTCAAAATAGATTATGAAAAATATAAATAAGGTCAGATGGACAGTGCCCCCCCAAAAATACGACCCTCATTAAGATATCAGTTAAGCATAGGAAATTATTAAATGAGAAAAGTAAAAATATTAAACTTAAAAAAAAGATAGTTTAAGATTATACATCTATATAATCTTTATTGTCAAGGAATAATGATGATATTCCAAATATTAATAGCCATAACCCTATTAATGTACCTAACATTCTAGGATCATTAATGAAGTAACCTACAACAATAGTTAATATACCATACATTAAGGTAATAATACCAAGTATACCTAATGGTCCAATAAAGAACAAGATTATACCTAATGCAATTAACAGGATACCGAATAGATAAATCATAAATCCTAAAATTCCAGATACTAATGCAGGATTAAATATAAAACAACAAGCAAGTACCATAGATAATATACCAAGAATGATATATGCAAGTCCATAATATTTAGTTAAAATCAATTCTGATATTCCGGCAATTATAAAACCAGCCGCCAATAATATTAGAACAATTCCACTCATGAAACCGATTGCTCCAGTGGAAAGCATTGGGAATAATAATGCTATGATACCCAGAATAATCATGATAATTGAACTATATTTTTCACTTATAGAAAAATTCATTTTTTATACCTCCCATTAATTGTTTAATAACTTATGACTAAAATATTTTCCCATTAGAAATTGTCAATTATTTTGAAACAAAAAAAATCCAATTTCATGTATTTTTTGAAGTAAATCATAATAGGTTAATGTGTTTTTCAAGTTTTATTCATATACACTGGATTGGAGTACAATTAATTTAAGAAAAAATAATTTTGACAAGAAATAATATAAGAAGATAAAATTAATTTACATCATTATAATTGTGAATAAAATAGTGATGAAACAACAAAATAAGAATTAATATGAATAAAAAAGATTATGGTTAAAATTTAAAAAAAGAATTTTGTTAGGATAAGATTATTCTCTTACCATACGATATGCTACAAAAACACCGGCTGTTTCACTTTTTCTGGTAATTTTAAGCATATCCCCAACTTTTGCACCGATGGCTTTGACTACAGGATCTGCAGGTAATATCTTTGGGATTTGATCTTCGGAGACATTTAGTTCATCGAGAACCTCTTGTGCTTCTTCTTCTGATAAGATTAAATGTTCCGGAACTAAGTTATGTTGTAATATATCCACGTTCAAAGTAATATCCTCCAATTTAATAAGTCTTAATATATCAACATTAATAAGATTAAAGTATAGTTATATTTTTAATAGTATAAAATGATTACTAAGAAAAAAAATTATCATTATAAAACGGGCCCGACGGGAGTTGAACCCGCGACCGCCTGGTTAAAAGCCAGGTGCTCTCCCAGACTGAGCTACGAGCCCCAATAAAAAAATGTTTAATAACTAAATATAACATTAAATAATAACTTAAAATAGATTCAATAAAATTAAGTATAATATAACGGGCCCGACGGGAGTTGAACCCGCGACCGCCTGGTTAAAAGCCAGGCGCTCTCCCAGACTGAGCTACGAGCCCCAATAAAAATGTGTAACGCCGTGGCCGGGACTTGAACCCGAGTCGCAGGCTCGACAGGCCTGCATGATAGCCTCTACACTACCACGGCATATGCTAAATAATTATTTTAGTTATAAAAGCAACTATACTATACTATATTGCTTATAGTATATAAATGTTATCATTTTCTATAAATTAATACATTGTATGTTAATTTAATAACATACAAAATATTAAGGTATATCCCGTCTGCCGGACTTGAACCAGCAACATTCGGATCTACAGTCCGATGCTCTGCCAAATTGAGCTAAGACGGGTAAATGGGTCCGCCCGGATTTGAACCGGAGTCTCAGGCTCCCAAAGCCCAAAGGATCGACCAAGCTACCCTACGGACCCCCATTAAAATTATATGATATAGAGCCTCAGGAGGGAATTGAACCCCCGACCGCTTGATTACAAGTCAAGTGCTCCACCAGACTGAGCTACTAAGGCATATATCTCATAATACTTGTTAGCATATAACAAGTAGAAGTCATTTATTATTTAAGTCCTTCTTTATATATAAAGGTTATGGTTATATCATCACCTAAGCAAAGCCAAAATGGATAGAAAAAAGGATAAGAAGTATCCTTTCATATCAAATAATTAAATTTAATTTTATTTATATCGTTTAGCTGAATCAACCAATGCTTTAACTGCCGGCAATTCTTTACCAGAAATTAAATTAATACTGGCCCCTCCACCACTACTAATATGAGTTATTTCTCCATCCAAGTTCATATTACTAGCAGCAGCTGCTAAATGTCCTCCACCAATAATAGAAAATCCTTCGGATAATGATAATGCATTCACCAAGTCCTGAGTACCTTTACTAAATTCTTTCATCTCAAATACACCAGCAGGTCCATTTGCAAATAATGTTTTAGCAGAATAGATTTTCTCCTTATATAATTCAATAGTTTTTAATCCTATATCATAAATAGGCAAATTAGGTACTTCATCAACGGCATAATCAACACGAGATTCATTTTCAAGAATTCCCAAGTCAACAGGTAAAATTATCTTATCGGAATAATCTTTCAACAATTCTTTAGCAACATCGATATAACTTTCATATCCACGTTCCACTATAAAATTATAATTGTATTCTTTTAAGTCAACTCCACTCGCAACGAGAAATATGTTTGCCACCAGTCCGGTTGTTAAGATACAATCCGCCCTATCAGTTTTAAGGGCATTTGCCATCACTTCAATGGAATCATCGGCTTTGATTCCACCCAATACATATACACGTGGTTGTTGAGCGTTGTCAAGTATTCCATATAATGAGGACAATTCCTGTTGCATTACACGTCCGGCCATTGATGGAAGAACTTCTGCAAATCCAATAAGAGATGTTTGTGATCTGTGAGCTGTTGCAAATGCATCATTTACATAATAATCAGCAAGAGGTGCAAGTGATTGTACCAAGATACTGTTTTTTTGTTCTTCCACGGTTAATTTAGGCATTTCTTCAGAGAAGAATCTTAAGTTTTCAAGAAGTACAACTTCACCGTTTACCATATTGGAAATGATATCCTGTGCCTGTTTTGTGAATATTGAATCAACATATTGTACTTCGCATCCTACGATATTGGATAATGATATTGCATGCTCTTTAAGTGTGGTGAAATCTGACTTACCAGGCCTACTTTGATGAGCAAGAACAACCACTTTTGCACCACGCTGATGCAATTCCTTGATTGTGATAGAGTGTAATTGCATTCTTGTATCATCAAGTAAATCCCCCGTTAGCGGATCTACAGGTGAATTGACATCTACTCTCAATAGTACTGTTTTTCCTTCTAAGTCAAAATCATCCATAGTATTGAATTCATGTTCCATGATAAAAAACCCCTTATTATATTAAACTTACCAAATCAAGTAAGGCATCTTTTTGATTATCTGCTTTGATAATTCCTGAAGCAAGGAGTACTCCTTCAGCACCTAAATCCAATGCAGCTTTCATATCCTCACCAGTGGTTATTCCTGCACCACATAATACTGAGATGTCCCTGTTTATATCATGTATTTGAGTGACAGTATTTTCAACGACTTCCGGATTTGCCTTGGATACAGGTATTCCAGTACCGATTAATTCGGGTGGTTCGATTGCAATGTAATCCGGATTATATAATGATGCGGCCATACTTGTCTTCACGTTATTTGTACATAAGACACTGCTTAATTCCAAGTCTTTAGTTTTAGATACAACCTCTTCGATATCAGCTAATGTTAATCTTTGTTCTGAGTGGTTTATTAATGATCCCACTGCACCGGATTGCTTGATTGCCTCAGGAAGTGTTGAACCGGTATGTCCACCAGGTGTTATAGCATCCATGTGCTGGCTAAATACTGGTATATCAACAGCTTCTATGACATTGTATAAATCCACTGCTTGTGGTGCTACTGCCATATTGACACCACTTTCGTTGCTTGCTTCTTCAACGTATTTTGATAATTGTATTGCATTATTTCCAGTTGATTCCAGATATGTTTTATAATTTAATATTATTATTGGTGTTTTGTTTTTTGCCATAAAAAATACCTACTAATTATAAGTTAATAATTTTTATTATATTTGAAGATAAAAAAATCATCTTACTAATATTATATATTATATACATTTAAATTATAGTAATTTACCATGAAATTCCTTTCTTGAAAATTACAGGTGGATGGTAAAAAGGAATATTTCAAATATATTTTTAACCAATAAAAAACAAATAAAATATTCATATGTTAATTTCAGAAACAAAAAAGAAAGATATGGAAAAGAAAGGATATCGATTTAGCGGACAACATCTGCATAGCGGTAACAAGATATGTCACTGGACCAGAAAGAGTATTGTTGATGATGGTGTCTGTTATAAGGAAGAGTTCTATGGAATTAAAAGCCATAGATGTCTTCAAATGTCACCTGCAATACCTTACTGTCAACATAAATGTTTATTCTGTTGGAGGGATACTGAGATTACCAAGACATCATGGGATAGTGATGACTATGATGACCCAAAGACTATTATTGAGGATTGCATAGCCAATCAGAAACAATTGCTATGCGGATTTTTCGGCAACGAAAATGCAAATCCCAAAAAGCTTGACGAATGCCTAACTCCCAATAATGCGGCCATTAGCTTAGCCGGTGAACCGTTATTATATCCTGAAATCAATCAGCTTTTAAGGGAGTTTGAAAAGAAGGACTTTACTACATTTCTAGTATCGAATGGTGAACGACCTGATTTGCTTAAGAAGCTTGAAGATGAGGAGCCGACCCAACTATACATTTCATTGGATGCTCCGAACAAGGATGTTTATAGGAAGGTATGTCTTCCACAGGTAGAAAATGGATGGGAAAAATTAAATGAAAGCCTTGAATTATTAAGTACCCTTGATACAAGGAAGGTTCTTAGAATCACGTCTGTCAATGAGTTGAATATGCTTAATACAGATGAATATGCAAAAATTATTGATAAAACGGACATTGATTATGTTGAAATAAAGGCATACATGTTTGTCGGAGACTCAAGAAACAGGTTAAAATGGGAAAATATGCCTACAACCAAAGAATTGCATGATTTTGCATATGACGTGGCCAGTAAGGCTGGTTTGGATGTTATAAATGAAGTTGAAAAAAGTAGGGTATTGTTGCTCGGAGATAAATTACCCACAAAGTATAATAATTAGAATGTAAATTATTATAGTAGAGGTGATAAAATGAGTGGAAAACTTATTGGTATAATAATACTGATAATTATTGCTGTGGGATTATTTGTACCGCTGGGTTCTTCAAGCGGTAATGGAAACAATTCTATAGCAGTAACATATGGTGAAACAACATATAATAATCCTGAATATAAACAGATGGTAGATGAATACTTTGAAGGAAATGGACATGTAAGTTTGAAGGATGCAGATGAAAAGATTATTACATCAAATGACGTTAACAGAATATCATCCGGTATAAGTCAAAGGACTTATAATTCCAATCAGATATTTTCATGTGCAATGGTTGATTTAAGTGGCAACAACAATATTAAAATTGATGTAGATCCAAAAATTACCACTGTAACACCTAGTATGTATAAATCCGCACTTGACTCCGCCGGAATTAAAAAGGGCCATGTGATTGTAACCAGTCCTATTACGGCAACCGGTGAATCAGCACTTGCAGGTATTATGAAAGCGTATGAAACTGCAACCGGTCAACTTATCCCTGAGGAAGTTAAGAATGCTGCAAACAATGAGATTTATACACAAAGTGAAGTTGTAAATAACACAAACCTTAGTGCTGATGATGTTGCAAACTTAGTTGATGAGGCTAAAGATGAAGTTGAAAAGGAAAATACCACCGATAAGCAGACCATAATCAATATTGTAAACAACATTGCAAGCAACAACAACATCCAGATATCCGGTGATGACATAAACAACATAGCAGACAGTATTCAGCAAACGCAATCCGTTCAGGATAAGGCAAATCAATACCAAAATCAGGTATCCGATTATATAAACAGTGAAGATGCACAAAATATATTTGATATGATTTGGAGAACAATTCAATCATTACTTGACAAATACCTACCTCAAAAATAACACTCTCTTCCCCATATCCTCTTTTAACCATTTTTTTATAACATTTTTTTATCGTTTTGATATCAACCATATATCTTAGAACAGCCTTGATTTTATTATAAGTTTTTACTTATTAGTTATAAGAACATAGTTATTAGTTATAAGTTAGTACATATAAGTTATTAGATATAAGTTAATAGATATAAGTTATTACATATAACATATAAGATATAGGGTATTAGTTATGAGTTATAATAAAAAGGGTAGAACAATGAGAAAGTAAAGTAGATTAAAGTATGGAACATGGAAAAATAGAGACATACTCAAAAATACTATGTCAGAAGAAATAATTTACTTAATCAAATAATATATAAATAATAATTCATAAAATATAATTAAAATAAGCACCAAAGGGTTTGAAGTAAAAAATGATAAACTTAAGTGAAAATGAAAAAGAACTGCTGAAAGATATGCAATTCATAGACTTATTCTCAGGAATAGGAGCGTTCAGAATAGCATTTGAATCATTTGGGGCAAAATGTGTATACAGTATAGACAAAGATAAATATGCATGTGAAACATATGATACGAATTTCAACACACACTCCCATGGAGATATCCGCAACATCAATGAGGAAAATATCCCAAAACATGACATATTATGTGCAGGTTTTCCATGTCAGGCATTCAGCATCTCCGGAAAACAATTAGGTTTTGAAGACATCAGAGGAACCTTATTTTTTGAAATTATAAGAATAGCAAAACATCACAAACCAAAGATTATATTTTTAGAGAATGTAAGTAACCTAGAAAGACATGACCACGGCAAAACATTCATAACAATTAAGGAGAACCTGGAAAGATTAGGATATAATATATATTACAAAGTCATAAATGCCAGTGAATATGGTATCGCTCAAAGCAGAAAACGCATATACATCATATGTATCAGAGAGGATATCGATAATCACAACTTTAAGTTTCCAGATCCGACAAATGAAGATGTGGCCCTTGAAGACATCCTGCTAAAAGGGAACATGAATGAATTCGTGTTGAATAAGAAATACAAACTGGATACCAGTAAAATAAATAATTCTCGCAGTAATAAACCTATCCGTGTAGGTACCGTAAATAAGGGCGGCCAGGGAGATAGAATATATTCAGATAAAGGTCATGCAATAACATTATCAGCAACCGGTGGAGGAAATGGTTCAAAAACAGGATTATATTATATTGACAATAATGTAAGAAAGTTACATCCACGTGAAACTGCCCGTTTGATGGGATTTCCAGATGATTATGAAATCAATCCATCCATAGCACAGGCACATAAGCAATTTGGTAACAGTATCATAATTGACATATTACAGTATATAATTAGAGAGCTAATAAAAGATGGAAGTATTTACAATGGTTAAACAGAATGGTTCTGAAATTGCAAAAAGCGGTTTTCAAAGTGAAAAGGATATCGTGAATAAATTCAATAACTGGAAAGAAGATGAAGACTCCAAACAATGGTTAAAAATAATGGGTTACAAGCTAAGTGAGATCATATCAGTAAAAAGCAATACAATAAGAAACAATAAAACAGATATACAAGTTAAGATATCAAGAACAGATACCGAACATACCGACACCCATAATATACAGGTCAAATCACTAAGCAGCTATAGAGGATTTAATCAAGTCGATAAAAGGTGGATTGACAACTATCAAAAGATGTGGAACATACCTGATGATATAACAGAACTATTAAAATATTATACTGGCGAACTAAAACCATGTACTGATGATGATAAAAAAAGAATTTACTTAAATGAATTTTCAGCAAAACAACAAAAAGATATATTGAACTTCTTTAATGACAACAAGATATGGATTATCTGTGATTTACTCAGAGGTAGAGGCCCCTATTCGACAGAATGGATACTTGTTGTTCAAAAGACAGATAACATACGATGGATCTTGCAACCTATTAATAAAGTAATTAATTATTATTCGAAAGGAGAAGTTTTCATAACACCAAAGGGTAATCTGAAAATCGGAAAAATCAGTATGCAACGTAAAGGTGGAGATAAAGGTAAAAAATCCGCAAACATGCTACAATTTAAGATAAATCCTGCAAAATTATTTGAAATCTGAAGCTGCAAAATGCTCATAGAAAAAATAGATGCAAAAAATTGGTAATAAAAAAGAATTAAAAAAAGATAATCCATAGAAAAATCTATGAATTTAACAGTGATACTGCTTTTTGTGCTGCTTTTTCCATGGATGTTTCGAAGGAAATGCCGTTGTCCTTGAGTATTTGCTGACCTTCTTTTTCGTTTGTTCCTGTTAGTCTGGTTACTATTGGCACTTTGTTACCGTATTCGTTTGCGATGTTTACCACTGCTCTTGCCACGTCATCTGCACGTGTTATTCCACCAAGTACGTTTAGGAAGATGACTTGAACATTTGGATTTTTAAGCACTAGTTCAATTGCGTGTGTAATACTTTCTTCGGATGCTCCTCCACCTACATCAAGGAAGGTGGCTGGTTTTGCTCCGTAGTATTCTATTAAGTCCATACCGGTTAGTGTTAATCCTGCCCCGTTTCCTATTACGGCTATGTTTCCGTCAAGTTTTACGTATGCAAATTCATTATCTTTGAATTCATCCATTTCTTTGAGTTTTGTGTGTCTGAAGAATGCATCGTCGTCTATTGCCATTTTTGCATCTGCGGCGATGAATCCTTTTTCTGTTTTGATTAGTGGATTTATTTCTGCTACTGTAGCGTCATATTCTTGGAATGCCTGGTATAATTTCCAGATTAAGTTTCCGATAGCGGATATTTCACTTGTGTCTACACCCATTTCGAGTGCTATGTTTCTTGCCTGGTATGGCATGAATTCTTCTAGTGGTTCCACATATCTTTTGACTATTTTTTCAGGAGTTTCTTTTGCTACCTGCTCGATGTCCATTCCACCGGCTGTACTTGCCATGATTAGTGGTTTTTTGGCGTCACGGTCTAGAATGATGGTCAGGTAGTATTCACTTATGGTACCTTCTACTTTTTCTTCTATCAGTACTTTGGTTACTTTTTCTCCTTTGATTGTTTTTTTGAATAGTTCTTTGGTTTTTTCTTTAGCTTCTTCAGGTGTATCTGCAAATAATATTCCTCCGGCTTTTCCACGTCCACCGGTTAGTACCTGGGATTTTACCGCTACAGGTTTTCCTATCATTTGTGCTCTTTCATATGCTTCTTCGGGAGTGTTTGCAAGGTAACTTTCAGGTACTTTTATATTGCATAGTCTGAAGATATTTTTTGCAACATATTCATGTATATTCATTATTTCACCATGTGCTATTTTTTTTGTTATAATTATTTTTGTATTGTATTCTTTATTAGTTTGCTTTTTTTACTACTTCCATTCCTAGCTCGAATGCGTTTATATTTTTTTCTTCTGTACCCGGTGGTACACTTTCAAGGATTGCTTTTCTTGCTGATTCCTCAGAGATTAATCCGGTTGCCTTTACAAATGAACCTAGCATTACGATGTTTGCAACTATTTTTAGTCCAAGCGTATCTTGTGCTTGTTTGGTTGCATCGGAGGTGTAGTATTTGAAATTCTTTTTGTTGATGATGTCTATTATTTCATCTTCATCTACCAAGTCTGGATCTGTTATTAGTATTGCACCGTCCTTTACATCTTCCACATACTTTAGGAATGCTTCGTGACTCATAGCTACGAATACTTCAGGTGCATCAACCTTTGGATAGTCTATTTCTTCATCACTCAATACGACTTCTGTACGTGATGCTCCTCCTCTTGCTTCTGGACCGTATGATTGGGTTTGTACTGCGAATTTATGGTCGTATAGTGATGCTGCCTTTGCTATGATTATACCACACATTAATATTCCTTGACCACCAAATCCACCGATTCTTATTTCTGTTCTCATTGTTAATCACCCATGTATGCTTTGTTGATGTTGTCCTCTGGTGTAATTTCAGAGTTTTGTGCTGCGATTGCATCTATTGATTCGATAAATTCTGCTCTTGGCTTATTAACGTATACGCCTGTAATTATTTTACCTTCTAATTCTTCATCGGTCATGTCTTCTGCCTGTTTTAAGGTAATTGTGTTTTCTTTAAACCAGTCTATCATTGATATTGGTGTTTTAAGCTTATTTTTACGTCCGTAGTATGTTGGGCATTGGGCTATTACTTCTATGAATGAAAAGCCTTTGTTGGCCAGTCCATCTTTGATTGCATTGGATACCTGTATTGGCTGAGCTACGGTATATTTTGCCACGTAGGATGCTCCGGCGGCCTTAACTACTTCTGCTATGTTGAATGGCTTGTCGGTTGATCCGTATGGTGCTGTTGTAGCATAACTTCCCTTTGGGCTGGTTGGACTTATTTGTCCTCCGGTCATACCGTATATGTCATTGTTTACGCATATTACTGTTAGGTCAATGTTTCTACGTGCTGCGTGTATAAGGTGGTTTCCACCGATTGATGTAGCGTCTCCGTCACCGGTTACTACTATTACGTCCTGGTTTGAATTTGCCATTTTTAGTCCTGTGGCAAATGCTATGGCACGTCCGTGTGTTGTGTGTAGTGAGTCACATTTTACATATCCAGGGATTCTTGAGGAACAGCCTATACCTGATACCATACTGATATTTTCAAAGTCTATATCGGACATTTCTATTGCGTTGAATAATGTGTTGAATATTATCCCGTTTCCACAACCTGGACAGAATAGATGAGGTAGTCTTTCAGGACGTAGATATTTAATAAATTTATGAGGATGTTCATTTTCTATCAATTTTATTCCTCCATTATTTTATCTAAAATTTCATCTGGTGTTATGAGTGCTCCACCTATTTTAGATACTAGTTCCACTTTAGCATGTTTACCAAGTACGCGGTCTACTTCTAGGTATACTTGTCCTAGGTTTAATTCTGGGACTATTATTCTTTTTGCATTTTTTGTATACTCGAGGAGTAATTCTTCTGCAAATGGCCATACTACTCCTAGTTTAATGTAGCCTACTTTTAATCCGTTCTCTCTTGCCTTTTTAACTGCTGTTAGTGCAGACCGGGAGGGTATACCGTAACTTAACACGATTGTATCGGCATCATCGATGAATTTTGTATCAATCTGAGCTATGTCGCTTCTGTTTTTTAGTATTTTATTGCATAATCTTGTGACTAGCTTTGAATGTACTTCTGGATCATCCGTACTTGGATAACCTCTTTCATCATGAGTTAATCCTGTTACGTGTATGTTGAATCCTGATGCAAATGCGGGCATTGGTGTTGTGCCGTCTGCCGGTGCATCATATGGTAGGTAGTTGTCTGTTTTTTCTGGCATTTGTCTTGGCGTGATTTCAATCTTTTCTGGTATTGTGATTTTTTCTCTCATGTGCCCTACGATTTCATCTGCCATTACAAATACTGGACATCGATATTTTTCTGCGAGGTTGAATGCTTCTACTGTGTAGTCAAAGCACTCCTGTACTGATGATGGAGCAAGTGATATTGTCTCGTAGTCACCGTGTGATCCCCATCTTGTCTGCATCATATCTGCCTGAGCTGAACGTGTAGGTTGACCTGTTGATGGAGAACCTCTTTGCATGTTTATTATTACTATTGGTGTTTCAGTTATTGCTGCATAACCTATGTTTTCTTGCATTAAGGAAAATCCTGGACCACTGGTAGCTGTAACAACTTTCTGTCCACCCCAACTGGCACCTATTATGGCTCCTACTGCGGAGATTTCATCTTCCATCTGTATGAATCTGCCACCAACGGTTGGTAGCTTTTTACTCATTATTTCTGCAATTTCGGTTGATGGAGTAATTGGGTAACCTGCAAAGAATCTACAACCTGCAGCTATTGCACCTAATGCACAGGCTTCATTTCCTTGTACAAATACTTCTTTATCGGCCATATTAATCATCATCCTCTATTAAAATTGCTTGATCAGGACACATTAATGTACATAACTGGCATTTAACACATTTTTCCAGGTCAAATACAGGTACACGTATTCCTTTATGATTTAAATTTTCAGAAGGTGTGTATACTTTACGTGGACATACTTCCATACATAAATAGCATCCTTTACACAAGTCTTCGTTTAAGTATATCATATTATTACCTAATTATCGATTATTTAAATCTTGATTAAAAAGAAAAGTATGAAAGGGTGATTGTCTTTATATAAAACCCTGTTTACCTATCTTTTATGAATTTATAAAATATAACTTGTATATAATAATAAATCTGTGAAAAAATATCCTTGTATATACCCTAACATGATACTGGGATATTTTCTTATCAAATAAATAATGAATTTTGTATAACATTACTATCCGAACATTCAAGATTATATATATGTATATTTATTTTTTTTAATATAAAAAATAATATGTTTGAATATACAATTAAAAAGGTCAAATGGATAGAAAGGATATGTGAAAACATGGATATTATTATACAATGTTTGTTTGTATAAAGAAATAACAGATAATTTCAACAAATAATAGAAAAAACTATGATAAAATAGCTAAAAAGTAATGACAATTTATTATAATTTGACATATGTTAACTAGATTCCTGGTATTCATCAGGGATAATTTTTGGCATATGCCCTGTGCTTATATGCAAGAATTTAATATGAATCTTCATCACATAATCCACTTATCCGATTGTGAAATATTACTGTCAACCCCACATTTTTTTTCAATTATTTGCCATGACTTACAGTGAAATATATCCAAATTATTTAATGAAAAAAATGGTGACACCTATTATGAAATATGGCGAAATATTATCAAAATATGAAAAAACATAATTCTTGAAAAATCACAAATAATCGTTTAAACTACAAATAAAGGGAGAGTAACTGTTTTATAATAAATTTCATCATCAGTCAAAAACAAAAATCATACTTTGAAAAACATACTTTTGATGAGGATGTTTTTCAACTTTTCAGATATTTGATTTTGAAAAACATACTTCGATTTTACATGAAAAATTAATTTCAAAATTCATAATTTTAAATTCAAATATTTGTTTTTGAAAATCGGAAATCATACATTGAAACTATGAAATCAACTTTAATGCACAATATGTAAAAAAGTATGAAGTATGAAATCATACTTTAAAAAACAACATTTCAAAAGAGGATAAAGAAAAGACATAATTGCGAAAACATATATTATAATCATAGATATGAAAACATACTTTGAAAAGATGATTTCATCTTTTTTGTCATGTCTGACAACCGGCTAAAAAGCAGGAGGGAAGCATTAAATATATATTACCCGAAGATAAATAGAGTAACTAGGTATGGTAATATGAGCGAATATGTAAGAAAAACAGTAAAGATCAATGAGGATTTATGGAACAAATTCCAGGAAAAAATTGAAGAGGAATATGGAACTACTTATAAACATACTTCAGAAGAAATCGAAAAGGCTATTGAAAATTATATCACCGAGGATGTTTATGATGTGGAAGTTACAAAAACAAAAATCAACAATTTAAAAGATGAAATCAAAAATCTTAATGAAAAACACTCCACACTGGAAGAATCATATTCAAAAAAAGAGAATGAAAATGCAAGTCTAAAGGAAAAAATAGAAGAACTCGATAAAAAGTCTGAAAATGATTCGAAAATAATAACCGAACAGGAAAAAACAATTTTAAGTAAGGAAAATGAAAATAAAAACCTGAAGGACAATCTAAGTCGATCAAATGAAGATATTCAAAGACTTAAAAAGGATATTGATAAATTAGAAAAAGAAGTGGAAACACAAAAGAACACAATTTATAAGTTAAACAATGATAACAACATATTGGAAGAAAAATACAGACAGCAAGTGGATGAGACTAACAAACAAGTTCAGGAAAATACTAAAATTAAAAACAAACGAGAACATGCACAGGAAAGACTGAACAAGACACAGGATGAATTGAATGATACGTTGAAAAGATTGGAAAAATACAGTTTTGCCATAGGCCAGGTTCAAAGCATGAGTTTTATTGACCGTTTGTTAAATAGACTTCCCGAAGAGATTAAGGAATTATCAGCGGGAACAGAAGATAAAAAAGGGAATGATGATGAAAGTTAATCAGTCCTTTATATACATCAATGGATAATCCAATTCTTCATTATATGATATACATGTAGTAACCAATTCTTCATGAATTTTGGTAGTAATCTCAATATTCAGCATGTTACCTGCAAGAGAAGTATATGTTGACAAAGAAGTTGCTTGTTTAATCAATCCTTTATCTAATTTAACTACCACATCAATTACTGCAGGTTGCAGCATAATACTTTCTCTTATGGCATCTTCCAATGAAGTGCAGGTATCAAGATTTACAGGGGTTCCGACAAATTGATGATATAGTGAACCCATACTTATACCACCTTCAAATATTGCTCGTTCTCTATCAGTTAAATTTTCAAAATATTTATCCATTTTATTTTCATCATTTTTCACAGTATCACCCAATCCGGTGCGTCATAGCTTGGTATTACAAGAAGTAACGTGTCCATGTTATTTATCAAATCCTGAGTGGCATCACGTGGCACTTCAAGCATGATAATATATTCACAGTCAAGATCACCTATATTAGCCAGTCTTTCATAATTGGATATTTTCCAGCCGTAATCCTCAAGTATGATTTTTAGTTTTGATTCATCCAGAGTTCCGGAGCTTTTAGCTCGGATTACCTCTTCTATATCCACCTTACTGGATTGTGTATAATTTCGAGTATGTGGATATTGACTTAATTCTATATTGCTGTCTACACTTCCCGAATCCTTTGATCTAAGAATTGATACAACAGTTGCCCCACCCACTAATTTTTTATCCACGGTCGAATTTACGGGAATGTTTTCAAGGGATGTTTTGTTTTCTGTCTGATTAGATTCATCGGAAATTTCGTGAGTATCACCAGTAGCGTTTAAATGGTCATGACTGGTACTTATTTCTTTGTTGGTATTGTATATATCCACACTGTCTCCAGTTTTCAACAGGCCACTGGCTGCCTGACGCCTGTTTAAGCTCAAAGGTATTATCACTGTATCGGGCATGGATATTGAGGTTTTTGATAAGCCATCTGCATCCAATGTATTTAAGTACTTGTTTGCATCACTTTGGCTTATTATGTTGCTTGTATTTTCAGTGTTTATCTGTACCCTTCCAAACTTATCCTTTTGGCTTTTTATTTGTTCTTTAAGATTATTCTTGATTATCGGCGTTGCCCATGCATATACGTCTATGTCATCCACTTGACTGACTGTGGATGCAGAGTCTATTTTTGCAAGAATTGCTTGTTTATTGGCATCCTCCGACGTGGTGGTGTTGAATAGTTGATTAACCTGATTGATTTTGATGTTTTTATGTTCCTGTAATTCCTGCATTTGTGGCTGAAATACCAAGAGGTAATATCCGAATGTAATCAACAATAAGACTACCAGTATAATGACAATTAAACCTACATTAAATTCTTTAGTTGAATCATCATTTTTATAGTCATAATTTTCATTTCTATGAAGTTTTGGTTTGTCATCTTTTTTTAAGAATTCCAATCGTTGATAAATGTTTTTGTTATGTTTTAATAATCGATGCAATCTTTTCATAATTTAAAAAAAAAATATTACAATAAAAAAAAGTATTTTATCGTTTATTTAGAATGTTAGTAAAGTCATCAAACTCCTGTAATTTACCATTAATGTTTCTGTTATCATATATAGAAATTGCAATAATTCCAACAACATATAATAATCCAAGAATCAATAGGAGATATGCCGGAATTTTGTATAGCATTGCATTTAAGGATGGAATTGCTGCCAGTATCATCAATATCAATACAATTACTATTATAGGTATTTCTTTGATTTTAGGGTATTCTATATCCGTTACCATCAATATTGACAATACAATCATAACGACAAATAGCAGCATGACATTATATGAGGATAGCATAAATGCCGCCAGTATAAAAGACGTTACAGGTATTGGCAATCCTATGAATGTTGTTGTAGGAGCATCTGTAAATGCACTTATGGTATTGTATCTGCTTAATCTTAATATTCCACAGATGACTATGAGAGCTGATGCTATTAAGACATATAATTGACCAGTTATCATGTAGATGATTACGGCTGGTGCCACACCAAAGGAAACCATATCAGATAAAGAGTCAATTGTTTCTCCGAAGACGTCATGTTCGACATTGCCACTATTAAATAGTCGGGCTAATGTTCCGTCCATTGCATCAAAGATCACTGCCAGTAGCAATAGTTGTGCAGATAGTATGACATTGTTTTGAAGTATTGATATTATTGAGAAAAATCCACATAATCCATTTGCCAATGAAGCTATATCCGCCAATGTAATAATTTTTAATATGTTTGTTTCCATATTTGAACTCCCTTTTTTATTTGCTTTAATTTATATTTATGTATCAATTAACAGATATATTTAATTATTTTATGGATTATATCATATTCACTAATGGCAATTCAATAATGTTAAAATAAATAATAAAAATACTTATAATTAAACATTGTTTATTGATACATATAAATGTTATTATAATGATACAAAAAATATCATTTTGCAAAAATTCAATTATTAAAAAAAATAAAAAAGATAACATAAACACCAGGAAATTAAAAATTATGTCAACAGATGAAAAAACATACGCATTAGGTATAGATGAAGCCGGACGTGGCTCCGTATTGGGTCCACTTGTAATAGGCGGAGTACTGATGCCCATAGATAAAATCAGATTCTTAGAAAGAATAGGAGTTAAGGACTCAAAAAGACTTAGCAGTAAAAAAAGAAGCGTTCTTTCAAGAAAAATCAAAAAAATAAGTCAAACATACACCAACATAATAACCGCACAGGAAATAGATAATCTAAGACTCAATGGAACAAACCTAAACCAGATAGAGACAAATGCAATGACCGATATAATAACACGCAGCAATCCAGACAAATGTTACATAGACTGTATTGACGTAAAAGAAGACAGATTCCATGACAACATACAAGAAAAATACCCTGAAATCGAAGTGATTACCCGACATAAGGCAGATGACATATATGACATCGTATCGGCAGCGTCAATAATAGCCAAGGTTGAAAGAGACAAACAGATGGCAATACTCCGCAGAGAATATGGAGATATAGGATCAGGTTATCCCAGCGATAAATATACCATAGCTTACCTTGAAAGTCTAAATAAAAATTTCCCTCCAATTGTTAGACAGACATGGAATACTGTAGTGAAAATGAAAGAAAGATAATATGATAAAAAACTGTAAATTAATATAGTATAAAAGTTAAATATAAATATTATTAATAATGACAGATAATTAAAAATTTATTACAGTTGACTTAAGGAGTTATAGAAAATGGACTTTTTAGGAATAATCATTTCAACATTTAATGACTTAGTATCCATGTTTCAAAGTGGGGGAATAATCACTTATATCCTTACGATTATAGGATTATATGGATTATTCCTAGCAATTGAAAAAATAATCTATTTAAGAAGAGCTTCAAAGATTGACTTATCCGAAATAATGATAATAGTTAACGAGTCAATGGCACATGGTGGTTCATTAGAGGCACTAAGAGCTATTGGAAACTTCAAAACACCAATTTCAAGAATCATCTCAGAAGCACTTAAGATAGGTTACAGAAGCAAATCAGAAGTAGAAGACAACATGGAACAGGTATTTATCGTTGAAATGGGTAAAATGATGAAAGGACTTTCATCCCTACAAACAATAATTGAAATTGCTCCTTTACTCGGATTAATTGGTACTGTAATAGGAATGTGGTATACCTTTAAACAATTAGGCGTAAATAGTGATATTACTTTAATGTCAAATGGTATCTATGTCTCAATCATTACAACAATCTTTGGATTGGCCGTTGCAATCATATTACTACCGTTTTATACATACATCAAAAGTTTAATAGAAGTGCAGTTGGACAACATTGAAATAGCCAAGAAAATGAGCAACTGGAGATATGCCGAAATGAAAATCTGGATTGAATCAGATAAAGAAGAAGTCATTGAAGCACTACAGGACGCACCAGGTATAATTAAGGTAAGAGAAATAGATGAAGAACAGGCAAATCTATTGATAGACATTAAGCCGAACATGTTAGAAAAAGGTATAAAAACAATTATACGTGAAAGAACAGACGCATCTAACAGAATTGTTGAAAGTAAACTAAGACAATAAGGTGAGATTAATGACCATAGACACGAAAAGATTTAAGAATAAAATCGACCAGAAAACACCAAACATTAATCTTGTACCATTATTAGATGTGATTTTTACAATAATGATATTTCTATTAGTAATGATTAGCCAACAACCATCACTGGACCAGAATCATACACCGGAACAGATATCTGCAAAGCCTACCAGTCAATCAGGTACATCGGAGTATTATCTGATGCCGTTAAATGGACTGCATAAGGTAACGGTAAATGGTGTTGACAAGTCAGAATACATAAGAAATGGTGCTATAGCAGTACATACAAGAGTAATGGATGAAGGCCAAATAGTAATGGATTCAAAAACTGGATCGATAACAATAACATCACCTGCAGAATTAGATGATGTAGCGGTGCGAGCACCGTCCGCATCATAGCAGACATTAAATTAGGAGTTGATTAGACATGTATCTTGGAAGAATAATATCAATTGGAAGTAATGAAAATGGAACTTATGCATCATATCGTGTGTCAAGTAGATCATTTCCAAATCGTAAATCAGTAGTGAATGACAACAAGGTGGCAATTGTACCTACAGAAGGTTCAGAAGGAGACATCTATAAAAATCCATACATAAGCTACAATTGTGTTGACATAATTGATGATGTATGTGTAATTACAAATGGTTCACATACCGACATTATTGCCGGTAAAATAAGAGAAGGAATGAACCTGAGAGACAGCCTTGCATATTCATTGTTGACTATGGATTATGAAAAGGATGACTATAACACGCCACGTATTGGTGCAGTCATCAACAAGGACGGTAACGGATTTATTGGTATTGTAACCGACAGCAGCCTGGAAGTTATTAAAGTAAACCCTAATGAAGCATACTATGTTTCCACTTATGAACACAACTCACCAAGAAGCGTTGAATATGAAGCAAGCAATGCACAGGAAGCATGTGAATACATATTTGGAGAAGGATCATTTAGTGAATTTACAAATCCTGTAACAAGCTGTGCTGCATTTATTAAGGATGATGACTGGGAAATCGGTTATAAGAATCCCGTTGAATAAATAACCCCCACCCTATAATATTTTTTTTAAAAAAAAATTATGAATTGATTATTTTATCAGTTGAATGAAATTGCTAATAAATTCTTTGAGATTAGAGTTAATTGAAAAAAAAAGTGTTGACTGTGATAATATGAGTATAGAGTTAATTGGAATAGAAGACATTCCCCTTATTGAAGAAAATGATAATCTGTCGGAGATAATTTATGATTCATTGGAGAAAAATGGCATCAAGCTACAGGACGATGACATATTGGTACTTGCTGAAACTGTTGTCAGCAAAGCTGAGGGAAATATCATAAAGGTGGATGATGTTGAAGTAACAGAAGAAGCCATTGAAATGTCTGAAGTTAGCAAAAAAGATGCCGAATTATGTCAGATAATATTGGATAACTCCAATGACGTCCTCAGATGCCAGGAAGGCTTGATAATAACAGAGACAAAACATGGATTCATATGTGCAAATAGCGGCATTGACAACAGTAATTGCAAAGAGGGTTATGTTACTCCGCTACCTGTTAATCCAGACAAATCAGCACAGAAAATTAAAGAATATCTTGATGAGAAATATGGCTGTGATATTGCAGTGATTATCTCGGATACCCAAGGCCGTGCATGGCGTGTCGGTGCAATCGGTGTTGCCATAGGCGTTAGCGGCATACATCCATGCAGTGACTTTAGAGGATGTTATGACTTGTACAATCAGGAGCTGCAAAGTACTATTGAAGCTACAGGTGATGAATTGGCCTCTGCCGCAAGCCTTCTTATGGGTCAAAGCGATAATGGAATTTGTCTTGTGTTAATTAGAGGATATGATTCCCGTTTTTCAAAGTGTTCAATTAATGATTCATCAATTGATGAGATAATTAGAGAAAAAAGTATGGACGCGTTCAGGTAATTGATATGATTTGTGTATTATCCGGTGGAACTGGTACTCCGAAGCTACTTCAAGGATTAAAGGAAGTGGTAAATCCAGAAGAATTGACTGTTATTGTAAATACGTTGGAAAATGATTATTTCAGCGGAGTTTATGTATCGGCCGATATTGACAGTGTGATGTATACCCTGACAGACCTGATAAATGAGGATGTATGGTATGGCAGACGTGACGATACATTCCATACACATGAAACACTTGTAGAATTGGGTTTTGATGAAACACTTAGAATTGGTGATAAAGACCGTGCATTAAAGATACAGAAGACTATGCTGCTTAAGAAACATTCACTTGAGGATGCCGTTAAAATACAATGTGAAAAACTAGGCATAAGCAGTAGGGTTCTTCCGATGAGCAACGAGGATAGCATTGTTAAAATTCATACGAATGAGGGCACAATGTCTTTTCATGAATTTCTGATAAAACACCAATCAAAGCCTGAGGTAGTGGATATTGAGTACAATACTGTAGAAGCATCAAGCAATGTGATATCAAGTTTAGAAAATGCCGATCAGGTCATTATAGGCCCATCAAATCCTATTACATCAATAAATCCAATCATATCTATGCCAGGAGTTAGAAATGCATTGAAAAAAACCCATGTTACTAGCGTATCCCCACTTGTAGGTGAGGATTCAATTAGTGGTCCGGCTGCAAAGTTTATGCGGGCAAAGGGTATGGAGATTAATTGCAGGGCAGTTGCAAAAATATATGAAGATTTCCTTAATCATTACATAATAAATACTAATGATGAAAAATATAAAGATAGTATAGAGGAATTTATACCCAAAGTTTCAATAGAGAATATAATACTTAAAAACATGAACGATAAGATAACTCTAAGTAGAACGATTATTGAAGAAGTATAAATAATGGGATTAAAAATATTTTTTTAAGTGATGAAATGATACAGATAACACTAATTCAGATAGATAATTATGGACCATGGACTGTAACTCCAGGGCCAAGGTTTGAACCTGATTTACAAACGTTACAATCAAGATTATACGGAGATTTGGAACGTGAATTTGGTTCACATGATGCAATAGTTTTCTTCAACAGATTTGATAATTTAATTGCCGTGAGCAATGGAATGGATTATGAGGATCATAAAAGAATTCAGGAATCAATCCGAAACAGATACCCTATAACAATCAGTATGGGTGTTGGATGTGCAGAAACTGCATATGAGGCCCAGGAAATTGCTACAAAAATGATTCAACAGGGTGGAGGAGCACAATCATCCGAAAGATGTGAGATATTGAATATCGATTCACTTGCAGATGAGGATGACAGTCTTGTACAGATAGCTCATATAGACATTAATGACATAACAAATACTTTGACCGATGTGGAGAATGCCTATGACACATCCATTAAAGTTTATAATGTATTGTATGAATTAATGCTTGAGCTTAGAAACGAGAATGCATTATGCTTCTTCATTGGTGGAGACAATTACATGGCCCCATCAAACAATATCAGCATGGACAAATTAAGAGAAGTGCTCAAAAAGGTTGATGAGAAGACCAACGTTAAACTTAAGGCAGGCGTGGGAATGGCAAAGACCCCTGGCCGAGCTGCAGATTTAGCAGATATTGGATTAGAGGATATAAGAGCAAATAAGACAAGTGATTCAGTGTTATTACTTAATGACCTCGAATAAATCTGATTAATCAAGAAATAGTATGAAAAAACATACTTACTAATTTTAATTTTTTTGTTTAAAAATCGTTATTTGAAAGTATAATGAATTTAGGAAGGATTAAACATCCAATCTAATTAAGCTCCAATCAAATATTTTTTTACAAAAAGTTATCAAAGTACTTATTAACTATGTTACATATTAATGAATATTGATATAATATGGGTGAAGTATAATGAATGTATTATCAGCAATGGCAGGAATTAATGACGGTGAATTTTGTAAGAAATTCACAAAACAAAATGTAGATATCATAACGCTAGGTGGATATAACATCGACTTGGAGACATTTAAAGCGGGACTGGAAAACTCTGTAAAATACAGGCAAGAATTTATCACATGTCCTCATCATTTATCAGAGGATATTAATGAACAGATAGATATCATAAAAGAATATAATCCAAAATGGAAAGGAAAAATAGCGGCAAACATGAGAGCAGTTAGTGCTGATTCATTCAAGGCAATATATAAAAATACACAATTGGATATCGTGGAAATAAATGCCCATTGTAGACAAGAAGCAACACAGGATGCGGGTGCAGGTCAAGCACTGCTCAAAAATGAGAAATTGTTGCTTGAAATGATAGACGCGTTATGTGAAAATACCACATTCGACATTAGTGTAAAGATAAGGGCCAACGTAGAAGATGTTGATACATTAAAAATAGTGGAATCCATTCAATCATATCCCGTCAAATATTTACATGTAGATGCATTTAACCCGGGCATAGATGAGGCGGATTATGAAATCATCAACAGGATAGCTTCAATTACAGATATGCATATCATAGCAAACAATAGCGTGACAAGTCATGAACGATATCAGAAAATGTTGGACGCAGGTGCAAGTAGCGTATCGGTAGCACGTGCAGCACTTGATGGAGACATTACCCATATATTTCAATAAGTATAATATTGATATTTAACAAATTATAAATAACTATAAAAAATATTGGATACTAATAAGGAGGGATATGAATGGGATGGGATGATGCACCAGCTCATGTATGTAGAGGAGGAGATGCACGTGGATTAGCATTCTGTTGTCCACCGGTTAAGCCATGTCCAGTACATATGAAAATTAATGAAATAGGGTTGACTCCACAGGAATTTGTAAAAATTAAAGAGGACTTTGCCAAAAAAACAAAACTTAAATATGGGGCAAGTACATGTTTTGGTTCATTCGTATGGTGTTGTAAAGATTCAAAGCCATGCCCACTAAGGGATATGGAACTACAGGCTAACGGCATCAGCCATGATGAGTACATGACTCTTAAAAAGCAGTTAGCTGAAGAAATATTAAAACATTCAAATGTTAATACTGTAAATTATTCTGATGAGGATATACAATCATTGGCGGATACATTTAACATATCATTTGATGAAGCAAAAAACGAATTAGAATCATCAGATAATGACTTGAAAACTGCAATAAGAAATCTTAGGATGAAAACATTATAGTTTCATTCATATACTTATTTTTTAAATTATTTTTAAAGAGGTCATCTAATGGCACTAACCTCATTATATTTAGATATGAAAGACAAGAATGTACTGATAATAGGTACAGGTTCGGTTGGAATAAGAAGGGCACGAAGATTTTTAAAGGCCCAGTCCAATGTCAACATAGTTACCAAATCAATTGATGAAGACGTTAAAGATGAATTTCTGGAGAAAGGTGCACATTTTTATGACAATGATCAATTGGACAATCTGATTGACGAATCAGATTTGATTGTTGTTGCCACAGATGACATCGAACTCAATGAGAAAATAGCACTCCAAGCAAACGATAAACTTATCAACTGTTCTAGCGATCCTTCAATCAGCAATGTGATATTTCCATCGACATTCGATATCGGCGGCGTGACAATATCCGTATACACCGGTTCCAAAAGTCCCTTAATGGCAAAAACACTCAGAAAAAAGATTCAAAGTATCATAACCGATGAGGATATTTATTATATTCAATTGCAGGAATATGTGAGAGAATTGCTGAAAGCGAACGTGGATTCACAGCAGGATAGAAAGGAATACATGCTTAAGATTAATGAAGATGAAAGAGTAAGAGAGCTTATCCAGAACAATGATATTGATGAAGCAAAAAGATATGTTAAAGAAATCATAGAAAAATTTTAAGTTAACTTTACAAATTATTTAAGTATTAAAAAGAGGATATATAATTAAAAAGATAGCATAAGTATTAAAATCAAGAATCATTGATAAACATTATTTAAAAATTAAAAAAGAATTATTTTTATTGATTATGACAGGGGATAATTAATGTTATTAAATATACGAATAGACTATAAAATCGCAGATATTGGAACTATGGAACAATCATATTCCAAATTAGACGACTTGAATTCCAAATTACACGAAGAGCTTAACATACAAGAGGAAGTAACCCTTAAGACATGTAACAGATACGAGATATACCTTATTGTAGATGATGATGTGACCCTACCAACAACAAACTTTATTGTTGAAAAGGATGACGTTGCAATAAACCACCTTTTAAGATTAGCCTCAGGACTTGAATCCATGATAATGGGTGAAGATCAGATACTCGGACAGATAAAGACTGCACGTAAAAATGCAATCAAAGAGGCTACGATTGGACCAAAACTGGAAAAGGTATTTACAAAGGCAATACATGTAGGTCAGTCCATTAGAAAAAATACGCATATCAATGAAGGGGGAGTATCTGTCGGTAGTGGAGCAGTAGAACTCATAGAACAAAAATATGGAAGCCTGAAAGGTAAGAACGTTCTTATCGTAGGTGCCGGTGAAATGGGAACGGTAGTCTCAAAGGCACTTCTTGAAAAACAGACAAATGCAATAGTAGTTGCAAACAGAACCTATGACAAGGCACAGCAACTTGCAAAGGAACTGGATGGAATAGCAATCAGATTCAATTCAATGGATGAGAATCTCCATAAAATCGACATTCTAATAAGTGCTACAGGTGCACCGCACACGTTGATTAATAAGAAAAGAATCGAAGTTCTACCTAAAGAACATCTTGAAAATATGGTAATGTTAGACTTGGCAAATCCAAGGGATATAGATGATGATGTAAGGGAACTTAAGGTTCAATTATACAACATCGATGATTTAAGATATGTTACCGATAAAAACAAGAAAAAACGTGAAGAAGAAGCAGTTAAGGCTGAAGCGATTATCGAGGAGGAAACCATTCTTCTTAAAAATTCACTCAAACAATTGGAAATTTCTCCGATATTATCATCACTTAATGTAGAGGCAGAAAAGATAAGAAAACAGGAGCTGGATAAGACATTGAATATGCTTGATTTAAGTGATAAAGAAGTGAAGGTACTCAATCAGTTGACCCACAGTATCGTTGACAAGATGATGTTTGACATAATAAAAAATCTTAAGAAAGCAGCCAATGAAAATGATGATGAAACAATAAGATGTGCTAAGAAATTATTCAACAGCAAATAATCCATTATCATAAATTATCCCTTCCAACATTTTTTTAGTCGTTGTAACCCCCATTTTATCAATAATCCTTTTTTTTAACTGCAAATATTACCTTTGAATATTACTTTACTTTATTTTTAATGAAAGTGTTATCGAATCATGATTATGATTTATCGGATGAATTTTTGCTATGTTCATTTTTGAATTCAAAGATAAACTTCATGAATAAAAAATCTTATTATTAATCAGAAATATAAGTATTATTATAAAACAACGATATATCGAGATGTATAAAAAATGTATGATAAAATTTTATTACCTACAGACGGTTCAAAAAATTCCAAAAGAGCAATTAAACATGCAATGCAAATTGCAAAACATGAAAAAGCAGAACTTATCATATTAAATGTGGTTGATAGTGTTTACTTAACCGGTCTTCCTGAAGAAGATTTAATTACCCAAACCGAATTGATTATGGAAGAAGAAAGTGTTAAAATTCTTGAAAAAGTTAAAAAAACAATCAAAACATGTCCTATAGTACAATATGACGAGTCAGTTAAATTAACTACAAAGACTGTTACTGAAGGTAACGCTGCAGAAGTAATATTAAAAGTTTCTGAAGAGGAAGATGTTGACCTGGTTGTCATTGCAAGTAGTGGTAAACACATGCTCGACAGATTCCTGCTGGGTAGTGTAACTGAAAAAGTTGTCAGACACAGCAAAGTGCCGGTAATGGTTATTCCTAGTAAAAACAATGAATAGAATTTAACATTCCCCTTCTCTTTTTTTTAGTTTGACAAACAATTGATTAATTTAAACGTGACAGATTTTCTTATTACGTCTCATGATATAAACTATTTCTGTTGTGATTATTTAATATCTTAAGGAAGATAATCGTTTTTTTTTGAAGATTTTATTAGAGAATTAGATTATGAAAAGTAAAAGTTATAACTTATAAGTAATGATTTATATGTTAAAAGTTATAAGTTAGAAGTTTTAATATATAAGTTTAAAGGTATAATTACAATCAGTAAAACTAGGGGCAATGAATCATGAAAGAACAATGTACCTAAGAAAATTATCAAAAATAGCTAAAAATATTAGCTAGTAAAATCATATATCTATATATTATTAAATGAAAAAATCATAAGTTTTTAGAAAAAAATTATCTAAAACTCATTATAATATAAATTACTAAAAAAAAATCAATGAAACGAGGTAAATACATGGTATATGAAGGATATGTACGTGATTTTCTAGAATTATCCGACATAAACGTTGGAGATATAATTAAAATAGAAAAAGACAACATCACCCATAAGGGAATGTTACTTGAAAAACCAGATTATTCAAATGAAAACACGTTAATCATCAAATTAAACAGTGGATACAACATTGGTGTTGATATCCAGGATGCAAAAATAGAAAAAATTGCCGACGGAGAAAAACCGAAGATAGAATTGGATCCTGTAGACAAACAGATAAGTAGTGATAAGGATAACCTATCCATCCTTTCAACAGGGGGAACCGTTGCAAGTGTAATCGATTACAAAACAGGAGCGGTACATCCTGCATTTACGGCAGATGACCTGTTAAGGGCAACACCCGAATTAGTGGATTACGCCAATATCAACGCAAAGGCCATTTTCAATATATTAAGTGAAAACATGAATCCGGAATACTGGATTAAAACGGCAAACAGCATCTATGATGAGATAAACAATGGCGCAGACGGAGTGATTATAGCACATGGAACAGATACCATGCATTACACGGCTTCAGCACTCAGTTTCATGTTGGACACGCCGGTACCAATCGTATTAACCGGTGCACAACGTAGTTCAGACCGACCATCAAGTGATGCATTTACAAACCTGATGGCATCTGTAACAGCGACAAAGTCAGACATTGCCGAGGTATGTATCTGTATGCATTCAACAGAAGATGATCCATCATGTGACCTACATAGAGGAAACCGTGCACGTAAAATGCATACCTCACGTAGGGACACTTTTACAAGCATCAACATGAATCCGCTTGCAAGAATAAGCAACAACAAAGTTAAGATGGTGGATGAAGAAGTAGAATACTTCAAAAGAGATTCAACCGAACTTGCCATTAACGATAACCTGGCAGAAAAGGTTGCGTTGGTTAAGATGTATCCGGGAATCAGTCCTGAACTTATTGACATTTACGTAGATAAGGGATATGAAGGACTTGTAATTGAAGGAACAGGGCTGGGCCACTGCAGCGATGAGGTTATAACGGCAATAGCAAGGGCAACAGATGAAAACATACCAGTTGTCATGACATCACAATGCTTATTTGGAAGAACAAACATGAACGTTTACAGTAGCGGACGTAGACTACTTCATGAAAATGTCATACCTGTGGCCGATATGCTCCCGGAAACAGCATATACAAAACTATTATGGGCAGTAGGTCAAAGCGATGAAAGTGATGAAATACGTTACATTATGCAAAGCAATCTTAAAGGTGAAATAAACACCACACTAAGCCAGAGGTATTTTATAAAAAATTAATTGAGGTGTATTTAGATGTCTGAAGATAAATTTGATTATGAAGAATTAGGATTAATGATGGGACTTGAAATACATCAACAATTAGATAGTCAGACAAAACTATTTTGTAGATGTCCAAACTCCTTGACAGATAAACAACCGGAAGGTAGACTGGAACGTAGATTAAGGCCAACACAGAGTGAACTTGGAGAAATTGACCGTGCTGCTTACGAGGAATCACAACGTAACCTACAGTTTATCTATGAAACATACAATCACCATACCTGCCTAGTTGAAGCGGATGAAGAACCTCCTGCACCACTTAACCAGGAAGCTGTTGATATTTCAATCATCCTCGCCTGCCTTATGAACATGAAAGTAGTGGATGAATTCCATACAATGCGTAAGCAAGTTATTGATGGAAGTAATACAAGTGGATTCCAAAGAACAGGTATACTAGCTACCGACGGTTATGTTGAAACAAAATATGGCAATGTTACCATTGAAACATTGGGACTTGAAGAAGATGCAGCCCGTCGTATAGGAGAAGAAGATGGTAAAATCATATTCAGACTAGACCGGCTGGGCATACCACTTGCCGAAATTACCACATCCCCTGATATGCATCATCCGTTACAGGTTAAGGCCGTTGCATACCAGCTTGGACAAATACTTAGAAGTACCCGTGTAAAACGTGGACTTGGTACAATAAGACAAGATTTAAACATATCAATTAAAGATGGTGCCAGAATAGAAGTTAAAGGTGTTCAGGACCTTGACCTAATGCCTACAATCGTGGAAAATGAGGTTGAAAGACAACTGAACTTAATTGAAATTGCAGAAATCCTGGACAAAAGAGATGCAGAAGTTGAAGAAGAAATTCATGACGTAACAGAACTTCTGGAAAACTCACAGTCCAAGGTTGTTCAATCCACATTATCCGAAGATGACAGTGCAGTGTTAGCCATAATATTACGTGGATTTAACGGACTTATCGGAAGGGAAGTTCAACCTGGACGCAGATTAGGTACTGAATTTTCAGAACATGGAAAGAAAATGGGTGTGAAAGGATTATTCCATACGGATGAATTACCAGCATACGGCATAACCCAGGAAGAAGTGGATACGATTAAAAGCAAATTGAATCTTGGAGAAAATGATGCATTTATACTTGTATCAGGTAACAGAATCAAGGCAAACAATGCATTGAAGGAAGTTATTAAAAGAGCAAAACAGTCACTTGTCGGAGTACCGGAAGAAACCCGGCGTGCAATGGATAATGGAAATACTGAATATCTCAGACCACTGCCGACTGCCAGCAGAATGTATGTTGAAACAGACATCCCTACAGAAATCATTGACAAGCAACGCGTAGAAAAAATAGCATCCAACCTACCTGAGTTACCTGTTGTTAAAAAGGAACGTATAAAAGAAAGTTATGGATTAAGTGAGGATCTGGCAGAACAACTGGTGCAGGAAAACAATGCAGATTTATTTGAAGAGGTTCAAAAAGAGTTACCTAATATGGAATCTGTTAAAATAGCATCGGATATTGCATATACCCTTAAAGATTTAAGACGTGACGGTTTGGATATCAGTAAGTTAAATAGGGATGTCCTGGTCGAAATATTCTCTCTGGTTGATAATAATGTCATAGCGGCAGCTGAAACAGAAGTAGTTCTTAAAGATGCATGTAATGGCATCAGTGCCGAAGAAAGCGTTAAAAAGAATAACCTTGAAAAACTATCCGATGACGTGATAGAAGAGGGCATTAAAGAGATAATTAAAGAAAATGAATCCATGATTCTTGAACGTAAAATGGGTGCCATGGGTCCGTTGATGGGTAAGGCCATGGCCAAATTTAAGGGTAAGGCTGACGGTAAAACCGTGAGCAGCATAATCAAGAAAGAGATAATGAATTTAACAAACTAGGTGATTGTACATGTATGATGTTGTGATTATAGGTGCCGGTCCTGCAGGACTTACAGCAGGCATATATGCCGGAAGGGCAGGACTAAATGCACTGATAATTGACTCAAAACAGGTTGGTGGAACCGTTAACAATGCACCGCTTATTGAGAATTATCCTGCATTTGAGGCCATAGAGGGTATGAAATTAATAGAAATGATGGCTAGTCAGACAAAAAAATATGCCGAAATAAAGGAATTTACCCCCGTATCTGAGGTAAGTAAAACAAAAGACAATTTTATCATTAAAACAAGTGACGAGGATATTGAAGCCAAAAAGGTCATATTTGCCACCGGTACCAATGTAAGATCATTAGACGCACCTGGAATTGAAGAATATGCTGGTCGTGGAGTATCCTATTGTGCCGTCTGTGATGGTAATTTCTTTGTGGATAAAGAGGTACTTGTTGTTGGCGGCGGAAACAGTGCAGCGGTAGAGGCACTTTATTTAAACAGAATTGGCGTTAAATGTTCACTTGTACACAGACGTGACAAACTACGCTGTGATGCCAAACTTCAAAAGGATTTAGAGGACAATAATATCAAGATTTACTGGAACAGTGAAGTTAAAAGTGTTAATGGAGACGTATTTGTTGAAAGTGCAACACTCATCAACAACAAGACTAATGAAGAGATTACTGTTGACATAAATGGTATATTCCTATCTATTGGTCATGACCCTAACAGTCAACTTGCACAATCAAGCGGTGTTGAATGTAATGAATATGGATATATTATTGTTGACGAGAACATGGCCACATCCGTTGAGGGAGCATATGCTGCAGGGGATGTTACTGGTGGCATTAAACAGATAACCGTTGCCACAGCCCAGGGTGCCATTGCCAGCAGTGATATTCAATCAAAATTAATGTGAATGACATGACATTAACAGATGAATTATATTCCAAGATTAAGGATGACTTGTTTGGAGATTTTCCCGGTATTTCATCAATTACAAGAGAGGAAAATTCCATCATTATCAAGGCAGATAATGACACATTATGGGAAGTATTTGAAGTACTTTATAATGGTGTTGAAAACATAGAGTTTAATTTAGATAACGAAGAAGCAGATATTACTATTAATTTTTAGGAGTTAAATTGTGAGACAAGAGAATCCGTATAGAATAAATAATCAGGCCAGATATGAGGTAAGAAATGAGAAAAAGGAAGCGAAACTAATTATTTTAAAGGCGGTTGGTTATCCATTGGAAAGCAATTACCTTGAATCACCGGAGATAGAGGTTACAAATAAGGAATTATTTGATATTTATGCAACTGACCAATGGAATGGGTATAAGGTACATAAGTACCAGTACATATTTGACCAGAAACTGCTTCCGGACTTTGCATATCAGATTGTGGATGTAAGGCCGGATAACTCATACATTACAAACAACACTTCCTTTTTATTATTGCCTACTGAAAAGAAATCAATTGAAAGCATACAGAATCAGAAGTACGTGGTGGATGATGTTATAGGCCAACAAAAGGCTAAGGATAAGAGTAAGATTATTACAAAATATCTTGAAAATCCGGAAAAGTTCAAAAATTGGGCTCCTAAGAATATTTTATTTTATGGAATGCCTGGTACCGGTAAGACTATGCTTGCACAGGCATTGGCCAATGAATTGGATGTTCCCATCAAAATGATTAAGGCCACCAGTTTAATCGGAGATCATGTTGGTGATGGTTCAAAGCAGATTCATGAGTTGTATGAAGAAGCAAGAAACAACAAACCTACTGTGATATTTATCGATGAGATAGATGCCATTGGTTTGGAACGTAAGTATCAGAGTCTTAGGGGTGATGTTACAGAGATTGTAAATGCACTTCTTACTGAGATGGATGGTATCGAGGATAATGATTCCATTATTACAATCTGTGCCACAAATAATCCACAACTTCTTGATTATGCCATTAGAAGTCGTTTTGAAGAGGAGATTGAATTTACTTTACCGGGTAAAAAGGACAGGTTACTGATTCTTCAGACAAACATTGAAACTCTTCCTCTTGAAGCATCATTTGATGTGGACAATCTGGTTGATAAGACAGATGGCTTTTCAGGTAGGGATTTGAAGGAGAAAATACTTAAAACCGCTCTTCATAGGGCCATCAGCCAGTCTTGTGATGAAATTACTGAAGAGCATATTGATTATGCAATATGTGAGTCTAAAAAAGAGGTTAAGACCATTGAGGACAAGATGTTTGGTTAACTCCATATTTTTTCCATCCCCCCATTTTTTTTATTGAAAATTATGTCATTACCATTTTTTTTCAGGTATATCTATTATTTAATAGCATGCTGTTAATCATCATGGCCGCTTATTTTATTATCTAAAAATCACCATAGAAATTTAATTACAAATAAATTTAAATATAAGTTCAATCATATTATTATACGTTAGAACGGAAAATGATTTCCTTTATTATCGGAAGTATATTTCTGTTTATAATTTTCATAAATTAATCATATGAAAGTAAAACTAAAACAATGGAGAATAATAATTATGTCATATGTCGATGAAGTAATTGATAAAATTACACAAGAAAACCCAGGTGAACCTGAATTTCACCAAACATTAAATGAAGTATATAAATCAATAGAAGTAGTAGTAGATGCAAACGAAGCACAATACAGAAAAGATGCACTTCTAGAAAGATTAGCAAACCCTGAAAGACAAATAAAATTCAGAGTTCCATGGGTAGACGATCAAGGACAAGTACAAGTAAACACAGGATACCGTGTACAATTCAACAGTGCAATCGGTCCATACAAAGGAGGATTAAGATTCCACCCTTCCGTAAACATAGGTATTATCAAATTTTTAGGATTTGAACAAATATTCAAAAACTCACTTACTGGACTTCCAATAGGCGGAGGAAAAGGAGGATCAAACTTCGACCCTAAAGGTAAATCAGACCGTGAAGTAATGGCATTCTGTCAAAGTTTCATGAACGAATTATACAGACACATCGGACAAGACCAAGACGTACCTGCAGGAGACATAGGTGTAGGTGGTCGCGAAATAGGTTACCTATACGGACAATACAAAAGATTAACCAAACAATACGAAGGAGTATTAACAGGTAAAGGATTAACCTTCGGTGGTTCATTAGCAAGAACAGAAGCAACAGGATACGGATTATTATACTTCACAAATGAAGTGTTAAAAGCTAACGGAGAAAGCTTAGAAGGAAAAACCGTTACAGTATCCGGTTCAGGAAACGTGGCAACATACGCAATTGAAAAAGCACAACAATTAGGTGCAAAACCTGTAACAGCATCCGACTCAACCGGATGGGTATATGACCCAGATGGAATCGATGTAGCATTACTCAAAGACATAAAAGAAGTAAGAAGATTAAGAATGAGCGACTACGCTGCAGAAAGACCATCAGCTGAATACCATGAAGGTAAAGGAGTATGGACAATAGAAGCAGATGTAGCTCTACCATGTGCTACACAAAACGAAGTAGACATAGAAGATGCTAAAAATATACTTTCAAACAACTACTTCGCATTAGTAGAAGGAGCAAACATGCCTACAACACTTGAAGCAACAAAATACCTACAGGACAACGGAGTAGTATTCGGTCCTGCTAAAGCAGCAAACGCTGGTGGAGTAGCAGTATCAGCTCTTGAAATGAGTCAAAACTCAGAAAGATTACACTGGACCTTCGAAGAAGTTGACAACAAACTTGAAAACATCATGAAAAACATCTTCAAACAAATCGAAGACAGCTGTAACAAATATGAACAAGGAAACGATTATGTTGCAGGTGCTAACATAGCAGGATTCGAAAAAGTAGCAGAAGCTATGCAAGCACAAGGAATCGTATAGATTCCCCATTTCCTTTTTTTATTCATGACCCCCCGATATATATTGCAGACCTTTGACAAAAATGTCAATCCGCTTATTTTTAAATAACACCGCTATTATTTATATTATATAAATAAAAAAATAAGAAAAAATAATCCAAATACAACAACATGAAGGTGAAAAAATGGTCGTATATAATTCAACAGAAGAAGCACGAAAAGAATTCAAGAAAGATAAATTTGCAACTAACAATGGAGTCAAACTCGAAGAGTTAACAGAAGACTATTCCCTATGCAGCCTAGAATTGAATGACAACCATAAGAATGCTTATGGTGGAGTAATGGGTGGAGCCATATTTACACTGGCAGATTTTGCATTTGCAACACTATCCAATAACATTCACTCCTTGACTGTAGCCCAAAGCGTGAACATCACATACTTAAGTGCACCGAAGGGCAATAAGTTATTTGCAAAGGCTACATGTAGAAAAAATGGAAGAACCACAAGCATAATCAATGTGGACGTTTATGATGATACAGGACGTGACGTTGCATTATTTATAGGAACAGGATTTAAACTTGAAAAAAAATAACCAGTTGTTAGAACTATGACTCTATATCTAACCAACTTTTAAACTTTTTTTGATTAAACAGGGTTAAATGTTAAAAATAGATGTTAAATATCATAAAACCAATATTCAATAGAATAAAACCAATTAACGATTATAAACATATGAATCGCTCATTAAAAAAGATAGAAAAAATAGTTTTCATATAACTACAATAATTTTTGCAAATAATTCTTCAATTCAGGAATATCTCTTTTAATAACTTCCCAAACTAAATCATACATGATACCTTCATAATGGTGGGCATGAATAATTCTTAAGCCTATTAAGCCACTCCAATCTATTTGAGGATGTTCTTCCAAAAATTATGGAGACAATCTTTTAATATATTCGCCTATCTCAACAATCTCTAATCCACAAGCTGCTTGATAATGTTCATTAGTACTATACTCAATCCAATCATCAACAAAATAATCAACATGTCTTTGCAGTCTTTTACAATGATATAACAAATATTCCAAATTTTTTATCCTTATCGTTCATAGAGTAACACTTCTTCATTATGAATCCTATTTAAAAAATCTTTATTTGAAAAACCAGTTGTGATTAAATTAACTTTGCAATTAAAGGCATTTTCCAATTTATTTAATAATGAGAAATATTGTAAACCTACTAAATCACCTTTATCCATTATAAAATCCAAATCACTTTCATCAGTTGCTTTTCCTTTGGCATATGATCCAAAAAGACTTATTTTAGCAACTCCATACTCTTTAACTATTGGAATTACAATATCCCTAATTTCATCAATACTATATACCATGAAAATCCCTTGAAAATCTATTTAATAAATAATGATATGTCCAAGTAAATATTAATAGTTTTTATATTATTTATAGATTTAGAATACTACATGTAAAATCTGAAAAATTACGTATAACTACGATATTGATTTTTCAATTTCAATAAAAATCCATTTTCTGGATAGTTCCAAGACAATACTGTAAAAAGACATGAAAAAATCAACCAAATCCCATATTATATTTACTTTTTAAGACTTGGCATAAATTAATTCACAACAAAAAAAAGTTTTACTCTTAGATTTGTAAAAAAAATGGAAGAACCAAAAGTATAATCAATGTGGACGTTTATGATGATATAGGACGTGACGTTGCATTATTTATAGGAACAGGATTTAAACTGTGATAGTAAAAACTTGTCTTTTCAAGATAAATGATATACATGTGAAAGTTTAAAAACAAATATTTTTAATAATATACCATTTAAAATAAAGAACAATACTTTTATTTTTATAGTGTTATCCATAACAAGTGAAATAATAACTTGAAATTTTAAGTATAATGCAATCAAAATAAAATGAAATTTTCCCATTTATTTTCAAAATTTTTTTTGTCAAGTCATCCTAATTCAATCAGTATAACAATCGTTCCAAATGTTATAGAAAGATTTTGTTTTAAAAAGTTACTCTGGCATAAATCATGCATGTTTAAAATATAATTATACACCTTTAACATAATATAATAATAGACAATTATTAAGGAACAAAATAACATGAGCAAAAAAGGTTCTACTGAAGAAAGAGACTTGGTAAACAGATTATGGGATGCCGGTTTTGCAGCTATGAGGGCACCGGCCAGTGGTGGTGCTACCAAAAGACCCCTTCCGGACGTACTTGCAGGAAACGGCAAATTATATTTGGCAATAGAAGTAAAATCCACAAGACAAGAACACATCTATATAGATCAAGAAAAGATTGAGAATCTGATTGAATTTTCTAACATATTCGGTGCAACAGCATATGTTGGTGCTAAGTTTATTCGTAAAAAATGGAGATTTATCAAACTTGAAGATCTACATGTGACACGTAACGGAAACTATAGGGTAAACGTTGACTTGGCATTCAGCAAAGGTTTGGAATTTGATGAAATAATAGGTGAAAGTATCCAAACAAAGTTAATTTAACCACCTAATTTCTTTTTATACTATCTTTTAGAAAATTAAATTAAAAAAATGACAAATCATTGCAAAAATAAATGTTATAATTTATTAGTTATAAGTTATAAGTTATAACTTAGATGTTAGAACAAAAAGAAATCGGGAGAAGTGTTGCAAAAATAGGAATCTGAAAGATAATGCAAGCAAAAAATACATATCCCTATACCCATTCAAATAACCGATAGTCACATATTCAAAAGGATATATATCACAATTAAAACATAGATATTAATATGACGCTCTTTATAAATGTCGATAAATATAACAAAAAAGCCATCCGAACAAAAGAAAAACTAATCTCAATATGCAAGAGACATGACCTGAAAATCTGTGATAATCCAGAAGAGGCTAAGCTGATCTGTTCAATCGGTGGAGACGGCACATTCTTAAAATCCTCAAAACTAGCAACAGCTCCCCTTATAGGAATAAACTGTGGAACATTAGGATATCTTACAGATATAAATCCGGATGAAATTGACAAGGCAATAAATGACCTGATTAATAAGAAATACTTCATCGAAGAACGTATGATGTTAAAGGCAGAAATAATAAAAGAAAATGGAGAAATTATAGAAATTGAAGATGCATTAAATGAAATAGCAATATCAAAAAATAGCTTTGGAGTAGTACGTTTCGATACAATAGTTAATGGACGATTAATCAATTCATACACGGCTGATGGAATAATAGTCTGTACCCCTACAGGTTCAACGGCATATAACCTATCATGTGGAGGACCGATAGTTGATCCAACAGCATGCATATTAACAGTCACCCCCATAGCAGCCCACACACTACTAAATAGAAGCGTAGTATTCTCAGACGATGCACTGATAGAAATTAAAATTACAGAACTTAGAAATAACACCCAGGCATATGTATTAAGTGACGGCAATCCCTATGAAATAAGAACAAATGACACAATCCGCATCAGAAAATCGGATAAAATAACAAAAATAGTCAAACTTAACTGGCAAAGCTTTGTAGATACCATCCACCACAAAATCAAATAGAAAATGAATTATAATAAAAGATAAAAAAAGAGGAGATTAATAATCAACAATACTGCCCGATGCATCACGTCGATACTTACCGAACTCCGATAACATACCCAACTGCTTTTTATCAAAGACCGGTCCTTCAACACATACACGCCAGCCGGTATCATCCATACAACACTGACCACATATACCCAATCCACACTTCATATATCTGTCAAGTGCCAATTGACAGTCAATATCATACTTATCTGCCAGTTCATACAACTTATAGGACATTATCTCAGGTCCACAGCCTATAACTATATCATAGTCCCCCGTGGATAATAGCTCATCGGCCAGTTGCGTGCTGAAACCCTTATAACCACAGCTGCCATCATCAGTACACTCACGTACATCTATTTCCAGCTTATCAAATCTATCGACAAATACCAGTTCATCCTTGCAACTGGCAGCCGAGATAAACTCAACATTATCATAGAATGAGGCTATCGGTCCAAGACTTGCAACACCTGACCCTCCACCAACTGCCAATATCCTTTTATAACCGGACAGATCATATCCATGACCATATGGTCCACGAATTCCCAGATAATCCCCGACATCCACATTATCATACAGATTATTTGTAAACGGTCCCGCTTTACGGACGGTAATTCCCATGAGATTATTTTCTTTATCAATAATTGAAATGGTCATCGGCTTTTCATTGCTTAAATCCCATACCATTACAAATTGTCCAGGATGAATATCATCCGTAATTTCAAAGGGAAATATGAATGTCTTAACCGTTGGTGTTTCAATTATTGTTTCCTTAATTTTAACAACCTTTGGCACCTCATCATCATAAACGTTACTTATCACTTAAAACACCTCCTACTCTAATCTATGAGTTAATCCTATAATCTCACTTATACTATTATATCCTTCTTCTTCAAGAAATGCTTCCAAGTCCTGTGATATCTTACTGAATATCTCCGGTCCGTCATACATTATGGATGTACCTATCTGCAGCAGACTTGCACCTGCATAGAAAAATTCCAATGCATCCTTATAGTCACGTATTCCACCAACCCCAAATATTGGAATGTCCACAGTCTGATATGTCTTATAGACACACTTCAATGCTATCGGCTTTATCATTGGCCCTGCAATACCACCCAGTACATTGTTAAGTATTGGCCGGGACGTCTTATAGTCTATTCGAAGACCCGGACCCACACTGTTGATTAACGTAAGAGCATCAGCCCCCGCATTTTCTGCTGCTTTGGCTATTTCTGTAATATCAGTCACGTTAGGCGTTAGCTTTACAATTATAGGAGTGTCTTTTATTTCATCCTTGACTGCCTTGACGATGTCATATGTCATGTCCGGATTTTCACCAATATTTGATCCAAAGCCACACTTTGCATGAGGACATGAGACATTCAATTCAAAAGCATCAACATACTCCCTTGTACGCTTGGCCACTTCACAGAATACCTCTTCACTATCACCATATATTGATGCAACTACAGGTGTCTTATCACGAATATCCTCCAATTCAATTAGTTCCTTTGTTTTTTCCTCCACTCCAGGACTGGCAAGTCCAACGGAGTTAATTACTCCACCTTCAATCTTTACTATTGTCGGATTATCATAACCGTCATTAGCTTCAAGACTAAACGACTTTGTTACAATTCCCCCTGCTCCGGATTCAGCAACCATCCTCATACTACTAGCAGTAGTTCCGAGAATACCCGCTGCCAAAAAGAGGGGATTGGATAATTTCATACCAAGAATATCTGTTTTCAACATAATAATTAATCCTTAAAAAATATTTTCTTTATTATTAATTATTTATGTAAATGGTGGTTAATAGAATTTTTTAGTAAATCATAAAAAATCCGTAAGAGGGGTAAATTAAAGACAAAAAAAGATACAATGAATTTTTTAATTAAAAAACGAGTTTCATTTTACAAAATAATATTTTATAGTGAGAGATTTAGAGAGGTTGACTTTCCCTCTTCTTTCAGGAGCATAGTTGTCCTTTTTCAAACGTACATCTCAAGCAAATTTGTTAGCTAAAATGATTATAAAAACTTTTTTGATTCTTGAATAAAAATTATGGCACGATTATAAATAGTTTTTGCATCACTTTCATCCAATTCAGTAGTACAATCATAATCCGCTTGCTTCCTATAGGTTTTAGCTCGAGTGAGATATTTGTATACCGTTTTATCAAAACCTTTACCTTTTACAATATATTGACCAAAGAAACTTGTAACACCAGAATGTTTTGAAGTTTCAATACCTTCTTTAATAAGTAATGCTTTTGCTATTGAAAACATTGCATAATAAGAACTAGATATTGAACTTCGATATTTCTTTGCTTCAAGCAATATTAGACTAGATTCAATATGTTCCTGACTTAATTTAACATATCCCTCAACTTCATCCAATTACAACACCGTCCTTTAGAACATTTCTTAAAAAAGAATTACTTTTGGTTTTATTAAAATGTTCTGTAGTCATTAAATGAGCAGATATAAATTGATTTGTTTCTAAAATAACTTCAACTACCTCATCATCCACGTCATCTTGAATTTCATTTAAATTTGGTGATATAATTAATATATCTATATCAGAATCTTCCCCATCATCCCCACGTGCCACCGATCCAAACAATATAATTTGATTAATCTTATCCGATTTAATTCTTTTTGCAAAATTTTTGGCAATTTTAATCCTATTAAACATACTATCACCAAATATTAAATTATTATTTCTTATACTTTTTACTATGATTAATTCGATATTTATATTTATCATCTTAAATAAATAGAACATATTAGTTTGATTATATTAATTGTAAAATTATTAGAGAGTCAAAAAAAAGTTTTCCATGTCTTTTCCCGAAACTTTTATAAAAATAGATTATAATTTATCCTTAAATAACATAATACTCCTCTTTAATGGCTTTGTACGAACCAAATTCTGTTTCTATTGTATTAACCATCAGCAGCCTTTAATTAGCATTATATTATCCCAATATATAAGAATATGATTAGACATTTAACTCCCATACAATCCACAAATCCTGCTAGCAAAGAATGCTGTTTCAAGCAAAAATAACCCATAACTATGTTAATAACTCGCAAATAAAATAAAAAAATATTGTACTTAGATTAAAGGAGGAAAAACGATTGTTTATCACAACAAAAAAATATTTTCAAGATTTTTCCATTCTTGAAATCATTTACTTGATTAAACCCCCACACATATAAGCTAGAACCATTTCCAGTAAAAATATTATTGTTTCTATGATTTTGATTATCAGTCACATTGAATCATATTATTGTATTTAAATCTAACAAAACATTATACTTTTCTTTTCATGCTCCAAACATTTAATTAGCAGTATCTCTTCATAAGCAATAAAATTAATAATGTCTCCCATATGTTTAGCAAAAAACAACATACAAGACTTAAAAAAAAGAGTATTTCAAAAATCAAAGACAAAAAAACATTAATAAAAAAAAAAGGTAGGATAAAAATGTTTTATAATAAATAAAACGTTTCTCCTATTATATTTAAACAACAAATGCATGTTTATGCTGTGATTGTCAAGGTTTTGGTATCTTCCAGGCGTTCATAGTCTGGTGAGATAAATACGGCTGTGATGTTGTATGTGCCTGTGGTGTATTCTTCTGGTAATGTGTATTCTACTGTTACCTCGTTGTTTGATACTTTGGCATAGATTACTTTGCCGTTTGTGTCTTTTACTGTTTTTCCGTTTATTTTGAAGACTATTTTACCGGTGTTTATTGTGACGTCGGTGTTTATTGTTGCTTTGAGTGTGATTATAGCTCCGGCTTGAGTGGTTATGTCTTCTGTTGTGATTGTTGGTTCGGTTGTGGTTATTGTGATTTCTGTTTTTTCGCTTGACATTTTTTCAAGATCAGTTGATCCTGAGTATACGGCTTGTATGGTTGAACCTTCCTTCCATGATTCTGGTATTGGGTAGTTTTCTATTGTTGCCGTACCGTTTACTACTTTGGCGTAGATTACCTTACCGTTAGCATCTTTAAGTGTTTTACCATTTACTTTGAATGATATTTTTCCTTTGCTTATGTTTGTTGCTATTTCTTGTTCGTTTTCATCGCCATAGTATATACTTGCTGTGATTGTTGTGGTTTCACCTTGTGTGAATTCGGTTGTGTCTACTTTAAGTGTGTATTCTTTTGTTGGTTCTATTACTTCATTTACTTCTACTGTTATGGTGGTGGATGTATTTTTGCAGGTGTCATTTCCTTCAAATGCAAAGGTTATATTATGACTTCCACTTACTGTTGGAATATATGCATATGTGATTGTACCAAATTCATCAATGGTATTGATGGTTGCAATCAATTCGTTGTTATCATATACTTTGATGTCTTCGGCACCTGTTTCATCTTTACCTGCCTTGAATGCTCCACGAATAACTAATTGTTGTCCCACATCAATAGGAGTGCCATCATAGTTTAATTCGATGCTTGTAGGTATACGGGTATCAGCTTCAGATGCGGTATTGTTTTCCACTATATTGTTTTCGCCGGTTGCAGTTACTGCATCGTTACCTGTTTTGTCATTAGCGGATATTTTATTGTTTTTTACTATGTTGTCGTTTCCTGTGAGTTCTACTCCGTTTGCTGTTCCTGTTGTGGTTACTGTTATGTTGTTGTTTGTAATTGTATTGGTGTTACCCCCTATTTTTATTGCTATGAGTGTGGATTCACCATTCATATTAATTATATTATTAATACAAGTTACATTATTGGAATTGTGGTTTAAAGTAGAATTTACATCCCCATATATTCCTATAATATAAGGATTATCACCAACATTATACTTTTCTTCAATGTTAATTATATTGTTTAATATTTTAGTATTCTCTGCATTGTTACTTATTACTGCAAATGAGCTAGCTGGACATTTAACATTAATTGTTGAATTTTGAAGAATTATATTACCCAAATTATTTGATTTAGTTGTTCCAAAGACTGTGTTAATTGTTCCATATTCACAGTTTAAGGTAATATTTAAATTATCAAACTCAATATAACAACCAGACATACCAAAATCTTGGCAAGCAACTGGTTGTATATTGTCAGTTTCATCTTCTAAGTCATAAACTAAATTAAAATTGGATATGGAACAATGTGTTCCAACAACATAAAAACCAACGTTATTTAATGTAAGATTATTCTTCCCAACTATTGAAAAGTGACTGTCCATATATTGACCATAAACTGGAAGCATTAAATAAAATAATTTACCTTTTTCTGGGAAATAACCTAATTTAAATCTTGTATTTCCAGTAATGTGTGTACCAAGAGGTAACCATGCCTCACCTTGTTCTTGATAACGGAAGTATTTTAAAAAAGTTTCTTCATCATCAATATCAATTTCTTCATACTCTATTCCCTCTGTTACACTTGAGGTTTTTACTGAACGTAAATAGTTTTTATCTAAATTACTATTTCTTGAACCATGAAAATACCAGGAAATATTTGGATCTGTTGGATAATTAGTAAAAATATTATCTCTACAAACATAAACTGGGTATGCAGAAATTACTAATGTATTAATCCTATTTCCACATAAATCACAATTTGCACCAATTACATATACTGTTGAGTTTTCTGCGTTATTATTTTTGAAGTTTACATTATTTTTTAGTATAACATCTGATCGGAATATGTTGTTTGTAACGTTAGAGTATTCATTTATTGTTACTGTGTCATTGAATATATTGTCCTTAACGTTTGAGTATTTTTTAATTGTTACTGTACCATTAAATTGGTTGTCTATTATGTCAGAGTTTTGATTTATTGTTGCTGTTTTGTAGAATATGTTGTTTTTTACGGTTGAATTTTTTGCTATGGTTACTGTTCCTGTGAATGTGTTTCCTGCTACAAGACTACATTGTGCTCCACTAAATGATGCACCGTTGTTTAATGTGTTGTTATAGAATTCTATATCATTAGCTCCTTTTACAAATATTTGTGTATTATAAAATTGCATATTACTTATTCTGGAACCTGATGCTCCACTTGTAAAGTTTATAGAAGTCCAACGTGGTATAATAGTATTTTCATAACCGTTACTGGTATTTAAGTCAATGGTATTATTATTGTCACTGGTTAATGTTATAAGAATATTAATAATGTATGACTGTTCATTTTTTGTTATATCAGTATTGATTTTAATTGTTTTACCAGTATATTCACTTTTAATTTGATGTATATTTGTAGACACATCCTCAAATAAATCATCAAACTGTGTACTTGTAGTTACAAGTACAGGGTCATTTTCATCGTTTTTAACCGTTTTACTTTCTTTAACTATTTTTTGATTATTATCTTCCCTTACACTTGCAACTGTCTGTGTTTGAACATTACTTGTATCTACTTCAACTGTATCAGCTACATCAGAGTTAACACTGGCAGTGTCATTAGTATCTGCTGCTACTGCTACACTCATACAAAAAACAAGTAATGCCATGAAGATAACTATATGTTTCTTACTCAACATGTGTTTTTTATTCCTCCATTTTTTGTGGTAATTATTATATGTTCATGTAAAAACTTCATGAAACATAATTATTATTAGAACAATAACCTGACTTCATAATTATTTACTCTAGAATAACAGTTATTCTAGAATATATTTCTAGGAAATTCCGGTTAAAGTTTCTAATGCATATAACTTAATAAGACTAACGTAACAATAAATTGATTGAATCCAATAAAAAAAAGGACAGAACCTTTTTGGTTATTTGCAGCTTTTTAAATTGGACATTAATAGAGTAGAATAATTAAAAATAAAGTATTTATTCTGATTCTTTTAATAAAGCATTCAAATTAATTATTACACATAGTTATTAAGCTATATATATATGGAAGAAATGTTATAAATCATTTATCCTAAATTTAATCGAGTAAAGTTTAATTGTTATATCATTGATGTCAGAATGATTTTAATAACATTTTTTCTTCTTTTAATTAAGTTGATATTCCAATTATTTCAGACTGTAACATACTTTTTTTGGCTAATGAAAAAAATTCGATTGATGGGATGAGAAGTACTGGAATAAATCCAGTAATGAATGCTATGAAATAAGAAAGACAGATAATTATAAAATAACTAGTACTGTTAGATTTACGAAACTTGGTCAAAAGTATTTTAATATTAGCCAGTATATTGGGCTTTTTTTGCCATCCACTGCATGCATGTTGGAAGTCGAGATTATTATTACATACAACCCCCCACCGTTAGCAGTGAGGCTGTTTTAAGGGAAAAATGACCCATACAACAGCATTAGAAATATTCGCTAAATAGATAAAATTAACAAAAAAACAAAGTTTCAGGAGGAGAATAAAATTAAAGATGATTTCTTGTCTGATTAAAAAAATAAATTAAAGAGGAGTTAACTGCTAACCACAAGTATGTCCTTAAAGTCTACTCTTGCACCTGTTAAACGGTTATTTCCACTATATGTCACAGTGATCGTATTGTTTCCTATCAGTGACTTTGTTATAGGTATTTTAATATTCACTATACCTTTCTGTGGAACGGCAACTATTGGATTGCCGTCGGCATCTTTTACAGTTACGCCCTTAATTTTTAGTGCCACCTTACCAGATACCGCGTTATGAGTTAATGATTCATTGGTTATGCGTACTTTCATGGTGATATTTTGACCGACCTTAGCACTTGTCCTGTTTAACTGTATCACCGTCTTCATAGGATATACATCAAATGCCCTTTCTGCTCTGGCAGATGTCAACGTATCTGTTCCACCATATACAAACTGTACGACGTGTTTCTGGAATACACTGTAGCCTACCGGTATTACATAGTTGTATGTTGCCATTCCATTTATGATGTTGCATGTTCCTATTGTTAATCCATTGATTTTTACTGCCACCTTTCCACCGGTTAATGCCTTGCCGTTTTGTGTGAATTTTGCCTTGAAGACGATAGGTGAACCGATTGTTGCATTGGAGTAGTATACCGTGGCCGTTACCTTGTTTTGTATGCCAAGTATTGTTGATAACTCTGAAGGAGCGAATTGATCATTTCCCTGATATTTTATTACAAGAGGTATTGTTGTAATAGGACTGTTTGAAGGTATTTTATGAGAGTAAGTTGCCTTTCCATCAGTTAAGGTTTTTGTGGCAACTTTTGTACCGTTTAATATGAAGTCCACCTTGCCGTTCATGTTGTTTCCATATATATCCCTTACTGTGGCATTCATTTGAACTGTTGAACCCGGAGTTCCAAGTACCTTATTTGCAGTTATGACAGTCTTTGTTGCATTTTTGGTTATTGTGGCTGTTGCACGTGCAGTTGAGTTCTGGAAGTTCGTACCACCCATCACTACGATAATATCATAATTGGCAGCTCTCCAATAGGAAGGTATCTGATAGACAACACTTACCTTTCCATCGGTTATCTTGCTTTTTCCCACTACAACATCACCTAACCTGAATGTTGCCGTTACGTTGGATAAGTCTTTTGTTCTTGAACTCATATATGCTATTAGAGTAATGTTTGAACCGACAATTCCATCAACATTCTTTGCACTGCACTTTATTGGATATAGGTAATTGTTTTGAATCAATGCTTTTGATTCATTTTTTACTGCCCTGTCACCGAATGTCTTGTTTGATTGAAGCGAATTGTTTGTTATGTTGTTTTGTACGCAATCCTCTCCAACCATCACAGCCCATAATGCATTGGTTTTTATCGTATTGGCCGTTATTGAATTATTGTGTGATTTTTTACTTAGATATACCCCATAGTCACCACTGTCTATTACCTGTTCGTCAATTGGAGTGGTTGTTCCATAGTTTTTCATAGTTATGTCGAATATGTTTTCTCTGATGGTGTTATGTGTTGAAAGAGTACTTGCAACTCCATATGGTTTTGTTCCCTTCACCTTGAATATGTTTTCACATATTTTGTTGTAATTTGAATGATCCAAGAGGACATTATATGTGGAGGATGCCTTACTGGTAACGTTGTTGTTTGTAAAGTTTAAGCGTGCAGTTGAATTAAGTACTAATCCATAGCCGTAATCGGCGTAGTATTTTGCACTTCTTCTAGGTGTTATTGTGAGGGTGTTCTGATTGACTGTTGTGTCAACACTGTTTGTTCCTGCGATAAATCCGGTTGTGGAGTATCCTCCAAGAACCTTGACCGTATTTTTTCTAAAGAGGTTGTTTGATGAGTTCAATCGGAGAAGCGTACTGGCAGTAGGAGCTCCCACAACACTCATTCCAATGGTGTATGGTGCATAACTGTCAAGGTATACCTGATTGTATGTGACGTTGTTTGAATGACTGTCATAGTAGATTTTTATACCTGTCAAACTGTTTTGTAACTCCTCGCTTGGACGGATATAAGACTTAAATTGGGATTTGCTGCTTATGATATTATGGTCTATTGCATTTGATGAGGAATATATCATAACTATAGCGTGTTCATGCTGGATATTCTTTATTGTTCCAAGCCTTTCGCTAAACATTATCTCTCCATAATCCTCATAAGGATTATTGCCCTGGTTGATGAGGACTGTGTTGTTTTTAATGGTGTTTATGTCCGATGTGTATATGAATATTCCATCATTTACGTAGTTTCCACTTGTTGAGATGTTATTGTTGGATATTGTATTTCCACTGGATGAATATACCAGTATTCCAATACTTTCGGCCAAGTCATAATTGTCTATTGTTATGTTGGTTATGTTACAATTGTTTACCTCGATAAGTTCTATTGCATGTCTGTTTACGTTGTTCGTTTTTTTGGTATTGTTTATTCTGATATTTCTCAGACTGCTTAGTGATGCATCCTCAGATAATATTATGCTTCCCATGTTGATGATACAGTTTTGTCCGACGACATTTACCTGATTTGTAAACTGGAAATCAACGTCATTAAACACTCCTTTTAGGGTGATGTTTGAGTTTGGAGTAATTACAGGCTTTGAGATACCTTCGGCGTTGAAGTATGTATGGTAGTTGGACATAGTTACTGTTGCATTGATTCCCTTTTCAACCACAACAGAACCGATTAGTGCCGTTGGTGGCAGATAAGCATTTACCAGTCCACTTCCCTTACTTGATAACAGTACATTGTTTTTTGTTACGTTTACATGGATTTCATCCTCTTGAAGGGAGCCGGCCTGTGAGAAGTCTATCGCATATGTTGATTTTGAGTTTATCTTGTTATTATGTACAAGTATGTTGTTTACACGTTTAGTCTTTGACTGTTTTTCAAAGAGTATTCCTGTTTCCTGACTGGTGATGTTGTTGTTTGTTATGTTGATGTTCTTATGGGCTCCTTTGGAGTATATTCCATAGCTGTTTGATGAAGTGATGACGTTGCCGTTTATCTTTACGTTGCTTGAAGCTATCTTTATTGCCGGAGAGTTGACTGAGTTAATTCTATTATTTTCTATTGTTACATTAGCATCTCCGGTATAAACACCTACGGCTGACTGATCTACAGTAATGTTGTTGTTTACTACAGTACATATTCCACTCGTATGTACTGCCTGCATAATTGCATGAATGTTGTTTTCTATGATAGTGTTGTTCTTATTTCCCTCACAGGACACTCCCCTATGTCCACCAAGTACCGTGTTTTTTCTTATGACGTTGTTTGAACCCATGACTTGTATAGTATAGCACCATACCGTATCTCCACCCAGGACATAGTTTCCCTCGATGAGGTTGTTATCGCTGTATCCTCCCTCCATAAATACTGAGCCGTAGACGCTCAGATATATGCCGTTTGCGAATGTACAGTTTACCCTATTGTTGAGTATGCTGTTGTGGTGGGATGTTGTCAATACCACCGCACACTGCTTATAGTTTGAAAATAAAGGGGGATTATCAACCCTTTTACTGGTTATGTTGTTGGATTCTATTGTTGAATTCATCATCCTGTCACATACTATGCCGTATGCATATAGGTTCTGTACGAATACCGTGTTATTATATACCGTGGCGTTGGTTGTATGGTTGACGAATATTCCCAAACCGTACTCGTTCGTATTATTGATGTTGAGGTTTGATACCCTGCAGTTTTTGGCAGTTACGGATACCGTACAGTTGATAAGTTTAGCGTTTTTATTTATGCTGGTCAATGTCAGATTCTCTTTGTCCAAGGTGAAATTGACGTTTTCAAAGCTTCCTTCCAAGTTGATGGTATCCCCGCTATAGACAAGTCCCGTAGTGGCTGTCATGTTTGTTTTTGAATCTTCCTTGAAGTATTGGTTATAATTATCCCTTGTTAGCCTGGTTGTAATTGCCCCTTTCTTAATGTCTTTTGCATCTTCATAAACTTCTACTTGATTATTATCTGTTTTTTCACCGACAAGTGAAGTAGTCGTATCGTCAACATCAGTAGTGTTTGAATCTGCCGATACTACAGATAATGATAGAAGCAATATCATCAGAAGAAATAATAAATAACTAGCCTTCATAAATGCATCCCCCTAATAAAAAATATTTGATTAACATTCAATAATATTAATTTGTTTATTTGAATTAATATAAATTTTATCCGATTTTAACATTCAATCACGTGCTAAAGAAGATGAACATGAACGTGGAATGAAGTTATACCATGGATGAAAAAGCAATGAATCTTCGAAAAAAGAAGACATGTCCCCTATATCATGTCCTAAAAAAGAATTAATAATTTGATGAGAAAATAAAAGGTATTTCTGAAGGATATATTAAAATACAATAAAAAAAAGATGAAAAAGATAAAAAAATCTAATATAAATTAGACATAATATCTTTTTAGTTAACAGTCAAGACTTTAGTATCTTCTAACCTATCATAGTCCGAGGATGAAAAGACTGCCGTTATGTTGTAATCTTTAGCTTTCATATCATCAGGCAAAGTGTATGTTACACTTACTTGATTGTTGGATACCTTGGCATAGATTACCTTGCCGTTAGCATCTTTGACTGTTTTACCGTTAATCTTGAAGACTACTTTACCACTGCTGATTAGCTTATCCCCATCGGTTATTGTAGCTGTCAATGTGATGGTGTCTCCAGCACCGGCGGTTATGCTTTCTGTTGTTAGTGTTGGTACTGATTTTGCTACTGTGATGTCTGTTTTTTGGCTTGTCAGTTTAGCACATTTTGTTGATCCAGAGTATATTGCTTCTATTGTTGTGCCTTCTTTTGTCCAGTCAGTTGGCACTATGTAATTTTCGATGGTTGCAGTACCGTTTACTACTTTTACATAGATTACCTTACCGTTAGCATCTTTCAATGTTTTTCCGTTTACTTTGAATGCTATTTTACCTGCATTTATGCTAGTTATTGTCTGATTATTGGCCGTGATTCTCGCGGTTATGTTAATAATATCCCCTGCTGTTGCTGTTATAGGATCTATCGTTAATGTTGGTGATTGTACTGTGATGTCTACTGTTTTTGTTGTGGTGTTATATTTGCCGGTTGGATCTGTGTAGGTTATTGTCAGTGTCTTATCGCCAGTGGTTGTTGAAGTATAGGTTATTGCATTGTCATCTGTAGTGTATGTGTTTTCACCGTCGGTTACTGTGACTGTTCCTGTTATTTCTCGTCCGAATGCATCTGTCGGCGTTATTGTTAAAATGTTTTCTTCATTTACCACTATCTCTTCAGGTAGTATTATGTTATCCAGTTTTGAAATGTAGCCTGTAGTGGTAGGCGTGTTTGATTTTTTTGTAGCTGTTGTATCTACTGCATCGTTTCCCACCAAGTCCAATGATTCAATGTAGTTATTGCTTACTTCTCCTTTTGTATATGTTACTTTGACTATCGGTACGCCATTTTGGGTTGTATTGACTAGTACAACATTATTTTTGAAATTTACACTTGCTTTATCAACTACTATTGGAGTTGAAGCTTTATCAGTATTAACAAAGACTCTGCTGGATTCAATAGATGTTTTACTGTTAGTGCTGACAACACGTATTGCGGTATTATCATCCCCTTCAATCGTCATGTTATTATTATTGAAAGTAGGGCTTCTCAAATTATTTAAATATAATGCATATAATGTATTATTGTTACCGGTAGATATTAAATTATTATTCGTTATAGTAGATTTATAGTTTGGAGTATTGAGTACTATCAATTCCTGATTATCTGACTGTGTGTATATGTTATTTTCTGTAAAAGTAACCTGTGCATCATTGATTAGTAGTACTGATTTATCTGTATTATTTATGTTGATATGATTGATTTTAATGTTTTTAGCCTGATTTAATGTAATGGTTCCATTGTATATCGTGTAATTGTTAGGATTTGTCAATTCAAGGTTTTGTTGGTCAAATATCATGTTTTTGTTGTAGATATCTGATCCAAGTTCAATTACATCTGCATCAAAGATGAATAGTTCATCTTCAAATAATTCCCCATAATTATCATCAGTCAATACCATGGTCAAGGTTTGTACTGGAATATTATTCGAAATAGTGACATTTTTGTTTTTACTTACTGCATGATTTCCCTTCAAATCTATTGATTCTATATAGTTATCTTTAACTGTGTTTGTTTGATCTACTGGTGCTTCTTTTATGATAATTAATGGTGTTGTACCTTGTAGGGTATTGGTGGTGATATTATTCTTTTCTATTTTTATATAGTTATCATGTGACTGATAATCAATTACAACAACTTTATTCTCACTTGTAACATTTATATTGTTATTTTCAACTGTTAGATTATTAGTTGAGTTTTTGATTAATATTACAACAGTATCTGAAGAGTTAACTGTTATATTATTATAATTGAGCCTAGCTATATTATTAAATACTGTACCATTACCATTTAATGTAATATTATTGTAGTCAATTGTAGAACCACTAATTACTTTTGCTTGATTAATCCTGTTTTCCTGGTAAATGTTGGAGTATCTTATAATTGTGTTGATTACTGAAGATATCCTATCATCAGTATTATTAATAGTTACATTATAAATAAATGACTCAGCACTGGAAAAAACAGTACCATTATATATTTCTGTATTGTTTATTCTTGTTGAGCCGTTTAAGACAAATGCATAATCCTTGTTTATATTTTTTATTACTAGATTGTCCACGTAGTTGGAATTATCAGTGAATGTTATGGTTGAATTATATATAGTATACTTATCAGGGTTAGTCATGTTCGTTTTCTGGATAAATGTCAAGTCCTTATTATATAAGTCTGAACCCAGTATTACATTGATAAATGGTGTTTCCTTTATAATTCTGGAATTCTCATCAAAGTACTGGTTATAGTTTTCATCGGTAAGTATTATATCTTCATCCGGTGCATTATCAATAACAGTATTTGATGAATCATTGTTAAATACTGAGTTATCCCCCTCTTTTTCACTTGCATATAAGATATTTCCTTTAACAAGTGTATTTGAGGTATTGTTCAATATTACAGTATACTCCTGATTTGTGTTGATAGTATTGTTGGTTATGTTAATGCTATCAGAGTTATTTATGTTCAATGTTTCATTGATTATGTTTTTAAATATATTTATGTTATCAGACTCTATCAATGTTATGTTATTAATCTTATTTTCCATTAACGTTGAGTTTTTCAATGTAAATTTCATATTGCTACGGAACGTATTTGAACTGTATATAGTATTTGATTCTTCTAATTCAATAAATGTGAATTCGTTAGAATTAAAATCGGTTCGATTGAATATGTTGTTTTTGGAATTACTTAACACGACTGTTGCATCATTATTGAATGCAGAAAATGTGAAATTGTTGTTGTCAGAATCCGTGATTATAAGAGGATTGCTTGTATTGTATCTATTTGTCTGGAATATGGTATCTGTCACATTAGATATTATACACCCTACACCTTCACCTTTTATATTAATGTTTTGGGCAAATATGACGCTGTTTGTAGTATTTTCTATTACAATTGCCGTAGAATTAGTAAGATTATGATAACTTTGAGAAGTTATTTGAAATTTTTCAGAATTATACACATATAATAATTGTGATTTAGATAAATCATCAGCCTTATTTGAACCTGTAATTTCACTATCAATACGGTAAATAGTATTGTTCGTTCCTGTTATTTTAATACCTGTAAATGAGTTGGTTGTGGTAACATTAAATGTCAATGTTCCTGCTGAATTAAAATTATCACCATTGAGGGTTATACCGATAGTATTTGTAGCATTGGAATTAAACCAGGACATACTTATCGTGTTATTATCACAGGTTTTGTTTTGTTGATTTATTTTTATGAAGCTGGTATTTTCAGCATTAAGCGTGATGACAACACGATATAAATAATTGTCCAATGCACATTCATTATTGTCAATGATGATACCGGTTGCTGTATCTAAGGCATTAACTGTAATATTTGCATATGAAAGGTTAGTGCTTGAAATGTTGTCTGCATTGACAAGTATTCCCATAGCATTTGTTGCATTGACTGTGATTTTATTTTCTTCCATATGATTTGATACTTTGCTTCCGGTAACATTAACTGCAACAACATCACTTCCTTTAATGTATATTGTGTTATTACGGATGGTATTTGAATCTGTTTGAATTACTTTTATAGCAGTAACAACTGCACTGGAAGTAATATTAATAAGGTTATTTGAAAATTCAATGTTATTTCCGTTTAATATTACCGCATCCATATCACCACTATTATCAGAATATATTTTAATATTTTTAAGTATTGATCCATCGGAATTAACGTTTATTGCATTTGCAACACCAGTATTGTTGATTGTGATGTTAAAAATAACAAGCCGAGAATCATTGCTTAAGATTGTCGCATTGTATAATACGGCTTCATCTCCAGTAATTGTGTATACGTTATCCCTAAATTTGAAGTCTTTATTATAAAATTCGCCATTTAATGTTATGTTTGCATAATTTGGTATTAAATTTGCATTTACAAATCCATTTTCATCAAAGAATTGGCTGTAGTTATCGTCAGTAATGACAAATGTTTCATTGTTTAATGGCAGGTTATTTTCTATAATATTGGTTTTAGTAGTATAAACCGCATTATCTCCACACTTGGTTAATGAATAAATAATGTTATCGGTTATTGTGTTTGATTGACCGGTTACATTGATGGAGTATTCATAGGAGGAACTTACATTATTACATGTAAAATTATTGTTATCACCCGTGATTAACACATATTCTGATTGTGTGTTGGTTATGTTATTTGACTGACCGCTGATGGTTAGGTTAGTGAATTTCAGGTCATGTACATTGTTGTTTGAACCGCTGATGATGAGATTGGATATGTTGTTGTCATTGGTTAACTCCCTGTTACTTGAATCGAATGTCAGATATTCGAAAGTATTGCCGGTTAAATTATTATAGTCTGATAATATTGCAGTACCGAATGTATTGTTGTATGCATTTACATTAGCCAGATGTGCATTGTTAATTTCGTTGCCATATGCTGTTGTATTCTTGAAACTTACGTATGTATGACCGTTTGGGATTTTGTTGTTGGATATTGTGACGTTGTTTATGTTTGCTCCACCCCATTGATTGATGATTACTTCTCCACCATATAAAATGGTATTGTTGTCTATGATTATGCCATTACCTTCTAAAGCTATACCATAACAAATCATCTGTACGGATGCCTTGCTTCCATCAATATAATTGTTTCTTATGGTGATATTGTTGTTTAAATAATCACCCACCACTGGAACTGTATTATATGTGGTTAAATAAACGATATTTCCAACATTGCCCTCTGCAGTCACGGTATTGTTTTCAAATAAACAGTTTTGAGCTCCGGCAAATACAATATTACTATGTCCACCATTATCCTTGGTTAAAAACATACTGTTTATAACCGTGACGTTATTTGAATTATTTCTGATACTGAATGAACCTACTCCCATTCCAGAACCTTGATTCACGGTTATGTTGTCTATGAAAAGATTACTTGCACCTTCAATGCTCACACGGGTACTTTTAAGTCTTATGTTTGTAATGTTGGAATTGGAACCTTCCGGTAAAACCTTGAAAATACCCCCTGAATAACCACCGTAACTATCTGTAGATCCCGTATGGAAAATCAAAAGGGCTTCTCCATTAGAAGAGGTTATATTGACAGGCTTATTGATTATTAATGAATAATAAGAACTGTCCAACTGTGATGTTATATCGATAACATCCCCCTCAGATACATTATCATTAAGGTATCCGTTAGTTATATAAGTGTCATATGTTGTTTCATTTAAGACAATTGTTTTTGGTGATGTTTTGGGTGAAGATTTGAGCTGCTTATTATTAATTAGGTTATTTGAAAAAAAAGATGAAGAGGGATTAATCCACTCACTTAATGCATGATTGTTACTTACATCTGTTTCTTCCCAGTCATCATAAACAGAATCATCCCCATCCAACTGAGTATCAGTTGAATATGAACTCATATAATTATCATTCACTCCATATTCATCATAAAGATTAGAAGAAGTTAAAATAATTGAATAAATATCCCCACTATCATCTGTTTCAGTAACATTTATTATATTATCATTAATGTTTCCTTCCATGTCAACACATGCCAACAGATAAATACCTGTTGTGACTGGCTGAATAGCTTCAACCACATTCTTCAATGTACGATCATTACATGTTGTTACATTAATCTTATTTGCTGTAATATTGGATAAATCCATGATTGTAGCTGCTATTCCCATAGCCTTGTTGGCAGTCAGATTAATTTTGTTATCCTCTATTTTTATGTTATCAACATAATAACATTCAATACCATATGCAATGGTACTGGTTAAATTGATTGTATTGTCTGTTACGTTGATGAAATTGGTTTCCGTATCAATAGTGATATTCTGTGAAATTAGATTGATACCATAAGCCATTGATTCGTTACTTCTTATTGGAGTTTCTGACGTGTTTAGACAAGTACCATTTATCAGATTTCCAGTAATATTTGAATATGTAATATTATCCAAGTTGATACCACAAATGTAATTTGTACCGTTTAAATAAACATCATTGTTTGTAATGTTTATGTAAGTTACGCCCTCACTTACAGATATACCATAAATGTACTCCGATCCGTTGACTGTAATGGTATTATTATCAAATACAGAGTTTGTAGTTCCTGATTTGATTGTTAGTCCTTCGACTGTAGTGTATTCCTCCGGAATACCGTAATCGGTTGCATTCAATACTGTAATGATATTGTTTGATACGTTTACTGATTCGGAATTTAATACCAATACACCGGATAATTTGGCATCACTTAACCATTTTGTAGGTGTAATGTTATACCAACCTAATGCTTGTGGAACTCCTTCGACTGTTAAAATATTGTCAATAATATTTACATTTTCAGATGAATTAACAAATACTGCCTGTATTTTTCCATGTTCTGTTCTCTGGTTAGATATAGTATTGTTAATGATGTTTACATTACTTGAACCGGAAGATACTGTGACAACTATACCGTTGTTGTTGTCATTATAATTGTTTATTGTTAATCCTTCTATTGTTATGTTGTTTCCATCAGCATTGAATGCTACATTGGTTAATTGGAAATCGGTAGAACTATGTACAAGTACATTGTCATTTAATGTTAATGTTTGATAGTTATATCTGTCATCCTGGATATCTAGAACTTGATCAGAAAAAGTTGTTTCAATATCCCTGTTGCCGTTGGCATTCTGATTTATATCAGAATTATATTCAGAATTACTTTGTTCTTGGACATTTGTTTCTATTTGTGGTGTATCAACTGCAGGCGTTTCAATAGAATCGACTGCAACATCATCAGATACATCTGTTGCATTGACGATAGATACACATGCCAGTAGTACTAATCCAAGTACAATCAATTGTTTTGAAAATGATTTCATTTTCAATTACCTCCATTTGTTATATTATCATTGGAATATTCTCAACTTATTAAATAATTCGACAATTACGGCGGTTTTATTTTAACAAGAACTTAGAACATCCCCTATTTTAAATTTGAAAATAAATTAAAAATTCATTTATTTCATATACTTTTCGTACTAAAAAACTAAATTAATCATTAGTTTAATAAACAAATTGAAAATATGAATATGTTAAATGATTATTAAATTTAATTTATTTTCAATAATAATTTTTGTAATATATTATAATAAAATTATCTATTTAACATAGTTATTAATAATTAAAAAATTAAGGAGAATTATTGTAATAAACAATAGTTTTATCATTATTTTGAAAAAAGATACTTATGTACAATAACATAATAAAAAATAACTAAACTAATAAAGCCATAATGAATATTAATGCTTAATATTAAAAAAAAGTTTCATCGGATTTAAAAATTAAGTTGCTGCAAAGCATAATTAATTATGAAAATCAAATTATTAATTATGAAGGTCATTATTATAACAACAAATTTTGGATTCATAGCATTGAATGAAGACTATGAAATTGCGTCATCAAAACTATTACTTGATGATGGTGCCAGCCTTATTGAGGCTATTGATAAATGTATACTCACTTCATATGAAGTTGAATTTATAGATGAATTATCCTCCAGGTATGACGATATCCTGATTGAAACGAACAAGCCATTGAATGCATATGAAAGCCTTGAATGTTTTGAAAATATCATGGTAGAAAAGGGCAATTCTTACGGCAAACACGTAAGGGACAATTTATATGATATCATAGGAGATATCTCCGGCTTCAGCAATGAAAAACTGCTGGAGATTGCACATAATCAGTACATGGAAGCAAGCAAGAACAAAATTACCGAATCGGTTAAAACCAATGACGTGATGATAGTTGAAACAATCAATGCATTGGAGGACTTGGAGGACAGTACCGGCAGGCTGATTGAAAGGCTGCGTCAATGGTGTATGCCATATCTTCCGGAGCTTGACAAGCTGCATAACCATCAACTGTATACCAGGCTGATAGCTTTTGAGACTACACGTGAAAACATTAGAAATTCACCGCTGCTTGAAGGTACCGATGTGACGTTAAGCGACGAGTACGATATTCAAATGAATGATAATGACCTTGAGATAATCAAATCATTTGCACTTAGCTTAAACGCTTTATATGAGAGCAAGAATACATTGGAGGAGTATATTCAGGAGAAGGTGCATGATGTTGCACCGAATCTCTATGATGTCGCCGGTGCCAACCTGGCGGCCAAGCTGATTGCCCACTGCAATGGACTTGAAAATCTGGCGAAGCTTCCTTCAAGTACCGTTCAGATTATAGGTGCCGAGAAGGCCGTATTCAGACACCTTAAGACCGGTGAAAAACCTCCGAAGCATGGGCTTATCTTCCAGCATCCTGCTATTCGCGGATCCAACTGGTGGCATAGGGGAAAGCTTGCACGTGCTGTGGCGGGTAAAATTACAATTGCCGCAAGACGTGATGCATTTACAGGTGAGTACAGTCCTGAATTAAAAGAACAGCTGGATGAACGTGTTGAAAAAATTAAAAAGGACAATCCATTCCCTGAACGTAGGAATAAAAAATCAGTTGATGATGCAAAGCAAAAAAAGGGCAAAAAATCCAAAAAGGATAAACGAAAGAAATCCAAACGTAACAAGAGAAAACTTAAAAAAGGGGAATATACATATTAGGAGGTTTGAGTTATGCAGATAAATAAGATAGGTGAAAACGTATACCAGATAGATAATCAGATTGCTACTGTTAACTTAACTCCAGGAGTGCAAGTTTATCAGGAAAAATTGTTGGACTATGAGGATAAACAGTTCAGGTTATGGAATCCCCGGCGTTCGAAATTAGCGGCGGCCATCATCAACGGCCTTAGTATATTCCCATTCAAAGAGGATTCTACCGTATTGTATCTGGGTGCTTCGGCCGGTACTACCCCTTCACACATATCGGACATATGTACAAATGGAAGAATTTATTGTGTGGAATTTTCGGCTACGATGATGAGGGAATTCTTGGATGTTTCCAAGAATAGATGTAATCTCTTGGCACTTCTTGAGGATGCAACCCATCCATCAGATTACCAGGCCCTTGTTGAGAGTGTTGACATAATATATAGTGATGTGGCACAGGCTACCCAGACAAAATTATTCCTGGATAATTTTAAACTATTTGCAAGGGAAGATACAATCGGCATAATAATGATTAAAGCCAGAAGTATTGATGTGACTAAGAAGCCAAGTGTTATTTTTAAGGAAGAAAAAAGAAAGCTGGAAGAAGGTGGCCTTAGAATATTGGAAGAAATAAAACTTGACCCATATGAGAAGGATCATATTGCATTTATTTGTGAAAAATACTTTTAGCGATATTTGTTACTAATGAAAATGAAAAGAAGAATATAATGAAGTGAGTTTATATGACAATAAGACTAGTATCATGGAATGTTAATGGAATCAGAGCGGTAAGCAAAAAAGAGGAATTTTGGAGTTGGCTAGACAATACTGATGGTGACATAATCAATTTCCAGGAAGTAAGGGCCGAAAAATCAAAAATTCCAAAAAAGGTATTGAATATAGAAGGATACAGCACATACTTCAATGAGGCTGAAAAGAAGGGATATAGCGGTGTTGGAACATACACGAAAATAGAGCCCATTAGTGTCAGGAAAGGACTTGGAATAGAAGAACTGGATAAGGAAGGAAGAGTTCTTCAAATTGAATACCCCGACTTTACATTATTTAACATATACTTTCCCAACAGTGGAATGGAAGCAAAACGACTGGATTACAAGGTAGACTTCTGCGAAGCACTACTTGATGTAATGCTGGATTTAAAAAACAACGGCAAAAACGTCATAGTAACAGGAGACTACAACATTGCACATAATCCCATAGATGTCTACAGCCCACAAAACTGTGAAGGAAAATCAGGATACCTGCCGGAAGAAAGAGCTTGGCTTGACAAAGTTGAAGAGGCAGGATTTATCGATACATTCCGATTATTTGATGAAAGTGCCGAAAACTATACATGGTGGAGCTACAGGACACGTGCAAGAGAACGTAATGCAGGTTGGAGACTTGACTACTTCTACGTCAATGAGGAAATGAAGGACAACATAACGTCTGCCGGCATATTGAGTGATGTCTACGGATCAGACCATTGTCCAGTAACGCTGGAATTGGAATTTTAACAATTCTTAAAAAACGAGTAAATATAATCAAATCATAAAATCATTTCCCAAAAAATGATAATTCAAAAAAAGAGAGGATTTAATGTGAATTATACAATTCACTTATTTTTTCAACTATTTTTTGTGATATATTTCTCTTAGAGTCAAGAGGCAGTTTATCACATGACTTTTTATCCACAAGATAAACTTCATTACTATTAGAACCAGGTTCACATTCAGCCCTTGAAATGTCATTGGCAACCATCAAATCAACACCATATTTCTCGATACGACTTCTTGCCCTATCGATTAGGTCATCTTCAGTTAATCCGGATTCTGCCTTAAATCCAACGGCAAATATGTCGGGATTTAATTGTTTAACCTTTTCCAATATTTTGGGTAATCTGACAAGACTTAATGTAACATCACTATCTGACGAAATCTTGGATGTACTATCATTATCAGGCCTAAAGTCAGATATGGCCGCTGCAGATACATAAATATCCATATCATCAACGAGCTCCGTGACAACATCAAGCATTTGCCGTGTTGATTCTACGTGAATGCTATTGAAATTACTTGGAATATCATTCTGTGTTCTTCCGCATAATAACGTGACATTAGCACCCTGACGATAGAATTGCTTAGCCAATTCAACGCCCATTTTACCGGAGCTTCTATTTGTAATGATTCTCATCGGATCAATTGATTCAATCGTTGCCCCGGCAGTTATCAGAACATTTTTATTCTTGAATGTTGCATCAGACAACATTCTCTCTACTTCCAGTACAATATCTTCCTTTGATGGGAACTTGGCCTTTCTTTCGGCATTGACCGGTTCCATGAAATGTACCTGAGGATGTTGATTTTTTATCTTATTGATGTTTTCCTCGATAGCCCTGTACATTGATATGTGCATTGACGGTACAAATAAGATGGGTGTATCATAGCCGCTGGCAGTCAGCAATAGCGTGGTGACATTTGTATCGGCAATCTTATTTGCAAACTTGCTTATGGTATTTGCCGTAGATGGTGCAACTAGTATTAAATCTGCCTGTGCATTGGTAACATGTTCTACATAACCCGTTATTTTTGTATTCACAGGATTTTTGGTTGCAAATTCCATTGATAATGGTGTGATTAATTCACATGCTGAGGGACTCATGAAACATTCGACTTCAAAACCGCTACGCTGCAATTGATGTACAAGTTTTAAATCTTCCACTGCCGCTATACTTCCGGTAATACATAGAATAATCTTCATAATATCCACCTATTTAAATAAGTTGGTTACCTGATCAATGATGGACTCTTTAGGATCACTTTCTAATACAAATGATGATACCACATCATCATAGGCCCCCTTATATTGTTCATAATTTTCAACCGGAGCCGAATATAATATCACATACATCTTACCGTCACTCATTTTTGTCCATGAGGCAATGTGTTCTTTCTGTAATCCATTCTGATCACTTACTATGTATCTGTGAAGGGTTAGATTCTTGTTTTTTAATGTTGTCTTATTTTCCTGTATGTTTGTATATCCCGGCATCATCGCCAATCTTTTATTGTTTTCCGCATATGCCTCTTCTAATGTAGAACCATACTCTGAAGGTACCTGTTGAACAAGTATCGATATACTACTATCCTTAGAATATGCTATGGCAGCAATTGTACCTTCAGCCACACTTTTTACTTGATTCCAATCATCAGGATATTCAAATCTTACACCATTCTGTTCAAAGTTGGCGGCACTTACAACCATGCACCCTGACATGCCTACAATAACCAATAATGAAATTAATAATAACTTTTTATTATTCATATATTATGTCTCCTTAAATTAATTGTTAAATCAATTATCTCGAATTACTAGAGCTGCTTGAACCAGATGATCCACTTGATGATCTGGAGTTACCGGAACCGCTTGAACTTCTTGAGTTAGATGAACTACCAGAACCGCTTGAACCGGATGAACTGTCCGAGCTTGATGAACTTGAACTTGATGTCGAATTTTTCTTGTATGTATTTGTTGATTTTTTGGTTGTTTTCTTGGTATTGGTTGATGTCATATTATTATTTTGTTGAGTTAAATTTTTTGCCTGTTCTAATGTGGTGTTGGAAACAAATGCTGAGTCCGATACGGTTATATTTGAAATTACTTCCTGATGATGGGATTGCAATGCAGTCATTCCGGCGGCTATCCCTATGGTAAATGCCACCAATACAAACACCAATAGAAGCATTCCCTTAGTCTTGCCACTTAATGAGCTTGATGCCTCCTTCTGTGCATCAATATTTTCTTGTTTGGCATACTTGTCTACAAAATCATCGTATAATTCTTCTTTGATTGCTTTTTTCTCTGCAATGTTTGATGGCTTGAATCCTTTTCTTTCTTGAAGTTTGGAAACTGCCTCCCTATTACCTAACTTTCTTTCATATCTGATTCTTAATGTATCATATTCCTCTAAGGTAATATATCCTTCATCTTTTTGTCTTTCTAAATCCTCTAATTTTTGTTCTATTTTTCGCCGAGAGCTTCCTGGTCCTATTTTAATTCCCCCCAACTGTTATTTGATGATATGAACCCAATATCTTGAAGAAGTCAACCTTCCTTCTAACGTCCTGCAATGCATTGGCAATCTTGGATTCATTTCTATGACCTTCCATGTCAATAAAAAACAAGTATTTGCCCATTCCCCTTTTGGATGGTCGGGACTCTATTTTCGTAAGATTAATAGAATCCCTGGCAAATATTGATAAAACCTCATATAATCCCCCTGGTTTATCACCATGCAACGAGATGATAATTGATGTCTTATCATTTGAGGTTATCTGCAGGTCATCTTCATGAGATATTAATGCGAATCTAGTAACATTATTGTCATAATCCTGTATTTGTTCATCCAATATCTCAAGATTATATTTCTGGGATAGCATTTTATTTCCTATAACGGCGGCATTTGATAATTCACATACATATCTTGCAGCATCGGCCGTACTTGATGTTGCACGAACTTGTTTACTGGTTTTATGTATGTATATCCTGCACTGTGCTATGGCTTGCGGATGTGAACAGATGAGTTTAACGTCATCGATTGTCACTCCCTTTTGTACCAATAGATAATGATGTATGGGAAGTAAGAATTCACCCTTTATCTTAAGATTATAATGCATAAGTGCATCTAATGTGACCATCACCGATCCTTCGGTTGAATTTTCAATTGGAACTACTGCTTCATCGATTTCATCATTAGTCAATGCTTCGAAGATGCTGATAATATTGTCAAAAGCCAATAAGTTGTCTTTTGAACCGGTTATTTTTATAGTTGCCTCATTGGAAAATGTCCCCTCGGGACCAAGATAACCAACTTGTTTATTATTAATCATTATATAATTATATGTTTACATAAAATTAATATCTTTTTGTGAAAAAATAGATTTAAAATGAATATGAAAAAAAGTTCTGTTAATATAAAATGTTTAAAAGTCAAATGTTAAAAAAATAGTAAAATGGAAATTTAGTAATTTCCACGTTTTCTACTATAATTGTATATATATTTAAGTATATCTGATTTAGATACTATACCATGTACCTTATTTTTCTCATCGGCTATTGGCATTCCACTAAATTCTTTTTCAACCATTACTTTAGCTACGTCAGATATTGTGTCGTTTTGGTCTGCTGTTTCAATAGTCTGGGACATGATTTCCTGTACAAATAAGTTTCTTATCTGTGAATGCTGATATTTTTCCGGTACACGTTTTTTAAAGTCAATGATAGTTTTAGCTAAATCTTTAACTGTTAAAATACCTATAATAACTCCGGCATTTACTACAACCAAACGTCTTATACCGTGGTCCAACATTAATCTTCTAGCGTGGACATATCTATCGTCAGGACTTACAGTTACGACCCTTTTTGTCATAATTTCCTTAATTGCTACTTCATTATATGGTTGTTTGTCTAAGTCTTTTAAGAAGTCTGTTTTTGTCACCATACCAACAATTTTATCTTCATCCATGATTGGTACTCCACCAATATGATTATCTACCATTGTTTTAAGAACTGACAATTTAGAATCGGATGTTTTTGCTGTGATGACATCGTGCGTCATTATTGTAGAAATCCTTATGTGTGATAATGGTAAAGATTCATATTTTGATGATGATGTTTTAGTTGCAATGTCTACATCAGTAACTATACCTACCAATTCTCCGGTTTTGGCTGAAACTGCAGGCAATCTGGAAATTTTATGTTTACTCATGAGTTTTACTGCATCTAATACTGTTTGATCTTTGCGTACTGTTACAATATCTTTTGCCATTATTTTATCTATTGTCATTATAATCGACTCCTTGTGTTTTTTTGAGTACACTTATTATTTATCTATGACTTATAATAAATACCTATAGTCAAGATAATATTCTCATTTGTAAAATTTTATTCAATAATTGATTTTAATAAATCCCTAATTGTTATTATACCGATTAATGTATTTTTATCATCATCAACTACTGGTACTCCACGTATATTGTTTTCCATCATTAAAGTTGCAACTGTTCCTAATTTGTCATATTTTGATACTGTTATTAAATCGGTTACCATCAATTCGTCTACTGTTGTATTTACTACGTCTTCACCTTCATTGGAGAATAGTTTAGCGAATAACTTGTGTTCTCCTATGTATTTTAGTATGTCTGATGCTGTTACGAATCCTAATAATTTTTCCTCTTTGGATTGTGAATTTGCATCTTCACCTACAATAGGTACCCTTCTTAATGAGTTTCTTACCATAATCTTGGCGATACCTTCAATAGGTGTACCTGGTGTTGTTGTTATTAATTTTGTAGCCATTACTTCCTGGACTTCAACATTTGATATTAATTTATGTAGTTTATCTACAATATCTCCTTCAGTTACCATTCCAACAATTTTGTTTTCTGAATTTACTACTGGGAATCCACCGATATCCTCTTCTAACATTAATGTGGCGGCGTCAACTATGGTGTCTTTGTTGGTCATTGTTTTTACGCCGGTTGTCATTATTTCCTTAATTGGTGCGTTAATAGCGGATAAGAAGTTACCTTGATGTTTTTGTGTTATTAAATTGTATTTTTTTCCTCCTCCGAAGAAGTCAAGAATATCCATTGTCGTTACTATTCCAATTAGTTTTCCACTACCAGGATCTGTTATTGGTACTCTTCTGAAGTCTTTTTTACTCATTAAGTTTGCTATTTCGATTATGGATGCACTTTGAGATGCTGTTACAACATCTTTAAAAGCTATTTCCATAATATCTCCATCAGTGTCTGCTTTTTTAGTTATTTGTAAGTTTGCTGGATTTCCGATTGTGTTTATTTTATTGATTAATTTATTTCGCATAATTTCCTCTCCTGTTATTTGTTATCGTATTATTTTGAATGGTTTTTAGTCTTCATCTGATTCATCTATACAACCAGAACATAAAAACTGACCGTCAACCTCTTCTAGTTGATCATAGACTCCACATTTTTCACATACACCCTCATCCAAGTTTTCGTCATAGTTTATTTTATAGTTAACATCATCTGAATAAGTGCTTTCGTCAATACTGCTTTGTTCGACAAATAATTCAATTAATTCGGGTGAAACTCTAACTACATCGGTTTGTGAAACGATACCCTTTAATTGTTTATCTTCCATCACCAATACTAGTTTAGAATTGTTTTTTAACATTATTGATGAAGCTTCAATTAAGGAAGCATTTAATCCAATACTAATATAATCCGTCATTATCATATCGGCCGTAATATCCTTTGGTGCAATATTTTTTGATACGACCTTAGAGATTATACTGCTACTAGTCACTATTCCTACAACTTCATCATCTAGTATAACCACCGAACTTATATCATTTTCAGTCATTATTTTTGCTATTTCAGAAACCGTGGTGTTACTAGTAGCTGTAATGACATTATAGGTCATAGCATCCTTTATTCCAATGCTATCCTTCATATCTACATCCATATTACCAACTCCGTATATTATTAAAAATATAATAACCTAATTATTAATTTAAACTTCCTAATATAATATTTATTACAATAACATTATAAGATTTACTATTGATAAATGTAAATTATCCTCAAGAAAACAAAAAGAATATGAATGGATAAGGATAAATTTAATCAATTGGATTAAAGCAAATACTACCAGAAACAAGATATCCTATGATATACATATGATCTTTTCTATAAATCAAATTATAAAAAGAAGATAGGAATAGTTATTTTTGATTGAAAAAATTTAAACTACTTTAAATTGTAATATGAGACATTGCAGTGGAGAATCATTAATTTAGGTGAGAATTCCGTTTAAAGAGGAGTATTGTAAGATAAAATAAAGAAAAAATTAGTTTGAAAAAATAAGGGTAATGAGGAATATCCTCTAAAGTACGGTCAATGTCTTAGTATCTTCCAGTCTTGGATAGTCCGAGGATATTAAAACCGCCGTAATTGTATAGTTTTTGGCATTCATGGAATCAGGTAGGGTATAGTTAACGGCGACACTTCCGTTTACTACTTTGGCATATATCACCTTACCGTTTTCATCCTTTATCGTTTTACCATTGATTTTGAATACTATCTTTCCATTGTTTATGTTATTGTCACCGTCATTTATCCAAGCCTTCAATGTTATCTGACCGGATTTGTTGGCAGTGATATCCTCACATCTAAGTTCCGGCGTTAATGGATTGATTGTTATGGTAGATTCATTTTTAGATGAATCGTATTTGTTTGAACCGGAGTATGTTATCTGAACAGTTAAATTAGCGTTTGTAGTATTACTTGCTATAGTATATTGAGTTGATACTATTCCATCCCTCACTTTTACATAGATTACCTTGCCATTAACATCTTTTAGTGTTTTACCATTAATTTTGAAGACCACCTTACCGTTTTCAATGTTGGAACCTGCTTCATCAGTTATCCTAGCAGTCAACGTCACGGTTTCCCCCGGATTTGCAACGATATCCTCCATTTGAATTATGACTTCATGCTTTTTAACCGTTAATGAGGTTGTGTTTTCTGTTAGCAGTTGATTATCCTTATCAAAGTAGGTTACGCTTAGCACATCATCATAATAATCATCGAATGTAAGCGTGATTGTGGCCAGTCCATCAATTACATCTGCTTGACCCAGGCTATTACCATACACATCATTAAATACCACATATCCACCTGTTAATCTTTCATTGTCCTGATTGGTAACATTAAGTGATATTGATATAGGGGTGTTGATATATGCAGTTATATTATCAATTTCCAATCGTATTTCCCTAATTGGATTGAATTCCAATGATTTTGTAATGTTCAATCCCTTATATGATAATATGGTATCCAATGTAACATTGTTTCCGGTTAGGGTGTCCTTGTAATAGATTAATTCAACGCTTGAGTCATTTGCCGTCAAATCCGTGAATATTATGTTATCCTCAGAATCCTTAATAAATTCCCCGTTTATTTTATAGTACAGTTTTGCATCAGAATCCAAATTGGTTATATCAGTTTTTATATTGATGCTTCTTAAATCCACATCTACGTTTGTGTCAAATTCCGCCACATCCATGGTGTATACCTTTATAGGTGCTACCGTATCCTGACTTTTTAAGTTTTCATACTGAAATCCCGTATAACTTATGAATGATTTGGGATTAGAGTAGGCTATTGGATATTCATTATCATGTAACGGCACATAAATGTTACCATCCCCGATGTTTTGCTTAATGCGGATGACCACCATTACCTCATCATTTTTCTTTACACGATAGAAGTTATCCAGTTGTATTGTTTGATAACCAGGCTGGGTTAACTTAGCGGATTTTGTTGTAACGAGGTTATTGTTTATATAGACTTTCATTTCATATTCCGAATCATCAATAAAGTATGTTCCGACGGCAGATATTACCTCATCTTTTTGGATGGTATATGAGTTGTTTATCCAGTATTGACCATCGGTATCCCCTAATGTATAGACGTAAACCACACTGTCGTATTGATAGATGTTGGAGTAATTATAACTGTTGTCACAGTCTATTACAAAGTTTAATGAGTTATAATCACCGACATATGGGATGTTGCCTATTACACTATCATAATATGAAACATATTGATAACCGTTATTTCCAGTATTTTCTCCCCATGAATTTTTTATAATGAATGCACCATTTCCAGGAGCATTAGGTGAGAAATTAGTTCTGCTGTACGTATCATCCCATCCTACAATACAAACGGCATGTGTTGATTGATTAACGCCGACATTATACTGGTTTAATGAACTACTTAATTTTACACCGGTATACATGGCACCGTATTTCATTATAGCTTCCTTGATTTTATCGTTGTCCGTGAAATTATTACGTGCAGGTATGAAATATATATTCTGTACCCTGATTAGCGGTTCGAATATGTTGGAGATGTGGGATTGTGTGTTGTATTCATCCAGATTTTCCAGTACAGGACCATATCCACTGGCCATATAACCAACGGGTTCCATGTCATATCCTCCATCATTGGGCTCCAAACCGGATAAGCCCAGAATTGAATATTTCTTAAACATGTTTTTTACATTGTTTTCAGATAAATCATAGGTCATATTGGTTAATTTCTTTAAGGCCGATTCCATTACTCCAACTGCTGCAAATGATACACAGCTACCCGCTGATCCCTGTGACTTTACAGGAGTAAGTAAATCCAAGTCCAAAAGATTATATTTGGATGGCAATGTTGTGGAGTTAATTGTCTCTTTAGTTAATGTTGGAAGTATTGTTTCATTTTGAGTGTAATTCTTTGATTGAACCACCAAATGAGAGATTACACTTGCAGTATCATACTTCGTATTTCCCATATACGTTAAGTTGATGATGTATTCTCCCGGAGTTAAGTCGGATATTGGATAGTACAATCTTGTTTTTTGTTTGGCAGTCAACTTTGAGGTATAGTTGTTTAATGTTAAGTTAAACGTACCTGATATGTCCTTATTGGCAGTTATTGTAAGGTTAATGCTGCTTTCGTTTGTAATGTAATCATCCATTAGAAGGGATGGGATTATTTTACTGTTTAATTGCATATACTGATTATCTATTCTTGCATAAAGCGTTGAATCACCGGAATATCCATTAGTTACGCTTGTTGATATATCCATCACTTCATTATCAAATTCACCGCTTTCTGAGGAAAATATCACTTTTCTTGTTGGTATTGGATTTTGAAGAGTGTTTTGACCGGATAATTGATTGATGGATACCGTTAGATTTAGTTTATCCGTTTGTGTTGACGTATTATTTTTAAATGTCATCAATACCCATGTATCTGGGATATAACCTCCCGTTAATTTAAAGAAATCCGGATTATTCACTCCCCACCAGTTCTCATCAAGGATGTAACTTTTCGGATATGCCATTGATATTAATGAATTGTTTAAACAGTTGTCTACAATACAGTTATTTTTAATATGAACCGTATTGTTATATGTGTATATGGCTGATGCCGACTGGGCGGTGTTGTTTTCAAATACGGAATAGGTAACGTTTAAATCGGATTGCATTACATAAACCGCTCCACCGTATCGGGCACCGTTTGAAATGAATGACGAATTGTTTATAACTGTTTTTCCTTCGCTAAGATGAATGATTGCTCCACCATAATACAGTGCGGTGTTATTGATAAATCTTGTATTACCACTGGTGATGTTGGATTTAAGAGCATATACGGAGGATCCGAAACTTGCATTATTTCTTGTGTATGTTGATGAATTGACTGTTAGTTTAGAATTTAATGCATAGATTGCCGCCCCACTGAATGCATTGTTATCATTGAATTCTGATGAATCAACCGTTAAATTGGATCTTGTTAGATATATTGCCCCACCGTAATTAGCCGTATTGTTGTCGAATTTACAATTGTTTAAGTTGATGGTGGAATATGATGCGTAGATGCTTGCCCCATAATCCTTACGATAATTATTCGCGAAACTGCAGTTTATGAAATTTAATGTTGAACTGCTTGCATATATACTGCTGGATGAATCCAATTGCGTATCTTTAAAGTTAATGTTTGAAATATTGACGGTTGTTGAATATATATTGAATATCTGTGTATTGTTATTACCAGAGATTGTAATGTTTTTATTTTCTTCTCCGATGATGTTTAATGAGTTTATGTTCGTTGAATATCTGCTTAGAGATAACGTTGATGTCAAGTTGTATGTATCTGTAAACGAATCAGTTATCAGATATATTGTTCCGCCGTCGGCAACGTTATTGAGGGCATTGTTTAATGTTGTAGGATTTTGTCTGTCTTCACCCGTATTTGATTGGCTTGCCCCGGAATTAACATAAACTGTTTGTAGCTTTGTATCATCCTTTATGTTTTTATCTTTTTTACTACTTTGCATGCCTGTCTGAATGTCATTATCGTTTATTTCATTTAGCAGAGTCATTTGATTATCTGATGTATCAGCAACATTCTCATTAATCATTGATGAAGATTCATCCGTTATGAATGTACTTGATGAGTCGTTTGCTGTTACAATACCTGATAAGAAAATGACGCATATCAACAATGTGATAAATAACATTATGCTCTTATTTAGTTTTTTCATGATATTTCCCTCTTATATTAATTATTTATAAGACTAGTAATTCTTATCAAATAATATTATTTATGATTTAAGTTATAATAATATTTTTTAAAAATTATTGGATTTGTCAAAAAGGTAAGTCATGAAATTGTAACGTTTAATAATTAATATTCATCGAAAAAAAAAGCGATGGTCAAATCTAAAAAATATTTAAAAAGAGGAAAGTGGTATGAATCAATCGATTTGCATGTACTTATGAATCTGAGGAATGATTGATACGGGATAATACTTACCCACAAGTTCGGATATTTCAAACAGGTGTGTCTTATCAGTCCATTTTTCCATAGGACTTACAGGTTGAATGACCAGCAATATGTCATCTGATTGAATTTTTGTTAAGTCATCAAGTATTTTTTGGATAACCTCCAAAGGCGTATCATCACTTACGACAATCTTAAGATAATAATCCATATTCTCTTTTTGCATAATCCTGATTGATTCCAACTCATTTAAATACACCTGTTTCCACTGTAATTGATCATCAAAATGTTCGGGTAATTTTATATCCATAGAGACTATGCTGATTACATCCTTCAATAGCAGTAGATTATCAGGCAGTGTTGCATTTGTCTCAAGCATTGCCGGATATGGATATGTGTTTAAGAATTCCTTAATATATTCCGCATGAACAAGCGGTTCTCCACCGGTTATTTCCAATGAATGGAAATCTTCGGTCATTAAAGATTGAATCTCATCATTCAACTGTTCATAAGAATAAGACTTGCCCGTATCGAAGGATTTGCTCTCCAAGGTATCACAGTACTTACAGTCAATATTGCATCCTGCAAATCGTATGAATATCTGTCGTTTACCTATGAATTTTCCTTCTCCCTGTATACTTGAAAATATTTCACTAATATTGACCGTGATAGTAAAACCTCCCCATTTATTAAAGAAATAATTAAAGTTCTATGTATTTACGATATGAAGCACCCTGTCCTATTCCCTCATTGACTTGTACTTCGATGTAATTTAAAGTGTCCTTATCCTCCAGTTCATCAACGATCTTTTCGGTGATGTATGTGGATAAAGATTCTGCAGTTGTGGATTCTATTGGAAGCAGTACTACATCCTGTTTTGGTAGCTTATATTCCAGACAGTCAAGTACAGTGAACTCTATTGAATTGTCATCCTCAAACGTTACGTTTAAATCAGGACTGTCATATGGTATTAGCACCCTATGATCGAGTGATTTGCATATTTTTCGTGTGATGTCCTTTAATACCTTGAAGTCTATTACAAATCCGAATTGTCCGGTACGTTTACCCTCTATTTCAACATCCACTATGTAACTGTGTCCATGTATCTTTCCACAGGACTGGTGTCCTATTACCATGTGTGCTGCTGAAAAACGTAAGTTCGTGTGTATTCCATCTAAATTTATTTTCATCATATTAATCACCTAAAATACTTTTGTCTTTGTTATGTCCTTTTCAATATCATCCATGAAATGAATGTATTCATTTGCTATTTTATCCTGTAAGGCAGATAATTCATTCATATCCATATTATCCTCCAGTGCTGAGGTTTCCACATCATCCGGTGTTCCCTGTGTAGTGATGTTTAATGCAAAATGTATCTTCATTGAACTTATTGATGCCGATGCTATTGATACGGATAACTTCTTATTGTCTATGAATATGTCATCCCCGTCTTGAGTTGTATCCACAGAATAATCCTTTAGGATGTCTCTTGTTATCATAACAAGCAATCGCTGCCTATGATATATTAGGCGTAGGTTACCCGGCTGTTCATCAAAGTGTTCTACTATAAAGTGTAACATCTTATTTCCCTTAATATCCAATCCTACATCTTCATAGTCTATAAGGTTGTCTGATTGAATATCCATGGGGCCAACCCATGAGACTATTGTTGAATCTTTAACTGCAAATTCCCTAAAAGCCCATGATGGATTTATTTGGCTTCCATCATATTTGTTGCCATCATTCCATTTTAAATACTGCATCATATCCATTCCATAAATTTTCATATTAACTTATATCTTTAATCACATAATAATTTAATGGATAATGGACATAGATTAAACTAAGATATGAGGGGTTATCATGAAGGTCAATACAAGATTTTATTTAAAAACTAGGGACAATCTATTTTTTGCGGCAAACAGCTATAATCATCCGAAAACCCATTATATTGCATTTTTGAGATATGTGCCGTGTGATGATGGAGATAGAGTTTTGGATGGTGTTAGATATAAAAAGGTTAACAGCAATGAGGCATATGATTATTTAAAAAGGAATCATCCTGATTATTTATTCGAGTGGAATATAATCAATAAAAAAATGATGGGTGTTTTAAAGGAGGATGTCGTTGAAGTATATGATCCTATTCTAGGATTGAAAAAAATCAGGGAAAACAGAAACAAATCATCCCTTTATGAGAAGATTTGTTTATTGTCTGATACATTTCATGATTGTGCAGGCATTGCTTATGAAAATATGGGTGTTACCGGTTCTTCATTGATTGGTCTTGAAAATGAAACATCGGATATTGATTTTATAGTATTCGGACTGGATGAACATAGAAGGGCAATTGAATTTTATTCAAATGCAAAGAATGATAAAAATGTATGCTTGGATGCTATTGGGGATGATTATTGGGAATTTGTTTATAATAAGCGTATAAAGGATGATTCCATGAGTTTTAATGAATTCAAATGGTATGAATCACGTAAGAATAATAGGGGAGTTATTAATAATACATTGTTTGATATTTTATTAAACAGAAAAGAGGATGAAATTGATATCGAGGAGAATGTCAGCATTAATCAATTGGAAAAGATTAGGATAAAATGTGACATAATTAATGATTCACTTTCTTATGACAATCCAGCTACATATACAATAAGCAATGTTGAATTTTTAGAAGGTAGACCCAGAAATATTGAAAGTATAATATCATTTACTCATACTTATACGGGAATTGTAAAGAATAATGAAAGGGTTATTGCTTCTGGTGTATGTGAAGAATATCTGTATAAAGACTCCGGTATAAAAATATACAAATTAATAATAGGCACTACCCGTGAATCAATAAATGAATACATAAAATTAGAAAAATGCCCGGTTAACGAAAAAAAGAAATCCTAGAAAAAAGTGAAAAAAAATCAGCAAAAACAAATGGATTATAAAACTTCATCAACCCTATCAATGTCAAACTTGGCAGTATTGGCAACGGTCATTACTGCCATGACTCCTGCCTGAACAGGATCAGTTACGACCAAATCAGCATAATTCCTCACGGAACCGACCATATTCAAACTGATAATCTTTATATCACTATGCTGTTTGATTTCCTTGATGGAATCGACAATCGTACCGCCCATCAATGAACCGGCAAGAACCAATACGCCGACACGTGGAAGGGACAATACAGCCCTTACTGCCTCGGTTAACTTCTTTTCACCGACAATTGGTAATGTATCGACACTTATTCTTTCGCCACGGATATTATGACGATCGGCTTCTGTTATTGCACCTAATGCAACTTGTGATATTTGGGCACCCCCACCGATAATGATGATTCTTTTTCCCCAGATTTTATCCATTGATGGTGATTTTTTAACGCTCAACACTTCATCAATACATTCGATATCTTTAACTAATAAATCGAAATCATCAACATCTTCTACTTCTATATATGTTGAAGCATATTCTGAAGATTCCCTATATACTTGAGTATAGACTATATTAACGTTTCTTTTAGCAATAAAACTGGTTAGTTTACTTAAAACACCCGGTTTTTCTATTGCTTTTATATTCATTGCATTGGTCATTGTTACATCCTTTCAAAGATAATATATAATTGAGTTCTAATAATAAGTTTAAGGGATATACTATATAAAATTTTTTTCAAAAAGAAAATCAAGAAAAACTTAGCAAAAAATAAATTATTTAAATTAAAGTTGATAAAAAAAATTGGTAAGTAAAAAATTATTTAACAACTATAAAGTAATCTTTATATACTACCCCTTACATAATAAGTAGTAGTGGTAAAAAGTACCACCCGCATATTATCAAAATGGGTATTGTTACTTACCCTGGAAATTAAAGTAAAATGAAAAAATCCCATTTCACCACATAAATGATAATATTGACAATACCCTTTAATCCCATGATAAATATGCAATCACACATCTTTAATCTTTTTTTACCCTTTTTATAGTTTTTAGAATTATTTAATTATAAAGAAAAATTATCCTTAACATTTTGATAACCATCAACCTTGATTCTTAACAACCAGAAAGATAAATTAACCGATATCTTACATGACAAACATTAAACATCAAAAAATGAGGATAAAAAAATTACCTGTTTAGCTTGCCTACAATGTGGCGATAAAGCCCATTACCATAAATCCAACGATTATACTAATTAAAGTAGCCATGCCACTTTCTCCCAGAAATCCTTTTAGAGATATGCCGTAATCCCACCAATAAACAAACAAGCTATTCCATTCATATTATCATACCCCTATTTTTAAATTATCAAAAAATTATAGTTTAAATCTAGAATATATTAATTAATTAATGTTTATTATATCCGAAGGAATATATAACAAAAGCAAAGAAATTAGTTTAAAAGTAAGATATTTAAAGATAATCTGTTTAAAAAACAGATAAAAAACAATAAAACATGTAGGCAATAAAGGGAGAGTTATGAATTAAAAAGTGTGAAAAATTTAAAAAATGTTATAAAAAAGTTACTAAAGTAAATTAAAGCGTTGAAAGTAATATTAGAAATAAAATTAGAAATAAAACTATTAAGAATAAATAAATATAGTATTAATTAGTATCCATTCTTAATTTGTTAATTAATTTACCAAAAAAACCCATTTCCTCTTCAGTCTTAGGCCTTCTGGCAACGTTTGATTTGACTCTTACGTCATAACCACAGTTTGGACATAGTACCTTATCGGATCCACAACCACAATTACATTCAAGTAATTCCTCTTTTGTTTCATCAAATTCATGTCCACATAATCTACAAATAGCCATGTATATACCTCATTTGATTTATATTCGTAATGATGATTTGATTTTGTTCATTATATTTGAATTATTTTTAGGTCTTAATTCTCTTGGTACCGGAGTATCATATCCACAATTTGGACATTTGACATTTTGTCCCCCACATCCACCAAAAGCACAATTACATTCACATTTGGATGCCTCTTCTAAGTCAAATTTACATCCACATAACATGCATTGCATTATAATTCCTCCATTATTAATTAGTAAAGATATTTATTTTTTTGATTTTATTTTAACTTTTTTGGTATTTATTCCAATAATCATAATATTTCCCTCCTATAATCTAAAAAAGAGAAAGATAGGTATGTTTATTATACCTATACATATGGTGAATTAGGCCCTAATATGAGTAATCCACCTTGATATATTATTAATGCCACTACATATCCTATTATGAAACACATTCCCCATGAGAGAATTGTCCATTTCCATGAGTTTGTTTCCTGTTTAACAGTACCGAAGTGTGCTGCACATGGACCACTTAATAAACAGAACATCATGAATGACAATGCTGACAGTGGAGTAAATAGTACAGGTAATACTGCTTCCAATCCACTTTCACCTACACCAAATAATGTTCCGAATGTACTTACAACGGTTTCCTTAGCAAGTAAACCTGTTACGAATGCTACCGCTGCTTGCCAGAATCCGAATCCTAATGGTGCAAATATAGGTGCTATTATACTACCGAACATACCAAGGACACTGTTAATTGATGCTTCTTCAACACCAGGTGGTAAGTTACTTAAAATCCATACAAGTACACAAACACCCAAAATTATTGTTCCTGCCTTTTTAATGAAAAGGGAACCTCTCTCCCACATGTGCAATAGGGAACTTTTAAGTGTTGGAATTCTGTACGGTGGCAGTTCCATGATAAATGGTGCTGAATCATCCTTGAATACTGTACATTTAAGTACTTTTGCAACTATGACTGATACAATCATTCCCACTATGTATAATCCGAATGTCACTACACTCTGTTGTATTGGATCAGCAAAGAATACTGATGTAAACAATGCATATATTGGAATTCTTGCACTACAAGAAATGAAAGGTAATGCGAGTATTGTTGAGATTCTATCACTTTCATTTGCTAATGTTCTTGTAGCCATAACCCCTGTTACATTACAACCAATTCCCAATATTAATGGAATAAATGCCTTACCAGATAATCCCATGAATTTATACATTAACCTATCTATAACAAATGCTGCTCTAGCTAAATATCCACAATCTTCTATTAAACTTAGTAAGAAGAACAATATGAATATGATAGGAACAAATGTTAATACAGAACCTACTCCACCGATTACACCTTTGACTAGTAATGAGGATATTAAACCTTCTCCGAAGAATCCTAATAACCAGTCACCCAATAATCCGAATAGATAATCAATGAAGTCCTGGTATGGGGCTCCGATTTTGAATGTAATGAAAAATACAAAGAATATGATAAATAAGAATATTGGAATTCCAATGAATCTATTAGTTACTACTTTATCAATTTTATCTGTAAGTGTTTCATTTTCACCTGATGGTTTTTTGACACATTTTTTCATTATATTGTCAATTTCTGCATATCTTGCGTCAATAAATACATCATCAATTTTATCGTCAAATTCAGTTTCTAATTGTTTACGGATTTCTGTTAATTTTCTTAAGTTTTCCTTGTCTGGAGATGCTTCTGCCAAGTCTAGTGCTTCATCATCTGCTTCAAGTAATTTAACAGCTACCCATGAATCAGGTGCTGAACCCATCTTTAGATTTGGGAATAATTTTTTGACTTCTTCTATCTGATCATCTAATTCAATACCATAGGACAAGTCTTTTGAGTTGTCAGTTGGTTTTTTAGTAGTCTCGATGGTTCTTTTGATTAATTCATCAATTCCATCTGCTTCTCTTGCATCTACAACTACTACAGGTATTCCCAATGTTTTTTCTAATTTTTTAAGATCGATTTCAAACCCTACATCTTCAGCATAGTTTAACATGTTTACACATAAAACTGTATTAGCACCAGTTTCCATGATTTGTAATGTTAGGTATAAGTTTCTTTGAATATTTTCCGCGTCAATGATGTTTATAACAGCATCGTTTGGTTCATGAATTATTGCATCACGTGAAACTATTTCTTCTACTGAATATGGGGTTAAACTATAGTTACCTGGAAGATCTATTACTTCGATTTCGTTTCCATCGAATTTGAAACTACCAGATTTACGTTCTACTGTTTTACCGGGCCAGTTTCCAACGTGTTGTTTCATACCCGTTAGATGATTGAACAGGGTACTTTTTCCTACGTTCGGATTACCGGCGAGTAAAAATTTTAGTTTCGCCATATTATACCTCTTCGTCTATTAATTTAGGCTTGCCTAAATTAAGTTTTGTGAATATTTTTTATTAATTTTAAAGTCATCATTTGAAAAAACCAAATGAATTTTTTACTAGATAACTAGTATCCGATAAGCAAAAACCTATAAAAGGTCAATAAAATGAATAGATTATATTCATAATTTAAATCATTGCATATGATATAAATTAAAATATAAAAGATTTGAACTATTGTAACTCAATTGCTTGAGCTTCTTCTTTTCTTAGAGCTAATGAAAATCCCTGAATACGGATTTCAACTGGATAACCTAATGGTGCTCTTCTTTCTAATTTTATAGCAGTACCATTAATTAAACCCATTTCTCTAAGGTGTTTTCCAAGAGATCCATGTACTCTGTGTTTTTTAACTATACCAGATTCTCCTGGTTGTAAATCATCTACAGTTCTTGCCATAATTTATTCCTCCGAAATTAACTTTATTATATGATTTTTGCAAATCAAGAAAAATTTTAAACATTTGTTAATTAGGTTAATTATAAATATAATTTTTAGTTGTACCTAATTATATAATAATAAGTTCTTCTTAGTATATAAAGTTTAGGTATATCAAAATTCAAAATCAAAAAAGTCCATGAAATTTTATCAGGATAAAATATAATTTAGTTATTATTAAAAAAATATTTAAAAAAAAGAATGAAGTTAATCTAAAAAAGATTAACTATTCGTAACTTATTGAGCTAATTGTTTTCTTTCTTCATCTAATTTATGTTTAGCCATTTGGAATTGAACTAAGAAATCATCATCATCATTTAGTGGAATAATCTCCAAACCTAACTTCTTATGATCTTCAATCCATCCATCATTAAGGACAGGAACTTCAAGTTTAATAGGTTCGTCAGAATGATTGACAACGATTAAATTTCTGAAGGAAGTTCTTAATTCTACAATATAACCTGCTAAGCTAATAATATGATGAGCTCTTAAAACTATTTTCATTTAATCACCTTTAATTATAATCTATAAGAAAGCAACTAATACTGCTATAACAGATATCATACTTGTAGCTATGACAGTAGGATAGAATTCACGGTTGGTGAATAATGGTGCGAATGCACTGACTACTGCTGCAATGACTGTTATAATTATAGAACATATGATTGGAACAATCATTGATATTCCGAAACAAGGAGGATATCCTAAGAATAATGTTGAATATACACATCCACCTACAAATATTAAGAAAGCATGTGCCATAGTATATATAGCTCTTGATTTAGACATATATTCCATTAATGGACCTTGAATTACGTCTGAATGACCTTCTAAAAATGCAAATGGGTTTGAATTTAACACTATTAAGAAACCTATGATAAATACAACAGATGCAATTAGACCTGGTAATGTGAATAAGAATGGTCCGGTTAATTGTTGATATATAACAATTCTGCTTAAATCAATACTACCAGCTAAAATTGCAGGTACGAATAAGGATATATAAAATGGTAAACTACCATAAGATATAAGTCTTAATGATCTGCTTGCACTTATTTGTTCTGTGAATGATTGTTTTGCATCTCTATGTTTTCCACCTTTAGCATGATCTGGGAAAGGCATGGTTTTAGACATTAAAGACTGAGAAAATGAACTCATAAATAAGTACATTACTTCTTCTACTTTTAATAAACCAACTAATGCTACTAAACTAGCAAAAGTACCTAAGTAGATCATTGCTTCTCTGTTAATTATTAAGAATAATGCTGCAACTACTATTAAAGTAAATATTGGTAAAGCATTATATAATTTAGGCATAATTGCTGATGGCGTTAAAGCTTCTTTAAATATAAATTTAAAGGTTGCGTATAATCCTGGACTAGCAAATTGTGGACCTAATCTCTGTTGAATTCTTGCTTCAGCATTCTTTTCAATACCTGGTAACCATAAACAAACTATTCCTGCAATTATAAAAGCTCCAATAACAGCACCTATTGTTGATACTAAATCCATTGTTTAATCTCCTATAATTTAATTATTTGAATAGCTCTGTCTGTACATGTGAAACATGGGTCACATGATACAATGTTAAGTTGAGCATCCTGTACAGGGTGTCCTATACATGATTCTTGCATAGCCCCAATGTTTGACATTGATGGTGTTCTGATAATACTGTGTCTTACTTTACCATCTTCTAAACCATAGGAATGGTAACATACTCCACGAGGTACTTCAATATAACTTTTATATACTGGTGAATCAACCATTTCCCAATCTTTGTTTATTACAGGACCTTCAGGAAGACCTTTAATAACTTGTCTGATGATTTTAGTTGATTCAAATATTTCAGTAGCTCTCATGAGGATGTTTGCTCTTACATCTCCACCATCTTGAGTGATTACGTCAAATTCAAATGGTTCATATTCGAACATTTTTGTTCTTTGATCGAAAGCGTAACCTGTTGCTCTTAATGATGGTCCGGTTACATGCAAGTCTAATGCCTGTTTCTGTGATAATTCACCAGTACCGGTTATACGGCTCATCACCATAGGATCTGCAACAAACCTTTCGGCGAATGCAGCTACTTTTTCATCAATGTAATCCATTGTATCAAGAATTCTTTGTTGTTCTCTTGAATTTAAGTCTGCCCTAGGTCTGATTCCACCTAATACAGATATACCATACTGTACTCTGTTTCCACCCATCATGTATAGTAGGCTCATAACAGATTCCCTTATGTAAAAGATCCTCATTGTGAAAGTTTCATGACCTAAAACTTCTGAACCGTGTCCTAAGTAAAGCATGTGACTGTGTAATCTTTCAAGTTCTTCTGCAAGAACACGTAGATATACAGCTCTTTCAGGTATTTCTATACCTAAAGCACCTTCACCAGCACGACAGGAATTGTAGATGTGTCCGTTTGAACAGATACCACATACTTTTTCAGTTAAAGCATTAGCCTTTTCTACTGGTAATCCTTCCATGATTCTTTCAATTCCTCTATGGTTTACACCTACAGTAATTTCAGCATCTTTGACTATTTCGTCTTCTACAAATAATCTAACCCTGTAAGGTTCTAAAGCTGCTGGATGTACTGTTCCCATATTTATTTCTGTTTCAAAAACTTGTCTTTCTACTTCGTTACAAGTTGTTGCTCCATCTATTTTAGTAACCATATAAAATACTCCTTATTTATTATCTACAACATCAAGCAGATTTGCTGTTACTGCACCTACTACACCTGCAACTACATCTTCAGGTCTTACAGCACATCCAGGGATTTTTGCATCTACTGGAATAACGTTATCTACTGGACCTGCAATTTCTTCTGATGGAATTTCTCCATGAATATTTTTGTATACTCCACCGGTTAAAGCACATGCACCTACTGCAACAACCAATTTAGGATTTGGTATTGATTCGTAGATTTTTATTAATGGCTCTTTTGTCCAATGAGTTACAGGACCGGATACTACTAATATATCTGCTTCTCTAGGATTCCATGTTAGGAATACATTATATTGTTCTATATCGAATTTAGGAGATAGAACAGTGTTAACTATTTCAATATCGCAACCATTACATCCGCCTGTATATACAAGCATGAGATGTATAGCCTTTTGACGTGAGTGTGATTTAATTCCCATTTCTATCCCTCTTATTCTTTATCTTCAGCTACTTCAGATGCATCTGCAACTTCTTCGTTAGCTTCTGCTTCTTTTTGTGCTTGTTCTTTCAATTCTTTATTTTTCTGGATAATTGAATCATCGGTTAAGTATTGTGCAATCATCCTGATTTGTTGGTCTGATACTTCAGCTGGATCAACTAACATACTAGTTACATCTTTTTGACATTTTGTTCCAACATCGTTAGGATGTATAGTAGCTGCTACTCCAAATAAACCAAATACCGGACAGAAGTCATGACAATGATAACAGTGTACACAACTAATTTCATCAATTTCTGGTATTGCGTTTTTGATAATACCTTCAGCTATTTCAACTGGTTCTATTGGTTTCATTGTAATTGCCCTAGTAGGGCATACATTAGCACAACCACCACAACCAATACATTCGAGTTGAGCAACTTTAGGTGAAGGTTGTATATTACCATTTAAAGCATCTTGACGTAGTTGTAAATCAGTTACACAATCACTACCAAAGATTAACCTTTTAAGGTTTACATATATCCCGTTGACAAAAACTTTTCCTATACTCATATTGTTGCCTCGAAATCTCTTTGTATTTTAATAGCCCTTGCTGGACATGCAGTTCTACAAGCTCCACAGTAAATACATCTGTTGTTATCGATTACTAAATTACCGTCTTCATCTGAAGAGATAGCTTTGAATACACATGCATCAACACATTTTCCACATCCAACACAAAGGTTATTGTTTATCATTGAATAACCATTGGTTATTTTCATTTTAAGTGGTGATGTTTTAGGTATAGCATTTACTGGACAGTGAATAGCACATTTTTCACAAAGTACACATTCATCAAAGTTAACTTTTACTTCTCCATCTGCAATGGATAAAGCTCCTTTAGGACATACTTCTACACAGATACCACATTTGATACATTGTGGTTTGATTTCTCCATTCCATACTGTGTTAGCAAATTTACGTGCATCATATTTACATTGTGCTATACATCCACCACAGGATACACAATATCCTTCAAGTGTAATTTTGGAATCTGGTACAAACTCTAAAATTCCTTGAGGACATGCACTTACACATGGTGCATGATCAAAGTCTGCTGCACATGCATCGTCATCACCGTTACAGAGTAAGCAGTAATCAGGATCAAATCTTATTGATTTACCTTCAATTTTTAATCCGTCTGTTGGACATGCATCTACACATACTTTACAATTTAGACATGAAATCATTTTAGTATCGTTTTCAACATCATATTCTGGATGTTGGATTTCAAGTACTCCGTGTTCTGCTACAATTGCATCGTTTGGACATTCGATTAAACATTTGTAACATACTGCACATTTTGCTGTATCGATTTGATATTGTCCGCCTTCTTCAATTGGTCCGATTGCGTCTCTAGGACATACATCTCTACATAAGTCACACTTGGTACATGCACCCGGTTCTATGTATGAGAATTTGATTGAATTTGTTGGACAGAAGTATGCACATCTTCCACATTCAATACAGTTTTCATGGTCTGTGGTTACACTGAATCTGTTTACTTGTTCTTTTTCCATTGGAACAGGTTTTGATGGTGGTGCCATTCTTGCTCCTTCTTGACAAGCTGGTACACATACGCCACAGTTTGAACATAATCCCATGATTTTTCCATCTTTCACACGGATCATGTCAACAGGACATACTTTCTGACACATACCACATAAATTACATTTTGTTCTGTCTACTACATAACCGCCAAATTTATTTTTAAATATGGCTCTATTTGGACATACTCGTTCACATTTTCCACAGGTAATACAACTTTTTGCTTTACCGTCTTCTACTCTTATAGCATCAGTAGGGCAAGCATCTACACAATCACCTGAGCCTTTACATTTACCTGGATTTGATAAAAACATTCTCTATTACCCCACTTAAGCGTTACTTTTAGTTCCTAAAAGTGTTCTTCCGATTATTGCACCTATTATTGAAGCTACAAATCCTGGACCGAATTGAAGTCCTGCATAGTATGGGAAGGTTCCTAACCACCATGCAACGATAATTGCTCCAATTATTATTGCAATCCAAGAAGATGTATTCAATTTAATTCCATTAGTTGGTGTTTTATGCATAATAGCTCCCACTATAAAACCCATAATTAAACCAAATAATGTTGGTCCAAGGTATAATATACCAAATAAATTTGGTGCTGCTGATTCTAAAACCATAAAACTCCCCCTAATCTATTTCCTCATCATCAATGTAATCTTTTTGTAATTTAGTTACACCGTAGAATAAAACTACTAATGTAGTTAAACCTATGAATACCTTCATACCTACTACAATATTCAAGTAAGGTACTATACCAGCATGTAATGCATCAGGATAGTTAAATATTGTAGCTAAACTTCCAGGTACTAAACCTGAGAGGTTTGTTCCTACGTTGTATAAAAATGATCCACCGGTGAATAATCCAACTAAACCTAAAAAGATGTAACCTAATGCTCCAAAACTTTCTACAATGGACATCCTTGTGTGTGAAAGATTGAATGGGTTATCTTTTAAACCGTATGTGAGGATACATAATATTGCTCCAGAAGCCATGATAGCTCCACCCTGGAAACCTCCTCCAGGAGTGATGTGACCACCGAGTATTGTCATAGCCCCATAACCTAACATAATAAAGGATACTGGGTATGCGATTAATTTAAGAAGATCACTCATCGTCGTCGCCTCCAAGGTTTACTTTTCCTCTACCAAATACTAACATTGTAGTTACAACTGCACTTATAAGAATAAATGCTTCACCTAATGTATCGAATCCTCTGAAATCGAATACTATGTCTGTAACTAAGTTTGGTGCTATGTTTACTCCTAATCCTTGATAGATATAATTTATACCAGGGAAAATCATACCACTGAAATTGAATGTTGCGTTTAAGAATATAGCTGCAAATGCTGCTACAGATAAAGCTAATGCAACATCTCTAATAGAAGCCTTCATCTATAAAACCCCCCAATAAAATACAACTGCAATAATTGCTAAAGTTAACACAGCATAAAACATCATGTTATTTAAATCATCTGAATGTTCTTTGTACAATTTAGGCATTAATGGTGTTCCATACATGAATAATAACATTAATCCAACAACTACTACAATCATTAATGCAGGACTAACTAATCTGATGGTTAATGCCGCAATTAATAATGAAGCCATTAAGACTAATTCAGCAGATAGAATTGATGAAGTCTGTGCTCCTGGTACTAATGTTTTCTCAGGATCTGCCCCAAATGTACTTTTTAATGTTTCTACAAGTTTTTCGTACATATTCATTTTATCACCCACTCATTATAATGCCAAAGCACCTAAAGCCATGACTGCAAGTTTACTAGTAACTAGACTTGGGAATAAACCGATTATTAAACAGATTATTAAGAATACAGTCATTACAACAATAGTTGTTTTAGGAAGTTTTGCACTGGATACTTCTAATTCGTCTGGTTTAGGTCTTAAGAATACTGCATATGCGATTTTGAGGAATGCTAAGAATGTTACAATACTTAATATAATCATTATTATTGCAAGTTCTGGAATTCCTGCTTGTAGGGCAGCTTGACATAACATGTATTTACTTTGGAATACGTTGAATGGAGGTACACCTGCCATTGTGAATCCAGCAAGTACAGTTAATAATGCTGCTGTAGGCATATATTCTAATAATCCACCAAGTTTACTAATTTTACTTGTTTTAGTTTTGTATAATACTAATCCAAATCCTATAAATAGGAATGAAGTTACTACTAATTCGTTAACTGCCTGGAATAATCCAGCTGTTATACTGTATGGAGTACCTAATCCTAGACCTACTCCGATATAACCTAATTCACCGACTGCTAAGTATGCGATGATACGTTTGTAATCATCTTGTACCATAGCCATACAGATACCTAATATCATAGCGATTACTGATACTGCAAGCATTGCCATTTGAGCTGTAGGTAAATATCCGAATATTCTTATGATTACTAAACCTATGCTGATACAACCGATTACTGAGAATGCCTGTAAAATCATAGATCCACTTGGTAATCCTTTACTGTAAATTTCTGATTTAATAGCGTTAAATGGTGGTAATCCTGTTGCATATAACCAACCGTAAATTAACATACCTGCAGCAAATAATAACACTGGATTATATGGGTTTACTGCACCGGCGTGTATCATGATTACTATATCAGAAATGTTTACGTTACCAGTTAAACCGAGGAGTACTGCAATACCTGCTAGCATGAAAGATCCACCGATTTCTCCGAGTAACATGTATTTTAGACCGGTTTCGTAATTGCCTTTTACTCTTGATACAAGTATTAGACCTACCTGTACTAAAGCAGCAATTTCGAAGAATACATACAAGTTGAATATATCATCTGTTAATATAAATGCCATTAATGCTGCTGATAGCATGAATAACATGAATAAATATACACCAGATGTCTTTTTGGTTTCAGCAATTGATATGAATACTGCACACATTGCTACTAAACCTAATACGAATAATATTACTTGTTGTCCTGGACCAAATGCATATGTGATTGCAGGGTGGAAAATTTCCAGTATTGATCCAGAAATAATTGCTTGTGAAGCTTGAGGTAATAATGAAGATACATTACCTGCTAATAATGGTTTGTATGCTCCAAAGAAGTGGTTACCATATGTTGCAACTAATGGTATGATTGGTAAACATATAGCTGCTATCCATGCAATAACTTTTGTGATTTTCTCAGAACCGTGTATAAGGTTCACTAAAATTGCACATATCATAGGTATAATAACCATCAATGGAATAAATATTGTTCCATCCATTAGAATATACCCCCTTGGAATATATTAATAGCATTATTCATTGTTATCCTCTCCAAGTTTTTTATCATTTAATAGAACGGTTGCACTGAGTGTACCGTGTCTTTTATATAAAACTACTGAAAGTGCTAACATTACAGCAAGAGTACTTGCACCGATAACAATACTGGTAAGTACTAATGCAAATGGTAAAGGATATGATGCGTGACCTAAGAAGTTTGTTACATCCATATTTGGTAATAATATGTATGTAATTCCGTTAGCTCTGTAACCTAGTGAAACTAATAAAAGGTTTACACCATCACCAATAAATGCTGCTCCAATAATTTTCTTTACAACATTATCTAAGTAGACTAATGCTACTAAACCTATAATCATTAAAAGTGCTGCGGTTAATAATGATCCACATTGAACTGCTTCTATTGCCATTATGCATCACCTTGCCCATCATCTTCTATTACAGGTTCTTCTCTTGTTTTCAATATTGTTAGAGCCACTAATGTTGGGACAATAGCTGCTCCTACTACAGCTTGTGTTAATGCTACATCTGGAGCTAATAAGACTTGATAAATAGCTGCTAACATAAAACCTGTTACACTGGTTAATATTGCCATTCTTAATAAGTCTTTTTGCATTAAACAAACAATTGCTCCTAAGATTGCTAATATATATAACACAAATGGAACAAAATTTTGTACCAAAATTTCTACGCCTGTCATATTAATGCTCTCCTTGTTCTCCGTGGAAATGTCCACTAGCAATAGCATGTGTTGCAAATGGTGCTAATATAAAGTATACTACTCCTAATGCTGCTTGACCTAGTAAGATTAAGACTAATACACTGACCATGTCCACAATACCTAATATTTCTAATCTACCAAATACTGTATATTGTAATTCATCATCAGTATTTGATAACAATCCTTTTGCAGTAATCAATACGAAAATACCACAAATAATAAAGATTATTCCTAATATTATAGATACAGGATCACCCATTGTGAATGTTGTTAAATCCATTATAAATCCCCTCCAGCTAATACATAAGCTGCAGCAATTGTACCTACAGGACCTAATATTATTAATGCAAATGCTATGTCTTTACAGAAATCGACACCAGCTAATGTAGTAACCATTGTCAATACAACAGCAGCTGCGATTGAAAAACCAGCTACCCCAGCTAATGCTGAACCGCCTGTTCTTCTTGTTGCTATTTTTACACTAGCAAACATGTAAACAATAAAACATAACATGAGGAACAATTCAGATATCGTTAAAAAATCCATCTCATCACCCTATGCTTATTCTAACATTTTCTTTATTATTGGCTCAAGAGGTATGATATCTTTTGTTGCACGAGGTGTGATAGCTGATACTGTTAAGCTTCCAGCTTCTTGATCCATTCCTATGGTAATAGTACCAGGTGTTAATGTGATAGTATTAGATAGAATTGCAAGAGATACTGGTCTTTTAAGATCAGGTTTAATCTCAACAACAATAGGATCTACATCTCCCTTGAGACAGCACATACTTGTATCAAGTACTGCTTTAATTATTTCGACTACTAATACTACGAAAAATTCAATTCCGTAGATTATTCTATTTAAAAACATAAATTAAACTCCGTTTTAATTTAGAACCTCTCCATTATATGAAGATTCTCAGTTATTGGTTTAATAACCAAGCAAACCCCTTGTTCAAAGGTTTTAAGACGATCTACATTTCTTTTAAATGTACAAATCATCTATTTGTTAATCAATATTTTTTTGTAATTAGCTATAAAAACTCCATACTCAAAAAAGAAAAACTTCCAAAATTCAAGTATATAGTATAATTATTTATTTATAAACAAGTATATTTAATATTTTTGCAAAAGGTTTAGGCAAACGTAAAAAAATTAGGGGTGGGTAAAAAAGAGGCCGTGATGCAAACTAACAAATAATGCCATTATTATCCATATAACAACAAAACCCAAAGCCCATTTTTTATGACATTCAACAGAAGAAAATGGTTCAAACAAATTTAAACCTGCAGGCGTTAATAAGTCCAGGATAATATGGCTCATAGCACCAACAAATAACATTACAAGTGCCATAGTCCAGTTGATTGTTGAATAATCTAATGGAATCACATACAAATACAATCCAAGAACAATAAAATACAATATATAATATTTACGACTGATTACAAAGAATCCTGCAATGGCCATGGTTACAAACAACACCAACATGTGCGGTATGGGAATATTCAGAATTAAGAATATCCTGTTGAAAAATGAAATAAAACCCATAATCATAAACAAGAACAATGCGGGTAACAGAATAATCCCCAATAATGTATGGGTAAATCCCCTATGTTTAGATATATAGAATATCATTGACAATATAACCAAAATCAATGCAGATATACTGCTGGAATTGAAGAAGAATAATATTACAGATAATACTACTCCGGTAATCATCATGGAGTTAACCTTATGTCTATTATTATCATGATCCAAGTCACATATTGAAGCACCAATTAACGCAAAGAAAAGATAAAATATATCCGGAACAAATGGAAGAGCCATGACTATTCCTGCAATGGCATGAGTTCTATAATTTGACATGACGATTCACCTACTAAATATTATTCTCCTAATTTAACATTATCTTTTTATAATATCAAAATAATCTAAAAAAGACATTACCTGATTATATGAAGTTAAGACGGACTTGTCGGATATTTTTCCGTTAACTTCCAATGCTTCACAAGTAACTGATGGTATTCCCCTAAGATTTGCCTCATCCTCAACGGCACCATTCAACACTGAACCCGCCCTGGATATCGGCAGGAGTTTTGAGTTTGTCCTGTCAGCTATATGCTTTGCCAGAAAATAGCTTTCCTTCTGTGGTCTGAATGAACAGAAAACGCTATTTTCTCCTGGCTGTAATGATGGATCTGTGGAATGGCAATCGCACAGTGCCTTTATGCCGACATTCACCCCATAATCAACGACGGCCTTAGTCGGTCCATCGACGAATGCATTTCTATTCATGTCCAATCCATTGTAATTGCGAGTATTTTTAGAAGTGGATACTGGAATTAAAAATGGAATGATGTGCAATGTATGATTCAATGAATACCTATCGGAATATAATTCATACAAAAGCCTGGTTAATGCAGCCTGTGAAGCCAGTTCATTACCATGAACCCCTGCAAGCAACAGATAATCATCACCCCTGTTTTCAGTAGTTAATACAACAGAACCTTCCACAGTTAATTCAATGAGACTTTTGAAGTCATTTGCCCTGAAAAAACCTTTATTGACAAGATACCTGTTTAAAGTATCATTGCCTAATACCCTGGAAGCGGTAGCAGAATCAATTACAGTAATCTTAAACTCCATATTGATGACCCGTTGATTTGATTTTTCAATTCCGTCCAAATATTGAACTGCTGATTGATATATTAATTATATAGGTAAAAGTATTTAAAGTAAATGCGAGCGTGTGATAAGTACTCGCAAGAAAAATAATCATGAAAAGATAATATAAAATGGAGAGATTTGACCCAACGAGACTTTAAAAAATTGGGGGAGGGGTTTGTATTAATTTAGGAGGGTATACTTTGCAAAAAAGTATTGCTACTTTTTCCTATCTTAATAGGCATACCCGATGAATCCTTTAATTCTTTTTTCTTAAAACATGTGTCATATTCATTATTTATCCTAAAATGAATACTTCAACCTCTACAGGTTGAGGATGGAAAGAAACTTCAGCAAAAAAGTACCTATTCACTTATCTAACTTACTAAAAAAAATTCTCAAAATAAATCAACAGCTTCCTCCTCATATAGATTAGTATATATTGACTTTTGACCGACCCTTTTGAAATATTAATAATAAGTGGCTATTGAAAATGTGGTTGAAATGATATGACTATTATTCTGAATTATTTGATGAATCTGTTGATTTCACATCATTAATATAACAAGGTTATATCGGTTTTGTATTAAACTGGGAATTGGTTAATTTTTCGTAAAAAAAAGTTAATATGGGTTGGTTAGTCATTTTAGATTATGTTTTTTTAGTATTGTGTGTTTTTGTTGATGTTTGTATTTTGTTTTAGTACTATTCTGTGACCGTTTTGCATTATATGAGTTATAGCAAGATCAAATCATAGCCGATAAAATATATGATCATAAAAATTCCGAAAATGTTGAAGCGTTCCTAAGAAAATACATTAAAACATAACTGTCAAATGCATAACTACCAATTTAGATAAATACAGACAATAGTAGCTAAATTAGTATTTAACCACCAATACTGTATGTTTCATGCTAAAAACAATCAATATTGGAAGAAAAATAAAACGAATGAAAAAAATACAAGAAATCAAAGGAAAATCAATTGTAAAATATTTCTTCAATGAGGTTTAGAAAACTTATCAAAATCATACAACGATACAATCACTATAAAACAGAAATACACTTATTTAAAATATAAATTATAGGAAATACTCGATAATGATGATTATAATAAATCATTTGAACTATTAACTACATTAATGTCAGAATTAAACGATTATACTGGACAAATCAAAACATTCATCAAAAATAGATTACAAGACCAATTCAGAAACTTCAAATATACACAACAGACTCAAATATAGCCTCTACAAGCAATAGAATCGAAAATTTTTTTCTCCAAAAAAATGTCTAAGAAATATAAAAGAAAATATAAAACAAATGAAGGAAGACTGGTAAGAATACACTTAAACAAAGTAATATATGAACGAAACAAGAAACAAAAAAAGTATTATTGAAAAACCCCATCCCCCACAATTTTTTAAAGAGTCATTTTTTTAATAAAAAGGTAATCTTTATTAATAAGTTAAGAAAGAAGTTTTAATGTTGCTAATCATTTTTGATATAACGAATTTTAAGTTGAGTTATAGGATTAACGACAAAATAACCTGATTAATTATTAATTAATCGATAAAAAAATAATTGGAGGCTAATATTTATTAACTATAAGAAGATAATCTTGTTTTTATTTGTTATTCTCTCTTGCATTAGTGTAGCATGTGCTATGGATGTCAACGAATCAAATGATGATGACATGAGCATTACTGCAACTGCAAATTACAATAATAACATTAAACAAGACATGGATAAAGATATGAATAATGGGGAAGTTATTCCCGATAATAATTTTGAGGATGGATTTGAAAATTCTGAAATAATAGAACTAAACGATACTACTATTGATGAGGATGAGGATGATTTTGTCGAAGATGACAAATCCAGAGATTCCACTAGACGTAACCCCAACAATGACAGGGCAAGTGGAGATACCAGTGCTATTGTAAGTAACACCACCACCGCTTTAAGTGTAAAGGTAGTTCTAAGCAAACTCACGTCCACCACATATAATACTACTTTTAGTGGCGTAAACAACTGTACGGTTTATTATACTTTAAATGGTGCTAATCCAACAACCAGCAGTACAAAATACAACAAAGCATTTGTTTATGATACGAGTAAGACTTTGAAGTATTTTGCAGTTAAGGCTAACGGTGAATGCGGTGCAGTTCTATCCATGAAGCTTAGTGAAGGCTCAACGCCGTACATTGTATACAAGACACCGATAACTAATAAGGCACAACAGGTATACATTTCATATACCTTGCCCACAACCAGCATATACTATACAATCGACGGCAGCATACCTACCACCAAGAGCACCAAGTATAATGCACCCATAAAGATAAATAACTATACTGACCTACGATTTATCTCAGTATACGGTTCAATAACCAGCAACGTCTATAGTTATCGTATGAATGCGGTTAAACCCGTGGTAACAATTAAAAACATTACAGATGTACGTGACAACTACCAGAACATAACGGTAAAAATAAACAAGGCAGGTACAATCTACTATACAAGAAACGGGTCAATACCGAATACTAGCAGTAACACGTGGACTAACAACACCAAGGTAATGATATCCATAAAGACACAGGTAAGAGTAATATTGGTGGATAATGAAGGATTCACATCTGATGTAACATTCTACCAGCCACCGAAGGTAATCACACCACCAATAACGGCAATAAGACCACTGACAACACTGGAAAACAACAAACAAAGAATACAATTCAGTACCAACAAACTAAACTGCACTGTATACTATACAACCGATGGTACAAATCCAAATAATAGTTCAACAGTAAAAACTGCTAAAAACAATGATAAAATATACCTGAACAAAAACACACGACTAAAATACTACACGCAGGATGATATTCAGCTTTACAAATCAAAGGTATTCAATTACACACCAGTACAGCACCCGGACGAGCGACCAACCATAACAATCATGAACGCAAGTAACATCTGGAGCAATGGACAGCAGAAAATAATCATACAATCCAACCAGCCAGGAAAATTCAACATAACAAAGTATAACCAGACACAAGCACCAACAGAAACACTAAACAACTACGGAAGCTACACAACAGATACCAATACCAAAATAGAAATATACACACAATATAATGACAAGTACTCCAAGACAATCGAGTACAATCCAATAAATGGGTCTAAAACTGTTATGAATTATACTTATTTAATGGAGTTTTCATTTGAAAGTATGTGGATATCATTAGGTAATACCAAACTATACACATCTAATCAAGCATTTATTGATAATCTAAATAATGGTAAGTATTATTTCTATAATTATAGATTAAACAGTACTGTTATATTGACGGATACACCTGTAAATGAATATGGGGTACTCTTATATAAGGATGGTTATAATATAGCAATTAAATATATTAATCGTGTTTATGGTGATGTTAATACTATTAGTGTTAGTAAGCTGTTTAATAATAACAATGTTACCAGCGTTTATGTATTTAATAATAATCAGCGTTCAAAACTTGTTGATTTGTATTTCTATAATATGGATGCATATAAAACATTTTTCACCAGATTTATCTCAAATCATAATTCTGACATGGTGTCCAAAACAGAAATATTGACATCAGAATATAACTCAGAGATATCATTTAACACTATTCAAACATATGTTTTAACTAATAAAGTAATAAATACAAGTATTTTGAAGTCGTACATGAATTTGAAAGATAATTACAATACTAATGTACTTAAATCATATTACGGAACTTATTTAACTGCTCTTTCAACCATATACTTCTATGACGAAACAAGCAAGTTTTTTGCAGATAAACTAAATGTTGAATTTTCAAGACAACAAGAAGCTCAAGTACTTATTGGAGTACATTGTAGTGGAATAACCTATATGACAACACCTGATCCAACGTTAGGTTTAAACATATATGGAAATGAATCAAATAAATTATATTTCAGATTAATGTCTACATTAATGTTATCTGAATGTGAACGAATGGCATTGCAGGCTTCAGGCCAAACAACAACAAGTGCATTCCAAATATTCTGGAAATCATTAAATGAATCAACACTAAATATAATATATAATGAGGATAACAATACCATTAAAATAGTTCCATATGCAGATGGATATGAGCTACAATGTTTGTTTATCATAGAATTAGACACGGGAATTGTATGGACATACACTTACAATTTTTATGAAACATTAATATTTCTGACTCCAGAGTATCTCAAAGGTGCAACAACACTAGACAATCAAGGGGAATGTTACCATGATGAACGAACAGATGCCTTTTCAAATGCTCTTAGAAATCTGACAAATTATATTGATGCTATCGGGTATCGTATGGGTCAGGAAAATCTTCAAATGATGCAGGAAGGATTGGAATTAAGTCAAAGCATATCTGATGATATGGTAAGTTTCTTTGAAGACTGGGCGGGTGGAACAGCAATAACCGCTGGTATGACAATAGTACTTGCATCAGGTGGAACAATGCTTCCAGTAGTAGTAGGAGTAGCAATAGTAGGAATGGGTATAGGATTATGTTTACATGCTGCAGGAGCAGATGAACCATCAGACATATTAAACCCATATTACTGAACAAAAGCAGCACCAACAATCATAGAATCAGCAATAGTACCATATGGAGAAGTAAGAAATGCTGCAAAAGGATTACAATTACTTGAGAAAGTAGGATTACCTTTATTCGATGAAGGAAAATTCGTACTGATGACCAGTTTAAAGACAAATACTTACAGTTCATTTAATAATTTATTAAAAAAACAAGCTGAAAGTTATTTTGTATCAAATGGTATCGATTATGGATACTCAATTTTTGGTATTGAAATTCCAGAGTAGTGATATTATGAAATTATCAAGATATTTAAAGAAAATTGGTGAAGATTATTATAATTTTGTTGATTTTTTTCATATAACTACTGCTCCTGATGGTAAACTGATAATTTCATGGATTATTTGTATTCCATTCTTAGTATTAACAATCATTAAACATGACGAAAAAATGTTGGGATTTTTTTCATGTTTTTTAATACTAATTATAATCGATACCCATACCCATTTTAAGAAATATGGTGTTTGGGAGAAAATTAGAAAAAAATATTCAAAATAATCTCCCTGACACTCTCCTTTAAAAATATTCCAACAGGATTAATATATGGTTTTTTGTAGGAATGGACATAGAATTATACTTAAATACTGCAGGAAAGATAAAGCATCTATATTAAACCCATATTACCGGATAAAAGCAACACCAACAATAATAAAATCAGCAATAATACCATATGGAACTATTAGAATGTAGTAAATACATTAAAATTGATAAATAAATTAGGAACATCATTGACTACTGAAGGAAGATTTGTCTTAAGAGCAAGTTTACAAATAAATACATATACATGTACTTAAAAAAATAAAGTTCAATAATTAGGGATTGAATATATGCATAATTTTTTAACAAACAAAACAGGTGAATAGATATGACAGTTTTTAAAATAGAGGTTCTTTTTACATTATGTTTGATGATATTATGCCTAATTTTAGGCATTTACAACTACTTTAAAACAGGAACTTTTGAAAACTTACATATACTAATAATAGGTATTGTTGCATGTTTTTTAATGTATATAACCAATGAGTAGTGATTTCTATGAACATTAAGTATGATAATTTGCTAATTGAAATTATTTCAGTAATCTCTCTTGTAGTTATGATTGTTTTTCAATTGGATATATTCTATGACTGTATGATAATCATTTCATTGTCGTTGTTAACCATAGTTGTAAATAAACGGAATAAAAAATAAAATCCAGTTTAGTTTATATAATAAATATATTGAGGGTAGAACAATTATACCAAATAATAAAACTAATTATATTGATAAAATAATTGTACCCTTTGATGATTACGGCAATTACAATAAAGATAATGTAACTTATATTGATTCAATTAAAAGAGCATACATCATTCCTAAAAACGAAACTTATAACTATTTTTAAGGGGATTTATATGATAATTAGTAATATAGTATCAAAGTACCAATTGATATTTTTAAATGCTGGAGGAAGTTTTTATGCCAACACTCAAAATATAAGAAAAATATCAACTTAATAATAGATTGCATAAATCCTATGAAACACTAGATAATGATAATTATAGTGAGTAATCATGATGACAATCATCAAAAAACAGATAACAAAAACAACTTCATAAGCTTTAAATTATACACCGAAAACTCAAACATGTCACACTAGAAGAATAGAATCGAAAATTTTTTTCTCCAAAACAATATCTAAGAAATATAAAAGAAAATATAAAACAAAGGAAGGAAGACTGGCAAGAATACCTTAAAAAAAGAAAGATACAAAATAAACAAAGAATGTATTACTCAAAAACCCCATCCCCCCTAATTTTTTAAAGAGTCGACCCGATAGTTAAAGGTATAATTTAATAGAAATCAAGAACATATATTAATATATACTAAATTTATAATAAAAAAGTCAATTCAATTTAATATATAAAAATAATCAAAAAAACTAAAAACAAAGGTGAAATAATGGATAAAGTAGTACTAGCTTTTAGTGGAGGATTAGACACCTCCGTATGTGTAAAATTATTGGAAGAAAAATATGACATGGAAGTAATCACGGCTTGTGTAGATGTAGGTCAGCCAGAAGATGAAATAGAAAGACCACAAAAAGCTGCAGAAAAAATCGGTTCAGCAAAACACTACACAATAGATGCAAAAGAGGAATTTGCAAAAGATTATGCATTCAGATGTATAAAAACAAACGCATTATATGAAGGATACCCATTAAGTACAGCATTTGCAAGACCACTTATTGCAAAAAAAATTGTTGAAATAGCTAAAAAAGAAAATGCTACAACAATAGCACACGGCTGTACCGGAAAAGGTAATGACCAATTCAGATTTGAAGCTACTATAAGATCAGAGTCAGACATAGACATCGTAGCACCTGTAAGAGACTATAACCTTACAAGAACAGAAGAACAGGAATATGCAAAGGAACATGGAATACCATTACCATCAGAAAAAATATACAGTATAGATGAAAACCTATGGGGCAGATCAATAGAAGGCGGCCTACTAGAAGACCCTGCAACAGCCGCTCCTGAAGATATCTACGCTTGGACCAAATCAACAATCGATGCACCTGATGAACCACAAATAGTTAAGATAACATTCAAAAACGGTGAACCAGTAGCTATTGATGATGAAGAACTTAATCCTGTAAGTCTTATCAGAAAAGCAAATGCCATAGCCGGTGAACATGGTATAGGTAGAATAGACATGATTGAAGATAGAATCATAGGCTTGAAATCAAGAGAAAACTATGAAACACCAGGAGCAATCCTCTTAATAACAGCTCATTCAGCCTTAGAAAAACTAATCTTCAGTAGAAAGGAAATTAAATTTGCAGAAAACCTAAGTCAAACATATGCGGAACTGGTATATAACGGATTATGGAATGAACCATTAAGAGAAGACCTGGATGTTGTAAATGACCACATGCAAAGAAGAGTAAACGGCTGCGTTGAAGTAAGATTACACAAAGGATCAATGAAAGTAATTACCAAAAAATCATCATGTGCAATATACAATGAAGACACAGTATCCTTTGAAGACAAGGAATTAATCGATCAAAGAGAAATGATTGGTATGGTAAAATACCATGACATACAAGGGGCAGAATACGCCAAAGTATGTAAAAAAGAGTAAATATTAATCCCCCACCCTATTTTTAATTTTTTTTAAAAAAAAATAATGCCATTATTGGGACTGAAGTCCATATTCAACTAAGTTTATAAGAAAAAAAGTAAAGAACGGATAATGCTAAATAAAAATGATTATCCGATTATGGTTTTGAAAATATTATCCCGCCTAGGTGGATAAAAATTCTTTCATCATAGGATTGTTTAACTTCTTATCAACATCTTTTAACAGTTCATGTATATCCAAGTGTTGCGGACAATATTTTTCACATGCCTGACATTCTATACAATCATTTGCCGCACCATGTTCATCGCTTTCGGCAATTACAAGGTAGCTAACAGATGCGTTAATTGGATCTCCACCCTGCGTTATATTAATGTGATTTGTGTTATATATGGAAAAGTACTTGGATATAGGAATATTAACAGGACAATGCTCTATACAGTAGTTACATTCAGTACATTTAATAGGGGTTAACTCATTTACTACATCACATGCCTTTAAAATCAATTCATGTTCTTCATCATTGAGCGGTTTGATATCCTTGAATATGTTTATGCTACTTTTCATCTGGTCTATGCTACTTACACCATTTAGAATCATGAAAACATTGTCCAAGTCATTGCAGAATCTTAATGCCCATGATACATTTTCAGATTCATTATCATATTCCTTGAATATCTCTTCAGCTTGTTGTGGTAAGTTAGCTAAAGCTCCACCCTTAACAGGTTCCATTACAATAACAGGCTTATTATATTCACATGCTATTTCATAGCATCTTCTTGACTCTACTGATGGATTATCCCAGTCCAAGTAGTTAATTTGTAGTTGAACGAAGTCACAGTCAGGAAATGCCTCCAATGCCTCAATTAATGCATCCGGTTTGTCATGGAAGGAAAATCCCATGTGCTTGATTTTTCCCTCACGCTTTTTTTGTCTTACAAATTCAAATGAATCAAAATCATATACTGCATGATGTGTCATCTCATTAACATTATGTATCAGATAATAATCAAAATAGTCCACGCCACACTTTTCGAGTTGTTCATTGAAGAACTTTTCCATATCCTCGGCTTTGGTAACTGAAAATATTGGTAATTTTGTAGCTACAATAAAATCCTCCCTTGGATATCTGTCAACTACTGCCTCTTTGAGTACGTTTTCACTTACACCATTATGATAAGGATATGCCGTGTCAAAGTATTTGCCACCGTTTTCTATAAATGCATCCACCATCTGTTTTACCTGTTCCACATCTACCTTTGTTGGATCATTTTCATCCAATTGTGGAAGACGCATCATTCCAAAAGCAAATTTATCCATAATTAATCACCTATTAATAATAAATTCATGTATCCTATGGGCTAACTCCATCCCACAAGTAATCGAAGGATACATCTTTTATATGTTCTACTTCTTTATCAGGATTTTTTTCTATGAATTCCAATGTTGCTATTAAGCAACCAAACATTATGTAGCTGAACAAATCATAATATATTTTGACTTCATTTCTTTCTCTAAACTTATTATATACGTTTTCAAAGAATTTTGATTCATCATTGATTTGTTGTATCGTTTTATCAGTTATTACTGGTGAATTTCTAAAGAGGACTATGAATCTAAAAGTATCCTGGTTGTCTAGTGCATAGTCTATACATCGGGACCATAATTCTATCATTCCCTTTTTGAAATCTTTTTTCTCTTTTAGATTTTTTGCATAGTTACAGTAATCCCTGTTAGCATATAAATAGAGTTGATTGATCAATTCCTGTTTAGATGGATAGTAGTTGAATAATGTTCCGACACTTATATTTGCATCCTTAGCAATTTCAGCGGTAGTCGTTGAACCATATCCTTTTTTACCAAATATTTTTAGTCCTGACTCCATTATACGTTGCTGTTTTTCATTCATAGAGACACTCCTGAAAAAATACTCTTATATATATGACTATATAGTCAATTAATTATATATATTTATGTGTAAAAAAATCAGAGTGTTGGCATAAAGTCTGTTTTTTCACTCTTTTGTAATACTGTTTGATTTTTTTAGTTCTGTTAGTTTGAATTTGATGTCATCAAATTCTTGTATTATTTCTAACATGTAGTCATCTATATGGTATTTTACTAAGTTTTAAAGTTTATTGTGTCATCTGCTTCTAATTTTTCATATGTGGTGGATTTATGATTTAATGTTTCTCCAGAGGGATATTGAAAATGTGTCTTTGTCAAAATTGTATGTAAAATTGTCTTTATGGAATAGATTGTCTGGTATTTTACCTTGATTTATCCTGTTTTGTCCTTGATCTGATATTATTCCATCATAACCTTCTTTTTCAAGATATTGAAGAGTAGATTCTTGTTTATAGATTGTATCTGCACTTACTTTGTGGGGTTTTGTCGGTAAATTCTCTACTGCTTTATTCATTGTTGGTGGTAATTCATGATGATCTGTGGGATGTTGTGATATGTGTACAGCACAAATTAACTTTGATTGTGTGTCTGTTGCTAATTGCATGTTATGTGATGGCTCTTTATGACCTTTTTTTAGTCTGCATACTTTGTAAATCAATATCGAATGCAGGAATCTTATTTTTTCCATTATTGTCCATAATTTCAATCATTTTCTTTAATAACTCTAGTTTACGTTCAGTAGTCATAACAGGATTATAATAGAATTTTCTTGCTGGACGACGAAGATCATCAATCGCTTCACTTGATGGCGAATCAGATTTCAAGTTTTTTATCAAAACTAAAGCATCTTCATAGTAAATTACATTAAATTAAGAGTTAATTGCTTTAATTATGGTTCCAACGACACAAACAAAATCAAAATCAGTTAATCCTAAAGTATACGCTAAATTTAAGGTAAGAGCTAAACATTTGCTTAAATAAATTACCATAATCCTGCATAAATTTACGTAAAACTCTTCCAGAAGGTTGTAAATCACCACATGCATATCTGAATTTCTGATGAAACCTGGCCATTTCAGCTAATTCATCAGTTCCATCAACATGACGTAATGCACTGTAAATTAAAAGAGATACGAGATATTCTGGAGGATTAACAGGCTTACCCTTCTCTTTAATATCCACAACTTCATATATCCTATCTTTATTGGATAACACAAAATAAGTTAACAAAAACACAATATCATCACTTGGAATCTCATCATCTAAACAACCGCAATACCCTTTTCTCTGTTTCAAATCCACAACTTTTACTCCCAATATATAAACACCAAATTATTTTTAATTTCCAATATAAATATATGTAATTACGTTGCTGTTGAATATGAGGTTGTTTTTTTTTTAGTTGTATGTGGTTTGGTAGTTGAGTGGTGTGTTTTGGTTTAGTATGTTTCTGTGTGTCCATCGTATTTGTTGTTCTCGTATTCTTCTTTTTAGTCCTTCTAGTGTTCTGTATATTCTTTTTTGACATCTTGGTAGGGTTGTTCTGTAGTAGTTTTCTACTCTGTTGTTTGTTGCTGGTATTGATTCGTTTTCTAGGTGATTTAGCATTACGTCTAATTTGGATTCTATTTTATCTAAGAATGATGCTATTATGGGGTTTAGTTGGTCTTTTTGGTTGTGTATTGTGTCGTATCTTCTTTTTGCTTGTTTGAATGTTTTGGATTCCCATATTTTATGTACTCGTTCTTTTTGTTTGTCAATTTTTTTGAGTTCCTTTTCTATTTCTTTGATTTCTTTTTTGTAGTCTTTTATTTTGTTTTCGTATTTTTTTATTCTTTTTTCTTGTCTTATTGTTTTTTTGTCTGAATATGGTGTTCTTCCTGTATAAATCTTTTTTACTGCCTTGATATTTGCTATTTTTTCTTTATTATCTTTGATTTTTCCTTCTAGTGTTTTGATTTGTCTGTTTTTTCTGTTTATGTATTTGGTTAGTGGTGTCATGAGGTTTTGCATTATGTGGAAGAAGCATCGATGTTGTATTGCTCCTACTGCTTCTATTATGCTTTTGTATCCTTTACGTCCGTCAGTAACTATGACTTCAACTGGTTGATCTTTCAATGATTCTTCTAGGAATTCTTGTATGGTTTGGTTATTGTAATCTTCTTCACATACAAGAAAATCGCCTATAATAAGTTTATTATGGTAATCTATCAATGTAAGTCTTAAATATAGTTTTTTATTTACAAAGACGTACTGTTCGTCAAAGCAATATATGCCGGAAGCTTTTATATCGAGTTCTTTTATTCTTTTGAATTGTAGGTGTTCTAAATATTCGAAGAGTTCTGTTGAGTATTTTTTATGATAATAGAACAAGGTAGATCTGTGGGGTTTTGCACCCATTTGATTGGCTATTTCCTCTGATTTTTTCTCATATGATTCATAATTAACCAAATTAATCAATACGCTCTTTTCTTGTACTGATTTAGTATACGTACAATTTTTTTCTTTAATAGATTTTGCTGAAGCCATCCAACTACTGTTTTCACATTTTCTATGGTTATATTTTTGTAAATGTATTTCATCTGTATTGTTGATATAATCAGACTTATATCCATTACGTGTAAGAGGTTTATTACATACATGACAAATAGTTTCTCTTTTTATGATACGTAATTTTTTATTACATATTTTACAGATAACTAAGAGGTGTTCAATTAATTCGGGATTGATATCTTCGTAAACTTCTACATCACCAGAGGGACCACAAAAAATAAATGGAAGTTCACTCAAACATTTATATGTGGAGTTTGTATTTTTCTTCATAATAATATATATTACTCCACACATTATATAAACATTTATACAACCTTATTTTCAAAAATAACATTCTAAACAATATTAATATTTATAATAGACTTAATATTTATCACAATATTAATAAATAATGATATAAATCACTGTTTTAATAATTTAAACAAAGCCCTAATTAAATATTATAAAAACTTACCTAAAACTATTAAAATAATGAATAACAAATATATAATTATCAATTCAAAATAAAAAGAGTTTGTTATTTTTAGATTAAAAAATAAAGATTAATTTATGCAATAATTTCTAATTAAAGTTTTAATAATACTTTAATTTCTGATTTAAGCAACCTGATTTTCAACAGCAACTAATTACTAATTTTTTTTAAATGTTATGCTATAATAATTATTATAATCATAAAATAAAATTAAATATAAAATATTTTAAAAAAATAAGTGCTTTTATCAAAGAAAAAATTGAATTTTAAAAAAAAGTATTACTCAAAAAATAGGAAAAATCTTTTTTGCCAACACCCCAAATACTTTTGGCCAAGTCTCGTATTTATAGTGGAGAGGATAGAAAAAAAAGGGGGTGAAGATTTAAATCCTTTTTAATGGATCTAATTATTTGATGGCTTTGCTACAGTTAACGTTGCCTCTGCTGTTAGTTTTTCACTGTTTGATGATATGTACACAGCAGTAATAGTATAAGTATCCGTCTTCATGGATTCTGGTATTGTGTAATTTACAGTTACCTGGCCGTTAACCACTTTAGCGTATATTACTTTACCATTTTCATCTTTGACAGTTTTACCGTTGATTTTAAATACTATTTTACCGGTATTGATTGTATTGTCACTTAGTGTTGCCGTAAGTTGTACCTGTGAACCGGCAGTTGACGTGATGTCACTAGTTGTTAATGTTACTTCTTTTGGTGTTACTGTCATGTCTATCTTTCCACTTGACATTTTTTCCAGATCCGCAGAACCGGAGTATATTGCCTCTATTGTGGATTGGTTATTCCATGTATCTGGTACAAGATAGTTTTCTATTGTTGCCTGTCCGTTTACTACTTTTACATAGATTATCTTACCGTTTGTGTCTTTAAGGGTTTTACCGTTTACTTTGAAGGTTACTTTTCCCTTGTTGATGTCTGTTGCTATATCATCACCGTAGTATATGCTTGCCGTGATTGTTGCATTTGTACCTTGTGTAAATTCTGTCGTGTCTATTTGAAGTGAGTATTCCTTGACAGGCTCTGCAGGTAGATTGAGTTGTATTACATTATTTGTTCCATTGTTGTCAAGTACTGCAGCATCACCCACAAGGGTTCTTGCAATGAGGGTATTCTCAGTTACTGATGAATCTTTCACATTATATAATGCAACTGCATAGTCATCTGTCGTTGTAATGTTGTTATTTATTAGGTAAAGTTCTGTATACTTGTTGGCGGTAACTCCCGTTCCGTTTTCCACTTCTATAACATTGTTGTTAAGGGTTGTGTTTCTGGACCATTGGAGTAATACTCCTGTACTTACTGCAGGGAAGTAGTCTACTGTTCCACCAGTTATGTTGGTAAGTGCATATGATTTTATGGTGTTGTTTTCTATGGTTACATTTACTCCTGTGAGTGCTATACCTGCTGGGTTGTATCCCTGTGCTGTTATGTTGTTTCCTGCTATTGTAGTGTTTTTTCCACCGAAATGTTCTATACTGTATGGGTTATTACCGTATGATGTGATGTTGTTGTTTAGTATCTTGTTGTTATATACTGCAGTTCCTTTATTTTCATCATATGTTGCTCCACCATATCCTCGGTCCTCAATTACAACTGCATATCCACTGTCTTCTTCTTTACCATTGATTCCTGCATGTCCATAACCAGAGTATAAGGTAATATTATTGTTTTCTACAGTGTTATTCTGCATATCCACTCCGGTAATATATACACCTGCAGTATAATGTGTACCATTTACTACAATATTGTTACCTGATATGTTGGTATTTGAGGCACAGTTTTCTATTGCATATAAATATTTATGACCACTTAAGTACATGTTATTATTTATTAATTCCGTATGGTTATTGCAGTTGTAAATTGACCACAAAGTTGAATAGTTTCCCCTGTAGGATAATTCTGTAAGGTTAATTGTATTATTGTCAAATCTTACATATCTACCTTGTGATGATTGTTGGAAATAAATTGGAGCAACTTTTGGTCTGGCATCATTACTCCAGTCAATATCATCAGTCATTATTCCCAAATCAATTTTACAGTTTCTGACAATACCTGCTAATTCAGGAATGTCCTGTTCCCTTTGATTTTGGAAAGTTATGATATTGGTAATATCTTCTGGAATATCCCATAATTCTCCACTTATTGTTAAGTTTTCAACAATTGCCGTGTGATTGTTTCTGGCATTAAATCTGACCAGACTCATTACTCTTGGTGTTCCCTCACCATTTATTCCTAACTTGATTGTGAAATTAGCAAATAATTTTAATCCTTGAGAAACCATAAGCTCATCTACTCTTAATGTAGGATTGTCTTTACCTACAAGACTTATACATCCAACATTTGAACCTACAGCGAATGCTAAAACAGATTGTTGATTAAATATAGTACATGCGGACTGATCCAGTACCCATATACTATCATTATGCTGACGTATTTTTTGATTATTAAAACTTACCCATCCATCATCTATGTCAAACCAGTTATATATGTTTTCACTTGTAATTTCAATGATTTCACCGGCAGTCTTAATGTTTCCATGGGATGTAGGAGTAGCTTGATGACAAGTACAGGTTACAGCAGTACACCCACTTCCACAAGGAGTATTATTAGTGTAAGTACTTGGATAGTTTCCTAAAAATTCTCCACAGAAAATATTATTTTTAACAGTTACATTGGTAAAATCTGAGGTGATTTTAATATTTCCACAAATATGGTTGTATTCTAGATAAACATTGTTTTTAGTTATGTTCACCATTTTACTGATATTATTGCCGATTAATCGAACATTTTGTGTATTGACAAGTACTCCATCAAATATTGTGTTATTGTATAATGAGGAACCTGTCTGAGCAGTAACTTTTTTAGTAATGGTATTGTTGGTTAGTGTTGAGTTTGCACCGCTTGTAACGGTACCCGTAAGTGTGTTGTTTTCAATAGTACTGTTATTGGTTGCCTTGAAGGATGCACCATTATTTACGGTATTATTATAATAATAGTTTCCTTTATATCTTTCACTATTATTACCAATTTGTGGTGTTGCAGGATCAGTATAAGCCCATTGTGTAGTGATACCTTGACCATAAATGTTCACAATATTGTTTGCAATTAAGTTATCATGTCCTGTTAACGTTATACCATAGGTAATGTCGGATTCACCTTCTGCACGACTAATAGTATTATTCGTAATATTATTATATGAATTTAATTCAATATCATCTTCTGCTATATTTGCCACATTGTAAGTGGTTAAATATAGTAAATTACCAACAGTTCCACTTCCAATTATTGTATTATTATCTATTGTTGAATAACTGGTTCCAGCAAGTACCAATGTGCTGTATCCACCATTATTGTTTGTATTGAAGTAACTGTTTTTAACTGTGATGTTGGTTGAATCATCACGTATGGACATTATTCCTACTTCTGTTCCTACAGTATTGTCTGTAACGGTAACACTAACACCATCAAATACTATGCTGTTTGTATTGTTTACATATATTTCAGTGTTATGGAAATGTATGTTCGTGATGTTTGAGCCTGCAGCTCCTGCTACAAAGTTAAATGACGTATAATGTAACTGACTGTTGGGAAGATTATATCCCATGGAAGTATTCAAATCTATTGTGTTATTGTTATCACTTGTTAAATTAATGGCCTTGTTAATAATATATGATTTGTCATTTTTTGAAATGTCGGCATTAATTTTAATTGTTGAACCATCCGTTACACCAGTTAAATAACCGTCAGAATCAAACAGATTATTAAAATCTGCTTCTGAATTAACGATTATTGGTGTCGGATCCTGTTTTAAATTCCTTGTTTCTTTTGTTATTATATTATCTTCACTTACAGTTGTCTGCTCTTGTACGTTTGATACCATTGGAGTATCATCTGCCATAACAGTTGTGTCAGCTGTTGAATCATCAACATCTGCAGCAACCACTACGCTCATACAAGCAATTAACAATGCAAGGAAAATAACTAGGTATTTCTTATTAAACATGATTGTTTCCTCTTATTGTATCTATTATAAAATACTGATATTCAAAACTATTTCCATTACGATACATATATCAATGATAACGAAATACTCTTGATTAAATTCAGTAATGTAAGGGGATAGTTTTTAAATCAAATAATTCATATCATTGTATTATTAGAAGCTTACTCTCATTTAAATGAAGGTAAAAACATGCATATTATTGAAATATTGTCTACTTTTAAAAAAAATTAATTTATAATCTATTTACATGAATGAATAATTTTTTTTAAAATGTTATTCAGAATTTTACTTTCACTCATCAAATAAGCTATATAATTATTTATTATTAATGAATAATATATTTTATTATTAAAAAATCAAAAATTATTGAATTATTTGGATATTGAACCTCTCCATCTTGTAAAAGATGGAGATTCTTGGGTTGTAAGTTTTTGTGGAAATTAAGTATACCAAGCTATCCCCCACGTCCCGTGGGTTCTAAATAGTATTGTTTCATTATCATTTATTTTAGTATTTCTTTTTTTGAAAGTATGTTTAAACCTTCTCTTAATATGTTAATCGCTGCGTTGAAGTCGCGGTCATGTGTGGTTTTACAATTGGACAAGTCCATTTTCTCATATCCAACGTTAGGTCGAATTTGTAACCACATATTCTGCATAGTTTATTGGATAGGTAAAATCGGTCTACTTGTATGAAATTTCTATTATTCCAGGATGATTTATATTTTAAGGTGTCTACGAATTTGCTGATACTTATCCTTTGTAGTTTAGAGGAAAACTTGTTGTTTTTCATCATTGATTTAATATTTAGAGTTTCCATACAAATATTTTGATATTTTAAAACTATCATATGGCTGATTTTATCAATGAAATCTTGTATTTTATTGGTTTTTTTATATACCATTTCCAATATTTTTTAGTTCTTTTCGGTAGTTTTTACTGTCAGGATTTTTTCTGCTGAGGCTTCTCTGGTATTTTTTGATCATTTCTTCTTCATAAGAAACGTCTAAATTGGCTATCTTCAGACCATTATTAATATTGCGAAGGTTTTTAATCCCATGTCAATACCCACACTTGCTTTAGATGCAGATAATTGTTTGTGTGTTGTTTCAATATTAATTACTCATAGTATTTTCCATTTTTGAATTCGACCGTGACATTATTAATTTTTTAAAATGCGAGCATATGATAAATATTCAAAGGGGTGTCATGATAAGTAATAATATATAATTATTTAAAATGATAACTAAGCCGATACTAATAAATAGTAAGTTTATAAAAGTATTACTCAAGAGTGAAAAAACATATTTTATGCCAACACTCAATCTGACAAAAAAACTTATGAAAATAAGACGGCAAAAATAATATTTCAGACAAATATCAAAAATAGAATGTATAACGTTTTTAAAAGTAGAAAGAACAAGCATTCGACTTGCAAACGGAAAAAAACAAAACAGATAATTAAAAAAAATAATGGAGGTAAATTGTTACATAACTATACTGCAACACTTTCCCTTAAATTATCAACATGCTGAGCTTCTGTCGTTTCTTTTTTAATCACATAGTCACTAAAGTCCCTGTCATATAGTGATGCTGCAAGTATTACTACTGCACATGAACCGATGTTATGTACAAGTGCACCGGTAATTGGATTTAAAAGTCCTAATACTGAACATATGATTGCAAGTGCATTTATTAACATGGAAATTGTAATACTTAAATGTATCGTGAATAAGGTTGAATTTGATAATTTTTTAAGATATGGTAGTTTTTCAATATCATCCCCTAATAATGCAATATCTGCTGCTTCTATTGCTATATCACTACCCATACCTGCCATTGCAACACTTACATCAGCAGTTTTAAGTGCTGGAGCATCATTAACTCCATCTCCAACCATACATACATTTTTACCTGAATCTTTTAATTGCTGTACAACTTCCACCTTATTTTCAGGTAATAATTCGGAGTGAATATTTTTTATACCAATTTTATTTGCAAAATAATTTGCCGCTTTTTGATTATCACCAGTAATTAATTCAACACTAGTGTCTAAGTTATTTTCCAGCGTATGAACAACTTTTGCAGAGTTTTCACGTAATACATCTGATAAACCTACGAGTCCGATTATTTTATTATTTAGTGCCACTATAATAGATGCCATACCGGAATCCCTTAATGAATCAAGATTTTCTGAAGCGGCGTTATCAAGTTGCATATCATAATCGCTTAATAGTTTTTTATTACCCGCATATATCGTATCGTTGTTGTATTTAACTTTAACTCCTTTACCCGGAATCATTTCAAAGTCATCGACATCCTGTATATTACCCATTTTTTGTTTTGCATAATTAACTACTGCTTTTCCTATTGGATGTTCTGATTTTTGTTCTGCTACTGCAACATATTCCAGTAATTTATCCTCTGAGATATTTTCATCCAGGGATATAAGTTGGGATACTTCAAGGTTACCATAGGTTAATGTTCCCGTCTTATCAAATCCGATACAATCAACTTTACCCATTTTTTCTAGTGCTTCACCTGATTTGATTAGTACACCCTGTTTTGTTGCCTGACCTATAGCGGCCATTATAGCAGTTGGTGTAGCAAGTATTAATGCACATGGACAGAATACGACCAGTATTGTAACGGCCCGGATTAATTCGCCGGTTATAAAGTATGTTACTATTGCGATTGCTAATGCTATAGGAACTAACCATGTTGCCCATTTATCTGCTATTCTCTGTGTTGGTGCCTGTTTTTCATCCGCTTCCTGTACCATTCTTATGAGTTTTTCTAAGGATGAATCCTTACCTACCTTGGTAGCTTTAAAATCGATTGCACCATATAAATTTAGTGTTCCCGCAAATACTTCATCATCAACTGATTTATCTAGAGGTAATGATTCACCGGTCATTACGGATTGATCGACTGACGTGTCACCGGTAATTATTATACCATCTGCTGGTATGGTTTCACCAGGAAGTACTCTTATTGTATCATTGATGTTTACATCTTTAGCTTCAACTTCTTTTTCTATAATTTTTCCATTTTCTTCTATTAATATTCTTGCTTTTTGTGGTTTTAAATTGATTAAATCTGCTAGTCCACGTTTAGATCTTTCAACTGTATAATCTTCAAGCAGTGCTCCAAGTGCCATGATAAAACATACTTCTCCGGCTGCAAATATCTCACCAATATATAATGATGCAAACATTGCCATTACAATTAAAAGTGCTGAAGATATCCAATGTTCATATATTAATCTACTTATGGCCAGATATAATAGTGGTAATCCACATATAATTATTGTTACCCATGCAGGATCAAGATAAGCCGGTACTTTTGTTCCAGTAATAACCAAAATTAAACTTATTGCTAGAAACACACCTCCAACTATCGTCATTTTTAATCCTTCAAAAAGTTCAATAAGTTTTAAAAACTTATTCATAGTATTACCTCCTTATAAATATTATTGTTGTATAGTAATACTATTGTAATACTACTATATAAAGGAATTTACTAAAAAGTAATACTTTAGTATTACATCAAAGAATAAAAAACGTTCAACAAAAGAATAGATAATAGATTTTAGAAAAGATAATTTTTAAAAATAATAAAAAGAAATAAAAAAATTACAAAAATAATAAAAAATAATATACAATATTAATTAACAAAAATAAGGTTTTTGAGGTGATTACATCAAAAAACAATAATAAAAATGAAAAAATTCTAGAAATGAAAAAAAGAAAAAACAATTACCAATAGCAAGATAATTTACTACAAATAGTGATAAATATATAAATAAAAAATGACAAATAATTAATTATAAGAATAAATAATAAGATACAAAATCTTATGAAAAATAAAGGAGAATAAAAAACATGAACGATTTATTTAACTTATCAGGACAAGTAGCATTAGTAAGTGGAGCAAGCTCAGGTATAGGAGTACAAATGGCAAAAGCATACGCAAGATACGGAGCAGACATTGTTGTAACCGGAAGAAGAAAAGAAAGACTCGACCAAGTAGCAGAAGAAATCAAAGAATTAGGAGTAGACTGCATAGGAGTAGTATGTGATGTAACAGACACAGAAAGTGTAGATAACTGCGTAAAAGAAGTAATGGACCACTACGGAAGAATAGATATATTACACAACAACGCAGGTTACGGTGCAACAAAAGAAGCAGAACTCTTAACAGACGACGAATGGAACAAAACCGTAGACGTAGACTTAACCGGTACATTCAAAATGTCAAGAGCAGTAGCACGTGAAGCAATGATTCCACAAAAATATGGACGTATCATAAACACCGCATCCATGTTCGGATTAGTAGGAACAATGGCAACCCCAACATCACCATACGCAGCAGCAAAAGGTGGAGTAGTAAACCTAACCAGACAATTAGCAGCTGAATGGGCAAAATACAACATCACAGTAAACGCAGTATGTCCAGGTACATTCCCAACAGAATTAACAGTAGACATAATTACCAGTGATGAATATGTAGCATACACAAAAACAGTAGTTCCTGTAGGAAGATCAGGTGTTGACGGCGAATTAGATTCAACCGTAGTATACTTAGCTTCCCCAAGTTCAAGTTACGTAACCGGTCAAGCTATAGCAGTTGACGGTGGATACACCTGTATATAAGTGAATAAATCACTTATTCATTTCTTTTTTTAAATTAAACCCCACATAATACAACAAAGCTAATTTTAACTAAAACATCATAATAACTATTTTTAGTCAATTAAAGAATAAATACAAAAACCAATAGTAAAACGAAAAAAACTACATATAACAACAATATACGAAAAATAGTTTCAAAAAAAGAATTAACTAACGATAAAAAATTAAAAATAAGATATATGATTAAAAATGAAAAAAAAATAATGGATTAGTTATCTAAAAAACCATTACTTCTTAAGTATTCCGTGAATGTCATTTCAGGAGTCATGTTTTCATCCCTGACGACGGATTTAATTTCCTTAGCCTCATCATCAGATTCTTCAACTGCATCTTCAGATACTTCTTCAGCTTCATCATCCGATTCTACACTACTATCAGGTTCTTCTTCAGTAGATTCATCAACTGCATCTTCCTTAACATCATCATCCTCTACTTCCTCAGATTCACTTTCTTCATCAGCATTATCAACCTGTTCATCCTGTGATTCATCAGTATTTTGAGCTTCAGTTGCATCAGCTAACTCTTCATCAGATACATCATGACTATCATCAACATCAAGTTCCTCTCCCGCTTCCAAACGTTCTATCTGTTCAAGACAATCCTCTGCTGCTTGAGCTATAGGATCAACCACGGTAGAAAGTGGTGGTGCATATGAAAATTCCATTGAAACTACATCTTCACATTTGAGTTTCTGACTCATAATAGCAGTCATTGTATCTACACGTTCAGCAACAGCTTCCTGTCCAAACATCTGACAACCAATAATCGTACCATCAGTTTTGGCAATTAATTTGATGAATAATGGCTCACTGCCAGGATAATAACGTGCACGTGACAATGAATCAACCCTACTGACTACCACGTCAATACCCTGATTAACTGCTTCCTGTTCGGTTATACCAATAGCACCCATTTCCATTTTACCAATCTGTGAAACGGTAGAGTTAAGAACAGGTTGGAATTCAATATCATGACCGGTTAAGTGTTTTGCAAGTATTATACCCTGACGTACCGCGGTAGTACCGAGTGGTGATAATGTAATTTCACCGGTAATAGCATTGGTTACCTGTACACAATCTCCTGCAGCATATACATTTTCAACGGATGTTTCCATATGATCATCCACTTCAATGGCAAACTTACCCATTTTACATCCGATACTTTCAGCAAGTTCAGTCTGTGGCCTTACACCAGTTGATAAGATAACCATATCAGCAGGCCTTTCCACCCCATCAATAGTAACAGATTCCACTTTAGTCTCACCGTTGATTGATTCAACAGCTGCCCCCGTTAATATTTCAATTTTATTGCTCTGAAGGTGTTCTTGGAACTTATCACTCATTTCCTTATCAAATGATCTTGGGAAGAGCTGTGGCACCATTTCAGCTATCGTTACTTCTAAACCTTTATTAGCTAACTCGGAACCTAATTCTAATCCAATAGCTCCACCACCGACTAATACTACACGTTTGGATTTGTTAGCATAATTCTGTATATCAAGACCATCTTCAACTGTTCTGACCTTAAATACTCCTTCTAAGTCTTTTCCTGGAATCGGTGGGATTAATGGTTTTCCACCAGTTGCTATGACAAGCTTATCATATTTCATAATCTGTTTATTACCGTTTTTATCTTCATAGACAACTTCACTTAGATCTTTATCGATTTCTGTAACAGTAGTTTCAGTAAGTATCCTAATATTCTTACGCATGTATTCTTCTGGTCTGTGCATGATAATATCATTAAAGCTATCAATATGTCCACCAATTACATATGGAATTGCACATGGTGAATATGCCACGTGTTTTTGCGTTGTAAACACTATTATCTGTGAATCTTCATCAAACTTTCTTATATTAGATGCTGTTGTTAATCCGGATGCTCCTCCGCCTATAATTACTATATTCAATCCTGTCACCTGTAGTTAATAATTATATTAGTATTAAAATTTACTATGATATTATATTTATAACTAGTATTATTTAGGTGTTTAGTTTTTATGGGAAATGAAAAGAGGAAAAAATACAAAATTCAATAAATGAAAAATAAAATAAACAATGAATAACAAGAATAAAGTTAGAAGATAATGATTAATAATAGAATCAAGTAAAGATAAAAATTACTGCAAAAACATGAAAAAATATATTTAAACTCACATATTAATAAGGGTACTCCATAAATGCATATATCAATCTTTTAAATCATGACTCCACTATTTACATAGTTATCACTGAAAATTAAGGATATATGATAATTATTAATTCTCATATATAAGAGCAGTATATTAAAAAAGTAGTTTAAGCCTTTTCCTTTTACAAGAATTAAAAATGGAAAAAAATAAATTATTATTCCATTAATCCTCTTATTGTCTGTGCAAATTCTGATTCTACGATTGATTTTGCCCCGAGTGTTTTTGAATGAGCATCCAACTCCGTAACCACATAATCAAATCCCATTTCTCTTAGTGGTTTTACTAGTCTTGGCCCATCAGTTAGTGCTACTGTTTTTGCATCCAATTTAGCCACGTCAACTGCATGTGGAACTCCCACTATTACCGCCAAGTCCACATTATCTTTTTGGAGTATTTCAAGTGCCTTGTCTCCTGTTATCGGGTACTCGTCAAGTCCTCCGGTGATGTAATCTGCATTCTTGTTTATCTTCTCGTTTACCTCTACAGCATGACTTTTGATGTATGGAAGTCCTATATCCTCATCAGTATTTGCTATAAACAGAGGTATGTTGTCCGGGTTATAAGCTGTCCAGCTTATTGTCATTATATCGGCAAAAAGGTAGCTTGTCTCTTTCTTGGCATTTAACACCAGTGCCACCTTTTTATTGTTGTTTATGTAATCAAGTATGACCTGTGCTACCTTTACCTTATTGTCTCCATAGTCTGGCTGGATGTATTCTCCTTTTGCCATTCCACGTGTCTTTTCCAGTTCGGTGGCCTTCTTGAGCATAAGCGATTGTCTTTCGACCTCTTCATCACTTATTATTCCAGCTTCGTTTGCAGCTTCAAGTGCCTGTATGGCACCAGATGTGTTGTCACCAGAGGAGTATCCCCCATGTGTTTCCACTACTATTATGTTTGAGTCAACGCCGGCTTCTCTTGCCGCATCCTTCATGTTTTCTCCGATTATCATGCTTGCACATGTTCCGACTATTCCAATGTTCTTTGGATGGAACGCTTCATAGACTTCCTGTATCGTTTCAATCAGTTTGTCTGCTGCTCCGAATATGAAGTCATTTTCTGTCATGGCCGTTGTTATTACTCGTATTCCTTCATCTTCTAGTAGTCTTCCAGTTCTAAAGCAGCACCCTGAAGGTCCGTGCATTATTATCACGTCTACTTCCATGTCACGCAGGGTGTAGAGAGCTGCTGCTATCGGGCTTGGTCTTGGATGTATCATAACATTTCACCTTTTTTTAGTCTGTATTGGCCTAGACTGCTGTATTTTTTGTTACTGAATTTTTCCTCATCTAAAATTGGTCTTGCCGTGATGATTACCTTTTCTATTCTGTCAGGATCTAAATTACGATATTCCTTTGTATCTGTCATGACTATTATACAATCTGCTTCATATGCTTCATCCAGGGTTATCTTTTTAGCACCATGGCTTTGAATCAATTCTTCGGATATTTTGTCGTCATGTACCCATACCTCAACGTCCCTTGAGACGAAGTCATCTATCAGGGTCAGTGATGCATTGTTGTCCTCGCTTTCTAGCGTGTCATCTTCAGTTACTCCCAGTACTGCCACTGTCGTCTCGAACATTGCAAGGTGTTCCTTTAGGTATAGTTCCTTTTCTGCCATATAGGACATATGGTATGCCACGTAGTTGTTTGTTTCACGACTTGTCTGTGATAGTTGTGCTGGCTCTCCGTATTCATCTGCCAGATTGACTATTTCCTGTGAGTCACGGCTTATTTCATTTTTTAGTACAGGCTGTGGATATGATATGTGGGTGTTTTCATCCTCATTTGCCAGGTCTATCGCTTCTATCAAGTCTATCGTCAATGCCTCCGATAGTATTGCCATCTGATTGGATAATGCTATGACGGTATCCGTGTATGCGTTCTGCAGTAGGGGTATTACTTCAGCCGTCTGTATGTGCTTTACGGTTTTGATTTCTTCGGGCAGATTTTTGTATATTTCTATTGTCTTTTCCAGGGATATATCGTTTGTAGCCGCTACCACTCTTGTATTGGCATTTATTGTAGTTGTATATGCCATGTTAATCTCTGGGATTAAATCGTATTCATCGATTATTTTAGACATCTTATATACCGTTCGTGGTGGCACTTTTGTATCAAATATTAGTAATGCGTCCAATCTTATATCATCACGTATTCTTTCACATGCCTCTTGTAATTTCTTAGTGTTATATTGACCATCCACGCAAGCATTTTGTGTGAAGATAATGACCTCCGAATTTGATATGTTGTCTACTTTACCTAATGGTGTTTGCACCATATTATCAGGGTCATACACTTCAATGTTTCCTATAGCTTCATATTTCTGAATATCAGTATAACTATCCGGATATAATGTTACGTTCATACTTTTACACCTACTTGTTTGATATGATGCTTATGATATCTCCCTGTTTAAGTTCCTGGTCACTTGCTATTCTCATGTTACGCCTTGCATCAATTGCATGGGTAAATCCATCACCAATATCTGTATGAATACAGTAAGCCATGTCCCTTGGCGTTGAACCCCTTGGTATTAGAAGTGCATCAGGAAGTACATTACCCTTATGGTCAGAATATTTGTGTTCATCCTCTACCGGATAAACTGCAATTTGATCAAGCAGCTCATATACTGCAGTGTTTAATGCTTCCTGTATTCCAGTTGAACCATACTTTTTAAGTACATGTTCATCGATATAATCAAGTGCCTCTTTTTGTTTGGCTGACAACTTGTCCTCGGCTATGATTTCAAAGTGATTATCACCGGAATTATACTTGATAAGTCCTGCTTTGGCAGCATTTACCAGTGCTAATTCCGACTGGGCACTGGCAGGTATTACAAGCGGATATTTTTCCTTAAGTCTTTTAATGTTTTCTTCAGCTGTTGGTGCATCGGTCTTATTTGCAACGATTATTATTGGCTTTGACAATTCAAGCAGCTTGGATAGGAATTTGAGTATATCCTCTTTTTCCCACTTGTCATATTCGTCATTCATTATACGTTCTGCCTCGATTACATCCTCCACTTGTACACCGGTACCGCTTAACTGGTCTGCTATAACCTTTGCAAAATTCAGGTGTTCACTCATTACCTTTCTGATTAGTCTTGGCCAGTTGCGCTCAAGTATTGAGTACATCCACATCGTTACCTCATCCTGCAGGAAGTTAACATCATCCAACGGGTCATGGCTTCCAGCTTCACATGGTGTTCCCTCGATATCGGTTGAACCTGACGCGTCAATTACATGTATCAATGCCTTTGCCTGACGAAGATCATCCAGGAATTGGTTTCCCAATCCTTTTCCTTCATGTGCCCCTGGAACTAATCCTGCAACATCTATAAGTTCTACTGGTATGTATCGCGTACCGTCTACGCATTTACTTGTACGTGGATTACATGTTAATCCCAATTCCTTACATGGACAATCGGCGGTAATATATGCCACGGCCTTGTTAGCGTCAATTGTTGTGAATGGATAATTTGCTATTTCTGCCTCGGATAATGTTGCCGCTGCAAAGAGTGATGATTTTCCCACATTTGGTTTTCCTGTTACTGCTATTTCTAACATTTAATGTCTCCTCATATTTTTTTAATTAATCCTTATATTAAAGTAGTAAAATAAATAATTAATTCCATCATTTAACTTGTTTTTTATTTAAAAATTATATCATATAATAATATTTATCCGTTATATCTTAAAAAAATTAGGATGAAAAAAAGAAAAATAGAAGTAGGTTAATAACTGATACAACCTACCGATTGAATGTTGAGGATTATGCTTTAGTAATCGTTAATGTAGCATTCTGCTGCATACGATCATATACACTACTTGTATATATGCAAGTTATAGTATATGTTCCGGTTTTATAGCCATCCAATAGATAATCAACACTAGCCGTACCGTTTACTATCTTAGCATAGATTACTTTACCATTAGCATCTTTAACTGTTTTACCGTTGATTTTAAATATTACTTTACCAGTGTTTATTGTGTTGTCACTTAACGTTGCTTTAAGGGTTATGTTACTTCCAATTGTTGCAGTGATATCACTTGTTTCCAGTGTTAATGCTTTTGGTGTTATTGTCATGTTTGTTTTTTCACTTCTAAGTGAATCGCACTGAATAGAACCTGAATATACTGCTTCAATTGTTGAATCATTATTCCATGATGATGGTATTTCATAATCTTCAATCTTTGCCGTTCCGTTTACTACTTTTGCATAGATTACTTTACCACTGGCATCTTTAAGTGTTTTACCGTTAACTTTGAATGTAATTTTTCCTTTGTTAATGGTCGTTAATTTATCATCAAAGTAAATGCCCGCAATAATATTGGCAGTTGAACCAGCAACGAATTCAGTAGTATCTACTTTAAGGACAGCATCCAGATATATTATGTTTCCAGTACAATTATCTATGGTTATATTAGTACCAGTTACATATAATCCCTTGTTGAATGTAGAGTCAGTAAATGTTATGTTAGATGCAGTGTTATTTAAAACTACCTTATCATTGAATGTTACATTATTACATATAATATTGGAAGTGTTTATATTTACTTCAGCGTTGATTACATTATTTTCTATGGTAATGTTTTCATCCAGTTTTAATGAATTTAGAATGGTATTACCCCTTAGAACAGAATCATGTCCCAGATTTAATGATTCAATAGTATTGTTAATTAACGTGGAATTGGTAATTGTAGTACTGTCTAACTTATTATTAATCATAGTTACATTTTGTGAAGCTAAATAAACTGCTCCTGTTAAGTTGTTATCTTTTATAATTAAATTTTTAAGGAGAACATCAACGCCTTGAACCCACTGTTCCAATATTGCATAGTCTGTAGCCAGTATAGTATTGTTTTCAACAGTGATGTTTTCTCCCTGTATTCTAAAAGTGTTGGCAATTTCATTATCACGAAGGATTTTGCTACCATCAATGTAGTTGTTTTTTACTGTAATATTGTAGTTTTCTCCATCAGTATTATATGTTGTAATGTAGACCAGATTTCCAATTTTACCTAAGACATTTACATCATCAGTTTCACCTATTATTGTGTTATTTTCAAGTAATACAGAACTAGCACCGGCAACTACAAGCGTACTGTGACCATAGTTTCCATGAGTAAAGAATGTGCTGTTCGTAACATTTACATTAGCAGCATTATTTCTTATACTGAATCCACCAACATTAGATCCGATTTGCTCCATATAATTAGTGTAGGTAATATTATTTATGGATACATCGGATGCTCCATCAACTGTTACTCTCGTATTATAGAAACTTATTCCTGTAATGTTTGTTCCAGAGGCTTTAGATGAGATTATAAATTGATTTCCTGTTCTTCTAGTATCCAATCCACTGTCAAGGCTAATATTTGCATCATTAGTTGATGAAATGATGTTAACAGCTTTGTTAACTGTTAATCCTTTAAGTGAACTATCAAATAATCCCTGCATATCTATTGTATCACCTTTTCTAACATTATTATTAAATGTCCTATTTGTCACATACTCATTGTAGTTTTCGGATGTGAGTACAATCGTTTTTGGAGGTATTGGAACATATTCATAATAAGTAATATCACCAGTACATCCTTCAAATGTTATGTTACTTCCATTAGCTACCAATATTCCCTTGTTGAAAGTACAATTGATAAATTTAACATTATTAATTGGTGATGTTACATTAACACTTTCATTGAAAAATACATTGGTGACAATTGAATCATCAGAACCTTCTTCAAATAAAGTTTCTAACCATATTTTTCCAATTATACCCGTAATATTAGTAGTTTTTGTAACAATTGGTCTTCCATTAGTTGATTCTATTTCTTGAATAACATCCGGAAGATATTGATCCAGATAAAATAGAACATAAACGGTAGTTGCTGTATTTTCAAATGCTTTTCCACCAGCTACTTGACCCATTGTTATCCATCCACCATATATACCCACAGAGTTATTTTGTTTAATAAATAATGAATTTTCATCCATATCCAATGTAAATGGACTTTCTACACCAACTAATTCAGATGGAACTTGAATGACCGTACTATTTACTAATTTAAGTACTGATTCAGTAGTAGACATATATGGAGCTACATTAATTATTGAATTTTCAATAGTTACTGAATTAGTACCTAGAATAAGAGTTGCAACATATGAAGTTGTATTATATATTGTTATGTTTGGAGAAGTAAAATCATCATAACACAGATAAACACTAAAAAGGGAAGTGACATTAAATGAAAGATAATCCCCATTAATTATAAAACGAGCCATCGTCATACCATCTGGAATATACACGCCATAATTACTATCTGTTATAACAAAATATAATGGTGTATTAGTATTATTTTCTGATGAATAAGTGACTGAATTACTATTTATAGCATTATTCCCTCTACCACTTAAACTAGCAATAGCATTATTTGAAATAGTTATATCTGTTATTTCTTCAGCTAAAATAATGGCATATTCCTCATCAGAAACACTGATTGTATTATTATTTAAGAATATGTTGCTTGCTTCAATGTTCATTGAAGTATCCCTTAAAGTCAATCCAGTTATATTACTACCAGAAGCTGTTGAACTGATTATAAATGATTGATCATCAAAGTTTAAAAATGCATTATTTGTAGTGGATGTAACATTAACAGCCTTATTTACTGTAATGGCATACTGTGAACCTATCAATTCTCCTTGGATATCAATGACATCACCTTCAGTGACATTATCATTAAATAATCCATCTGTAACATATTCTGCAAAATTTGATGTATTTAATATTATTGTTTTAGAATCTGATTTAATATTTGATTTGGCTTTATTAATTAAAATATTATTATTATTTGTTAAATCATAAGCAACATTGCCTGAAACAGAATAACCAATAATACCTGCTTTGTAAACAGCATTATTTCCAGTTAATTGTTGATTGGTAGGATAATTGCTTGTTATATAATTATTTTGGGCAGTAGTGGCAGATTTTAAAACAATTGAATAAATTACATCTACAACAGCATTGTGTTCAGTAACCAATATGTGATTATTAGTTATTTGATTTTCAAGAGAAAGTGTTGAATCTTCTAATTCAATTCCTGTTGTAATTGGCGTTATTTCCTCATAATAATAACCTAATGTCCTATTATACCCATTTACTATTATTACATTATTTTGTACATATGTTCGGTAAGTGGTATCAAATCCCATACCCATACTAACATTACCAGTAACAGTAATGGTATTATAATTAATGTAATTACGTGTTAAAGTAGAAGTTGTACTGATTTTATATCCTTCAATACCATAAACGATATTTGATGCTAAGTTTATTGTGTTATAACTTACAGTAACATTTTGAGTCATGTCTGTAATGTAATTTGCACTTAAATATATACCATATGCAAAGGATTCACCAACCAGATTAGTATTTTGATACTTGTATGCTGTACCGGTTATTGTGTTATGTGAAAGCAGTGTGTGTTTATCTTCCATTACTTCAATACCACATACATAGTTTTCACTGGTTAATGCTATTGTGTTATATGTAGCATTACAGCGGTCACTTTTTTCAATGGTTATACCATAGGTATAATTTGCATTGCTTACATCAATATCATTATTTCTTGCTGATACATATGTAGATTCATTTCTTATTGTAATACCTTCAAATGTTGAAGTGGAATAACCGGTTTCTGTTGAATTAGTAACGGTTATATCATTATATGTAACATCAACATAATCAGAATCGTCCACAACTATACCAGATACTTTTACTATTCCAATATAATTTGTAGCACTGGTATTTATCCATTGTTTTGCCTGTGGATAAGCATTTACCACTATTGTGTTTGAATTTATAACTGAATTTGATGTACCGTTTAATTCTATCGCATATGTTGTTCCACTTGTTGTTTTTGTAACTGTGATATGGTTGTTGTTAATGTTTACATTGTTTTTGGCGTTGACAAAAATTGCAGAGCTGTCACTATTATCTGTATTTACAATGTTTAAGTTGTTTATTGTTACGCCATTGGCGTTTACTGTGAAATGGGAGTTTGTGAATGTGTAGTCAGGTGAACTTGTTATTGTAACCCCATTTGTAATATCTATCGTTTTACCGTCAAAATCATCTACAAAATTCAATGTTGAATATTGATTCATGTATGTACCTAATTGATCATAATTTTCATTAGTTATGTCAATTGATGAGTCATCTGTTTTAATATTCTTTTGTTTTGTAGTGATTTTTTCCATATTATCCTTATTATTTATATTACTGTTTAAATCAGTATTATAAACTGTATCTGTTGATACTTGTACATTATCACTTAAATCAGAACCAATTGTGTCGTTGGATACTTCTTGAGCATTAACTCCAGATATTCCGATTAATATGATAATAAAAATACTGAAGAGTAATATTTTTTTAATATTCTTATTCATAAAATCACATGAAAAAAATTTAGATATATTCGGAAAATATTTAATTTTAGTTATAAAACTACCAAAATAAAATATATATTTTGTAAGATTATTAAGTTTATTGTAAACTTTGTTATTATACTTGTTATTTAAAATTTTATTATATAATTCAAATAAATTAAATAGATTCCTATATATATTAAAATTCATTAAAATATAAAAATCTTTTGTTAAATACTCCGTAAATATCAAAAAAATACCCTTTGCAAAATTAAACATTGATAATAAAATATTTGAAAAGATAAAAATAATATAATAAATAATGAAAATTACTCAAAAAAAGATATTTAAAAAGATAAAATAAAAAAATAATTACAATTAGATTATATTACAACCACGCACATGTAACCGAAGTCCATATTTGTTGCTTCCCTTAGTGTTACTTTAACAATCTGTTCATCAGGATAACTTAATTTTTCACATATGGTTATAGGAGTATCCGGGCTGAAACCATGTTCTATCAAGTACTCGGCAAGCTCACTAATATGCCTATTGGGAAGAATTATATTGGCCGTGCTATTATCTATCCTATCTACCAAGTCATCGGTTGGTGCCTTGCCCCCGTGAATTGTTATGAGATTTGCAGTATCCCATGGTATTTGAAGCTTTGCAGCGGCAAGTTGAACCGAACTAATACCCGGCACGACATTAAGTTTTGTCTCCGGTGATAATCTTTGAACAGTCTTAAGCATGCCTGAAAAACCGGGATCACCCGTGGATAATATTGTTACAACTTTTCCTTCATTAACATAGCGTACTGCGGTTTTGACTGTTTGAGGGATATCCCTTGGCTGTAATACTACCATCTCAGCATTAACGTAATCAAATAAGTCAAGTGATCTTTGACTTCCGACAAGCACGTCACTGTTTTCTATAACTTCCACAACACCTAACGTCAAATACTCTTTAGCTCCAGGACCAATTCCCACAATATTCATTTTATTAGATTTCATATATTACCACATCTTTGATAAAATTATAATTCTATGTATACATTTATCTTTCAATACATTTAAGATTATTATTTAAGTGAAATAACTTGACATAAATTAATTCACAACAAAAAGCATTACCAATAACAAAAGAAAATAATCTTCCTAATCGGCAATTAGTCCCATATAAAAGAGTATAAAGACCTTAACTCATCTTCCGAGTTACATTATTAAATTTATTAACATATGTTCTTTTTTTACTTCCACAAGCCCCATATCATTAAAATCAATTATCTCATTGTTATGGCCGAAATTTATTGTTTCAATACTTTCAATCAAAATGTGTTCACACTTTAAAAACTGTACTGCTTGTGTTTTTAACATTGATTGTAACGCTTGTTTTTATTATGTTGGGATTGTATATGAAGTTATCGAATACCATTTCATCAACAGCAAATATTTCTTTATTGTTTCTTGTATATTTTATTGTTGGTACGTTGCTGTTTGTTATCTGATTGTATGTACTTGTCCGGATGTCTCCCGTGTATTGATGTTGTTTTGCCAGTTGATATCTAATAATTACTTTTGCCAACAATTGAATTGAAAAAATAAAAATAATGGAGGTTAGAATAGTGAGAGTATTGCCGGAACAAACCCATATAGTATAAGTATTACCAATATAACTATCAATATTGTACTCATCCATACCGTTATCTTCTCTGATTTTTCATCAGATAGTTCATGATTATGGATAAAGTTAAGAATGTCATTAAATATCCTGCTTATAATGCATCTTATGCTTCTTGGAAATAGGCGTGTGTATCTGTTTAATGCCTTGTTAAATTCCAGTCTTCTTTCAGGCACGATCTTTGTCTTAAGTATTTCTTCAAGTATTAATCCACCATCCAACGGTTTCATAGGAAGCAGATTGAATGTTCCCACCGCGAAGTTCAAAAAGAATATATAATAGAATATTTCATTTATTGTTGGAAGAATCGCAGGAATAATTGTACCGTACTTAGCTTTAGCGTTATCCGATACTACCTCATGCTGTGATGAACGTATACCGATATATGATAGTGAAGCATTATTTGGATTTGATGATGTTATCAGCGAGTATGTTCCCTTATCCGTTGTAAATGTGAGATTATCACCCACATGGGTTGTGTTAAGATACTTTGTATATGCCGAATAGTTATTTGTATTTATCCCATTTATTTGGTTTATAACCATACCCTCTGACAGTACGCCTTCAGCGGGACTTGCAGGTATTACACTGGATATTTCCATTCCATCACTGGTGTACAAGTCCTCTGATGCCATGAATCCACCGATTCCGGCCGTTATTATTAGAGCAATTAGACACAACGTTATATTGAACATTGGCCCGGCAAAGTATATTCTTATTTTACTCCAGGTGTTTAACTTTTTTATTTCATTTTCATTTGGCTCTACAAATGCACCGGGTATGATTGCAAGAAGAATTAATCCTACCGAATCAATTGATACACCTTCGGCTCTTGCAAGTACTCCATGGCCTCCTTCATGGATTATAAGTACCGTTGCCAGTGCTATAAAACCCGTTACAAATGGGATATATATTGGTGAACCTGGAATATCAACACCCGGCAGTATTAATGATACCGTTGGTGTTTTAAACATCATCTGCAAGGAGATAATTAATGAAACAAGCATCAGTATCATGAAAAATATCCCCAGTGGAATCGACAGGTTAATAAGGTACTTCCAAAAACGAGGAGATATATTGGCAATTCTTGTAATCAGATGTTCCAACTTTTCAGTTTTAAGCATTAATACAATACCATCTATCGTTATATTATATTTACCCTTCAATAGAAATGCCAAAACCCATACGATGATAAAGCCTATTGCATAATACCATAAAACATTCATCATTATCACTTTAAAAAAGTAAGGTGTTTGGATTTAAAGTATGTTTAAATCCACTGTTTAAGCCATGTGTTCTTCAATGGTTGTAGTGTTAGCCTTGTTTAATTCATCAACGGATACGTCGATTAGTTTGCCCTCATCAGAGCATATGACAAGGTTATTTCCACCGACAAATCCTATTTTTGCATATGCAACACCAGCATCTTTAATTATTGATGTTACTTCATCAAGATTATCCTCTTTTACAGTTATTATAAATCTACTATATGACTCGGAGAATAATTTTTCACTGATTGTTAAATCACCTGTTGATGGAATATCTTCAACACATACTTTTAGACCCATTTCTGATTTAATACTCATTAATGCCAGTGCAGTTGCAAGTCCACCCTTGGACAAGTCATGTACAGAGGTTATTGAATCATTACATTCTTGTATTAAATTCTGTACCAGGACAGATACTGAGTAGTTTTCTTCAAGTCTTAGTTTAGGTGGATAACCCTGTACCAGGTCATATATCTCCTTATAGTATTGTGAACCGTCAAGTTCAGGATATGTATTACCAAGCAATAGTACAACATCACCTTCCTCATCATATGTCATGGTCTTAATATGTTTATTATCCACTAATCCAACACATCCTACAATAGGAGATGGATTTACTGTTACACCCTCGGTTTCATTATAGAAACTTACGTTACCGCTGATAAATGCCACATTGAATTTACGTGCCACATCACTCATACCACTAATGGCTTCTGTAAATTGCCAGAATACCTCCGGCTTTTCAGGATTTCCAAAGTTAAGACAATCGACAAGTGCCACTGGTCTTGCACCCATTGTTATAGCATTGTTGATTGATTCAAGTACTGCACTTGCCGCACCGTCATATGGGTTAAGGAGTACATGTGTACTGTTACAGTCTGTACCAATTGTAAATGAGGTATCCTCATCAACCTTGATTACTGCCGCATCATCCCCCGGTTTTACTACAGTGTGAAGTTGTACTTCATGGTCATACTGTGAGTACACCCATTCTTTGCTTGTGATGTTCTCACTTGAAAGTAGTCTGAGAAGTGCTTCCTGTGGGTCTATATCCTCTATTTCCACTTCTTTTATGATTTTCTCCGGAGCTTTAGCTTCTCTTTCAATTATAGGTGCATCTGTAAAGAGTATATTTGGTGCATGACAGATTTCCTCACCGTTATGTTTAACTATGAATTCTCTTTTATCTATTATTTCACCGATAACAGCATGGGACAGGTCGTGCTTGTCACATATCTGGGATGCCTTTTCCACGTCATCCTTACTTATGGCAAATACCATTCTTTCCTGTGATTCTGATAGCATTATCTCATATGGAGTCATACCTTCCTCTCTTAGCGGTATTTTCTCCAGGTCGATACATGAACCGTTTCCACCCTTATCTGCCATTTCCGATAGACAACATGTGAGTCCTCCACCACCAAGGTCTTTTACTCCGTGGATGTCAAGGGTGTCCAAGAGTTCGTATGTTGCTTCCATTACACGTTTCTTGGTAAATGGATCTGCTACCTGTACGGCAGGTCTGTCCTCTATTTCGGAGTTACTTGTCAGTTCCTCTGAGGCAAACGTTACACCGTGTATTCCGTCACGTCCTGTGGTTCCACCCATTAAAAGGTATACGTCTCCCACGACCGGTGCTGATCCGTAGACTATTTCATCCTTCTTTACTAGTCCTGCACATACCACGTTTACCATTGGATTGTATTGGAAGTTGTCGTCGAATTCTATTTCTCCACCTACCGTCGGTACCCCTATACGGTTTCCATAGTCGGAGATTCCCTTTACCACATAGTCGAAGATGTATTTTGACCTTTGATCATCCATATGTCCGAATCTTAGTGCATCAAGTAGCACTACCGGTTTTGCTCCCATACTTATGATGTCACGTACGATTCCGCCTATACCTGTACCTGCTCCACCGTATGGTTCGACGGCTGATGGATGGTTATGACTTTCCATACCGATTGCAAGTGCATATTCATCTGTTAGGTTTACTATTCCCGCATCATCCCCCGGACCGAGTATTACATCAGGCCCATCTGTTGGGAAGTTTCTTAGTATTGGTCTACTGCTTTTGTAGGAACAATGCTCAGAGAACATTACGTCCATCATTCCAAGTTCTAATTCATTAGGTTGTCTTCCTAATACTTCTTCTATATATTTTAATTCATCATCAGTTAAAACCATAAACTCATACAACCTTTATTTAGTATATATTTTTTTAGATATTATTCTTTTATTGCTATTGTTAGCTGTTCTTCTTCTATTTTCCAATCTTTTGTATATGAATCACCATCAGTGATTTTATCAAATGACAAATCTTCTGTACGTACTTCATTTGATATGTAATCAATATGTGGTGTTACAGCTTCCTTAAATTCATCACTGCATTCTACCTGAACGTGGATATTTGCCTCGACGTTTAAGTCCAAGTCCTTACGCATATCCTGTATACGACGGATTAATTCTCTTGCCATTGCCTCGGAGTATATTTCCGGTGTTAGTTCTGTATTTACATAGACGCTTCCACCTTCAAAGTCACAGCTTACAAGGTTTTCAGGTACTTCTTTTTCAAATAGTATTTCCTCTTCGCTTAGGGTTATGTCCTTATCATCAAAGCTTATTGTATATGTACCGTTTGATTGAACTTCACTTTGAATTGCAGCTGCATCCACATCATCACGTTCAAAGTATGCCTTTACACGACCCAGGTCACCTCTTAGTTTAGGTCCGAGAATTGACATGTTAGGTTTTGCTATTACTATGGCGTTTTCCAGTTCATGCTCTACGGTTATGTTTTTTGTATTTGCCTGTTCAAGAAGCACATCCTCTAATGATGTGATTGCTGTTTTTACATCGTCCTCCTCTGTCACTACTGTTATGTTTTGTACCGGCCATCGTAGCTTGAATCTTGCAACATCTCTTGCATGTGCACTAGCCTCAAGTATGTCACGGATGTAGTTCATGTTGTTTTCAAGCTCGGTGTCTATTTCGTCTTCATTGTATGTCCAGTCTAGCATATGTACACTTTCTACTTCATCTGTTTCCACTCCACGTACAAGATTTTGATATATTTCCTCCGTTACGTGTGGTGCTATTGGTGCTAATGTTCTTATAAGGTCTTTTAGTGTGTAGTATAATGTGTAGTAAGCACCCAATTTATCAGGGTCGTCACTTTCTACCCATGTTCTTCCCCTGATGAGTCTTACATACCAGCGGCTTAAATCTTCCAGGATGAAGTCCGTGATTTTTTCTGTTGCACGGTTGAATGTTAATGCTTCAATGTCTTCTCCTACCTCTTTGATAAGTGTGTTTATACGACTTCTTATCCATAGGTCTTCCTGTCTGAAGTGAAGGTCTTCTTTTTTGTGTTCTGTTGGGTTGAAGTTGTCAAGACTCATGTATGTAGTGGAGAAGTAGTATACATTCCATAGTATGTTAAATAGTTTTGATGAATTCTGCACTTCATCCCAGTTGAATTTAAGGTCATCCCATGGCTTGTTAGCATCCAATAGATAGTATCTTAGTGTGTCTGCCGAGTATTTTTCTATTACTTGCTCTGGACTTACAACGTTTCCTATGGATTTACTCATTTTCTTTCCTTCAGAGTCTAGGGTAAATCCGTGCATTAATACTTTCTTGTATGGTGCCTTTCCGAATGCTGCTACTCCCAGTCCTAATTGTGAGTAGAACCATCCACGTGTCTGGTCATGTCCTTCTGTGATAAAGTCATATGGGAACCATTCATCAAAGTGTTCTGTTGGATTTTCCGGATAGTGTAGTGCCGCCCATCCTGCTACTCCACTGTCTATCCATACATCAAGTACATCCGGTACCCTATGCATTTGTCCTCCACATTCACATGGAATTGTTATGTTATCCACGTGTGGTCTGTGTACAAAGTCACCTGTAAGGTCTTGATTTCCTGATAAATCCTTTAGTTCCTGTTTTGAACCGACTACTATCTTATTGTCACATTCTTCACATAGCCATATTGGCAGTGGTATTCCCCAGTATCTTTGTCTGGATATTGTCCAGTCACGTGCATTTGATACCCAATCCTTAAATCTGCTTTCTCCTGCCCATGATGGTACCCATTCAACTGCATCTACCTGTTCTAGCATCTGGTCTTTTATTGAAGTTACTTTGATAAACCATTGTTTTGTAGCAATGTACATGATTGGTGTTTTACATCTCCAACATAATCCTACACGGTGGTCTATTGTTCCTTCATATAGTAATGCATTGTTATGGTATAAGTCATGTGTAATTTCAGGATTGCAGTCTTTAATATATTGTCCTTTATATTTTCCTGCCTCTTCTGTGTAGCATCCATCTTCTCCTACTGGACAGAAGAGTGTTATGCCGTTTTTCATACCTACTTCATAATCCTCAGGCCCATGACCTGGAGCTGTATGTACACATCCTGTACCATCCTCCAGGGTTACATGGTCTCCTAGTATTAACATGTGGTTGAATTCTTTTTGAGCTGGCACTTCCTCTTTTAGTGGATGAATGTATTCCAATCCTTTGAGTTGTTCTCCTTTGACTGTTTTTATGATTTCCACTTCTTCTTGGCCAAATACGGATGTTATTAATCCTTCTGCCATTAGAAGTACTTCATCTTTTCCTGTTTCTTTGTTTTGTACTTTCACATATGCATAGTCAAAGTCTGGATGTACACTTACTGCCATGTTTGCAGGAATTGTCCATGGAGTGGTTGTCCAAATTAATACGTAACTTGTCATGCCTTCAAATTCTTGTTCTTTAAGTTCGAATTTAACATAGATTGATGGATCCTGTATTTCATCATATTCAATCTCTGCATTAGCAAGTGCTGTCTGACAATGCGGACACCATGTGATTACACGTTTATCATGCTCCAATAGGCCGTTTTCATCGGCTTTTTTTAGTGTCCACCAGCAGGATTCCATATACTGGTTGTCATATGTTACATATGGATCTTCCCAGTCCATCCATACACCCATTGACTTAAACTGTTGGGTCATATCTTCCTTGTTTTTAATTGCAAATTCCTTACACTTGTCGACGAAGTTATCTATTCCATATTTTTCCTCGATTTCCTGTTTACTTTGAATTTCAAGCAACTGTTCTACTTTATGTTCTATTGGAAGACCATGTGTATCCCATCCTGCCTGACGTCTAAGACTGAAACCGTTCATGCTTTTATATCTAAGAAATGAATCCTTAATTGTCTTGTTCCAGGCGGTTCCCAAGTGTATTCTACCACTACAGTATGGCGGTCCGTCAAGGAATGAATATTTTGGCCTGTTTTCTCTTAACTGACTAGTCTTATTATATATGTCATTTTCTTTCCAGAAATCTTGTATTTTCTTTTCTAAATTCTTATTATAACCCTGTTCTACCTCATGTATTGGCATACAGTATCTCCTTTTAAGTTTATATGATGGGAAAGTTAATCCTAATTGAGTTTATGGTTTTATAAATGATTAATTCCCGTTTATTAAATGTTAACATAAAATTTAGATTAAGTAACATTATACTGATTTATATATTTGTAACTTCTTACAATAATAAGTAACTATTCAACAAACAAAGGGATTAAGAAGAAATCAACAAAAAGAACTTACCCCCACAAATACGAGAACCAAATCTGAACAAAATAATATAAAAATATTAAAATAATAAATAATAATAGAATTATTAACAAATTATTTATAAAAATCATATAAATATAAAATACAAAACAGAAACAGACTTATACAAACTCACATTACTCTTAAACAACCAACAAACCCATACCAACTAATCATAAATCAATCTCCTTTTTTAACACGAGAAGAATATGACAATGTTATTTTTTTGTAATAAATCCGACAAATTTCTCAGAAAAAAAAGAAAGTCATAATAATTCAACCATCTTTTCAAACGCCACATTAAAACAAAATAAATAAATCATAAGAATTATAAATCATGAATCTAATTGAGACTTGGCCAAAAGTATTTTAAAACAAAAAAAAAGTATTACTCATATAAGTCAAGAAGAAAAAAAAACTTCCATAAACATATATTTTATAATACACCCATTTTTTCACCTTAAAGCAAGTAAACAATAAACAGCATAACATTTCTTTCTTTCTTATTAAAGATTTAAAACCCAGAAACAATCATACTGCATGGAGAACTCTCTTTTGCCTTTGTTCAAATCAAATAACGACAAACATGTGATAATAACAATAATGGACAATAAGGGATAAACATTTTTTTTATACCGCATCTATTATGATATCTGGATGTCTTGGTTATAATTTGATTTTACTTGGAGTAGTCCGGACCCACTTACACAATAGCTCAAAATCGAACCCATGCTTACATTTTCGTATAATATTGGCTGCAGCGTTTACATCTGCGTTAATAATTTTTCCATTTTGTGTTTCGTATAATCCACGTTTGATTCTATTGCCCTTAAATTCATATTTCACTTCATCCTCCTCTTTTTCATCATCTTTTTCTTGGTATTCTGGTAGTATATCTTCATCTAGGAAGCTGCTTAGGCTTGTGTATGATTCTTCCTGTATTATAAGGTCTATTTCGTGTATTTGGCATCGTGTTTCTAGTTTTTGTTTGAATTGTTTGAATGCTATGTGTGAAAATATTTGGTTTTGTTTTTTTCCCATATTGGTCTTGTGCTGGAAATTATTGTTGTATCCAAGCACAATTGTACCTACATCTTGTTGTTTGCATTTTTTTATGATGAAGTTTACTGTTTGGTTGAGGAAGTTGTCTTGTATGTTTTTGAATTTTTGGTTTATTTTTCGGATTCTATTGGATGTTTTACGTCCTTGCTTATCAAGAATTGATTGGTAGTGTGCTGTTTTCTTACATTTGAAGTATATTTGATTTTTTAATTTTCTCCCGTCCATGATATATGGAGGCCCTTCGGTTGTAACAATTGTTGCAAAATTATTTACACCAGGATCAATACCCATAATTTTATCCTTATCCAAATCCAACGGCTCTTTTTCAGCTTCATAAGTGAAATTTGCCTTAAACATCTTTCCATTATTTATAGGAATAATTTCCACTTGAATAATCTTTTTATCTCGTATATTCTCAGGAATTTTTATTCTAGGTCTACAATTCTTTGATTCCAAAAGTTTCTTATACTCCCTACTTAATGGCAATTCTATAAAACCCTCCCTTAGCTTCTTTTTAGAAGAAGTAATAGATTCTTTTGGAATTATAATGTTATGTAATCGATAATTCTTATGTTTTTTAGGCGGATTAACCTTTTGATCATATTCACCATCAATTTTTTTATTTTTCAACTCAACATAACCATTGAATGATTCAACATGCTTCTTTACAGCAGCATTAGCTAAATGAGCCTGAAGAAAAGAATAATCCATCTTAAATTCCTCTTTGACCTTGCTAATTATTGATTTAAAATTTATTTTCTTAAAATGCTTTCTGTCAGTAGATTTAACAAATGGTGTCTTTTCCACAGCACAATTTCTCAAATAGTTAAGTTTCGAGGAAATATCCACCAAAATATTATATTGTTTCTTAGTAAGACCACGAATAAGAATACTTTGAGTTAATAAAACATTTTCATCTGACATAATCTCTCTTAGTTCACCTCCTCTATAATCACTGAATAAACATAATCACATAATATCTAACAAAATGTTCCCAAATAAACATTCATAACACTCTCATATTAATAATGATATAAAATATTACATGATTATATTATTATATTATTCATAGATACTATATAAATAAAATGAGAGCATCTGATAAGTATTCAAAGGGGAGTCATGATAAGTATTAATAATATAATTATTTTAAATTTTAACTAAAACAGATGCTAATAAATAGTAAGCGTATAAAAGTATTACTCAAGAGTGAAAAAACAGACTTTATGCCAACACTCTAATTAAATAAAAAAATAAATAGAGATAATAACTAAAAATAAGAATAAACAAAAATTAATTTATAAAAAAATACTTAATCAAAAAATAGAGAATAATACGAATCACACTTATATGAATAGACAATCCACATATTAAAGATATAACTTATAAGTTATCACAATATGTTATAAAGGATAAGAATATCCATAAGAAGAACATATATAATAGCAAGGAGTGTTAAGATTGAATTACCTTATTATAAATGGAAGCCCTCGAAGAGCAAACACATGGAAAATAGTAGAAAGAATTAAGGAAACATTGGATAAACAGGAAGAAAACACCTATGATGAAATTGACTTGATTGACTTAGACCTACCACAATGTACTGCCTGCTATAACTGCTTTAACTATGGAGAAGATAAATGTCCACATAAAGATAAAATAGCACCTATCGTTGAGAAGATGAAAGAATGTGACGGACTTATCATAACAAGCCCAGTTTATGTGCTAAATGTCACAGGACTTATAAAGACATTCTTTGATCACCTGGCATACTGCTATCACAGACCATGCTTTTTTAACAAGAAGGCATTGATAGTCGTTACAACAGCAGGAAACGGCCATAAGAAGGTAGCAAGTTACATGGATGAAAACCTTAGAAACATGGGTTATAACCAAAGATTTGTATTGTCGTTCATACATGCCCATGATGGTCATGGATACCTTCCACTTAAGACAAAGGAAAAAACGGATAAGGTTACCCTGAATTTCTACAATAGCGTTAAATCAGGAAAACTTAAAAGTCCAAGCATGAAGGCACTCTTCATGTATAACATCTGGAGGGCAATGGCAGCAGGCAATACAATAGAAATAGATGCTAAGTACTGGAGAGAGAATAATCTAATTGATAGTGAATTTCATCCGGACATTCCATGCAATATAATTAAGAAACTTCCATTTAAGATATTCTATAAGATAATGTTAAAGTTTATTAGCAAGAATAGTATTCAAAAGGATGAAAATCAATAAAATATGTAGGGTTAAATAAATGAGACTTGGCCAAAAGTATTTTAAAACAAAAAAAAGTATTACTCATATAAGTCAAGAAGAAAAAAAACTTCCATAAACATATATAATAGATAATACAACCATTTTTTCATTTTAAAGCAAGTAAACAATAAACAGTACAACCTCTCTTTCTTTTATTATAAAAGATTTAAAACCCAGAAATAATCATACTGCATGGAATACTCTCTTTTGCCTTTGTTCAAATCAAATAACAACAAACATGTGATAATAACAATAATGGACAATAAGGGATAAACATTTTTTTTATATCGCATCTATTATATATCTGGATGTCTTGGTTATAATTTGATTTTACTTGGAGTAGTCTGGACCCACTTACACAATAGCTCAAAATCGAACCCATGCTTACATTTTCTTATAATATTGGCTGCAGCGTTTACATCTGCGTTAATAATTTTTCCATTTTGTGTTTCGTATAATCCGCGTTTGATTCGCTTACCTTTGAATTCATATTCCACATCATCCTCCTCTTTTTCATCATCTTTTTCTTGGTATTTTGGTAGTATGTCTTCATCTAGGAAGCTGCTTAGGCTTGTGTATGATTCTTCCTGTATTATAAGGTCTATTTCGTGTATTTGGCATCGTGTTTCTAGTTTTTGTTTGAATTGTTTGAATGCTATGTGTGAAAATATTTGGTTTTGTTTTTTTCCCATATTGGTCTTGTGCTGGAAATTATTGTTGTATCCAAGCACAATTGTACCTACATCTTGTTCTTTACATCTTTCTATGATGAAGTTTACTGTTTGGTTGAGGAAGTTGTCTTGTATGTTTTTGAATTTTTGGTTTATTTTTCGGATTCTATTGGATGTTTTACGTCCTTGCTTATCAAGAATTGATCTGTAGTGTGCTGTTTTCTTACATTTGAAGTATATTTGATTTTTTAATTTTCTCCCGTCCACAATTGCACGTGAGGCCCTTCGGTTGTAACAATTGTTGCAAAATTATTTACACCAGGATCAATACCCATAATCTTATCCTTATCCAAATCCAATGGCTCTTTTTCAGCTTCATAAGTGAAATTTGCCTTAAACATCTTTCCATTATTTATAGGAATGATTTCCACTTGAATAATCTTTTTATCTCGTATATTCTCAGGAATTTTTATTCTAGGTCTACAATTCTTTGATTCCAACACTTTCTTATACTCCCTACTTAATGGCAATTCTATAAAACCCCCACTTAGCTTCTTTTTAGAAGAAGTAATAGATTCTCGGGGAATTATAATGTTATGTAATCGATAATTCTCATGTTTTTTAGGCGGATTAACCTTTTGATCATATTCACCATCAATTTTTTTATTTTTCAACTCAACATAGCTATTGAATGATTCAACATGCTTTTTTATAGCAGCATTAGCTAAATGAGCCTGAAGAAAAGAATAATCCACCTTAAATTCCTCTTTGACCTTGCTAATTATTGATTTAAAATTAATTTTCTTAAAATGCTTTTTATCAGTAGATTTAACAAATGGCGTCTTTTCCACCGCACAATTTCTCAAAGAGTTAAGTTTCAAGGAAATATCCACCAAAACATTATATTGTTTCATGGTAAGACCACGAATAAGAATACTTTGAGTTAATAAAACACAATCATCTGACATAATACCTATCTTAGTTCACCTCCCCTATAATAACTGAATAAACATAATCACATAATATCTAACAATTAAATGTTTAATGATAAACATTCATAACAGTCCCCCATTATAAAGACATAACATATTACATGATTATATTATTATATTATTCATAGATACTATATAAATAAAATGCGAGCATCTGATAAGTATTCAAAGGGGAGTCATGATAAGTATTAATAATATAATTATTTTAAATTTTAACTAAAACAGATGCTAATAAATTAGTAAGTGTATAAAACTATTACTCAAGAGTGAAAAAACATAATTTATGCCAACACTCTAAATTTAAAAAAAAAAGTGGTTTGGTTATGGATTTTTATCCATAATCTAGAATGTTCTGAGTTTTCCTTCAAGCATGAAGTCTTTTATATCTGTGATGTTTGCAAGCCATTTGTCTATGATTTTTGCAACATCATCTTCTACATCATCCACGGAGTATCCTTCTTCTGTTTGTATGTGTGCTGTTGCGGTTCTTGGCTGGTCGATTGGTTTTCCTATTTGACTTAAGATTATCATGTCAATGTTTTGTACTCCTTCAACATCACTTACTACTTCTTTTGTTATTTCATTGGATAATAAGTTGTATATTTTTCCTACGTGGTTGATTGGATTTTTACCACTGGTTGCTTCCATACTCATTGGCCTGTTTGGTGTGATTAATCCGTTTGCACGGTTTCCTCTTCCTACTGATCCGTCATCTCCCATTTCTGCACTTGTACCTGTTACTGTTAAGTAGTAACCGGATTCGTCTCTTTTGGATTCGTCATCTGCTGTGTTGATTAATGTATCTACTGAGTAATCTGTTGTTTTTGCTGCTAAATCCCTTACTATGTCATTTAATTCCTGTTTCATGTTTAGGTATGCATCTACATCGTCAACATATTTTGATACGAATGCTGCTGCAATGGTTAGTGTTATATTATCCTTTTCACGTAGCCCCATTACTTTGATGTCTTCTCCTACATGAGGATATTGTTTTTTGAAGTCTTTGCTGTTTAAGAGTTCTTCTGTTTTAAGCACTAGGTTTTCTGTCTGTGATAGTGGTGCAAATCCTACACCGAATGATGTGTCGTTTGAGGATGGTATTTGATCTGTTCTTTGGAATACATCTCTTAGGTCTGCTGATCCTTGTCCTATTTTACATTCTACTACTGTCCCATATTCCACGTCAAGGTTTATGATTGTATCTTTTAGGAATTCTTTTGCTGCTTCTATTGCTATTGTGTCTACTCCTACCTTGTGTGTTTCACCGTTTGGTAGGGTGAATTCCTTTGCAGCTCTACCGGTTAGTAGGATTTCGATAGGTTTTATTATTTGTCCTCCACCGAATTTTGGATCTGATTCACCGGCAGTGATTTGTACTTCATCTGTGTTGTGGTGGAGTACATGTCCTGCTTTTTCCTTATATGTTTGTGATAGTACTCGGCTTACTGCTTCTGCTATTCCATCACTTATACTATCAGGATGTCCTATTCCTTTTCTTTCAACTATTTCTATTTCATTTTGTTCTATTGGTTTTTGAGTTGCTTTTTCTATTTTTATATTGCGCATTAATACACCTCAGGTAGTGATTTTATTATTTTAAGTTATTGTTATCTTATTTTTATGAAATTATTTAGATTAAAATTGTTAATAAAAATTTTATCCTATTTATATATTTATCTGTTAAATATTTAATAGTTTATCCATATTGGTAAAACCACTATTAAAAAATAATTTGAAACACGAAATTAATCCTATCAAATATTTGAATAAAAACTAAATCAATTTATTCAACTTAGATTATTTAATATTATAAACTATGAATTAATCAATGATTAAGTTTTAAATAATAATACTGATAAAAATATTATTTAGTTAAAATATTATGTATAAAATAACAATTAATGATTATAATATAGAAGTAGAATGTGCAGATACATTCAAAAAACGATTATTTGGACTTATGGGAAAGAAAAAATTCAGCGGATTACTGTTCAAACAAAAATATTCAAATAGATTTTGCTCATCAATACATACCTCTTTCATGCTGGTACCCATTGACTTGATATACATAGATAAGAATATGAGAATAAGTCAAACAACAACATTAAATCCATGGAATATATTCATACCAAAAGATGATAATACAAAATATATCCTTGAATTACCCAAAAATAGTATAAAAAATAATGATATAAAAGTAAATAATACAATTAAAATTAAAAAAAATATAAAAAAGTGATTAAAAAGTTTTTCGAGCAAATTATATTCTGAAAATATATATGACTAATATGATGTTACTATTTCCAATAATTTATATGAATTTCAATAATTTAACTTCCCCATTTTTTCGATTGTATAATGAATTATTTTTTCAAATACAATATAGGTCTTTTATCTGATTCTTTTGATATTAAATTTTTATCAACTAACTCAGTTAAATCTCTTGCTGCAGTTGATTTAGATACTTTGAATTTATCAATGTATTTCTTAGTGGTGAAAATATAATTATTATTTAACATCATTTTTAATGCTGTAATCTGACGATCTTTTAAGTTTAATTCATTTAAATTAATTATTTTATCATTATTAGTTAATTTTAATGGTAATTGTTCTGTATTTTTACGACCATAGAATGTTACTCTGAAATTGTTCGTGAAATTATGAAATTCAGGTTCAGATAATCCTTCATTTTTCATTGACTCTTTCATGCGTAAAATACCTGTCCCAACATGTTCCATATATTTTGTATATCTGAAAATATTACATAATGCTTTATTTCTATGGACAGGATTTATATTCCCTAAATCTTCTATTGGAACTAATGAACGACCAGGACTTATTATTTCAATCCGATTAGAATAAATATAAAATGTTATTGTATCTCCAACTATGGTGTAATCCCTATGAGCAATAGCATTAACTATTGCTTCTTTAATTGCATCAATAGGATATTCCGGAATGGCTACACGACCCCAATCCTTCACAATTACACCATGCCTTGTATTTCTTCTAAAAAACTTTTCAACCTCATCCAGTAGAATAGGAATTGGTGCGTGTGATTCTTGATAATCAATTATGGTTAATCTATCTTCTCCTTGGAAACGAACCATCTTTATTTCATGTTCTATACCAAATTTTTCTATATCATTACTAAAAAATAATGCACCTGCATTTGTAAGATGAAAGTTATTATTTAAAATACTACCTGCTTTAATTAATGTTAATATCTCTTCTTTGTTTCGATATTGTTTTAAAGATAATAATGCATCATCTGTTAATATATTGAAATAATTATCATACACATTAATATCTACATTATTAATAGAGGAATTATCTATGATTGATAAATCAAATTCGGATGAAGAAAGTTTTGAATTTATATAGGATAATAAACTTCTTTTTACTTCATAAAAAAGTTCTTCTTTAGTATCAAATGTAGTATAAGTTGCTTCATTCTGGATCCTATGTAAAAATTCCAAAGTACGTTCTTCTCTTTCTTCAAGATTTTTAACATAGAAGTAATAATATGACTTAAGTTTACTATATTCATTATATTCCAATTCTGTAGCAGATATACCCTTATCAGTCAAATTACCATATGTTGAACCTATTATACCAATATAAATATCAGAAGTTCTTACTTCATTAATATAAATTTCAGGAGGTGCTTGTGAAGTAGATTCTACATCCGTTTCAAATAAAAATATTTCAATATACTTATTTAAATTTGAATCTTCCATCAATTTTTGTTTTAAATACATCCGTTCTTCTTCAAATTCATTCCTTACACTACTTATAAATATTTTTAGAACCATAAGTACACCAACTATTAATACAATTTATATACTTTTGTCATTAATAATATTTTCCCAACACTTCCCAAAAATAGTACATGAGTTACCAAAAAAAATTCAAAAAGATGAGAATAATGAAATAGTATGATGAATAAAAAAATAAAATAAAATCCCTAAAAGTAAAAATACGATGATTTAGACACTTTTAGTAACACTTCCCAACACTTCCCAACACTTCCCAACACTTCCCAACACTTCCCAACACTTCCCAACACTTCCCAACACTTCCCAACACTTCCCAAAAAAAATGATTAACAATATCAATAAGAGATAATACTGAGATAAAAAGTATCAAAAAAATTTTAATTATAAAAAATATATTAACCCACATTAATTCAGATCTTCCTTTTCAAACAATACAATATAATAAATATTGTGTAAACACTTATGGAAAGAAAAAGTCAAACAACAACATTAAATCCATGGAATATATTCATACCAAAAGATGATAATACAAAATACATACTTGAATTAAGAGAAAATAGTATAAATATGAAAAACATAAAGATTAATACTAAAGTCAAGTTGGTGAATGTTTATGAATAACGAAGAAATACCACCCGATACTCCTCCCTATGCCAGGAAAAAAATACAAACAGCCATGAATTATACACGAAACAAGCTAAAGAAAGGAAAGTTCAACGTGGATGAGTTTGAAGTTGTAAGTGTAGAAATCGAATCAGACAAGATTGACAGTGCATTTGATAACTATACAATTATACAGTTAACAGACATACATCTTGGACAGTGGATTACCAAAGAAAAACTTATGGGAATTGTAGAGTTAATTAATAAAGAAAATGCTGATTTAATAGTATTAACTGGAGATTATGTATCATATAAGGTGGATGATTGTCTTGATGACCTTGAAGAAACATTAAAACACCTGAAAGCAGAAGATGCCATATTATCAGTACTTGGAAATCATGATCATTGGATAAATCCCGTTAAAGTTAAACATTCACTTGAAAGATGTAACATCATAAATCTGGAAAATGAGGTATATACAATATATAAAGATGGTTCAAAACTTCAAATAGCCGGCGTAGACAGTATAACCTATGATAAGGATGATATAAATCAAATAATGGAAAGGATAGATGAAAATTCACCTGCAATCATGCTGGCACATGAACCTGACTTTGCAGACATAACAAGCAGATATGATCCATTCATACTTCAATTATCCGGCCATAGCCATGGATGTCAGATAAGCATACCCAAGATAGGAACACCAATAAGGGGAAAAAATTTCCTTAAATATCCTTCAGGAGAGTATAAGGTAAATGAAATGATCCAATATACAAGTAGGGGAATTGGAACAAACGCATTCTGGCTAAGAATAAACTGTCCACCGGAAATCACGAAGATAATACTGAAAAAGGTGTGAAATATGAGAATACTATGGGCAATAACAGGTGCGGGTCATCTATTAAAGGAAAGTATAGATGTACTAGAAAAGTTATCATACAAACATGAACTGACAATAATCTACTCATGTGCAGGCAGGGAAGTTCTTAAACTATACGGTTATGATAAGAATATTGAAGAAATCATGGACAGAAATCCCAATAACAAGATGATAAAAGAAGAAGAACAAAAATACAGCTACCCCTTTTCGGGAAAGCTCACACACGACAAATATGACTTGATAGTAATCTCCCCTACCACGGCAAATACCACGGCTAAAATCGTGCATGGGATAGCGGATACCCTTGTAACAAATGTAGCCGCACAATCAGGTAAAGGACAGATAAAATGCGTAGTTGTACCTGTAGACTATGATGAAGGATTAATTACCACCATTATACCACCATACATTGATAAAAAGTTATGCATAGAATGTAACAAATGTATAAACGCATGTGCTTTTGATGCATTGACTCCACCAATACTTGATACAAAGAAATGTACCTGCTGCAAAAAATGTGTTGACACGTGCCCAGAGGAAGCTATAATCATCGGCAGAGAAATAGAATTATACATCAGACCAATAGATGCGGAAAATACAAGAAAACTGGAGAAAATAGAGAATATTAAAACCTGCAGACACCCCTATGACATACTGCCTGTTATATTGAAGATGGAAAAAATAATAGAAAAAAAGAAAAATTAAATTAATCAATTACTTCCTATTTATATTCTCCTTAAAGAACTTATACACCTTCTGGGCTCCGAATATTTCACCAGGATCTGACCAGTCACGTGGACATAGGATAAATGGCTGTTGCTGTGATCCACCTGCTCCACCGTGACTTCCTATCAACTCTTCGAAGGCATAAACCTCGTCATTTTCAACATCATATGTGCTGTTTACAAGTATATCTGGTACATGTTTGAATTTGTCCGTTCTTTTAAGCTGTTTAATGATATTCTTTCCATAGACCTTTAAGAAGTCTTCTCCTACCAGTTTATTATCATCCAGATAGTATACATTGTCATCAGACAATACAATACTGCCATATAATGCTGATTTTACCAGTACAAATCCTATTCCGGGGTGATTTGCAAGAGTAGTTATTAGATTAGGAAATGCATCTTCAATCTGTTCATAAGTCATCCTGCCACCCCAGTCAGTAAAGTATATTAATCCCAGATTCCCCGAGGCAAGTACTATTGACTGTGCTTCATTCTTAGTTATAACTTCATCATTATTCAAATCCACATCCAATGAATATTCATCGTTTATCTTGTTTAATTTATCCATTATTGGTTCATTACCTTTTATTAAAACCTTCTTATTTTTAAATTCATCTATGGGTAATTTATTACGTGCTTTTATTTTGATATTTGAAAGTTGTTGCCTTGAGCTATCCACACGTTCGGTTATATTTTCCACACTATTGTCGAGACGATTTGCGATACTGTCCTTGGTATTGTCGATACGCCCGGCGATATTGTCTTTGGTGTTGTCGATTTTTTTAGTGATTCTTTGCTTATTATATTTCATGTATGACTTAAGTTTTATCGTCTCAAGCAGGTGATCATCATTTGAATGAAGTATACTGTGGATTTTCATTGTTTCAGGTATGTTTTCTTGAACCAAATCATCCAATGTCTTATCATATTTCTGTTTGAATGTTGGCCCCTGTGATTGTCCATGATCAGATAAAATTACAATATTATATTTTCGATTTGAATGATCAATAGCATAAAGTATGTGCTTAAACTGTTTATCAATCTGTTTTAATGCATAGAATGAATCAAAATCCCTTATACCAGAGTGATGTGCTATTTCATCATAACCCATGTATGTCGAGTATATCACGTTATATTTACCTGAATATATATCCCCTATCAATGAGTATGTTGATGCTTCTCTCATCACGACATTTGCCCCCGCCCTTGCAATGAAATATTTAAGTCCCCTATGCATACGTGGCTTTTTATTGGTAATGAGTTGTCTTATCCTTGAGGTTACTTCCATCAGCATATCAAATGCGAACAATAATAACAACCTGGCAATGAAATATGGCGTTGAATACAGATAATACCATGATTTGGAATAGAAATTCTTAAGCTTGCTGTAGGTTAAAAGATAATCCTCTGCATCACCTGAAAATAGGTTACTTCTACTTGCTCCATGATCTGACAATAGTCCTTTCTTGTTTGATATTCTTTTTTCTATTTTACCTGCATCGGCCAAGGAGTTTGATGATATTATCCTGTTATCATTTTCCTTTTCAACCCAACGGAATGCCACTATATTTTCATTGTTTCCATGTAATATTCCTGCCTGTGATGCACTGGTTTGACTGGATAAATCTGTCTGCCAGGATAATAATTTATGTGTGGATTCAAGCAATCGTTTCAGATGAGGCATATGTCCATTATCTATTGCATCAGTTAAAACATCTTTTGCCAGTCCATCAATTTCAATAAAGAGATATCCATCCTTTTTACTGATTTTATCATTGTTTAATTGATTTCTTAAAATACGCTGATAATATGATTCATCCATGTCAACGCTTAGAAGTATTGATAGCAGGGAGTTTATAAGTCCTATTATCAGAGGTACTAGAAAGAGTGACCATCCACTTATTTGAAACCCGCCCAGATAACTACTCATGAGCCATAGCAGCAACCCGTCAATCAGAAATGTTCCAAAGCCCAATGTGAATACAATAAATCTCAGTGAAATATATGATATTGTCGGCCATAATATTGCATTTAAAATTGATAGAAAAACAATTATCATGAATGTTGTTTTGAAGTCGGTGATTGTAATCAGTGAAAAATAATTGTTAATGATAAAAAACAACAATACCTCTAAAAAGAGAAATATTGATAACTTAAATAATCTGCCTAGATTTCTTCTGACAATATTTAACATATTTTAGATAACCTCCCAGAAGAATCCATACCAAAAAAAGAATTGGATAAGAAGGTTGTTAAAACCCTTTATTTACTTGTTTTTATTTAAAATTCAATGTAGTCGTAACCTTCAGCACCTTCATCAAATGCATAGTGTACGGTTGTGTAGTTACTCATATATTCGGTTACATCATCTGTTACATCCTTATTATCCATAACTACTGCTTTAATGAATTCGGCCACGTCTTTCATGTTGTCCTCTTTAAGTCCACGGTGTGTTAATTCCTGTGTTCCCATTCTGATACCTGATGGGTTGTCACTGTTATTTACGTCATCCCATGGAAGAAGGTTTTTGTTTAGGATTATATTGTTGTATTGAAGTGTTTTTGCCATTTTGGAGACATCACCAAGTTCTGCTACATCCATAGCTACCTGATGGGATTCTGTAAATCCCTGGTCTTCACATAATACATTGAATCCTAATTCATAGAGGTTTTGGGCTAATGCCTTAGCGTTGGCTATGGTTTGTTTTGCATAGTCTTCACCAAATTCCAGCATTTCAGCTGTTGCTATACCCAGTCCTGCCATGTGATGTAGATGATGGTTACTTACCACACCCGGGAATACACAGTTATCTATCTTTTTATGTAATTCTTCTTTACAGAGGATGATTCCACCCTGTGGTCCAGGGAAGGTCTTATGTGTACTACCAGTTATCATGTCAGCACCATCTGCTACCGGGTCTTGGAATTGTTTTCCTGCAATTAATCCTAACACGTGTGCTCCGTCATAAATAACCTTTGTACCTGTTTCCTGTGCTACTTCCACTGCTTCCTTGACTGGCTGTGGGAATAAGAATAAACTTCCTCCAAGTACCATTGCTTCAGGTTCCTTATCTCTCATTTTTGCTGCAAGTTTATCCATGTCCACATTCATCCTTTCGGTGTCCATTGGAACGGATGTTGTCTTAAGTCCTCTTATACCTGCTGCACTTACACCAGCGTGACTGATATGTCCTCCTTCAGGTACGTTGATACTCATTAATGTGTCACCAGGTTTTGCTACTGCAAAGAAACATGCAAGGTTTGCTACTACACCACTTGTTGGCTGTACATTTGCATGGTCACAGCCGAATAACTCTTTTGACAAGTCGATTGTTATCTGTTCAATGTCATCAATGTAGTCACATCCTTCATATAATCTTTCACCAGGAAGTCCTTCAGCGTATCTGTGGGAAAGATCAGTTGCAACCGCTTCTCTTACAGCTCGGCTAGTGATGTTTTCACTGGCAATCATGTTCAAACTGTTTTTCATCCATTTATGATGTTCTTTTGTCAAGTTTTTTATTTCTTGTGCTTTCTCTAAATTAGACATTCAATATAATCCTCCGTAAAAAGATTTAATATAATTTGATATAAACGTAAAAATATTATGGGATATATTATCCTATTATATTATTAATATATATTCTTAATATTATATTAGTTTTATCAATTGGAAATATGAGATGAATATAAACTTTGAAAAAATTATTATAGTAACTTACCAAACTTTTGGTATATATTTTTCATACCAGTTATCAATGACATGATTATCATTGATTATTTCAGCATAGGATTGGATTATTGTATTATTGAGAAATTCTTCTGATTCTAAGTCGTATTGTTTTAGTTTTCTTTTTAATATTCTCCATATCTGTTCTATAGGGTTTAGATGTGGAGAATAAGGTGGTAAATAAATTAAAGTAATATTCAATATTTTAGCCACTTCTTGAATATATTTTGATCTGTGAGTGCTGTAATTATCTAAAATTAAACATATTCTGTCTTTTTTATTACATATTTCTCTAACTAGTTCTGTATCAATTGACTCTAGAATAATTTCTCTTTGTTCATTTCTTCTTTTAGAGACATTATCTGTCGAAACGCTTTTACATTTTTTACTTAAAATTCTTGCAATAGTTTCTAAATTTTCTTCACTATATTTATCTAGTGTTTTTCCAATAAGTTCTAAGAATTTATCTTTGGGCATATTTTTAGAGTTTAAACCCTTCGTTACTTCTTCTTCAGAAAGGTCTATATCATTAATTATTGTTGAAAGTATATCTTTGTTATTTAAATTATTCATATTAGATAATCTAAGATTTATTAATGCTAAAGCTACTTCTAGAGCTGTTGAAGAGTGAGTAGTGAGTAAATCACTTTTACCATTAATTTTAATGAACCTGTTTCATTTACTTTAAATTTATATGGTGAAACAATTGCCATATTCTTTGTTCCTTTTTTATATAGGGTTCTAATTCTATTAGGTTGATTTTGAAATGAGGATTCGTCAAATAAAACTATTATGTCTTTTTGAGTTACATAATGTTCTTTTAAGTTTTTTTTAGTTGTTCTTCGGCATCATCGGGAGTTTTAGAAAATCTAGGATATGCTTTACTATAATTGTATCCTAATTTCTTTACGATAAACCCTATTTGTTTTAAACTATATTCAACCTCGTATTCATTTTTAACATGATTTAATACATCTAATTGGGTCATACCTTTATGATTCATTATATATTGGTCCAATTCAACTAATTGATCAAATGATAAATTAGAGGGTCTTCCACCACCAAAATTAGGTTTTAAACCACTTAATCCACTCTTTTCACAAATTTTAGCCCATCTATGGACTGTATTATATGACACATTAACAAATTCAGACGCTTCTTTGATAGTATGACCTTCTAAAATATATTCCATAGCTATTAGACGTTCATAATACCTTACAGTATCTTTACATCCAGCTAATTCTTTTCTAATCTCTGTAATATTAGTTTTATTATCCACATTAATTTCACTTTTTCTTGACATAATATTATATATATAAAACATATATATTAAAAGTTTGGTAAGTTACTATACTTACCGGAACTCGAAAAAACACATCCCCCAGAAGCAATAAATATTAATTAAGGACATAATCAATATACCTTTAAGAAATAATTTACAATTATTAGCATAATCTTTACTACTATACTTGGTTATATCAAAGATAGTTAATAAATTTAACCCAACAATAACACAAATAAAAAGCGTATTTAAATCTCCTGAATAAATAGAAAAACATCGATTAACCAATGAACATGTAAATCAATACAATTATCTAATTTTTAGGGGGGGGGGGGGGGGGGGGAAAGTGAAGGATTAATAGAAAAAATATAGCTCAAACATTATCCCAACATTAAAAAAAAATAATATATCTATGAAAAAAATTTGGAAATCAGATTTTAAAATAAAAAAAAATACATTTCTTAACCCTGACAGCTTGATATATTTCAATACTAATTCCGATAACATACAACTATTGAATGAGTAAATTATCATTAGGCATCTAGGCTACATCGCTTTCTTAACAGATAATGCCTTGCTTGCTAAAAACATTAGCATAATCCAACAGATAAACTTCATAAATGTCTTGGATTTCCAAATACCACGTTTATCATTGTGGTTACTTCATAATTTTTATTTATTTCGACAATTTTAAAGTGTTTATACTTTTCTATTTGTCTATAATATTCTTGTGTAAAGCTACGACCTATGAATTATGCTTGGAGTATATCCTAGAACATACCCTCAAATAACAATTGTTGCACGACCCCCTATTGAAATAAAAAAAATAAGAGAAATATTATAAATAAACCCTATTAATTCCTTTTACCTTATCAAAGTCATTATCAAATGAAACTATATTATTAACATTATATTTTTCCATTGACTGTATTATAGTACAATCACCATAATTAACACTAAAATTATAATATTTACACAAATCAAGAGCATTATTATACTCTAGTACATCCAAATAATGAATTTTATCCATAGAATATATTAAATCGATAATATCCAAACGTTTAGCTTCATAACGTTTCTTCTTCAAATTATTAAAAATTTCCAAAATTACGGTAGAATTTATCAACGTCCTTTCATTATCAATATACTCCAATAATTTTAAAGATTCGTCATGTTTTTTAGCTTTAACATTCATTAAAGCAATAATATAACAACTATCGATAAAAAGCACTTTAATAACCCCTATAAGCTGATTTTTTCTCTTCAACAGGATCAATTGACTCATCATTATCGATTAAATTAACAAATGATTTTAAATTATTTCCTTCAGGTTTATCATGTGACAATAATCTTTCAATATCCTCAATACTTTTAATATTACATGGCATGTCTCTCTTAATTCCTTCAATAACATACCTATTAACTAAATCAATTTGTTTAACACCTAATTTAGCACTCTGTATCTTTAATTGTTGCTTAACATCTTCATTAATTCTAATTGTAGTAGCCATTTTAAATCACTAATATATACTATTGATAATACAAGTATATTAATATACCGAAAAAGTAACAAAAAATACAAAAATACATACAAGAAAAAAAGAATAAAAAAAGAATTCAATAAAAAAATAGGATAATAACAACTTGAAAACAAAAAACGGCTCTGTAGAAAACCTTGATTTGAGTGAAGTATGAGTAATAACTCAAATATAATTTTTTACAGAGGGAATATATTCTATTTCAATATTATCCTTTCTTCATCAATATACAATTCTCACTCATATTGAGTAATTGTATTTGTCATTTGATTCCTGCCTAATTGCCGCCAACGCAGCATAGTAAGTGGTACAGGCGATCCCCGGGAAACCCTCGGTTCATATAAATAAATATAGTAATCAATATTGTATTTGATTAATTATTTTTAATCCTTCCTGATGTATATTTTTAGCAGCATTAATGTCCCTATCATGTCTATTACCACAATGGGGGCATGTCCATGTTCGGTTGTTTAGTGTTAGGTCTTCTTTGTGGTATTTACAGTTGTTGCATGTTTTGCTGGATGGGTACCATTGGTCTATGTGTATTAGTTTTCGTCCGTGTTCGTATGCTTTTTGTTCTAGTATTCTGGTGAACATGTGCCATGATTTTTCTTGTATACTTCGTGATAGTCTGCTGTTTTTTAGCATGCCTTTAATGTTTAGTGTTTCCATAGAGATTACGTGATATTTTTCTGTTAATCGTTGTGCTATCTTATAGAAATGATAGTCTAGTATGTTATGTCTTTTTTCATATGCTAAGGCTATCTTCTTTTTGATTTTATTGTAGTTTTTGCTGCCAATTTCTTTTTTGGATAGTTTTCTTTGAAATCTTTGTATTTTCTTGTCTAATTGTATGATCTTGTTTTGTTGTGGGAAATGTATTATTTCGCCCGTGTTTATTGTGACAAAACGTGATATTCCCAAATCTATACCACAACTACGATCATTACTCTTAAAAACATGCCTTGTGACATCTTTACATAAAATAGAAACAAAATACTTACCGGATGCTTTTTGTTTAACAGTGACAGATTGTATTTTGCCGGATATCTTTTGATGTGTACGAAATCGAATCCAACCCACCTTAGGAAGACGAATACGTTTACCCTCAATTCTGATGTTGTTATTGATATTATTGGTTTTATAAGATTGTACCGGATTATACTTACTTTTATAGCGTGGATACTTGCTAAGGTGTTTAAAAAATCTGTCAAAAGCATTTTCTAAATTTTTCAACGATTCAATCAAAGCTTGTGAATCAACTCGTTTTAACCAAGTCTTAGACTTCTTCAACTCAGTCAACATAGTCGAACAATCATAAAAAGACAAATACTCTCCATTATCTGAGTATACAGTCTTTTTAGCATCCAGAAAAGTGTTAAAAACAAAACGGCAACAACCAAACTGATTAATAAAAAAACTCTCCTGAACTTCATCAGGATAAATACGAACAACAAAACTCTTATACATAACAACTATCTACACACAAAAAATAATAAAATATTAAATATATATAATAAAATATTAAATATATATAATAAAATATTAAATATATATAATAAAATATTACTAATGGTATAGTTAATAATTTTATTTAAAATAGCATATAAATATTTTGATAAAAGTATTACTTTTAATTGTTTTTTCATAGGATTTCTACAGAGCCCAAAAAACAATAAAAACTAATATATTTCCCATACCATCATATGGATATCTTAATAGCATCATAAGTTAAATAAGGTACTAATGAATTTTTGTTACCCTCCCTAAATTGTATAAATACCTCTTCTTCCAATTTTTTTTAATCTTGACCGAATGTTACTGAAATTTTTATTCATATTAATCACGACAATTAATATATTATAATTTAATATGAGATTTCATGAAAAAGAATCCCATATAATAATAAAAAAAAGATGAGACTCCAAAAAAAGAGTCGTATTTTATGATAAAAATTCTAAAATACAGAATAAACAAAAAATAATATAAATAAAGCCTACATTAACTTATCTATAAAGATTACTTGAAAATTCATTATATCTTTTTTATTATTAATAGAATGTATATTATACCTAATTAATATAATTATGTGGCATTATTTAAAGAACAAATACCTAGTTTAATCCAATGAATTCAATAAATTCAAAGGAATAACTAATATAAAGTTATAAAAGAATGTTATACCCCTCAAAGTAAATAAATTACAAAATAAAATAATTATATAAAGGGGGGGGGGGGGGGTGGGAATGTGATAATAACTTAAATAAACTATTATATGTAGCTAGATCTCTTAAAAACTAATAATGAGAGGATAATAGTAAATGGAAGAAAATATGGTTATATTGTAAAAAACAATAACTATAAAAATTATTGTAAAAAACAATAACTATAAAAAGTAAGGGAAACATAGAACACATTATACTAAGAAGGATGATAATATGGACATAGCATGGGGAAATGATTCTGAATTAAGTGAAAGTGAATTTTATAACAGAGTAGAGGATATTAATATTATTACCAGTTTAATAACAGCCAATCCTAATTCAACCCCAACATTATTACTTACTGGGATTAGAGGAGTGGGAAAAACCGCATTGATGAAAAATATTAAAAATAAATTAATGAAAGAATACTTAGTCATATATATGGATATTTCCAAATCAGATGCATATCAAGAAAAGAGATTAGATAGAATTTCATTCATGCAAGTATTATATGATTCAATTATTGATTCCTGCAAAGAAAAAGGTTTAAAAACAATTGATAAAACATTGAAAAAAATGATAAAAACGAATGATATTCACATAGCGGACATAGCAAACTATGAATACATATCCCTCCCCATTATAACAACTGAAAAAAATTACTCAAAATTTGCAAATTTTGTAATGAAATTACCTCAAAATATTTATAGACAACATGCTAAAGAAATAAAAGGAATAATAATATTCATTGATGAATTTCAAATATTAAGAAATTTAGAAAATATCGATAGTTTTTTATGGTTTTTAAGAAGTAATATTCAAGAAAATAAGAATGTAACTTATATTTTAAGTGGTAGTATGAGTTTAAAAGATGAATTCATAGAAAAGATTGCAGGTAATGAAGGGGCATTTGGTGGACGAATGTTAACTTTGGAAATCCGAACATTTTCATACGAAACTACAAAAAAGTACATGCAAGAAAAAGCTCCTGAACTTAAATTCACAGAGAATGGTCTAAAACAATTTTACAAATGTACAAGAGGAATTCCAGCATATATAAACATATTTGCAAACATTTTACCACAAAATGAAAGATTAGATGAAAATAATATTAAGTATGAATTCAAACGAAAAGTATCACTACTGGCTACACATAATATCAATCTCTGGTCAAGATTAACTCTACAAGAACAAAAAATCATCACATCACTACTAGAAAAACCATTGATTCGAAAAGAAATAGCTGAAAAATTAAAAGTAACAACAGGTTCTATAAGTAAACCACTAGTTAAACTTAAAAATATGATGATGATCGAGCAAAATGGTAAAGAATATAACATATATGATGAAATATTCAAGTTATGGCTAAAAAAATATAAAGAAGAGAATAAAGTATATCCATATAGAGAAATATGAGATTACCTTCATAATCCCACTATAAACAACTAATGACAGGGATTGTAATACTGCTTTAATGGTAAAGAAGAAATAATTCAAATACATAATGAAAATTTTTAAACTATAATTTTTACCGAAATTTTATACCATAGGTACTTGAATTAAGACCATCAAATAATGTTTTTTGATTGGTTTTTTAGTAATCTAAGAATGTTTTTTGATTGGTTGTTTCAAGTACAGAATAATTAGTTCTAGTATAAGTTTCTTCGGTTTTATTTTTTCTTTTATGTTTAATTGGTGATCTTTCTTCTATATTTTCTTCTTATAATTGCTGCATTTTGTTTTTGTCATAAATCCTTGTTGTATACCGAGTGTTGTTAATAATATGCATAAATATACACTTTTCTTTACTGATTTTATTGCATATTTGTGGAATTTTCCCAATCCAAAGGCATCTTAGGCACTTTAAAGAAATCTTCAATTAATCCTCTTACTGGTTTTAAATCTTCCCAATTTTCAATTTGTTTTATTGATATTGTTTTTAATATTTTATATTATTTTTTTGAGTCCTCATTATTATTTGAATTAAATACTTCGAGTGGATATGAAAGATTGTCTTTGATTTTTTGGATGGTATTATCATATTTTGAGGCTATTATTGGAACTATTTTATAACGGTTAATTCCTATTTTATAATTTTCTAATGAGTAATATCTTCTATCAAGACATAATAATGTTCGTTTAGTAAATAATCTTCTTCTTTTTAATTCTTTTAATATTTCTTTGTATATTACAATGTCGTGTGATGCTCCAGAGTGTATGAGTATGGATACAGGGGATAAAGTATCTTTATCTAGCACTACTGTTACATAAATCCAATATATTTTTACATTCATCATTAAACATTTCAATCGTCATGGCTTCTTTTTCTTATTAATTAGATGTTAAAAGATTATTCCTTAAATTAAGGTTAATATCTCAAATATAGAAATATACCATTGAATTATTAAAAATAACTGTTCTAAATATTTAAAATAAGATATTGATTAAAGGGGATTGTCACATTAAAAATATGAGTTTATATATCGGAGGTTATATTTTAAAAGAAGAGGATAAGGAGATATAGGCTCCTTATCAGTTCTGTTTACGAATCTTATTTTCCTAAAGCTGCTTCGATTTGAGCAAGGATTTGTTCGTTTTTGAAGTGTGCTTGGTCTAATGCACCGGTTGGACATGCTGCTACACATGTTCCACATCCTTTACATAAAGCTACGTTGATTGTGGATTTACCATCTTCAATTGAAATAGCTCCGAATGGACATAATTCAACACAGATTTCACATCCACCACAGTTTTCTTCATTTACTTCAGCAATGATAGGTTCAATTTCTACTTCTCCTTGGATCATAGGAATTGCTGCTCTTGCTGCTGCACCTGAAGCTTGTGATACTGTGTCAGGAATATCTTTAGGACCTTGTGCTACACCTGCTAGGTAGATACCGTCGGTCATTGTGTCGACAGGTCTGAGTTTAGGGTGAGCTTCCATAAAGAATCCGTCTGCGGATCTGGATAATCCTAGTGTTTGTCTTAAGGTTTCTTGTCCTTCAGGAGGTACAAGACCTACTGATAATACTACTAAGTCATAAGTAAATGCGGTTGCTTTACCGAGTAAGGTATCTTCTGCACGTACTGTAATGGTCTTATCTTCGTTTTCGATAAGTTGTGCTGCTTTACCTCTGATAAATTTGATTCCGTATTTTTCTTGTGATAATCTGTAGAATTCTTCGTAACCTTTACCGAATGCACGAATATCAATGTAGTAAATTGTTACTTGTGTATCTGGTTCGTGGTCTACACATAATTGTGCGTTTTTCATTGCGTACATACAACATACTCTGGAACAGTATGGGTTTCCAACTTTTTCGTCACGGGAACCTACACATTGGATGAATGCAACTTTTTTAGGTGTTTCACCGGATGATGGTTGGATTACGTGACCTTGTGTTGGTCCAGATGCGTTTATGTATCTTTCAATTTGTAAACCGGTAATTACGTTTTCTGCTTGATCGAAGATGTATTCTTCTTTTTCTGTTGGATCGAATGTGTCGTAACCTGTTGCTACTACAATTGTACCAACTTCGATTTCCACGAGTTCTGGTTCTTGGTCGTGGTTAATACAACCTTTTTCACAAGCTTTGTCACATAAGTGACAGTTAATACAGTAGTCTTTATCGATTGTTGCTACAAGAGGTACTGCTTGTGGGAATGGAATGTAAGCTGCTTTTACCATACCTGTTCCTTCGTCGAAGTAGTTTGGTATTTCGATTGGACAAGCTTCTTGACATAATCCACAACCGGTACAGGTAGCTTCATCAACGTATCTTGCTTTTTTCTCTACTGTTACTGTGAAGTTACCGATGTATCCGTCTACATCTTTTACTTCTGAGTAGGAAAGTAATTCGATGTTTTCGTGTTTTCCTGCGTCTACCATTTTAGGTGCTAGAATACACATTGAACAGTCGAGTGTTGGGAATGTTTTGTCTAATTGTCCCATTCTTCCACTGATGGTTGGTCTTCTTTCGATGAGGTAGGTTTTGAATCCCATGTCACCGAGGTCGAGTGCTGTTTGGATACCTGCTACTCCACCACCGATAACCATTGCAGTGTCTTTTACGCCTACTTTTTCAGCAGTTAATGCGTTGAGTAATCTTGTTTTTGCACAACCCATTCTTACTAAATCTTTAGCTTTTTCGGTTGCTCCTGCAGGGTCGTCTCCGTGTACCCATGAGTCTTGTTCTCTTAAGTTTACGAAGTCGAATAAGTATTCGTTTAATCCTGCTTCTTTTACAGCTCTTCTGAATGTAGGTTCGTGTAAACGAGGACTACATGCTGCTACTACTACTCTGTTTAAGTTTAATTCTTTAATATCGTCTTGTATGAGTTTTTGTCCTGGGTCTGAACACATGTATTTGTATTCACGTGCTACTACTACATCAGGTAGTGTTTCTGCGTATTCTTTTACTGCTACACAGTCTACTACTCCACCGATGTTTACTCCACAGTGACAAACGTATACTCCCATACGTATTTCTTCATTTTCTGCCAAGTTAAATCACCTATTTAACAAAGATTATTATCTTTTAATATTTTAAGTTTAAAAATTTGTTGTTAATTAGTTAAAAATTTAACAATTATATCCTATAATGTAAGGTTAATAGATTATCATATATAAAGTTTATTATTGTTCGAATAAAAACGAATTATAATGTTCGTATATTATCAAATATTACCTATAAAAAAAAATAAAGTATTATTGTACTGTGAGGATTATTTTAGTCCTCGTACCGATATATGCATTTCTTGTACCTGTAACCACTTCAATTGTATGATTGCCCTTTTTCAAATCAACAGGTACTCTGAAATTTATATTTACAGTACCATTTACAATAGCGTAAACCTTGACCTTTCCATTATCATTTAAGTAGCTTACTCCATCGATTTTAATAATCGCCGTCGACGTTCCACATACACTATGATCATATTCATCAAGCAGTCCACCCTTAATAGTAACTGTCTTGTTTTGTCTACCGGTTATGTTTGTCAGGTTGAAATGTGACTGCGTTTTATTAAGTGAAAAGTACGTCTTATTCTCAAGTCGGGTATATGTCAGTTCAGAGTATACAGCCGTCAGCTTATTTGGCTTTGCACTCCAGCCGTCAGGTATTGTAAAGTCATAGCTGGCAACACCATTTTTAAGATATGCCTTGACAGTATTGTTTTTAGCATCCTTTACCGTGACACCATTTATCTTAAATATTACAAATCCTTTAGTGACCACCTTAGAGTCCCATTTGACTGTTGCTATAAACTTTATCTTTTCATCCATCTTAACGGTTGTCTGATTGGTAGTAACTACTATTGTTGCCTTGTTTATCACCTTGAAGTCTTTCATCATTCGGGACTCCTCATATCGGGCAGTTCCCGTATATACCACTTCCATCGTTGCATTAGATGTTTTGGTATTGTTTGCTATAGCATACTTATACGTTACTTTACCATTTTTAACATCCACCTTTACTGTTTGGGAACTGTTATCCCTGATGGTTAATCCGTTATACTTAAATATGACATGTCCCTCATTAATCGGTTTGCCGTTCTTATCAAGGATGTTTGCAGTGACTGTGAGTATGCATCCGGCAGTAACGTCATTTATATTGTTTACTGTTACATAAGAGGTGAAGTTGGAGTTATATTTGAAGTTGGTTGTCGTGTTGAGATAGTGTTTATCCAAGGACACATAATTTAGCGTCATGTTGTTGTTTGTTTTATAGACATTTTTTGTAAGTACGTCCACATTTGCCACACCATTAGTTAGACTAGCATTATTATTCAGGCGACCATTTGAATATAATACAACAGATCCATTGTATACTGTTGAGTTATAGATGTCCCTTAATTTTACTTGAACCCTTATTGTATTATTTACAATGGAGGTCTTTATGCTATTGTTTAACCTGTTGTTAAGGTAGGTGTTTCCGGATATATTGTAATTTTTATTACTGCTATATATCAACATGTCCCTGAGGTTGTCGGTATTGTTGTTGAAGTAGGAATTCGTGATATTTATCCGGCCACTGTTTTCTATGACAAATGAATCATTATCCAAAACACGGTTGCTTGTCAGATTGTTTTTTACAAATGACACATTACCCCTGTTATACAACACGGCACAGCTTTTTGCAATATTTGAGTTAAATTTATTGTTACGTATATTCATCCAGGCATTGTTATCTATAATGGCAGTTCCCCCACTTTTTCCATCGTTTTCAAAGAAGGCCTCATCACTTGCAAGGTTAGCGTTTACCGTATTATCCTCAAAGTTGACACTTGCATAATTTGACAGTACCGCACCAATACTGGCTTTGTTGGAGGTAAATGTGTTTTTAGTACAGTTAATGAATCCGTAAACATCACCCGTATTCTTATCGGCAAATGCTTCATTATATATGCAGGCAGCAAGAGATGCCTCATTATCCCTTAAAAGATTGGATGTAAATGTTACATTACCATTATTATACAATACCCCTCCGACGGATGCTCTGTTTGAGTAGAATTTGTTATTTTTGACCGTTATAACCGCATGATTTGATATAACACCGCCATAGGTTGACGTACAATTGGAGAAGATGTTATCCTCCATTACCGCAACCGAATATATGTGGGATACTATGCTTCCAAAGTCTGAAGCGGAATTATTCAAATAATTGGATTTCAAGTATAGATATGCATAGTTATCGACAAATGACGCACTGCTTGATGCTATGTTGGATATGTTTGAGTTTGTGATATATGCAGCACCATAGTTTATGATTGTACCCTTAGCGTTAGGATATGAGATTATAAACTCCTCCAAATCATCAATGCTATTTCTTATACGGCAATTATCCATGTATAAGGTGGCCCTGTTGAATATCAATCCACCCTCCTTAATGGAGTTGTCCGTGAAGTTGCAGTTGTTTAATGTCAACGTACCATTGTTTGAAAAGGTTGATGACTTCTTATAGTTAGTGTTGATAATGGTTAAGTTGTTGATTGTTACTGTCTTTGCATAGGATATGTTCATGAATATGTTCTTGTTTTTTGCATCAAGCGTGTGTCCATTACCGTTGATTGTTATACTGCTTGCATAGATACTATTATTAAATACTATCGGCTTTGTCAGTGCATATTTACTGCTTCCCTTAAGGTTTATTTCAATGGATTTCTGAGATATATTGGATGCTATTAAATTATACATGTCCTCATAATTGTTTACCGAATAACCTGCACTTTTGATATTCTTTGATGATTTATCAATAGATTCAATATTTGAATGACTGATATCCACACTGTTTTTTGCAGTTATGATTGAATTATCCTCAACATCCAACTTTACGGCATTATCACCGGCAGTTACATTGTTTTGTGATTCTGTGGCGGCAACACTACCTGCAAATAAGAATAGAATAATTACAAACAATGTTACTGATAGTTTATTTCTTGAAATAATAATAAAAACCTCCCTGGATAATTAAGATTATGTTTAATAGATGCAAATTAAATTAAGTGTTATTTATGAAAAAAGTAATATTAATAATTTTTTTTAAAAAAAAATTAGAGTAAAAAAGATATGATGGCCGTCAATGTAAACAGGCTTAAAATGACATTTGTGAATATGAGACTGCTCATAAGCTTAACATCCAAGTCATAAGTAATGGCCAGTACCAGTGCATTCATGGCAGTAGACATTCCAGCCTCGAGAATTGCAACATTGAACGTCATGCCTCCTATATGCAATAAAGATAAGATTACGAAGATAATACAAGGCGATAAGACCAACTTGACAAACGATACAAACAGTGAATCACCGATGCTGCGGCCAATTGCATTGAAGTCAATGGTTAAACCCAATGACAGCATGATAAGGGGAATGGTTGAATCGGCAAAATAATCAAGTATGCTTCCTGCCAAGTCAAATATTGGAATGTTAAATACATTGAATATCAATGCAAATATTACTGCCCATAATGGTACAAACTTAACCGACTGCCTTAATATATCCTGTCTATCTCCGCCAAACTCCTTAACCAGAATCATCCCATATACAATAAAGAGTATCGTTGTAGACAGATCATAGAAAATTGCGTGCAAAAATCCGGCATTGCCAAAAACACCCAATGATACGGGAAATCCGATAAATCCCGTGTTCATCATGGAGGATGCAATCATGATAGTCCAGGTGGTCTTCTTTGAATAATTCCTGAATCTGCTATAGAAATATGCCGTACATAGCAACATGAAACTTAAAAGCAATCCCATTACAGGTAAGATAAGCATGTCCCCTGTTATGTCAGCTTTTGAAAGGTTGACAAATATCAATGCCGGAAGGGATATGTTCAATACAATCTTGGTTAAAAGTTTACTGTCTGATGATTCAAGAATTGACAATCGCTTAAGCATTAACCCTACAATGATCATAAAAGTGGGGACAAGTATTACTTCCAATGAACTTGGCAATTTTTAAACCTCCCTATTTTACATAAATGTTATGAATAATGTTAATGTTACAACACAGAGTATTGTTGATAAAAATATGGCACTGGCCATCAGTTCGTTATCCAAATCATAGTTGATAGACAATACCAGACAATTCATTGCAATGGGCATGGCTGAGTCAAGGACTGCAACATGATATACTAATGATTGGATATCCAATGCTTTATAAATTATCAATATTAAAATTGGTGCAAACAATAGTCTTGTGAACAATATGAATGCCGTATCGGATATGTTGGACTTTACTGAATTCAAGTCCAACGTTAACCCCAATGACAACATGATAAGTGGTATGGTAGCTTGAGACAGATACCCGAGTGATGTTTCCAATACATAGCCCAATTCAATGTTAAAGAAATTGAATATCAATGCAAACAGCACTGCCCATAATGGCATGAATGTTAATCCGTCACGGATTACCTGTCGTTTGTTTCCACCAAATACTCCTACAAGTATCATTGCATATAATACAAACATCAATGCCATTGCCATGTCATAAAATATTGATGATATGAAACCCTCATTTCCAAGCACTCCCATTATTACAGGGTAGCCTATAAATGCAGTGTTCATCATGGATGAAGCCAGAATTATCGTCCATGTGGTGCTTTTGGAATAGTTTCTGAATCTGGAATAGATATATGCCATCACTGCCGTCGTGAATACTAAGAATATTGCAGTTACCGGTAGGACCATGACATCGGGGTTGATGGTAGCTTTAGACAGGTTGATAAATATAAGACAGGGCAGTGCGATGTTTACAACAATCTTATTTAATACTTGGCTATCACTTGAATCTAGGAAATTAAAATGTTTTAAAAATAATCCTACCATTATCATTATTGTAGGTACCAATATGATTTCAAATGAAGCTGTCATAGTAATCTATCTTTTTATTTGTTGCTATTATTTATCTATTTCTAGTTTAATTAATATTTAGGACAACGAATTTGTTATTGAAATAGGCAGGTATTCCAGGATATTGTTAAAAATGGTTGTAATAAAAGTTATAAGATTAAATTATATTGAAAAAAATAACGTTATTTGAGATGGGCGGTTATTATTGTAAATGAGTTCTTGTTAACCGTAAAAATCATGTCATCCACGTGAATATAATAATTTTTACCCTTTAATACTACCTCATCATATTCACTAATTCTCTTTATACAATAATCCACAACATCCCCATCATCCAAGTCAAGCTTCAGGTTTCTTTTAATGCGGCCAATGCCCATTTGTGTTGTGTGAATTTTGTCAATATTTGAAAATAAAGTATTTATTATATCAGAATTCATTAAAATCACTTGAAAAAAGAATTGAAAAAATGATTAATAAAAATTAATCTATTAATCCTTCGGTGGTTACTTTAAATACTGCTTCTCCTTCAGGAAGATGAGGACTGTCTACTAATCGTGCAATTCTTTTACCGGACAATCCCTTCTTAAGCAATATCCTGTATGTTGATGCGTGACCTAAAACGTGACCACCAACTGCCTTGGTAGGCGTTCCGAAGAATGCATCAGGTTTTGACTGTACCTGGTTGGTTATGAGTACTGCAACGTTATATGTGTTGGCTATTGTCTGTAGAGTGTGCAGGTGTTGGTTAAGTTTCTGCTGACGTGTTGCAAGTGATTCACGGCCAACGTATTCTGCCCTGAAGTGAGCCATCAGTGAATCAACCACTATAAGCTTAACCGGTATATCCCTCTGAATTAATTCGTTAATCTTATCTGCCATCAGCATTTGATGACTGCTGTTGAAAGCCCGGGCCACATGGATTCTTCTAAGTACCTCTTCAACATTTAATCCAAATCCTTCTGCTATTTGTTGTATTCTTTCCGGCCTGAATGTGTTTTCTGTATCGATGAATACTACATCCCCATCAAGTCCACCCTCTTCTACAGGAAGTTGTGTGGTTACGGCTAATTCATGAGATATCTGACTTTTACCTGAACCGAACTCACCATAAACTTCAGTGATTGACTGTGTTTCCACTCCACCACCAATAAGTTCATCCAATCCTTTAGCTCCTGTGGTAATTCTTCCAACATCTTCACGTCTTTCCATTACCTCAAATGCTGTTTCAAAGTCTATTTTTTCTGCTTTTCTTGCTGCTTCAATTACTTTAGCTGCTACCCCTTCACCTATTTCAACCTTTACACTGAGCTCTTTAGGTGTGGCAGTAGCCAATCTCATCATGTCTCCGAAACCTGCATCTCTTAATTTTTGTGCTGTTTTTTCTCCTACACTAGGTAAATCTTCTAATTCTGCCATATTATCTCTCCATTATTATTTGTTTTAAATTTTATGTTACTATTATTGTTTTTCTTACGTTTAATCTGATGTCTTCTTCATATTCATTGTATGTTGAATCGGCTATTATTGTTACTTCATGACCAATCAGATCTTCAATTCTGGAGGCCATTGAAGTTTCATCACCTGTTTGTTCAAATATCTCAATTACATCCTGAGTACTTGCACCTATCAAGTCTTCAGCCTGTTTTCTGAAGAATGTTGCAGATACCGTTCCGGTTTCATCCTGAAGTACGCATGAGATTATCATCAGATAGTCAGGATTTTCTATTTTCTCACCGCATATGTCACAAATGTATCCTTCCTCACTTTGTGTTATTCGTTTGTTACAGTTTGGACACATTGCATATAGTATCTTGTCACCATTAATCTGCTCGATTGTTGCTTTGACTTTTATATGAGCATCCTCTTCTTCAATATCCTCAATGTATTTTTCAACAAACAACTTGGCTTCAATTTCCCTCATGGAAAGCATTGCCTCTGCTTCATCCTGTCTTGCCTTTCTGATTGTTGAACTGTTTGTGATGGATAGTCTTAGATGATTCTGTTGTGATGTTATTGATGGATTTTCTATGATTAGGGCGGATCCCTCCACGAAGGATATGTCCGTGTCATCATCCCATAGGGATACCTGTATTTCACCAGTTTCATCTGCAACGTTTACTGACCTTACTCTTCCGTCCCGGCCATCAGTTCGGGTAAATGTGTTTACTTCATTGATGTTTGTCACCCTTACACGAAGTTTCACGTTCTGCTCGTTTTCCTCCAGCTGACTGATTGTCCGGTCATTGTATCTGTCCATCTCCAGTTGTTCATAAGATGGAAGATTTTCTATTTCCTCATCTGATGGAACAGCTATTCGTGATGATCTGCCTACACTTAACTCCATGGTATTTTGTCCAAGTCTTGTACGTGCATTCTCGATTTTAATTGCATCTCCCAGTTTTTGGGTTATTTCTGATTTTTCATCCCATAGGGATGTTCTGACTACTCCTGTCTCATCGGCCAGGTCAATGCTTCTTACCTTACCGTCAGTTCCATCGACTCTTTGGAATTGTCTTATATCTGCTATTGCAAGTATTCTTCCGAGAACGTCAACTTCTCTTCCCTCATCCTGATTGATGTCAAGAACATCACTTATTTTTACGATGCCTACATTTGATACATCAGATAGTTTTTGACGTAACTCATCGTCGATTTCAGGATTGATGACTATGGCGGCATTCCATCCGGTGTTTAGTCTGTGTCTGTCACCTGAGTAGTCGTCAAATTCAACGTTTGCTCCCTCTATCTTTATGATGTCGCCTTTGTTCATGAGTATTTCTGTTTCCTTATTCCAGAGTGTTACCCTTATTGAATCGGTATCATCGGTTATTTCTATACTTCTTACCTGACCTGTTGATCCGTCACTTTTTTCAAATGTTATTGTGTCATATACTTTTGTTATTACTCCTATGACGCATACATTTTCCTGTTCGGATTTTGCCTGGTCCAGTTTGAGTATTTCCTGTTTGAATTCCGGCAGGTCATAGTCTCCTTTTACTATTCTACCGTTCCAGCTATTGGATAATGATACCTGTTCATATCGGGTGTTTGCCCTTGCCTTAATGATTTTGATGGTATCGTTTTCCTTAAGTTCAAGTGTTTCAACCAGTTTTGTATCATTGTTCCATAGGGTAAACTCCATTGAACCGGTCTTATCCATGATGTCCAATGTTATTATCTGTAATGTTTTATCATCCTTCTGTATTTCCCTGAGTGTTGATATCTTGGTTATTCTTACGATAACGTTATATTCACCATCTTCGGTTATGTCCTCAAGGTTTGTGATTTTTTCCTCATATGCAGGTAAGTCAGGTGCTACCTCTTCGGGCATTACCTGTATTGCGGAGTTTGGCCTCATCTGTACTTCCAAGTCCCCTGTATATCCTTTTCTTACCTCGAGGTTTGTGACTTTTATAATGTTTCCTTCTTCAATACGATTCATGTATTTCATATTGTCTGTCCACATTACTACTCTTATTTTACCGGTTGCATCTTCTACGGTTAGATTTGCCACTTTTCCTTCACGTCCTTTTTTGGTTGTGAATGTTTTTATGTTTGATATTGCAAGCAATCTTCCCTGTATACTGATGTTGCCGTTTCCCTCTATGAGTGAGGAGATGTTTTGTACTTGGTTTGTATGTGTCTGTTGTATGTTTTGTCTTCCGGCATATTTTTCTATTGCCATGGAGACTACCTGATCCAATGTAATGAATGGATCTTCTTCATTTTCTTCTATTATTTCATCAATACTTTGCAAGAACTCCTTATATTCAACTTTATCTTTGATTTCTTGATATCGTTCTTTGAAGTATTTTTCATCGTCAGGATTCATTTTATCCCTCCTTAATGTTTGCGTTCGACTTTCGGGTTTTATTATTAAATTATTTAATAATCGTGATTTGTGTAAAAAAGTTATGAGTTATATTTTAGTAAATGAAACATTTATTGTCTCATGTGAAAAATTATTATAATCATTATATATAATATATGTAAATTTTTATGTTTAACTTTTTGTAACTTTAATATAAATACCTTTATGTTAGCTCATGATAAGTATTATATAATATAACTTTCACGTTATATATGTTTAAATAATTTATAATTTATAGCATATATATTTTATTTTATTATAATTTTTAATTATACAACTATTATACTAAACAATATAATATAATAATAAATATATTTTATGTAATACATATTCTTTTGGATTAACAAATCTATGACAAAACAGTCAATGAAAAATAAAGATTTAAAAATGATGGTGGTTAATACCCCTAATTTAAAACCCCTATATATATAACAGTTAATTCACATTATTTTCCTTTACTATACTCTCAAACTCATTAACTGAAATCCTTTTTTTATAGGGCACCGCATCTGTAGTTAGATTATCCGTATTAGACACGTAATCATTAGGATAATTTTCAAGATTTTGGAGGAATGTATTTGTCCTTTCAAACAGTTTTATTAATTCATCACGATTGGTCGGATATGCCATCTCCAATCGTGGAACATTCTTTTTTCTAAGAAGATATAGAAGGTATTTGGGAAAGTTACCTCTACCGACTCCACCATAAAGTAGTATTGTACTGTTTAATCTATCATACATTCGTGTCCTATTTTTAGGTGCTCTTCCCAATACTATTACTGCTTCTGCTTCCCGAAGGATATGCTCTGCCAATGAAAGTCTTCCTTTAATGGCCGACGGCACCTCATTGGAGACATATTTATTTCCTGCCTGTACTAATCTACCAGTTAAATTATACAACGGTGAGTCATAATCTATTAACTCCTCATCATATGGATCTTTTTTTCTTGCCTTTTCAGGTGTCATTTCATACATTTGTAGGGGAGTGTGTCCATTTTTAAAAATCAGGTTTGTAATTAACACGCCGCCCTCCGGTATTAAAGCTACTTTCATAGAAATTCATCCAACAATATATCGTGACTTATAATTCATCATGTGATAGGACTATTTTTTTTAATAAGTGGTATATATTTTACAGTTAATATTATATTTTATCATAATCCTATTAATAATCCATTATATTAAAACTTATGGCATCGGACAATAAGAATGTATTCATACTATAATGTTTAAATTTTAAATGTTGACCTCAACTTCATAAGTATTCCAAATTAAGAAGTTGAAAAAAATATATCCACCACTAAAAATATTAACTTAGTTAAATATAAATATATATAAAGTGAATTTATGAAAAATTCATCATATTAAAAATCATACTTTACTCATGAAAATGAGTTAGAGTATTGAATATGTTTAATTGTTATTATTATATTAGAATATAATTTGGAGGTAAAAATTAAATGTCAATGACAATGAGTGAAAAGATACTCGCAAAGGCTTCAGGCAACGAGAAGGTTGAAGCCGGAGATATAATCATGGCAGATATCGATGTTGCCATGGTTCATGACCTGACAGGTCCACTGACCCTACAGTCACTAGAACAGATTAACACTGACAAGGTCTGGAATCCCGACAAGATAGTCATACCATTTGACCATCAGGTACCAGCAGACTCACTTGATGCTGCAAAAAATCATCAGATAATGAGAGAATTTGTAAAAGAACAAGGAATTAAAAACTTCTATGATGTATATGAAGGAGTATGTCATCAGGTAGTACCTGAAAAGGGACATGCCCTACCAGGAACAGTTATTGTAGGTAGTGACTCACATACATGTACCAATGGTGCACTTGGTGCTTTTTCAACAGGTATCGGTTCAACCGATATGGCCATGGTATTTGCCACCGGACAGTTATGGTTTAAAGTACCGGAGACGATACAGTACAACATCACAGGAAAACTACCGGAAAACGTTACAAGTAAGGATGTAATATTAAACATCATCGGCCAGGTAGGCCAGGACGGTGCTACCTACAAGGCATGTGAATATGCCGGTGAAACCGTGCAAAACATGGACATGTCCGATAGGCTTGTCATGAGTAACATGGCAATAGAGATGGGCGGTAAAACAGGACTTGTAGAGCCTGACAAGGTAACCGATGAATACCTTAAAAACAGGACAAACAAGCCATACACGAAGTTTACAACAGACAGTGATGCAGCAAGCCTTGAGGTAATGGATATTGATGTAAGCCAACTGGAACCACAGGTAGCATGTCCTAACTATGTGGATAATGTAAAACCTGCATCAGAATGCGAAGACGTGGAAATTGACCAGGTATTTATTGGTTCATGTACCAATGGAAGACTTAAGGACCTAGAACAGGCAGCACGCATACTTAAAGGAAACAAGATTAAAAAAGGCGTTAGAGCACTTGTCATACCATCATCCAGAACCATCTATAAACAGGCACTGGATGAAGGACTTATGGACATCTTCGTTGATGCCGGAGCATTGGTATGTAACCCATGTTGTGGTCCATGTCTTGGTGGACATATCGGCCTTATAGGTGATGGAGAAGTAAGCCTATCCACATCAAACCGTAACTTCAAAGGAAGACAGGGAAGCCCAGAGGGTAAAGTATACCTAAGTTCCCCAATAGTAGCAGCAGAAAGTGCACTGACCGGTCACATAACTGCACCAAGAAATAGATAAAGGAGATGTGTAATTATGCAAAAAATTATTGAAGGAAGAGCACTTAAACTCGGTGACGACATAGATACAGACAGCATACTACCTGGAAGATACCTGACGCTAAGCAAAGCCGAAGATCTGGGCAAACACGTAATGGAAGGATACGACCTTCACTACAAGGACAAAATCAGGGAGGGTGATGTACTGGTAGCAGGTTCCAACTTCGGTTGTGGATCAAGCCGTGAACACGCCCCTATAGCAATCAAAGCAGCGGGCATTCAGGCAGTAGTTGCCAAATCATTTGCACGCATATTCTATAGAAATGCTACAAACATAGGTTTACCATTGGTTGAAGCACCAAATGGACCTGATGAAATAGATGAAGAGGACATAGTCAAACTTAACCTGGAAGAGGGAAGTATGAAAAACATGTCCAAAGACAAAGAATATAAAACAACAAAATTACCGCCATTCATGTTTGAAATACTTGAAAACGGTGGACTAATCGATTACTTAAACAACACAGAATTCAAAGAATAAGGTGTAAACTACATGTATAATATAGCAGTAATTCCAGGAGATGGAATAGGTAAAGAAGTAGTGGAAGCTACACTCAAGGTACTCGACAAGCTACCTATAGAATTTAACTATACCCATGCGGTAGCTGGGGATGAATGTAAAGAAAATTGTGGAGAAGCCCTTCCGGATGAAACAATCCAGATAGCAAAGGATGCCGATGCAGTACTCTTTGGTGCAGCCGGTGAAACAGCGGCTGATGTAATTGTCCGTTTAAGACATGAACTGGAAACATTCGTTAATTTACGACCTGTTAAATCAGTACAACCAGAAAAGTATGGAAACATTGACTTTATGATTGTAAGAGAAAACACCGAAGATTTATATATCGGTGATGAAGAAAAAACACCTGAAGGTGCAATTGCACGTAAGAAAGTGACCAAAAAGGCATCCGAGAAAATCTGTGACTATGCATTCAAGTATGCTGTGGATACAAACAGATCAAAAGTTACGGCCGTACATAAGGCCAACGTACTTAAAATATCCGATGGACTATTCAAGAAGACATTCTACGAAGTAGCAGAAAACTATCCGGACATTGAAAGCAATGACTTCTATGTGGATGCAACTGCAATGTATCTTATTACAAATCCATTGGACTTTGAAGTAATCGTTACATCAAACCTTTACGGTGACATATTATCCGATGAGGGAGCAGGTCTCGTGGGTGGATTAGGTATGATTCCATCAGCAAATATCGGTGACAATAATGGATTGTTTGAACCCGTACATGGTTCTGCACCTGATATTGCAGGTAAACTAATAGCAAATCCTGCAGCCACGATATTATCTGCCTGTATGATGCTTGACTACCTAGGTGAAAGCGAACAAGCAAGACGTGTTGAAGAAGTACTTATTGATGTGATTCAAGAGGCCAAAGTTGTAACACCTGACTTAGGTGGTAATGCTTCAACTTATGAAATGGCAGAGTATATTGCAAGCAAATTATAATAATAGGAAAACATCAATATAATATATTAAAGAAGATTTACCTCCAAAGAAATATTCTTTATGATACCATGAAAAAAATTAATTATTAAGTATACGGAGAGATAAAATGGAAACAGCAAAAGCAGCAGCATTATTCATTATATTTATTATGATAGTCAGTTCAGTATCAGCATTTGTATTATACCTAGTATAAACAGTAAAAAATTCTAGTATAGAATATAACGAATAATTAATATATAAAAAAAATATAATCAGAGGTTTTGTTTAAATGATTAAGATAGGAGCAGTAGTAGCAGAATTTAATTTTGATATTACCAGTATGATGTTGGAACTAGCAAAGGAACATGCAAAATTTTTAGGTGCTGAAATAACAGAAGTGTTCCCAGTACCGGGCGTTTATGACATGCCATTGGCTATAAAGAAATTGTTGGAAGACGATAACGTAGATGCTGTAATTACATTAGGTGCCGTTATCGAAGGAGACACTCATCATGATGAGATTGTAGTCCAACATGCAGCACGTAAAATTACTGATTTATCCCTGGAATACAATAAGCCAGTTACCCTTGGAATATCAGGTCCTGGTATGACCAGACTTGAAGCACACAAAAGAGTAGAATATGGAAAACGTGCAGTGGAAGCTGCAGTAAAATTAGTTAAAAGATTAGAGTAGAATCTTAATAAAAAACTATTTTTCTAATTCTTTTTTTATATACAAAAATTGAAAGGAAATAATAATATGGAAATATTAACACCAGAAGAATTAAAAAAGAAATACACCGACCCATGGATTACACCATATGAGGAAATTCTTACAATTACTGATTCTGATGAAGAAAAAATAGAACTAATTGAATATCATCCATGTCCGATAGGCTCTGATTGGATGATAACCCAATACCAGAGAACAAGTCCAATAGTAAAGTGTGCCAGACGCGACGGCAACAAACACACATATTACCTTGATGTGGGCAAATGTGACTTGAAACTCATACCTAGCCTTCAGGCAGCAGGCATAGCAGAGGTATCAATAGAAGGTGATGAAATAAAGATTCATCACATGGGACTAGCCGGTGCAGGTGTAGGTGCTGCAATGTGCAGGGGAAAGGCCAAAGGTGTAAAAAGAGTGGAAATCTATGAAAAGGGTGGAGGATCCAAGGTAGGCCAGGCATGTGTCATAACCCCGAAGCTGCACAAGGTCATTATTGGAATAGATGATACGGACATACCTACGGAGGGTGCTACCTGGACTCTTGCAAACAACATTGCAAATGAGATTCAAGAGGAAAAGGGCTACAGGTATCTTGAGCATATAACCTGTCAGTTATATCCGAACAACCCCAACAAGACAAGAAATTGCGTATCAATAGCATTGACCTTTGCAGTCATGGAATCACAGAAAGAAGATCTGATTCAGACTGTAGTGGATAAACTCAAAAAAACCACACTATCTGAAAATACCGCTATTGCCGTATGGGATAAACTATACATACCAAAAGAGGTTGAAAATTACGGATTAGAAGCTAAAAAATCAATGAAATACATTGATGAAGCATGTAAAATTGCCAAAGACAATAATATTCGTGTGGAAAATGTAACAGGAGAGGCCGGGCTGATTGGAGCTCTAGCGGCCATCGGATTGTATAACTTACCTGAAGAATACGGTAAGGTATACTGCCAAGAGGAAGAAAAGTACTTGAACTCCTCCCCATAATAACCACCCTTAAATATAACCGCCACAATTAAACTTTTTTTAAATAAAAAATGTGCTTTTAAATTACTGCCACCCAAATATTCATTGTATTATTTCCATTAAATATATTAATTATTTTAAATAGGACAATATCCTCTAAAAAAAGCTATGAAAACTTATTTTATGAACTATATTGGGTGAGTTTAAATGAAATATTATTAATCGAAAAAATTCAAAATAAATGAAATTTTACACTTGCAATATATGTCTGGTTTAGTGGTGAGATATTCAATTCTTGGATGAAAAATCAATATGGCAAATTATCATGCTATGAAAGTAAACTCACGATGCAATATACTTTTTCTAGAAAAAAATAGTGGGTTAATAGGTATAATCGTTTCTTATACCGATATTCAGGAATTTATATTTATCGTTTGATGATAAAAATACGTTGGTGGTATTTCCGGCATCCTCCAGTATGACCGATATATCCGAGCCCGCATAGCTAAAGTTGGCAATTCTACCGGTTGATGACTCGTTTAATTCTAATGACTCATACAATTCATTGTTTACATAGATGTTATATGTGTCATTGTTCAAATGTCCCGTTGTTTGACCCACAAGTGATTCGTTAACATAAACATTCAATAGTTTACCTGATGACTGGTTTGTAGTGATATGCTTTCCAACGCTTAAGTTGACGTTGGTATAGTTTATCGTGGAGAGGTTTTCCCTAAGATATCTTTCATCACTGGTTTTTCCCTCATCGGGTTCAATGTTACGTATCAACGTACACTGATCAAAGATTCCCCTTAAATCACTATCCCTTATAACAGTACCAGTTTCAATCTTGAGTTCGTTACGTGCGGCTTCCGGAATGCGTATTATTCCCGTTTCATTGTTTACCGCCTGCTCCAGTTGATAATAATCTCCTCCAATGTATATGAAATCACCATATTGTGCTTGAAGAGTATTCAGTGCCGAGTTCGACAATCTTATATATTGGGGCTCATTTTCCAATGCACTTTCAATGGTATATGGTCCCCTTACATCAACGCTGCTACCGCTTGTACCTGAGTTAGATATTACCAGGTTTTTTGTTGCGGGCTCTATTGATATTTCATTGGATGTTATTTTAACCGAACCGAGCAATGCCATTACAATAGCAAGTATGATGAGTACGGATATTATGATTGGAAAATGCATGTGAATAAATGATTTGGTCATCTGCCAGAAACCTATTTTGGATTGTCTATACATACGTATTGACTTACGTATGATTTTTATTAAGTAGAATATTGACAATAGAAAACCCACAAGCAATATTAAGGCTGCTATCGGTGTTGTGATAAACTTAATGAAGAACAATGCAAATATTCCAAACATGGTAATGGACAATGCCATGATTTCCATACGTATACCATAACCCAATTCATCCATCATGGTTAATCTACCATAGCTGATAGCCCTATCGACTATGGTTCTTACTACTTCGTTGGCCATCAGGTTAAGTTCCTTTAGAGATGACATTTCATGAACGATATTCCCGATATCCACTTCCTGTATCCTCATACCCAATGCTTCTGCATCAAGCACTATACCTATGTCCACACCATAATCCTTTTCCAAGTCTATTTTATCCAGGAATGATTTTATAGCGGCAAATTGTCCGCTTAACGGCTGTTCAAATGATAGTTCAGGGAAGAAAAATTGCAGTAACGGTTTTGCTGTAAGCTCGGTTACACGTCCCGCTTCTCGTTTAAACTTCGTTTTGGTAATGTCAGCATTATTGTCAAGTATTGGTCGTATTATAGCTTCAACCTGACTTTTATTAATTTCTGATAAATCTGCATCCAAAAACAATACAATCTGCCCAGTAACTTCTCTGAGTCCTGTCTTCATGGCAGAACCCTTTCCCTTGTTGACTTTATGATTGATTAAAGTTATTCCATCAATATTTGATACTATTTTTTCGGTATTATCGGTTGATCCATCATTGACTACTATTATCTGCGTAATTTCTTTGACCTCTTTGACTACACTGATAACATGTTCAATACTTTTTTCCTCATTAAATGCTGGAATAACAACGGAAACCATTTTTAGAGTACTTTTACTATTGGAGGTTGTCATGAATATCGATAAAACCAATAGTAAAGCCATAATTAAATATTGAAACATGCTATCTACTTTTCCTAATAATTTTTTTAAAATAATACCTAATAATTAAATATATATAATAATTAATTAATAATATATTGTATTTTCAAAAGATAATTTTTCAATCACAAAAAGGCCAAAGAGGTGATAAAAATAAGAAAAGAAGGTCAAATCTTGATAATTGGGGTAGTTATATTAATAATTGCAATTTTAGCTGTTATAACAACGATTAATGATACAAATCAGGATAACAATACGTCAGATATCTTAAACAACAGCAGTCTAAATGACTCTGATGATACTGGAAATAACAATGCAAACGTGGCAAGCAACACCAATAATCCACATAAAAACAACAATGCAACAAAATCAAATGAGAAAAAAAGTGAAAATCTTGAAGATGCAATGACGGAGAAAGTGAATAATCACGCCGACCAATATGATGCATCGAATGATATTAAGGTATTTGATTCAGGCAATTAGTACAATCCATAGTAAACAGACAGTTTTTGAAAATTATTTGTAAAACTAAAATACTTCATTGAACATATATTATATTATTATATAGTATAAAAACATAGCTAAGTGGAAGGGGATTATTATTCAAAAAAAAGTAATGTTAATTTTAGGAAGTGCCAGTGACATTGATGTGGCAAAAAAAGCCGTGGATGTCCTGGAACAAATGAATGTGGCATATGACATCAAGGTAACCTCGGCACATAGAACACATGGCCTTGTAAAGGATGTCATGACCAATTATACAGATGACATTGACGTATTTATTGCAATTGCAGGACTTGCTGCACACCTGCCCGGAGTAGTAGCAGCCTACACTACCAAACCAGTCATAGGTGTTCCCGTAAAGGCCAAACTTGGTGGTCTTGACTCATTATTATCCTGTGCACAGATGCAGGTAGGTACACCTGTTGCCTGTGTAGGAATAGATAGGGCAGACAATGCTGCAATGATAGCATGTCAAATACTGGCATATGATGATGATGAACTAAAAGCCAAGCTAATTAATAAAAGAGCATCATATGTTGAAAAGATGATTACTTCCCAAGAGGAATTGATAAATGAAATTGGTGGAGATAACTACACCCCATCAGCACGTGTTGAACATAAAAGACCTAAAGTAGATGAAGAGTTGGAACTAAACAAAGACAGCAAAGTGTTAATCCTATCGGAAAGTTATTCCAATACTGATACAGTTCAGAAAATCATTAAAACATTGGATATTCTTAACATTCCATGTGACTATAAGGTCGTACCATCAACAAGAAATCCCGACAAACTGGAAAAATACATGAAAGAGGCAAATAAACAAATAGAATTGTTTATAGCCGTTAGCAATTTATCAAGTGTTCTTGCAGGAGCGGTTGTATCCCATACAACAAAACCGGTTATTGGAGTCCCATGCAGTGGAGACTTGAAGGGTATAGACTCCCTGCTTAGTATGGTACAGATGCCACCGGGTGTACCTACAGCTACCATGGGTATTGATGCCGGTGAAAATGCGGCACTCTTTATTGCACGCATACTGTCCAATTATCATGAAGACATTAAGGAAAATCTTGAAGAATATAATAAACTAATACACAAAAATGCCTACTTTGAATAAAACATTTAGATGTGATGAATTATGACACGATTAATAGATCAAATAAATGATGAAATTATAGAGATTACACAGGAAGTATCAACAGAATATGAAATAACATCCATTCTTAAAAAACATCCAACCGATACATTGGTATTTACCAACATAAAAGACAGCGACATGAACATAATATCCGGTATATGCAATACCAGAGATAAGATTGCCAAGTCAATCGGTACAAGTGTAGATAAGATTACCGAAAACATTATACATGCAACAAACAATCCAACACCTATCAAAGATATCAAAGAAGCTGGTGAAGTCTTTGATTACACCGAAAAGGCAGATTTAAGCAAGCTTCCTATCCTAAAACATTACCCGAAGGATAAGGGCAAGTACATAACGGCGGGTGTGGTTATAGCAAAAGATCCTGAAAACGGGATAACAAATGCGTCAATTCATAGAATGCTGGTAAACAGTGACGACACATTGGGTATTCGTATTGTACCAAGACAGTTGTACACATATTATAAAAAAGCCGAATCCATGGGTAAAGACTTGGATATTGCCATAGCAATAGGACTTAATCCTTCAACACTTCTTGCCAGTACAACAAGCATATCAGTTAACGACAATGAATTGGAAGTGGCAAATACCTTTAAAGATGGAGAATTAACATTAGTTAAATGTGAAGATGTTGATATTGAAGCTGTTGAATGTGAAATACTACTTGAAGGTAAGATTCTTGCCAACAAGCGAGAAAGCGAAGGGCCATTTGTAGATTTGACCGATACCTACGATAAGATACGTGATGAACCTGTGATAAAACTTAGTAAAATGCACTATAAAGAAAATCCATATTATCATGCAATACTGCCTGCGGGTAATGAACATAAACTCCTGCAAGGTCTTCCACAGGAGCCACGTATATACAACAGTGTTAAAAATACCATTCCAACAGTTCAAAATGTGGTTCTTACGGAGGGCGGCTGTTGTTGGCTGCATGCCGTTGTATCCATAAAAAAACAAACCGAGGGCGATGCCAAAAACGTTATGATGGCAGCATTATCAGCTCATCCATCACTAAAGCATTGCGTGATAGTTGATGAGGACATTGACATATTTGACCCTGTAGATGTCGAGTATGCCATTGCAACACGTGTCAAAGGTGATGATGACATCATAATCATACCTAAGGCAAGAGGCTCATCACTTGATCCGGTAGCGGAAATTGATGGCACTACGACAAAGGTAGGTGTGGATGCGACCAAATCGTTCAAGAATTTAGAGGATTATGAAAGGGTAAGCTATACCCTTGATGACTACAATATGTAATACTCTTAGAAGACAATATCAGAAAAAAGATAGATAAATCAAAGGAGGAATAATATGACGACTATAAGAAATGTGAAACTACTGGAAGAATTAAGCCTGACACCTGCAATATCAGGTAATGAAGAGAAGATACGTGAAATTATCATTAGAGAACTTGAGGATAGCGTTGATGAGATTGAAACTGATGTCATGGGAAATGTTGTATGTACCAAAAAAGGAGAGGAGGATGCCCCGACCGTAATGCTTGCATCCCACATGGATGAGATTGGTTTAATGGTAAAATACATAGATAAGAATGGATTTGTCAAGTTCATAAAAATCGGTGGAATAAATGACCAGATGCTAAGTAACCAGGCAGTTATCATACATCATGACGGCAAAGAAGTACCGGGTGTAATCGGTTCAAAACCACCACACGTAACCAAGGCAGAAGAGAAAAACAAGGTAATACCATACAATGAAATGTTCATAGATATCGGAGCAGAGGACAGGGAAGATGCAGAAAAAATGGTATCTGTTGGAGATATGATCACGCTTCGAAGCTGGTTTGAAGAATACCCGAACGATAAGGTAATGGGAAAGGCCTTGGATAACAGAATCGGATGCTATGTTATGATGGAAATCATGAAACGAACAGAAAGCAGGGCAACAATTTACGGTGTTGGAACAGTACAGGAGGAAGTGGGACTTAAAGGTGCCAAGGTATCCAGTTACCACTTAAATCCGGATTATGCATTTGCACTTGACACGACAATATGTGGAGATCATCCTGGAATAAAGCTTGAGGAGTCACCATGCAAAATGGGTTCAGGACCGGCAGTCATATTGGCCGACCGTTCAGGTGATGGTGTGATTACACCTAAAGTAATGAAGGATATGATAATAAATGCCGCAAGTATAAAGGACATTGAGATTCAATTAGAGGCAAGCGATGGTGGAACAACCGATGCAACGGCAATACACTTAAATAGGGAAGGAATAATAACTGGCGTGATTAGCGTGCCTACAAGATACCTGCATACCCCTGTTAGTGTGGCAAGCTGTCAGGATATTGAAAACACGATAGAATTAATGGTGACGATACTGAATAACATATAATCCTGAAATATATATTGTGGGATTAAAGATTTAGATTTAATGCCTATTTATATGAAAAGATTCTAAATGTAAATATTTAATAATTATTAAAAAAATAGAATTAAATAGATAATAATAAGATAATATTATAAAATAAAAAACCAGAGTGATACAGATGAACGACACAGTAGGAATGATTTTATGTGGAGGTTTCGGTAAAAGACTAAGACCGGTTACTGAAACTGTCCCAAAACCACTAGTAGAACTAAAAGAAGACTATACAATACTAGACAAACAAATATTTGACTTTAAAAGTGCAGGCGTTAAAAAAGTAATTCTTCTTACAGGATTTTTAGGAGAAAAAATAGAAGAACGTTACGGCAATAACTACATGGGCGTAGACATTGAATATGTACGAGAAGAACAGCCACTAGGAACGCTTAATGCCATAAGACTTGGAATGGAACATATAGACGATGATACACAGTGTGTTATAAGAAATGGTGATGTTGTAGCAGATCTAAGTATTAAAAAGATGATTGAAGATGGGGAAAAATCCCCATATGACTTTACAATATTTGTCACACAAATGACAAGCCCATATGGAATTGTGGATTTAAGTGGCGATAAGATCGTGTCCTTCAAGGAAAAACCACTTCTTGACTACTACATAAACGGTGGAATATACTTCTCCAAAGGTAAACTTGACTTCGGCAACTACCAAACAGGAGATATTGAAAAAACAATATTCCCTGAATTAGCTAAGGACAAAAAGTTAGGATACTATAAGGAAAACGGTTTATTCTGGATGGCAGTTGATACCTCCAAGGAATTACAACAGGTCCAACAGGAATATGAAAACAGGGTGGATAAGCCATGGGGATACGAAAAAATACTAATCTATACTGAAAAATACCTTACAAAGGAATTGTTCCTCAAGGAAGGTTATCAGACAAGCTTCCACTACCATCCTAACAAGGATGAAACAATGTATATCGTTAGCGGTAAAGGATACATTGAATTTGAAGACAAAAAGGAATACTTCAACAAAAAAGACACAATCAGAATTGAACCTAACACGCCACATACAATTGTAGCAACAGAAAACACCATATTACATGAAGTGTCAACGCCTGACTTGGATGATACAATAAGAATCAAGGACTTCTACGATTCCGAAACACCTGAAGGTGACAGATAGTTCAGAGTTATGAACTATTCTGCAAATTCTCTTTTTTTGTAAAAATTACATTTTCAGACAACAAGCGACTTTTTTAGGAAGTGCATATTTTGAGTGACATTACAATTTTAGATTATGGTAGCGGCAATATTCTAAGTATCTATAATGGATTTAAGAAGATAGGCGTGGACGTTAATGTATCTGATGATGAGGATGTTATCAGCAAATCCGATGCCATCATATTGCCGGGTGTTGGAGCATATGGTGCAGTGATGAATAATCTTGACAATTATAGAAAATTGATATATGAGCATGTTGACAATGACAAGCCATTGCTCGGCATATGTCTAGGTCTTCAGGTACTTTTTACAAGTAGTGAGGAAAGTCCTGACGTGGAAGGATTAAACATATTTGAGGGTAGCGTTAAAAGGTTTGACTTGCCTGATGAATTTAAGATTCCACACATGGGATGGAATCAGATAAAGGTTAATGATACTCCAACAAATGACACGACGCTTCTTGACAATGTTGATGGGGAGTACATGTACTTTGTCCATTCATATTATATTGAGCCGGATGATGAGAATCTCATTACATCCACATGCGACTATGGAATGAATGTACCAGTCAGTATCGGCAGAGACAATGTCCATGCACTTCAATTTCATCCCGAAAAAAGTGGAAAGGCGGGACTTGAAATACTTAAAAACTTTGTCGATATAATCTAAACATTTTACTTTTTTTATCATATTTTTTTTAAATTTTTTATAACAGATAACCTTAATAACAATACAATACATAATTATTAATAAGAATATATATGTCTTTTGATAAATGTTATATTAAATAAATCCCACTTTTTGAATAATCATACAAAAGCCTGTGATAACTATGGATATGGAAGAATACGCCAAAAGAAGCATTGTAGAAAAAAAGCCCAAAACAGAAACAATAGAAAAACTTTCAGATATAATACTTTATTATAAGGATATCGGCAACGAAAAAGCACGATTACTGGCCAAGGCGGTTATAGAAGAAGTCGAAACAACACTGGAGATAGATAATGATTTAACTGACTACTATAAAACAAATATTCACATGGGTGAATTCGGTGTAGGTTCACGCGGAAAGGGTGATTTCTATGTACACAGCAAAATAGCCGAAATAATCAGAAATACCGATTGTCAGTCCCTGGTAAATCCAACAGCACAGGATGATGGAGGAGTGGTAAAGGTAGATGATACATACTACATTACCACTGCCATAGATGGCATTCATTCAAGACTTAGTGATTATCCATTTCTGGCAGGTTTTCACACTGCACGTGCAACGCTACGTGATGTATGTGTAATGGGTGCCAATCCGGTGGCGATTATAAGCGATATACACCTTGCTGATGATGGAGACATAAGCAAACTTCTTGACTTTACGGCCGGAATATGTGCCGTAAGTGAACTGACCGGTGTACCACTGGTAGCGGGAAGTACTCTACGTATAGGTGGAGACATGGTCTTGGGAAGCAGGCTGGTAGGTGGAGTGGGTGCCGTAGGCTCATCAAAAAACATTCCACAGGCAAGAAGCAATGCCAAAGCAGGCGACGTTATACTCATGACCGAAGGTTGTGGTGGAGGAACAATAACAACAACCGCAATCTACAACAATTACCCCGAAGTTATCGACAAGACCCTGAATGTACAGTTTATCAAGGCAAGCCAACTATTAAATGATTATGAAAGAATAGAGAACATCCATGCAATGACCGACATTACAAATGGTGGTTTAATCGGAGATTGCAATGAAATAAATAAAACCACAGGGCTGGGCATTCATTTAAATTATGATAAAATTAAAAATTTAATAGATCCGTCGGTACTTGAAATGTTAGATACCCTTGATATAGATGCACTTGGTGTATCAATAGATTCCTTAATGATAATAGTAGACGGCCAAGCCAAAGATGAAATATTGGAGTTATTGACTAAAAACAACATTAAATGTGATGTAATTGGACAGATTACCAATACTTCGAAAACCATTATTGAATATGAAGACAAATGTGAAGAGTTAACACCGAAATTCCGTGAAGCCGCATATACCCCTATAAAAAAGGTAGTGGATAACTTATATGATGAAAACTATGATGAAAATATAAAAATTATAGATAAAGCAACGCTGAGTGCCATAAATAAGAAAAATAAAGTAGTAAAACACATTAAAGAAAGAAAATTATAAAAAATAAAAGTAAATTATGAACAACAAGGGACAATTTCTATTATATGACATGTTACTGGCAATGATAATAATATTGATTGTACTGGTATCAACAACGTATCTTTTGGAGACAACCGACATTGCCAACTCAAATACAAAGGACTACAAAGAACCCAGATATATGCTAGAGTTACTTGAAGATGAAGGACTGCTTACAAAACTATCCACAGCTCTTGACAAAAACGACAGCCGACAGATTAACCGGACAAAAGAAAAAATAGAACATATATTATCATCCGGTTGTAAGGATGACTACGCGTTAAGTGATGAAAGCACGAATAAAAGCATTATAAATCATTCATCAAACAGTTATAAAGAGACTTACAGTAGAAAAAAGGTGGTGGATAAGCATGAATATATCCTGAGGATATATCGTTGAATCACTCCCCTTTCGGCTTGGTTTTTCTTCCTTTCTTACGTATGACTTCTTTGATTATAAGATTCATTGGCGTGCGTTCACCAAGTGCCTCGGTATTTCCCTTTTTGATATTTTTGAGTATTTCATCAACACTATCGCAGTCAGGTATTCTCGTATGACATCGGCCTATTCCCTTAACGAAGTGAGCGTCACTGGCACCTATCGCCGGAACGTTGTTTTTCTTTGAAACCTTCTTTGCCAGGTAATTTGAAAAGCCGAATATGAATCTTGAGTTCATAGTCTCCATTGCATCCACATCAAGTGATTGGACAATATTTCCCAGCCCACTTCTATAATAACAGTATGGATGTGCCGCTATTGCTATACCTGCATTGTCATGTATCTCATCCACTGTTTCCTGGGGACTTTGAAGCGGTTTGATGTAATCTGTTATGCCCAATGCCACTATATGACCTTCACTACTGCTAACCTCCTCGCCCGGAATCAGTATAAGCCCTTCATGTTCCAGCTTCCTTATGGCCCATGTTCCTTCTATCTCATCATGATCTGTTATTGCTATTGCATTTAGTCCTATATTTTGACTATATTTAATTATATCCTCTAATGGAGTGATTGAATCCTTTGAATATTTGCTATGAATATGAGTGTCGATAATCATAAAAATACATCCTAACCTTATAGAATAATCTTTTTAATTAAAAAAATATATAGTTTGTGTAAACTATCATGGCCCCAATAATTCTTCAATAGCTACGATAAAACCGAGTACAAAAATAGATTAGCCCAAATGATTGCTTGATTCAATTTGATTAGATTCAAATAAAATATTGGACAATCCATCTTTCCAAAAATCAAAAAAACATTCAACATTAATCCAACGTCAAATCCAATTTTTAATGTGTCATTTAGACAATTTGTTAACCATACTATCCACACACAAATATACACTTATAAGAAGATAGAATATTATAATAAAAAAAATAGTACATGAGAATACCCATGGTAAATACGTTAAAACGCGAAAAAAGACCTGTAATTAGTGAATTGATAATAATGAAAAATGTTAAAAAATGAAATATTTTTTTGGATTGCACAAATATTTATCCTAGTATGTACATATATAATATCATAACGGAACTTATGATATTGATGAGTTTCTTTTTTTAAATCCATATATTTATATGGAGTTATGAAAAATTAAAATTTATATGGAGAATAAATTAATGTATGAAATAGGCGAAGCTTTAATTGGAAACGGTCCTGAATTAGCACATATTGATTTGATAATCGGAGACAAAGATGGTCCAGTTGGGCATGCTTTTGCTAATAATATGGCCAGTATGTCCGTAGGACACACACCATTATTATCAGTAATAAGACCAAACTTACCAGCAAAACCTGCAACCCTTATCATCCCTAAAGTTACAGTACAGAACTTGGAGGATGCAAGCAAAATATTTGGTCCAGCACAGACTGCTGTTGGAAGAGCAGTGGCAGATGCTGTAGAAGAGGATATTATACCAAAAGAGAAAGTTAACGATATCGTTATAATGGTTAATGTATTTATTGATCCATCCGCAAAAGATTATCGTAAAATATACCAATACAATTATGGTGCAACAAAACTTGCAATTAGACGTGCATTTGAAGGATATCCAAATGTAGAAAAAGTATTGGCAGAAAAAGACAGAGGAACACACCCAATAATGGGATTCAAAGCCATGAAATTATGGAACCCACCTTACTTACAAGTAGCACTTGACTTAGATAATGAAGAGAAAATGCGTAGCATTATAAGAGATTTACCTAAACGTGAAAGAATTCTTATAGAAGCAGGTACTCCTCTTGTCAAAAAATTCGGTGTTGAAATCATCAGTAAGATAAGAGAAGAAAGACCTGGAGCATTCATCATAGCAGATCTTAAAACATTAGATGTTGGAAGAGTAGAAGTTAAAATGGCTGCTGACGAGACAGCCGATGCTGTTGCAATATCAGGTCTTGGAACTGTCGATTCAATTGACAAGGCCATACATGAATGTACCAAACAGGGTATTTACTCAATACTAGACATGATGAATGTTGATGACATACTTGGAAAACTTGATCAACTCCAATTCAAACCTAACATAGTATTGTTACACAGAAATATTGATACTGAAACCATGAAACAAAATGATGATGATCAAGCATCCGAATGGGGTAACATCAAAGATATTAAGGCTAAACTTGGCGATAAAGGACTTGCAGCTGTTGCTGGAGGAGTAACACCTGAAAAAGTTGATAAAGCTATAACAAATGGTGCTGACATTATTATTGCCGGTAGATACATCATCGGTTCTAGTGATGTAAGAAGAGCAGCTGATGACTTCTTAAGATACTTACCTCAAGATTCTGATACAATGAGAGTAGCATTAGATGAAGATGAAGACATTTCACCTAAAAAATAGAATTAGATGAAAAAACTTCATCCATCCACTTTTTTTTAAAAAATATTACATATAACCTTCATAAATAGATTTTTACAATAGATTTCGTTTTATTTACTGAATTAGCAATTCAAAGATTGCATAAATCAAATAAATGATTTTTTGGTAATTAATAGTAGATCAATCTTGAAGAATTCGGTATAATTAGGATAAAAAGAAGAATTAGATTCTAAAAAAAAGTATCGATGGGAGGTTATTTATTGTAGACGTACCTGCATGATTCATCAACGATATCATCGGAAATTTTTACTCCTTCGTTTGTTAGTAAAAACTTCTTATAGTAATTATTTTTAATTCCCGCATATCCTCCTACTTCCCAAGTAGCAAGAACTGTCCTGTGACATGGAATTATTATCGGAAATGGATTGGATGCCAATACATTAGCTGTTGGTCTTGCACTGCGTGGTTTTTCTATCATTTTAGCCAGTTCCTTGTAGGATGTAACCTTACCGTGCGGAATTTCAAATTGCTTTTCTAAGACAATCCTTTGGAAATCTGTTAGCTCCGATAAGTCCAGTTTTTCTATGTCAAATTTAACTTCACGTCCAATGATAGCATCCTTAATCTTTGACATCAATGTATGAATATACCTGTCCGGATGATTTTCAAAAATTACTCCAGTATAACTGATGTTTCCAAGATTACATTTTTTGGTATTGTTGTCCGGAAGAAGAATCTCTTTTAAAATCATATTGGTATCATCCCAGACAATTGTTATTTCACCAATTAGAGTATTTATGACTATATATTTTAAAATACTAACCTTTGGCACCCCCTTATTTTAATGATTGAATAGTTATAAGTTATTATTATATATCATTTCTTGAGTATATAAAAGTATTAAAATTTAGGAATAACTAAAATAATAGATTGTTTAAACAACAAAAGATTTATAATCATAAATATAAATACATAATAAGTCACTCAAAGGAGGAATCACATGCTACTTGAAGAAATAATAATATTATTTATATTATTTATTATATTAATCCTGGCATTTAAACTGATACTTGAATATGGTGGAACCATTCTGAAAATAGTCATGCATTTGGCATTTGGTTGGATAACCCTTGGACTTGTAAATATTATTCCGGGAATTAATGTACCTATAAACCTTATTACTGTAGCAATATCCGGTTTTGGAGGAGTTCTGGGGACATTCTTACTGGTATTATATTCAATAATATTTTAATTATACTTAAACAAAAAAGTTAGTATATACTAAGTATATACTTTATTTAAACCATTTTTTTCCAATATTTTTTTAAATAATCCTTTTTTAAATAATGAATATTCTCAATTAAACATTAATTGATAACTATATCTTTTCCAATATATCATTTGAAGTGTAGCTATATCCTTTTTCATCAAGCAGTTTATCTGCCACCTGCCCGATAATAAATGTGGATATACATGCAGAGTCAAAGAGGTTCATTTTTGTTGAATAGGCTGTTATCATACCCGCCAATATGTCACCGGTTCCTCCAACTGTCATACCAGCATTACCCGTATCATTTAATTTATAATCATCGGAATTTACAATGATATCCGTTTTTGCTTTAAGTACTATTGTTGTATTATATTCAATTGACAACTTCCTCAATATGCCTATTTTCTCATCAAAATCTGAGGGTAATTTAATTGAAAAGAACTTCTCAAATTCCGCATGATGTGGCGTTAAGATAGTATTTGCTTTAATAATCTTTTCTTTATCCACTAGTTTCAATGCATCGGCATCTATTATGATAGGCTTATCTATATCATTCACCATTTTATTATATAATTCGGCGGTCGTATCATCCAAGCCTGCACCGGAACCTATCAATATGGAATCCACCCTTTTAGATAATTCACAAACATCATCATAGCAATCAAGGCTTAGAACATCCCCGTCTACTTTTCTAACTATGAATTCAGGATTATAAGATTTAATTATATCAGCACTGGACTTTGGTGCAACTATATAGACCAGATCAATACCCGACTTCAGTGCACTTTCAGCCGCAAATATAACAGCCCCTACATAGTCCTTATTGGATCCCACTATCAATACAGAACCGTTTTGTCCCTTATGGCTGTTTACATTCACCTTAGGTATTTTAAGCAAGTCCCCCTCGCCGACATATTTTTCCGATACTCTTGGTATTCCAATATCAAGAACCACCACATCCCCTACATAGGAACTTTGAGCATCCAGTAAACCAGTTTTCTTCTTATGCAGGGTCAATGTCTTATGTGCCACCACACATTTATCAAATACTTCCCCAGTTAGAGGATTTAAACCTGAAGGTACATCTACCGATAATCTGATGGCAGGAGAGTAATTGATTATGTCAATTGCCTTTGATACGGGCTGTCTAAGTTTACCGTTTATACCGGTACCCAATATTGCATCGACTATTATATCACTGTTGTCCGGTTTTAGTTGTGTTGAATCAGTTATGATGCTGATTCTAATATTCCCATCTGCCTTGGAGATATGCTCAATTACATTCCAGTTTAGGATTGAATCCTTATTTTTTATGTTCTCGGGCCTCGACAGCAAGACAAGATGTATCCTGTAATCATGGTTTAATAGGTGTCTTGCCGCTACAAAAGCATCTCCACCGTTTCCACCAGTACCTGCATACAATGATACTTTCTTCTTGTCCGGATAATTTTCAATTATATATGATGCTATTTGGCTGCCGGCATTTTCCATCAATACAAGAGTAGGTAATTTATTATACTCTGTATTTTTATCAACACACCTCATTTCAAGGGGCGTTAGTACTTCTTTCATCAGATTACCTCTTTAATCGTTTTATTCATTTATTAACTTTATCTTATATTCACCCAGCTTTCCTCCAAAGTTACCGGCAGATATTACCTGTACATCAGGTATGGTTTTGATAGCTGTTATGGCCTTCTGTGTTGCAACATCAACATCCTCTTGAGTAAGTCCATCAAATACTATTTCATAGACGCCATTACAGTCGGATGATAACTTGGAGTTATCTATTTTATCTTTCAATGTAGGACAGTAGGCTTCATTTGTAGTTGCATGCATGAATGAATATTCATGTGAACCTACCTTAGAACCTGATGCCACTATTCCACCAGGAAACGGCGTTATGACATGAGGAACTGATTTTATTGCATTTACTGCTGCAATAGCTGCTGTAAGTGCTGATTGTTGACATTTTGCCATTATATATAAATTACCGCCAGCTACTGCATCGCATATTCCGAAGTTTTCCTCTATGAGAAAATCTCCACTCATCACCGGTATTTTATACAATGTTTTATCGTATTTTTCAATCTTTTCCTGATATCCATCACCAAAGAATGATAGCTTAAATCCAAGATTTGTTTGAGTATCACTATCTGGCAGTAAGTTAAATACCGATGTTGTGGCTGCGGTCAATACGCATTGTCCTATCCTGTTTAATAATTGTTCTTCTACCTTTTTAGTGGAGTTTTGACAGATTATTATTGAATAACCCGGCCTGTTATCTGGAGTTTTATCAACATCAACATATTCATCTATGCCCGCCTCTGCAGGACAACCTATAAATGATGTTGCAAAACCGGTAGCCTCAACAGCCGCGGTATATGCTAACTCCTTGGTTGCAGCTGTTATTAACAGGTAAGCTGCCTTTGTCTTGAATGCTTCTGCATATGTATCTTCTATAACAATTGAATCCATAAAATAATCACTTCCCAGTATAAAAATTAAAAATAATAAAATAAGCCTATAAAAAAATAATAATTAAAAGGGGGATTTGCATTTAATCCAATCCCACTTTGTCCAATACATCCTTACCATAGAATGGTAATAGTATTACACCCATAATAATAACCATCCATAATGATATCATACGTTCTACAAATGTAGCGGCCGTACTTATTGATGCGGAAATTCCCGCCATGGAATACAACAATATCATTACACCATCAATAGATCCTAAACCTCCAGGTAAAGCCGGAATAATACCGATTAATGATGAGACTAAAAATACTGATGCAATCATACCAATGGAGACGGTTTGTCCAAATGCCAGAAATACCACATATACCCTGAAAAGTTCTAAAAACCATACCACAAATGAAATGACTGTAGCCTGAATCAATAATTTACGATCTTTCATCAGATATTTTAAACTATTTTGAAAACCAATTAATGATGAAACAGCCTTTTTTTCATGTGTTATTAGATCTTTGGAAGTAAAACGTCTAGCCATCCTAAATGTCCATTGGATAGTTTTTAATCCAAATTCCTCATTTATTGAGATATATATTATAAACAACAGTACCACTATAAATAATATCAATGAAACCATCAGTAGTGAAAATAATGTAGAACTCAAGTGAAGATATAACATTAAATAGCATATTGCAAATATTGCAAGTACCATAAATGGAAGCGTGTCAAATAACTTATCCCCCATTACAGTTGCAAATGTCTCTTTGAACTTTATGGAGGAATCTTTTGATAAAAGATATGCCCTGACTGGTTCTCCACCACTACGACCACTAGGTGTTAAGTCATTGACTGCCAAACCAACAATAGTCATTGCAAACAATGATAGTTGACTATGGGGAATATCTAATGAATCACAGATTATACTCCAACGTTTATTCCATAATACCAGTATAATAAATTGAATTATTATGGCAAACATTACATAGTAAAGATTAGCTGTCTTCAATGCAGATATTATCTTACCCGGCCCAATAAATAGTACCATAGCAATTAATATTATGATACCGAGGGATAATAGTACTATTAGCTTTTTATAATCCATAATTTATCACAACACATAACATTAAAATGGTTATATATATAATTTATATACACACTAATACTAATAATTTAGTCAAAATTCAAAAATAAAAAAAATCGTTATAATAACCTGACAAATTATACTAAAAAAATATAATCCTTAACTAATAATAAATAATATAATAGAGAAAACCTTTATAATAATAATCACATATGGAGTCGTGCAGAAGTTGGTAGATATAATAATAGTAGGTGGAGGAAAGGTTGGTATCCGACTAATCAAACTGCTTAAAAAACAGGAAAACTATGACATCACGCTAATAGACAATCATGAGGAAGTAATAGATGCCGTAAAAGAAGAATTTGATGATGTAAATATCATAAATGGTGATGCTACAAATAAAAAAGTATTAGAAGAGGCAGGTATTGAAACGGCAGATATTATTGTGGCTGCAACAAGCAATGATGAAGTGAACCTTCTTATAGGCATGGTTGCTCAAAACTATAACTTAAATAAGATTATTGCACGTACCGCTAATCCTACGCACATTAAGATGTTTGAAAAATTAGGTTTGAATGAGGTTATAAGCCCGGAACTTACCGCATGTAGTAATATTGAAAAGTTAATAATTAAACCCAACATTGCAGATTTATCAATATCCGGTAAGGGTGACTGTGAATTAATTGACATAAAAGTTAAAGCTAAAAAAGTCATAGGCAAATCCATAGGACAAATCAGCCCAACAAAGGATTATATTGTTATAATGTGTGAGAAAAACGATGAAGAACTGATAGCTAACAATGACATCATACTGCAAGAGGATGACACGGTCACGGTACTGGTTAAAAGAAAAGCCATTAAGAAAACAAGAAAGTACTTTACTAAAAACAGCATTTTACCATCATTATAAAAAAAAAAGTAGTGTCAAATGACACTAAAAATGAGTTATATCCATTCAATTTCTTTGTCGTTGTCAGGACCAGGATGTTTTGCAAGTACTGCTGTTGGTTTGAATGTTGCTGCACCTTTTGCCCTGAATGGGAATCCCTGTTCTTCGGCAAACTTGTTTAATCCATCGACCAATTCCCCTTCTTCAAAGAAGGTTACTTTACCTTTAGCCATATATGCTTTTTTGGTTTCAGGATCACATACAGTAACTGCGATTAAACCATTGTCCATTAAATTTTTTCTGGTTGTGTTCATTGCAACATCTGCGATAACCATTGTACCGTCATCTTCCACCATCTTAAATCCAATAGGTACCACATTTGGTTCATCACCCATAGTTGCTACAAACCAGGTTTGTTCTGTGAATATTTTTTTTACTTCTTCGTCCATATTAATGACCTCCATATAATACTAACTATAATCTAGTATATGTCTTTTTTGTAATTATGATGGTGAAATGTATTATTAATACATTTAACAAATTTCATGAATCATTTTTATTAAAAATATTTGAAGAAGAGATGAATCTTAAATTCAATATCAAAAAAAAGTTCTTAAAAGCAAAATAAAAATAATTGGAAAAATGGAGGTGAACATAGCCCCTATAATCTGGAGGCTATCATAACAGATAGGGCTATCTGTTCGGATACCTGTGATATTGCATATGGTCCATGACCAGGGAATAACTGTACAACGTCAAGGTCGGCTATCTTCAATATGGACTCGGCCATTTGCCTGGAATCACCTGTAGGCAAGTCCGTTCTTCCAAAGTTTCCACCGGCAAATACCGTATCCCCACTTATCAAACTTTTACCGTTGCATAGGCAGATTCCCCCGATTGTATGGCCGGGAGTGTGTATGACCTCATAGTCTCCCACCATATCACCCTCGTTTAACTGTTTGATATCCAAGTCCGGCGTTGTCATTCCAAATGATGTGGCAACCGTAGTGTCATCAAGCTTTTTATCAACACTTTCCTTATCCAAGGGATGCATGTATATCTCATATCCATATTCATCCTGTAACTGCTTATCAGCACCCATATGATCGTAGTGACAATGAGTATTGACAATTTTTTTAATGTCGTCCATTTCAAGTCCGGCTTCCTTGATTTGAGACTTTAGATAATCAATATCAAAACCGGAACCCGGATCAATCAACACATCTCCTATAATATATGAATTTGAATCACGTCCCCTGCCCAATATTATTGTTATATCATCAACTTTTTCCATTCTTTACAGTCCCCCTATTTAATCTTATAAACCATTGTAGTATAACCATTTCTTCTTCCGATAAATGTATGATAATCCATTTTAGCTTTTTCAAAGCCCAATTTCTTATAAAAGTCTATTAATGATGATTTATCATCAGCCACGTCAATCAGCATGTTGTTGGAATTTGATTGTCTGGCTTTCTGTTTAATATTTTCCACAAGCTTACTTCCAATATAATTATTACGATAATTCTTATGGACATATAAACTAGCCATGTAATAATCATTGTTGCTTATATATGATGAATATATGATGCTGACATACTCAAAAAGAAATGGACTTTTAACATTGAGAAAGCCCGTATCAGAAAACGCCTTGTACATCTGGGTAACGGTTATTTTATTACCTTTAAACGATAAAGCCATCGCCTTTACGTCACTAGGCTTATCCACATATAATAATGTGATAAAATTTCTATGATATGGATTGATGTAATCACTCATAATCAACTTTTTTATAGCCTCCAGGGAATTGGCCTTATTTGTATAAAGTTTATTGAATAATTTCACATCAGTGGTATAAATCCAATAAGCCAACTTTTTGATATTGTCCTCATCATTAATTTTTCTAAACTTAGTCATCATATCACACATGTAACTGATTAATCCTATAAATAATTATATAAACTTTTTAATATTTAGTTATATAGATTTAATTCTATGGAAACTAAGAAAATTGTTCTAAACGATATTGATTATATAACATTCAACGATAAAGCAGTCATCAGATTATTCGGTATAGACCCGGATAGCCAAGAAAACATAATAGCATATGATGATTCCTTTAAACCATATATGTATGTGCTGTCAGATGACTATGATAATTGCATTAGCCAATTAAAGGAGCTTGACTTGAATAACTGCATTAAAGAATCCAAGATTGATATCGGAGTGGAACGTGAATTTATAAAAATCATATTTGACCACCCGCAAGAAGTGCCTAAACTGAGAGACACGATAAGAGACCTGCCAAGTGTCATTCAGATAAGGGAATATGACATACCATTTTATAGAAGATATCTTATAGACAAACAGATAACTCCAAGTAACATATTGGAATTACATGGAAAAACTATTGACAAGGGTACTTATGACAATTTGAGCATTGATGATGATGTCATATTATTCAAATTGGAAGAAAGTCCTGCAGATACCCATAAACACAGTACCAGAAACAAGATTCTTAGTTTTGATATTGAGGTATATAATGCCCAGGGAATGCCCAACGCACAGGATGACGCTATAATAATGATGAGTTTAAGCAGCAACCATGGATTAAATAAGGTGTTATCCACCAAAAAGTCCCGGCATGAATATGTTGAAACATTCGACACTGAAGAGGATATGCTTAAGGGATTTGTAAAACTGATAAAGGAAGAAAACCCCGACATGCTTGTAGGATATAACTCGGACGTTTTTGACTTGCCCTACATTAAAAAGCGTGCAGATGTATTGAACGTTGAATTGGACCTGGGAGTGGATGGAAGCAGCGTTAAATTCCAGAAAAGAGGATTTAACAATGCAGGTATTATTAAAGGAAGAGTACATGTGGATTTATACCTGCTTGCAAGACAGTACATGCAACTTGATCATTATACTCTGGAAAGGGTATATCTTGAGTTATTTGATGAGGAAAAAATAGACGTCCCGGGAGACAAGATATTTGAGTACTGGGATTCAGACAGCGACCAACTAGAGGAGTTATTTGATTACTCCATGGATGATGCAAGAACCACCATGGAAATTGGTGAGAAAATCACGCCTCTCACCGTTGCCCAGAGCAGACTTGTAGGCCAACCACTCTTCGACATTGCACGTATGACGACCGGTCAAATGATTGAATGGTACTTGATGCTAAAGGCATATCATATGAACAACATCGTACCCAACAAGCCAACAAGCAGTGAATACAACCAGAGGATGAATTCCAAGCGTAATGCTGGAGGATATGTCAAAGAGCCGGAAAAGGGACTTTTTGAAAACATTGCGTACCTTGACTTCAAAAGCCTGTATCCATCCATCATCATAGCACAGAATATCTCCCCCGATACAATTACGGACGGAGAAGGTTTATCAACAGACGAATACTATGAATGTCCGGAGAACGGATATAAGTTCAAAAAAGAACCTAAGGGATTTATACCATCACTTATCGGTGAAATATTGAATGAAAGACAGCGGATAAAGAGATTGATGAAAACAGAGACAAAACCAGAACAGAAAAAGGCACTTGACTTTGAACAACAGGGACTTAAGAGATTGGCCAACTCGATGTATGGAGCATACGGTTATTCCAGATTCCGGTGGTACAAGAAGGAATGTGGAGCGGCCATAACCGCATGGGGAAGACAATATATTCAGGATGCCATGGAAAAATCAAAGGAATTCGGATTTAAACCAGTTTATGCTGATACCGATGGATTTTATGCCACATATATAGGAAAAATAGACTGATTAAAGAGATTATTTTAACGGCTATAAATATTTATAAATAAATATAATTATCATAAGATACATATATTAAAATAATAAAGATTAAGGGATTAATATGAAACTTTCGCCTTTGCAAATGATAATAATATTGGTTGTTCTTGCAGGCTTTGTCATTGGAACATATTATGCTACAATGGACCAGCTGCCAGACATATCAGATGTTAAAGTGATTGGAAACACTACTGGAAGTCCAACACTTACAAACAATACGCTTGGAACATTCTACATAACAGATGAGACAAACAAAACATCAAATATGTCAATTATAGTAAGAAACGATACTAAGATATTTATAGAAAACAAGGACAACAAACAGGTAGAGGCTAACATCAGTGCTATAAAGACCGGCTCACGGATAGACGTGTACACGGTAGGTGATCCTACAAACACCATTCCTCCACAAATCAGGGCCGAAAAGGTTGTTGTCAAAAGAAACAAGAAATAAAAGAGTTCATACTCTTTAAAACTTTTTTTAGTGATGTTACTCAGGATTGCTCAAAAATTAAATTTATACGTTAATCTGTAAAAAACATCACTGCCAATACTTAAGTTATTAAATCGGATAATCCTACTCGCAAATCACATATATAATAATGATTTATAATGAATTTAAGGGGACTTATGATTTTCAACATCTTTTACCGTGATTCCATATACCGATAATATTACACATTGTTCATTAAGATTATTAAAATATAAGAAATATATACCTCCTTCTCAAAATAAAAGAAGGTATTATACAATAATTATCAACGCAGTTTACCCTCACTTGTAGGAATTTTTACTGTCCGATATTTTCGGACACTTTAATTCCTTCAGCTTTTATGCTGCTTTTTAAATCACCCCTTATTATCTTAGCCGTTTACTTTCAGTAAGAACTGTGATACCCTCCATCACTGAATAATAATTCTCTTCGATTTCATAACCCATTTAGTAATTCTCTTAGAAAACAACACCTTCAACGCAACCGGCGATACCGCAATGGCAATCGGAGTAATCGGACTAAACATACAAATCAACAACAACAACCTCACAGTAAACGGAACAAGCATCAGCGGATCAACAGTCGACTACCTAGGAGCAAGAACCACAGGAGTATACATAGGAAGAGGATACAACGTAACAGTAACAAACAACAACATAAACTCAACATACACCGGAATATACACCCAAGAACAAAACACACTAAATGTCACAACAAACAACATCACAACAAACTACAATTACACAATACTCATAGATAAAACCACACAAAACACAACAGTAGAAAACAACTACCTCGTAACCCCAGGACGACTAGGAGACGAATCAGTAAGTGACTCCGGAAAGAATAACACAGTACAAAACAACCAACCAGTACCGGATAAACAATACTTCCTCAAAGTAGACACAACCGAATTCACAGCAGGCACAACCACCACAATAACAGCAAGCATATACTACGGAACAGAAAACACACAAACAGTAGCAACAAACATCACCAAAGGAAAAATCACATTCAAAGTAAACGGAAAAACACTAAAAAACACCAACGGCAAAGTAATCTATGCAAAGATAGTAAACGGTACGGCAACTATTGAAGACTTTGAAGTACCTGAAAGCTGGGCAAAAGAAGGCACAACCATACAAGCCGTATACTCAGGTTCAAGTGACCTTGAAAAGATGACCAGCGAAAAAACAGAAATAACAATAACCACAACAGAGCCAACAATCACAACAGAAGACATAACCACCAGTGCTGGAGAAACAATCACACTCACAGCAACCCTAACAGATGGTAACAATGTCATCAACAATGGTAAGGTAGTCTTCAAAATCAACGGCAAAACAGTCAAAGACTCTAACGGCAAGGTAATCTATGCCAAAGTATCCAATAATCAGGTAAACTTTACATACACATTACCAAGTGATATGAAGGCTAAACAGTACAACCTCACAGCTACTTTCATATCAAGTGACTATGACCGCTTGGAGGATACGAAAACTTTAACCGTTACAGCATAAATTATATATGAGAGAGTTTCTTCTCTCTTTTAATCCCTTCCCTTTTTTTAACATGCATATAGTGTGTCTATTTTTTTTTGTTGCAGATTTTTTCTAGAAAGTTATTTTTTTATTTTTTCCACTCCGCTATTTGCAGATATAACGAAGTAAAAAATAAGTAACTTTAATTATATCAATATACGACATGTAATGATCTTTTTGAACCTATTCATGAGGGAATACTTCAATTCACTCAAATATTAAGCAATGTATGTAAAAAGTCGAAGGTGTCTTCCAGATAGGGGAGGTGAATGTAAATTTACCAGAATCATTCCTCACGTTCAACGGTCTTGTTACTGGCTTCATTCATCATCGAGTTACTGCAATTTCCTATGACTTATTAACATATCAATAAAATGATATATAAGAGTAATATACTCATTATCTCAGGAAAAAATATTATAACAAGAGTTATCAATGTTAATAACTGGTGTTTACAAGCAAAACCCCTCATATTCTCACCTCCCTTGAGGTCACGGGCAATAATTCTCACGTTGAATTAATCCCTTTGGAGGATATGGTTTAAGAGTAAATTTACATAAAATATTTTTATATAAAGTAATATAAATAGTATTACAATTAATGAAATATTGTATTAAAAATTCATAAGAAATAGCTTTTGATTAAATGTTGTAAAAAATAAAACCCATTTTATTGAAAATAAAACAGGTCTTATACAACATTACGTGAATGAAGAATCTTGCTTGTAAACTTCTTCTACTAATTATTATAAATGTGATAGTATTTAAAGATACCTATAAGAAAATACTTCAACCCTGCCTATAAATTAGACTTAGAAATCCATAATAATTTTTTTTATTTTATCAACAATATCCCTGTTGTCTAACGATTCCAAACAATTATAAGATCATTGAATACATAATGTTAAAGTACGCTATGTTAAAATCATTAACAACCAAGTAAACCTAACTTACACATAACCTGAACTATCAAAGCTAAAAAACACAACCGAACAGCCCATTAATTTCTACGACTACAATCCCTTAGAAGATGTCAAAACATTAATCATGACAGCATAAATGATAAAATAAGAGAGTATTAACTCTTTTACACTCCCTCCCTATTCTGATTCTAATACCCCTTTTATTATTCCAAATTTTTACTTCGTTATCTAATTAGTATACCGAACTAAAATACAACACATAACACCATCAAAAAAATTAACACAACATATTAAAAAAAAGCAACCCCAAACTCAACAACAACCCCATACACATCCTTTTTTTAAACAGCAAAAAAATAATCATTTAACATTACAATTCCACAGAGTAAGGTCTGTTTTTGAATATGACAAATCATGAAAAAAAAGGGATTCATATTACCTTTTTATAGGCAGTTATATTGGTGTATTGATTGATGATTGGCAAATATTATTAATTAATAACCTGTTATATTATTTGAAGTTCCAACCACGTTTTCAACAAGCCCCCATACTATAAGGTTATAGTTAAAAACAAGAAATTTAAGAGTTTTGTCTAATACCCACTCATTGTGTTATTGTGGTAAAGTATATAAATCTACAATAATATACTATATATCAAACTAAATAGATATAGAGTTGATATAATTATGGATGCTACAATACGAATTGATCTTGATATTCAAAGACAACTAAAGCTTAAAAGTGTAGAATTAGGAATTACCCAAAAAGAACTAGCTAATATATACATTTTAAATGGATTAAATGAAGAAAAAAATAATGGTAATATGAAAACTATTGATGACATTGCAAAAACATTAAATATAAACATAAATGATCCAAATACAGAATTAGATGATTTGGATGAAGATACATTTGAAATAGTTTCAGATAAAAATAAGCTAACAATGGATGAAATTAAAGAAATTGTTGAAAAAAACAAAAGTGATAAAGAAAGCAATGTTAAACTTAGTGATATGCTTGGAATAGTCGAATCACCAGATGAAATAGACTGTTTAAATGAAAAATGGATCCTATGATAGGAGGTAAATGTTAAATGGTATTTTTAGATAGCAGTTTTATCATAGCACTATTTAATAAAAAAGAGTATAAAAGAAACAAATCAGCAGAAAAAATTATAAAAACTATTCCAGACATTGATAAAATACCAAAAGCAATAAACAACATAGTGTTAAATGAAGTACTCTATAAATTGACAAAACCATATTATGATGGAAAAAGAGAACAAATAATCTCATTTCTATTAGCCATGGATAAAATAATTTTTGTAAGCGAAAACGACTACAAAAAAGCAATCAAATTATATAAAAAATATGATTATACAATCAACTATAGTGACTGGCTAATCATTTTATCCATGAAAAAAGAGGGAATAACCGACATACTCTCATTCGATGATGATTTTAATAAAATAAAAGAAATAAACAACATATCCATTTAACACAATATAACCCACAAGAAAAATAACTATAGTATATAAGAAAACAACCAAGCAAACACAACATACACACTACCAGAGAACATGAAAGCCAAAGACTACAACATCACAGCAGTCTTCACATCAACAAATTATGATAAACTTGAAGATGTAAAAACCTTAACCATAACAGCATAAACACGTTTAATAAGAGAGGATTGTCCTCTCTTATCCTATCCCCCAATTTATTTTTCATGTTTTACTTTTTTACTTCATATAGATTGAATATAACGAACAAAAAAATACAACACAACCACTATCAAATATAATTATCCTACACAACTCAAGTTAATGCAAATCAAAAAAAATCATCACAAAACTTATATACTACTTTAAATATAGTAATATATAATCCTAGTTTCTCGTTGAAGTCTTGGTACGATACGATACACGCGATGGGGTTATGGTGTAACCTGGCATCATCTGGGACTCCAGTTGTCTTTGAAGAAAGTGCGCACACTGAGGCATACCGATGATGATCAATTGGAGTGCTGAGACAAGAGAAATCCCAGGATCGGGGTTCAAATCCCTGTGACCCCATTATACTTTTAAATACTGTTTTTATCACATTTTTACATTGACAATTACAAGATTAGATTACTTGCTCTTTGTCAAAGATTTACTCTTCAATTCTGAAAGCAAAAAAATTACTACTGATTTTATTTAAAAAATCCCTCATTTATGCTTATCTATCTGGTTGAGTATGGTTATTGCATTTACTGCCGCTCCGTATCCGTTATCAATATTTACAACGGATATTCCAGGTGCACATGACTGCAGCATTGCAAATAGTGCCGTAAATCCTTTTTCTCCAACACCGTAACCTGTGGATGTCGGTACTGCTATTATGGGTATGTCAACTAGTCCTGCCACTACTGATGGCAATGCCCCCTCCATTCCAGCCACTGCTATTATTACATCCACTTCATTTTCAACCAAAAATGAGATTTTATTCAAAAGCCTGTGTATTCCGGCTATGCCCACATCATATGTTGTTATGGCATTGTATCCTGATTGTTCTATTGTGATTCGTGCCTCCTGTGCTACAGGCACATCGGCTGTTCCTGCCGTAATTATTCCTACGGACAAATTTTTCTTTTCAATTTCTTTTTTATTGATGGTTAATATAGATGCTTCCTTGTAAAAAGTTAATTTTTCTAGCACATTGTCATTAAATTGATTTTTGATTCTATTAAATCTACTTTCATCGAGTCTTGTTATTATTAGATTATCCTTAAATTCAACATTATTGATTATGTTTACCAGGTCATCATCCGTTTTGCCCTTGGAGTATACTGCTTCACAAACACCTACACGTTGCTTGCGATGTGTATCAAATTTAACGTTATCCCCTAACTCCTGAAATTCGTTAACCCTTAGTTGACTTTCAGCCTCATCGACACTGATTTTTCCATCAAGTAGATTTTTTAATATATCTTTCATAAAAATTAACACCAAAATTAAATAAGTAAATATTATTTATTAATTTAGAAGTATAAAAATATATTCAAGAAATAAAGGGGTTGTATATGATGGATGAATATAATGGATATTTACTAGTAGAAGGAATCGTTCAGGGAGTAGGTTTTAGGCCAACAGTATACCGGCTGGCAAAGCTAATGAATCTGACAGGATACGTACGTAACATGGGCAACATTGTTGAAATACTTATACAAGGACCATATGATGATATCAACTTATTCGTAGATGAACTTTATGAACATAAACCAGTACAATCCCAGATAAACAATATCCAGGTAGATATACAGGATAAAGTGACAGAAAAGGACAAATATGCTGATTTTACAATAATAAAAAGCAGTGACAGGATATCCGGATCTGCTGTTATACCACCGGACATGAGCATATGTGAAACGTGCCTGGCTGAAATATTAAACGACAAAGATCAACATTATTATTATCCATTTACCGCATGTACCGATTGTGGTCCAAGATTTACATTAATCGATAAGATACCCTATGACCGGAAAAACACGACCATGGATGAATTTCCGTTATGTGATTTCTGCAATGAGGAATACAGCAACCCCCTTAACAGACGATACCATGCCGAGGCCACATGCTGTCCCGACTGTGGACCTGAAGTGTACCTGTATAAGGATGAAAGAATAGAATCACGTGATGCCATTCAAGAGACAAGCAAGTTAATTGATGAGGGCAATATACTGGCAATTAAGGGTATTGGAGGAACACACCTTGTATGCAAGACATCCACGGAGGATGCTATAGAAACTTTAAGAGAACGTCTTGGTAGAAAGACCCAGCCATTTGCATGTATGAGTCCCGATATTGAAACAGCATCATTATTTGTCGATTATAACGATGATGAAAAACAGATGCTTGAATCCGTTGCAAGACCGATTGTAGTGCTTGATAAGAGTGAGGATTACAACCTGGCAGATAACCTTTCGCCGGGACTTCATAATCAGGGAGTAATGCTACCGTATACTGGACTTCACCATCTGCTGTTCAAGTATACTTTGGAAGAAGCATATGTGATGACATCCGCAAACATGCCTGGTGATCCGATGCTAATTGACAATAACGATATTGTAAATAAATTAGATGGAATTGCTGATTATTACCTTTTACATAACAGAAAGATACTTAATCGCTGTGATGACAGTGTCGTACGTTTTAGAAACAATTCACCCGCCTTTATCAGACGTTCCAGAGGATATGTTCCGAAGCCGTTTGACTTTACGGATATCAACATAACGGATAATATACTGGCAGTAGGTCCTGAACTTGACGTTACATTTTCCATACTTAAAGAGGGCAAGTGTTATCCGTCACAACACATAGGTAACACGTCAAAAATCAGAACGCTTGAATTTATGGAAAATGCCATAGACCACCTCTTGCATCTTACCAAAACTTCAAGGTTGGATTATATTGCATGTGATATGCATCCTGACTTCAATACTACAAAACTTGCAAAGGATTTGTCAAAGGAACATGAAATACCATTGGTTGGCGTACAGCATCACCATGCACATGCGGCAAGTCTGATGGCTGAACACAATGAGGATGAAATGGTTGTTATAGCTGCCGATGGTGTAGGTTACGGTGAAGACACTACCATATGGGGTGGAGAAGTACTCTATGTCAATAGTACAGGCAAGTACGTAAATACCGGGGGACTTAAAATGCAACTCATGCCCGGTGGAGATATCAGCACCAAGTATCCCATACGTATGGCCATGGGAATACTCTATGATGTAATGGAAGCAGAAGAGTTAAGAAGCATTATGAAAAACGAGTATTCGGATTTCTTCAAGTATGGTGATAAGGAAATTGACATGACCCTGAAACAACTGGAGAATAAATTCAACACGTCATACACAAGCAGTATGGGACGTGTGCTTGACAGTGTCAGTGTACTTCTAAGGATAAGTAAATCACGCGGATATGAAGGGGAATGCTCCATGAAACTGGAAAGTACCGCCAAGAAGGCAAGTGACCTGATAAATATAACACTTGATAAGGAAGTTATTGATAAACGTGTAGTTATAGATACAAGCAGCCTTTTGCTTGATGTATTGGAACTAATAAGAAGTAGCGTTCCAAGCTGTGAAATAGCACGTGCTTCACAGAAGGCATTGGCCGAAAGCATTAGTGATGTTGCCTTGATAACGGCAGATACCTATGATGTTGATAAGATCGGTGCCACGGGTGGCGTATTTTATAATGAGTACATATCCAGAATTGTTAAGGAATGTGTGCAAAAAGAGGGTTACGAATTTATTCAGCATGAAAAAACATGCTGTGGTGATGGTAGTGTATCCATGGGCCAGTGTGCGGTGGTTGGATGGTTGAATGACTCAGAATAATAGCATAGGATTGTGTTAATATACCTATTGTCGTTACATTGGATTAAAATGCAATCTAATGAGACAATTTTCAGAAATTGAATGATGAAAAACAGATAATGGAATATATTTGATAAAAAAACAGTAACGGTAAACGTTTTAAAAATAGAGATAATAAGTATAAATAATAGTAGGTTGTAAAAACCTACCCTATTTAAATCAATTGACTACCTGCAAAATTATACTGCTAATTCAATATCTTCTGCTTTGATAGTTTTACGACCAGCATGTTTAGCTAATTTGATAGCTCTTTCAGCAATATCTGCTGCAGCGTCTTCTAAAACATTAGCTAAAGCTATTGTTGCTTCGTCACTTACTCTTGCTGCTCCTGCACTTTCAATAATTCTTTTTACAGGTGCTTTTGGTAAAGTTGCCATCTGTATCATATCTCCTTTTTTATTGATAATTATAATTATTATTGTAATAATATATAAATATATGCCTTTTTTTTCAATTATTATGAATAAGTTAAGGATTAATTTATTATTCAAAAATGTATTGGTATATACTATTGGAATTAAAAATTTTTCAATAGCAGTTAGGCTAATAGTATAAATTAATCATTTAACTAATATTAAAAAGTGCATATTTTTTTGAATTCAGGTTAATAGGATAATATAATTTTTTATTTCCACCGTATATCACATAAATACTTTTAATACTAGTTTAAAATAAATAGTACATCTAACATAATAATTATATAATATAACAAAGGAAAAAAGAAGATATGATTGTTATATTTACAATAATACTGATTTTATGTCATGAAAGTTATTTGTTTTAATATCAAAGATAAATCAAGCAAAAATCCAAATTATTATTATGAAATTATTCACTGATGATAAATTCCTAAGATTAAAAATAACTAATTGAAAATACACAACCAAAAAAGGTCAAATGAAAATCAAAAAAAATATTACTCTAACATTTTTGGCATGTTGGTAGTAACCCATCTCATGTTTCTATGCAGTATTAATCTAAGCAAGTTACCTTGTCAAATGACTATTTACTCTTGCACCCCATGGATTAGATCGTCTCACCGATTAACTATGTTAAAGCTAGTCAACCCAATTGCATCATTCATTATAGCCTTCGTTTAGTCCTATCGTATCGTTTCTATATCAGTGTCACACTTCTTAGTGTATGTCAATTAAGAACATCATGGTTATTAATGGTGGATGGAGTTTCCTCAGTTTGAAATTAAACCGTTAACTGCACACCAACTTACCAAAAAAGTTAAAGTTAAAATTAAAATAGTAGCAGGGCCTAGATTTGAACTAGGGCTCTCGGGGTTATGAGCCCCGCGGGATCACCAGACTACCCCACCCTGCTATTAGAATAAAATAGTCACTCTTATTAAGAGCTATTATTATTTAAGTTCTAAGTAATATATAAATGTTACCATAATTTTTTATTAAAAAAAATAGTGTTTTTAGAAAGAATTAATCATTTAATTGTTTTAATTCTTCATTAATCTTATTAACTCTTTCTTCTAACGAATCCACACGTTTATCATTGGATTCCTTATATTCATTTAAATCGTTTTCAATCAATTCATATTTTTCCAACAATGAATCAATATCCTTATTAGTGGCTAAATCCCAGTCATTAATTACCTGTTCACTCTGTTCATCAATGAATTGAGATATCTTCTTGGACATCAAATCCGTCTTAGATACATGCTCCTCATCATCTTCATCCTGAACTCTATCCTTGAATTTGCCACTTATATCATTAACCTTGTCAGATATATTGGCAATATACTCTTCCTGTGATACTCTGGCCGTAAAACCCTCTGCATGTTCATGAATATCCCGATAGACAGGATTATTTGTAGCCTGAAGATAATAATAAATCAATATCAATATTGCCACTATCAGTATAATTACCGCTAGCGTGGTAGCCGCTTCCATTCAATCACCTTAATTAAGAGATTTTTCTAGTTCCGCTTCTTTCTTTTCAAGTTCTTTTTCTAACTTTTGTAGTTTTAAGAGTTCACTTTTAGCTTCTAACTGTTCTACTTTCTCATTAACTTGTGTACTTAAAAGTCCAACCTTAGCCATAATTTCAGATGTGTTTGAACGGATGTTTTTAAGTTTTTGCTGATCTTCCTCGGATAACTCAGTTAAACTATCTTTCATACGTTTGGTTTCCAAGTCCTTCTCTACAAGTTCAATCTTCTTAAGTTCAGCTTTTTTCTCCAGTAAAACTATGTTATTTTTAGATACCGTTGCTTTACGCCATTCAACTACAATGACTATGACTAAAATTAAGAATATAACTGATAAGATTAATATGAGTAATTGATCTTGAGTAAATATCATATCCATTAGATTACCTCCATACATTAAATTACAATAATATATATTATTTGATTTACAAGTTAATATATTTTTAAGTAATTAATTAGAAAAACACATCAACTTAATAGTATTGAAATATAATCCATGATATTAAGTAAGATGAAAAATATATCTTAAAATAGAATATCGAAAGTAAATTTTAGTCAAAAAAATTATTAGATAGTGATAAGATGCAAGAAAAATATGAAGAAGCAGGACGAATTGCTGCTAAAGTACGTAAAGAGGCTGCAAAAAAAGCTAAAGCTGGAATGAAAGCATATGATCTGGTTGACTGGATTGAAAGTGAAATACTAAGTACCGGTGCCGGATTGTCATTTCCATGTAACCTCTCAATCAATCAGATAGCAGCACATTACACTCCTGATCCAAATGATGACACTTTACTGTGCAATGGAGATATTGTTAAAATTGACTTGGGTGCAGAAGTGGATGGTTACATATCCGATACGGCTGTAACTGTTATAATTGAAGGAGACAATGCAGACCCCTTTGATGAGGATGGAAAACCCCTTAATATGCCTGGAAGATTGGATGATGGACTTCAAGAGGTGTCAGATGATGAAATAGAGGAAAGAAGAAAAATTATAGATGCCTCAAGCAGTGCATTGGAAAATGTCATCAGCATGCTCAAAGAGGGAGTAACCCTTAAAGAGATAGGAAAAACCGTACAGGACACCATGCATGCAAAGGGATATAATCCAATCGTTAACCTCGCTGGCCATAGCCTTGAACAAAACAACCTACATGCAGGACTGTCCATCCCCAACTATCCTGAAAACAATGACCATGAACTTAAGGAAGGAGATCACGTGGCAATCGAACCATTTGCTACAAATGGCATAGGTGAAGTGGGTGACATGCCACAACATCATATCTATTCATACCTAAGGCCAAGGCCTTTAAGACAGCCCGACGCCAAGAAATTACTTAAACGGATATCAACCCAGAACAAGTACTTCCCATTTTCCAAAAGATGCTTCCTTGATGAATATGATGCAAGAAGCCTTAACAGGGCAATGAGACCTCTTATTACAAGTCGTGCGATTTATCCGTATGCAGCCCTTAAGGAAAGAACCGATGGAATGGTAGCTCAAACCGAACATACAATCATCATAGAAAAAGAGGGTTGTCAAGTAACAACAGTATAACCTCCCCTTTAAACCTATTTTTCGAATTGTTGCTTTTACAAAGATTTTAATATTACTCCAATCATAATTATAACATAATTAATTCAGGACATGATATCATGGAAGTAGAAAGATTACAGTATAACCTCGATGATGATTTTAATGAAATTAAAAGCTATGTCATTGAACATAAAAATGACTTTAAATCAAAAAGCCTATCAGATGGTCTTGTTATCAAGGGAATTGGAGAAAAATATGTGAAGATAGAAAATAACTTTTATTCCTGGAAGGAAATAGAGAATGCCTTGAATAATTATAAACAGGGAAAAATCATCAATGGAATAATACTTTCATTACTATCATGGTTATTTGAAGATATCGTACTGGATAACCTTTCATATGTTCCCCGGAAATTTAACCTTGACGAAAACTTCTCAAAGGTCAAATCCGAGATAATCGAACATAAGGAGTACTATAAAAGAGGATTGATATCGGGAATAGGCAAAGACAACATAAAGGTCACCACCACCAAGGACAAGAACTATTATATTGAATGGGATGAAATAGAAAGGATAGTGACTAATATCAGATACTCCTCATTTGATGACTTGGAAGAAAAACGCTTCACGACCACCATCATACGGGAATTATTTAACGACAACACGAAGGAGTACTCAAACGAAGAATTGGAAATACTATCCAGTGAAAACGGTAAAGAAAAACTAAAGTATTACAAGCTCTGTAAGTATGGAAAGCTTAGTTATAAACTAATAAAAGAAAAAAAGAAAAATCCTGAAGAGATACGGGAATTGGTAAAACTAGCTCTTCAATGGAATAAGGGACAACTTCCGTTAAACATAACAGAAGAGGGAGTAAACCACGTCATACTTGCCAAGTCAAGCCTTGTAAGAGCAGACTTTAGAAAAAATGACCGATACACCCAAATGATTCAAAAGGACCTGGGAAAAGATTATAAAGTATATAGCATCCAATACTCGGATGACTACATTTATCACACCCACAGCTATAAAAACCTTATAAAATTCGAGAAAGACTCCGGAAAATGGATTGTAACATATAACAATAAAAATTTGCTTCAAAACTCATTTAGAAAAGAGGTTAAAAGTCATTGGATATGCACTATCGATACAATCAAATCAACGGAGGTATGTATGATTAATGATTATGAAAATGAAAAAAACACTTTTAATCCCGACTTGTTTACGAAGTTATACAATAACTTTCAAAGAAAAAATGTAGAGAAAAAATAATTAAAAAAAATAAGTTTTATTACTTTTAAAAGATGATAAGGGGTTTAATGATTATTCCTCTTTTTCAAACTCTTCTGTGAAGTTTTTCATATCATCCTTAAAGCATTCATATTCCTTTTTGAATAATATTTCATCGATTTCTTTAGCCTGATATTTTAATGTCAGCAGCACCATATTTGCTATATCACCGATTAGATTCTTCAATACTTCCAAGTTGGCAATTATCTTGTCAACATCTTCCTGTATTGCTTCAACATCTATATGATGATGGTGGTGATGATGATGGCCATGATCGTGAACATGCCCCTCCTGTTCTTCTTCTTCAGGCAATATGATGTCCAACGAATTGTTTATGTTTTCAAATATTTGGTTAATTATATTTCTTGCCGCCTGAATCTCATCATTGAAGTCAAAGCCTGCAGCTTCCAATTTATCCAAAATACCGAAAATCACGTTAAGTAAGGTTAACTCGGAAAAACTGATGAAGTTTCTTGTCTTTCCCACTAAAAATGCCAGTGTTTCTTCATCAAGATTATATTGTTTGAAATCTTCAATTAATGAATCGATAAAATTATTAAATTGAGTTATTACGGGAGTTATTGTATTTATATCCATTTGATTACACCTTGATTATTTGTTAATGTTCTATGTATTAGTATATCCCTCATATATGATAGCATTTTCTATCGGCTGTAAAAATAAACATAAACAAAAGATTACGGGAAAATATATAGAATTTAATAACAGCAATATCAATCAAGAAGTTGCAATAAAAAGCTTAAAATAACGAATAGGACCTTGCTTGATGAGAATAAATGCTTTTTTAAAACAAATATACGATAAAATGTCGGAAATAGTTAAAAACTATACAAAAGTAGAAATGAAATATCGATAGTGCCAGAATAGATAACTTAAAACATGAAAAAAATAGGTTGTATAGCCATAATTGTTGCACACTCTCAGAAATAATTGAAAAAATATACGATATGACAATAATCAAAAAATTCTAAAAAAATAGCTTCGGAAGAAGATTATATAATTACTTCTTCATATACCATGTCAATGGCCTTAGGTATTGCCTTTTCAACACTTTCGGTTAATCCATACTCGACAAATGGTGATGATATTCTTTCAGGTTTACATGCTATGATAACTATTTCTACCTCTTCCAAGTCATCAAGAGGGTCTACTACTGATAATGAGTGGGGATCCTGATATTTGCCTACAGGCACGTCTTCCTTGGATAATTTTTTAATGTCTCCGGCATTTCCTTCAAAATCTGCAATGTCAAGTATGATTATCTTTTTCCACATTGGATTCGGCAGACTAAATAGATAATGAGGTGCACTTGTTCCCGCATCTATCGTCATGACATTACTTGGCAAAGGTCTGTTCTTCTCATTTTCTTCTATCTGCTGTACTGTTAGTGGTCCAAATCCATCATCCTTAAATAATACGTTTCCACATCCTACAACTAATACTTCTGCGTCGTACAAATTATAATCTCCTATATATTAAGTTAATTTAAAATAATTATTTTATTTTTTACTTTTCTTTTCTTATTATTATATTAGTAATGAGTAATTAATTATCTTTTGCTATTTTTTTTAGGGACATAACATGTGATTATTTTTTCCTCCTCTTCAGGCGTTAATGGTTTATCAAGCTTTCTATGATACCATGCCAGCTGCATCTTTTCTGTTTGTGGATTTTTGTATAAAGCGTATCCCTCGACATCATCCTTCATGAAAAGTATCCACTTGTCATTGCCCTCACTGGTCTTATATACGTATGGATAGAAGACGTTCTGATTTGCATCACCGCTGAATGAGATTGATGTTTCATCTATTTTTATCATTTGACGTGCCTTCATATTCGTATGAATTTGTTTATACCCTGAAAGAAACTCTTCAACTTCACATAATTTTAGATTACTATGTAGATTATCCTTACACATTAAATTGATTTTCACATCGGCCTCATCAATTATCATAATATCCCTCATTAATTTTAATACTATACCCCATTCATAGAAAAATTATCATATCTATAATCAATTATATTATATCTAGAATTATTAAATATTATTGTTTCTGTTAAAATCAGTTAAGTGCTACAGATTGGAATAATTAAAGTCAATACCTTAAAGTCAATTCATAGTCCAAGAAATGGATATTCATAGACAACACTGTTATGAAAGTAAAAATCAAGTAGTTCAATTTAAAAAAATAGTTATTATAAAAAGAGGCAAATGGAGGGAGATTATTTGTTCAATGATTCTTTAACCTTGTCAAAGAATCCCTGTTTAACTTGGGATATTTCCTCTCCACTTTCCTTAGCGAACTCTTCAAGGATATCCTTCTGTTTTTCACTAAGTTTCTTAGGTACAACCACCTTAACGGTGACGTAGAGATTTCCCTTGTTATCCCATCGGATATGTTTCAATCCTTCATTTCTTAGCTTGAATGTGCTTTCAGACTGTGTACCCGGAGGTATTGTGAGTTTTGCAACGCCGTCTATGGTCGGTACGTCTACCTTGTCACCAAGACATGCCTGCACATAGCTTATTGGCAGGTCATAGTATAAATCCTGTCCGCTTCTTTCGAATATGTCATGCTTCAAGACTCTTATTGTAACATATAGATCTCCTGCCGGAGCTCCATTCAATCCATCATCCCCTTCACCTGCCACACGTAGTCTTGTACCTGTCTCTACTCCAGCAGGTATGTTTATGGATATCTTGTTGGTAGTGGTTTTAAGTCCCACTCCATGACACTCGCTACATGGTGTTTCAACGATTTGTCCTTCACCACGACATTGCGGACATGGCGAAACTGTGGCAAATTGTCCAAGCGGTGTGTTTTGTACCTGTTTTACCTGTCCCGTACCGCTACACTGAGTACATGTTTTTACATCACTGCCGGGTTCTGCCTTGGATCCATGACAATGTGGACACTCCTTCTTGTGGGTTATGTCAAAATCCTTTGACAGTCCCGTTGCCACTTCCTCAAGCGTAAGGTCTATATTTTTCTGTATATCTGACCCCCGTGACGGTCCGCGACCTGTTTCTGAGCCAAAACCGAATAGGTCAAATATGCTTCCAAATCCACCCTGAGATTGACCTCCAAATCCAAAGCCACGGAAGATGTCTTCAAAGTTTATATTGTTGAATATGTCCTCTTGAGTAAATCCGTCCATTCCTGCATGTCCAAATTGATCATATCTCTGTCTTTTTTCATCATCGGATAATACTCCGTATGCTTCACTTAATTCCTTGAATTTTTCTTCAGCCTCAGGTGCATCATTCACGTCAGGATGATATTTCATTGCAAGCTTTCTATATGCTTTCTTTATGGTTTTTTGATCAGCGTTCTTGTCAACGCCCAAAACCTCATAATAATCTCTTTTTTCTGCCATTAAATTTACCTCTTTTATAATTTTTTTAAAAAAAATAGTTAATTAAATTCTATTAAACTGATAATAGAATTTACCTTTTTACCCTATTATAATTCTTGAATATATTTTTATTTAATGTTGTTTTTATAGCTATACAATTTTAATAGAGTGTCAAAGTATAATTTATGTCTTCAATTCTACGATTTATTTGGAGTTAAAATTTTTTATATCCCGTATCATTATCTTTTCTTGTATGACTAAGTACCGTACTTAATACACTTTTACCAAGCAATATTTTACTTGCATATCCTATAACCTTGGATGTTTTCCGTTTTCCCAAACGCATTCCTACAAGCCCCGTTATTAAGCCATAATCTCTTTCCAGCTCTGCTATGAATTTGACTCCCTTGAAGACGTTGTCCAAGTTTACACTTTTTATTAAGTCCTCCTGGGTAAATTTACTTATAGCCTTGTATCCGTAGAGATCATATTGGGCTTTTTTCTCATCATCAGACAATACTGCGTATGCCTCTGTTAATTCCTTGAACTTTTCTTCAGCATCCGGGTGATCGTTTACGTCTGGATGATATTTAAGGGCCAGTCGTTTATATGATTTTTTAATAGTATCCTTATCAGCATCCCTATTAATTTCCAGTATTTGATAATAATCTTTATTATAATCCATATGTGCCCACTTCAGATTAGTATATATAAGGATGTAATATTGAAGGTGTTAACTTCAATATTTCTAGTTTTTTTTAAACTTATAATGTGATAATGTTATTGTTTAACCAAACAGTGTTTAGGCTTTAAACATGGCGTGTACTTATTGTTTTTCAAAGTCAGCATCTATTGTGTCATCATCATTTGATTGAGTGTTTCCTGCGTCCTGTTGAGCTTGAGCCTGCTGTTGTGCCTGTTGAGCCTGTGCTGCTTGTTGATAAATTTCTGCACTTATTTCATGAATGGTTTTTTCAAGAACTTCTGTTTTTTCTTTGATTTGTTCTATGTTGTCTGCTTCTATTGCATCCTGCACTTCTTTCTGTTTGTTTTTAAGGTCTTCTTTTTTGTCTTCTGCCAGTTGATCTCCTAATTCTTCAATTGTTTTATCGACAGTGTATACTAGGCTGTCAGCGTTGTTTCTGATTTCGATTTCTTCCTGACGTTTTTTATCTTCTTCAGCGTGTGCTTCTGCTTCTTTTACTTTTTGTTCAATTTCTTCATCTGAGAGTTTGTTGCTTGAAGTGATTGTTATTTGCTGTTCTTTTCCTGTACCTTTATCTGTTGCTGTTACGTTTATTATACCGTTGGCGTCTATGTCGAATGTTACCTCAATTTGTGGTGTTCCTCTTGGTGCTGGTGGGATACCAACAAGTTGGAATCTTCCAAGTGTGGTGTTGTCGTTTGCCATTGGTCTTTCACCTTGAATTACGTGAATGTCTACGCTTGGCTGGTTGTCTGCTGCTGTTGTGAAGATTTGACTTTTCTTGGTAGGTATGGTTGTGTTTCTGTCTATGAGTTTTGTTGCTACTCCACCCATTGTTTCGATACCTAATGATAATGGTGTTACATCTAAAAGTACAAGGTCATCTATTTCACCTGCAAGTACTCCACCTTGGATGGATGCTCCGCTTGCTACACATTCCATTGGGTCTATTCCACGTTCTACTTTTTGACCTACTACCCCTTCAACATATTTTTGTATTGATGGCATTCTTGTTGGTCCACCTACGAGGATTATTTTGTCTATGTCACTGTTTTGCATTTTTGCATCGGATATTGCCTGTTGGATTGGTCCTCCACATTTTTTGATGATTGGATCTACGATTTCTTCAAGTTTTGCACGTGACAGGTTCATGTTTAAGTGTAATGGTCCTGCTTGTGTTGCTGTGATGAATGGAAGGTTTATGTCTGTTGTGAGTGTTGTTGACAACTCAATTTTTGCTTTTTCTGCAGCTTCTCTTAATCTTTGTGCTGCCTGGTCATCGTTGAGTAGGTCTACACCGTTTTCTTTTTTGAACTCGTCGGCTATGTATTTCATCAATGCTGTATCCATGTCTGTTCCACCGAGGTTTGTGTCTCCGCTTGTGGATTTTACTTCGAAGATTCCTTCTCCGAATTCCATGATTGTAACATCGAGTGTTCCTCCACCGAGGTCGAATACTAATATGTTTACATCTTCTTCATCTGTTTTGTCTAATCCGTATGCTAAGCTTGCTGCGGTAGGTTCGTTTACGAGTCTTAACACTTCGAGTCCTGCAATTTTACCTGCATCTTTTGTTGCTGTCCTTTGGTTGTCATCGAAGTATGCAGGTACGGTAATTACTGCTTTTTTAACTGGTTCTCCGAGGAATGCTTCTGCATCTTTTTTGATTTTCTGTAGGATTAATGCTGAGATTTCCTGTGGTGTGTAATCTTTACCGTTGATGTTTACTTTGTAGTCTGAACCCATGTGTCTTTTTATTGCACTTATTGTTTTTTCAGGGTTTGTTACTGCCTGTCTTCTAGCTGGTTCCCCTACAAGTACTTCACCTTCATCGGTAAATGCCACGTAACTTGGGAATGATTTACCGTATTGGGTTGCTCCCTCTGCACTTGGTATGATTGTTGGTTTTCCACTGATTAATGCAGCTGCTGCTGAGTTACTTGTTCCAAGGTCTATTCCTATTACTTTTTCTTGTGCCATATTATCACCTTATATTTTTTTTATTTTTATTTTTGAATTATGTTGTTAGCTTAAAAATTTTTGTTTTGTTATATCTATTTTTTACATACTATTACTTTTGAATATCTTATAACTTTTGAGTTTAATGTATATCCTTTTTGTAAGTCTTGGATGATTTCATTGTTTTCATAATCATCATTTTTCTGTGTCATTAGAGCTTCGTGCTTGTATGGATCGAATTTTTGATGTTCTGTTTCGATTTCCTCTACTCCTTCATCCTTGAGTATTTTATCCATTTTCTTATAGATTAATTCTACTCCTTCACGCAGATCTTTATCTTCTTTTACCTCTAATGCTCGTCCTAAGTCTTCATAAGCCTCCAGTACTTTAAGTATTAAACCTTCATTGGCATACTTGACGAATTCCTGCTTTTCTTTTATTGAACGTTTTTTGAAGTTTTCGAAGTCTGCTTGTGATCTTTGAAGTTTGTCCCTGTATTCCTGTACTTGGTTTTCAAGTTGTTCTATGATTTCATCAGGTGTTGTTTCTTTTTCTTCCTGTTTGTCATTGTCATCTGTTTTTTCATTTTTTTGAAGTTTGTCTTCATTGTCATCTGTTTTTTCAGATTCCTTTGTTTGTTTTTCTTCTTGAACTTCTTCATCTTCCTTATTGATTTTTTCTTTCTTTTCTTTTGTCATTCATTCACCCTTAACTCCTTTGTTTGTTTTAAAGGGCTTAATTATTATAGTTACCCTGAGTTATAAAACATTTATTTTCTATTTAATATTTTAGTTACATTTTGTTATATATACTTTATGATATTTTAGTTACCATTAGTTATAATAATATTTTTTTGCTATTACTAAGTTGATGTTAAATAGTATTTATACTTTACTATATTTTAGTAACCTTTGGTAATATTTATATATATTCTGCAACATAATATATATTATAAAAAAAGAGCACGAATAAAATAAAAGAAGATGATATTATGAATTTAGAAGCCGTATTAGATGTGATAGGCTGTAAAACAAGAAGGGACATACTTGCATTACTAACAGAGGAACCACGATTTGTTAGTCAATTATCAGAACAATTAAATGTAGGTCAAAAAGCAATCATAGGTCATCTTAAGGCAATGGAAGAACTAGGACTAATCAATCCGACATACCAAAAAATAGAACGAGGCAGACCAAGAAAATACTATGAAATATCACAGGGAGTTGAAATAAAAATCTTCATAAAGCCCGATACAATAAAAATGCACATGGTCGGTGAAGAATTCACGGAACTATACAACATAGAAGAACGCCTGATAGGTGGAGATGAAGATGCAATAGATGACTTGAAAATATTAATTACAAAGTACAAAAATGCACAACGATATGCTGAAGACATACTAAGCCAAGTTGAAAATCCCGAAAAGCAAAAGTCAAAAACGATAATAACAGACATCAGAAAAACCAAGGCAATTCCCGAATTTAATGTGAAAAATTAATAAAGGTATAATAATACCAAACTACTAAATATAATATAATGATAGAAACTACATAACGACAAGTTATGATAAACTGCTAAAAAATAGATAATGGTGAAATTAATGGATAAAAAAATTATATTATCTCTCTTAGTTGTAGCCCTTATTGGAATAGTAGCAGCTACCTATCAGATTAACAATGGAGTGGACATTTTAAACCCATTATCAAATGTGGAAATAGAAGACACTCCCGTAACTGAAACATTAGAAGCACCAGCTGAAGCAGCAACAGATTTGAATACTCTGGCAGGTAACGATGCAAACAATAACAAAGACAAGGCAAAAGCAGGTGACACTGAAGTTGAAAATTCAGAACCCGTGAATGCAACCAGTACCGCTGCCAACACAAGCGGCAGTGATGCAAATGCAAACACGACCGCTAATGCAAGTGGAAACAACAACCCTAATGCAAATGCAAGTGGAAACAACAATCCAACCGCTAACGCATCAAGCACGGGTAGTGGTCCTAACGTAAATGTACAATCAGCTGGAGATACAGGTAGTGTGACCGAAGGTCAATCCGGTTCAGGATCAGATTCTTCAAATCAAGGTTCATCACCACAAACTACAGTTCACGTACAACCGGCCACTGGAAACGCACCTTCCACCACGCCACAAACAGACTCACAAGGAAGTTCTGACAACAACGGCGAAATAAGCATTGACGCTGCAAGAAGCTTAGTTGAACAGTTCATACTTGAAAAATGGGCTGGAAACAAAGTGACCCTAAGTTACGGTACAACTGTAATCAACGATTATGGAGATAAATGTTACATTTATAACATGATCAATGACAATGGAGTAACAGAAGGTCAGGCTTCATACAACCTAAGAAATCAGACAATTGAAATAATGGACAACTCAGGAGCAGGTTATTAATCCGAAACTGAAAAAATTATTTCAAGCAGGTAGTTTAAACTATTTCATTAGAGTTAATTAAGAAAATTAAAAAAATATTTGAGAAGAATAATTCTCAAGTTATTTCTTTTTTTGAAAAAATGATTTGATGAAAAATTTTAAAAAATAATTGAATTGAGACAATTATTAAATATAGAAAATGACCAAAACATAGTAAAGTATAATAAGGATAATGAATATAACATTATATAGTATTTGTATACTATTTTTATATGGGCCTGTAGCCTAGACTGGATAGGGCGTTGGACTTCTAATCCAAAGGCCGGGGGTTCAAATCCCCCCAGGTCCGCTATATTTTATAACTATTTTTAAAAAATCATTATTCAAATATTAATTTTACTTATTTGATGGGTTTGTAGCCTAGCCAGGATAGGGCATCAGACTCCTAATCTGAAGACCGGGGGTTCGAATCCCCCCAAATCCGCTTAAATACACTTATTTTTAAATATAACGCTTGTTTTATCCTTTATCGAAAAAAAATGCTTTATAAGTTTAAGCTTATTCATCAATCAGGTGTCCGGATAATTAATCATCACAAACAAACATCCATATTGATGTGAAAAAACAGTTTATAGTAAATAACTTTAATAAAAGAAATTGTTATAGAGGAGATTAAGTTTAAAAATTTTTAATAATTAGTTATATATTAACTAATTAATTTATTCGATTGTTCTACCTAAAATATGACCGATTAATGTAAATACAATAAATCCAAAGATTACATACATTACAATAGGTAGAAAGTCAATAGCTATTTCCATATTATTTACCTCATTTATTTATAAATAAAATTCCTTAATTTTGGTTTAAACCTTTTGTTAACATATAAATATTTAATCAATATATTATTTATAATTTCGCACGAAATAATCAAAACAGATAATCAGATGAAAATTAACAATTTTAATCATTTTTAAGTAGAATAATCAACCTGGCCGTAGCGTCCCCCACGACCAACAATTACATTTAATTCATTCATCCGATACTGCTTGATAACACCCGCCAACAATTTATCATGTTTTGCTATTTCATCAACATCGGCATCAACAAGTACGCTAATCTCATCGCCAAATAATTCTATTAACTTGTCATACCTTGTCTTGACAAACTTCGTAGTAACACCCTTATCATATATTGCACTTAAAAGCTCGGCAAGCGGCACAATATACCTGTACGGTGGATGATTACCCTGATTATGAGCCTTATCCTCATCAGCCAACTCATCAATTCTGGCAAGTACTCCCTTTTTAATTCTACCACCACAACTACACCTCATGTTTAACTTGGACGCATCACTTGTTGAATATATTTTATAGCATGATGAGCAGCCCGTTTGATGATACTTTCCCATTCGCGGATCCAAACCATAATTTTCAATAATCCTGTTATTCTTAATGGCACTTACCACTCCATCGTAGGACAGTTCATCCAGGCATATCCTATTAAACTCCCTTGCTATCCTGTGTGACCATGGTGAATGGCTATCGGAGTTTGTTAAAAATGTATAGTCATTAAGTTGTCCTATCCTATCGGCCAGATACGTGTCTGCCGAAAGACCAAGCTCCACAAAATCAGGTTTTGTATTATAGCAATCTAAAATAGAATCATACTCCTTAAATAGACCAGTCCATGGCGTAAATACATGTGCCGGTCCCATTATACAGTTATAATCCTGTGCAATTTCAATTATTTGACTAGCATCCATTCTTATTTTGGGCCTTCCATCGGCATCCATATTTTTTGTAACAAATTCATCTCTCATAGACCATGCCACATCAATTGATGGTATGATAATAAGATGATGAATACGATGATTGTCTTCAACTTCAACTGTCGTTATAAAATTAGTGGAAAAGTCGCCAATGGATTGATTAATTGCGTATATTCCAGTATTGTTAATTTGCGTTAAATGATTTTCCATGTGGTTTAACCATGCAGAATGAAATGCATCCCCTGTAGCTATCAAGTCTATTCCCTTTTTCTGACACTCCGCTGCAATCGTTGGAATTATCATGTTTTTTGAGGTGGCCATGGAATATTTGCTGTGGATATGTAAATCAGTGTTGATAATCATAAAAATCTAAAAAAAAGTAAAATGATGGATTTAACCAATATATCTTAAATCATCATTTGGTTTGTTAACTTGTGGTTCTACACCTAGCGGACCTAACTGGGCAGTATTTGCCAATTTTTTAAGTGTGTCTTCCACCTGTTCATTGATTTCCTCAAGGTCTATTTCAAATTGCAATATTTCAAACAATACCAGCAACATTTCCTTAGCGGCACTAGGATCTATATAAAAGCCAGGAGTTTCTCCCATTAAACATACCGCATCTATGCCCATCTTTTCAGCATAGTATAATAATAATCCGCTAGCCCCTATTATTGCTCCACCCTCATCTTTTCTGATTGTGGTGTTTTCAATTTCAAGCACTTCATCGATTAATTCCTTGTTATTTCCTGCTATGCAAATTCTACTTTTTTCAATCATTTCACCTGTTCCAAGTCCGCCGAGTGTAAATATCTTCTTGGCTTTCTTATCTTCAAAGTAGTTTGCAAGTATTTTTGAGATTATTATTTGACCTTCAAAGTCTGATGCCTGTGAATTACCTGTAAGTAAGATTAGATCCTGGTTATATTTTCCAACATCCTTCAAATAGTAAAATTCGTTTTTCATGTGTTCTATTAACCCATTTTTCTTCATGGTCACCTGTGGGGGGAAATAATCGGATTCCAATTCTGCAAACTTCGTTGCATCGAGCTGTTTAATTATTTGATCTACCACTATTTTACCTACGAATCCTATTCCAGGTAATCCTTCAAGTACTATGGGATTTTCAAGTTCCACTTCTTCTATTTCTTTAATTTTGGTTTCTAATTCCATCTTATTGCTCCATTTTCTTATTTTTGATTAAAGTTCTGTATATTCCATTCTTCCTGTTTTATTTTTCTTCTGTATTTTCCATATTTATCCTGTGGAGAGTATCTTGGAGGGAATATAACACCTACTTTATGATTACATTGAGGACATATTTCTTTGAGAGTGTATTGTCCACATTCTTTACATTTCTTCATACGGAATTTCATACTATTATATTACATTTAGAATTACTTATATATTTAGTAGTCGTGAAATTGCATAAGTATCTTATCACTTCCAGAATCATCGTCTTTATCCAATATGATTATTGTGCTGGCCAGATGTCAGTAATTTGCTTGAATGAAATTTTACACTTGAAATATATGTCTGGATGCTTATTGAATGAATAGTTTATTTATGATTGGCCATGAAGCTTTCAACTTCATCACTGATTTTATATAGCTGTGATGAGCCTACATGACCAAGGTATGAATTGTAGCATACCAGCTTTGAATTCTCTATGAGTGCATGCATTGGTATGGCATCCAGTTCCGGCGGGAAATATTGATCCTCGTATATTGCTATTATCAATGTATCGGCGGTTATGTCACCGACGATGGATGTCAAATCATAGTTAAGCGTAGCGATGTTTCTGTAATATGCATCCAATACGTCCTCCTGAGCATCCTCTTGTGCAAATTCATCCATATACTTGTTGATTTGGTCTATGGGTTGATCCATATAGAATTGTCTTGACAATCCAAAGGAATACATTGCCTTACTTGACAACATTAGGGATCTGTTCAAATCCGATTTCACGTCCCTGTTGTTAAAATCAGGGTCTGATTCTATTATGTCATTCATTACCTTGGCCAGAATATAATTTTGTCCACCGACTCTATAACTGCTGACAAGAGATATTAAAAAATCGATGGTGTCCGGGTATACTGCAGCCCAGCATATGGCCTCGAATCCACCCATTGAATTACCGATTAAACCCCTGGGATGAACGATATTCAATGCATCCTTTAAGAATTTCCTATTGAAGTTTACCATGTCCAATATACCGTACTCGGGATAATCGGAATGCAATCCTGATACGCTGGGACTACTGCTGCCGGCGGTTCCGAGAGTGGACAGAGATACGAAAAATAGTTTATCGGTATCAAAGGCCATGTCCTTACCTATTAAGCTGCTGATTCTCTTAATGGACGCATAATTTCCGCTGGTACCATGGAAATATACCACTGCATTGGTTATATGACCTTCATCATCATATATTGGAGTTCCCAACGTTAAATATTCCACCTTCTGTGCTTCAAGTTTTCGACCACAGAGAAATTCAAATTCATCTAATATATAATATTTAGCTTCAATCGATTCAATATCCATAATAATCAAATCCAATTATTTTAAAAAATAAAATTTGTAGTTAATAATAAAAAAAATAGTTTAAAAAGAGAGATGATAACTTAATTATCATCCAGTTCACGATGGAAAGTACCTTCCCCATCATTTTCTTCAACAATACTTATACATTTATCAGCTGATTCTCGCAATATCTTTTCAGCTGAAGGGTAATCCTGTGCTGTTACCATAATCCTATATTTAGGAGCTCCAACACATTGAACTTCAACATTATCGTTTTCAATAGATTGAAGTGCTTCTATGATTACTTCAACACCATTGGATTTATAGGATGTAATATCCACATAACCTGTTATTTGAACCTCAGGAGTTGAAATATTCTTCTTGGCAACGTCGGTTATGACTCTAGCCCAATCTTCATCGACGTCAATATCCAAAAGTACACTTTCACCATCGTCAGAGGCTAATTCAAATCCTTCATATAAGTCTCCGAATTCCTCCATTATCAGATAACCCACTTCATCATATGCCTCATCCAATGACTTGTTTAATTCCTTAGCGGATATTTCCAATAATTTTTCGGCTTTTTGTTCTATCTTCCATTGCTGAATTCTACGTGTTCTTTGATCTTCACGAATACGTTTTAAAGATGCATCCACATGACCTTTCTTTGGATTTACTCTTAATACACGTGCCACGATTTTCTGATTTTCACGAACATAGTCACGAATATTTTTGACCCATCCGGAAGATACTTCGGAAATGTGAATGAATGCTTCTTTACCTTCATATTCCTCTAACTTTGCAAATGCCCCATAATTTAATACTTTATGGATTGTTCCAACAATTAGATCACCTTCTTCAGGCCATTCCTTATTTACTCGTACCATAATATCACCTGATTTAGCAATCCATAAATCAAATTATTTAATGTTCTAAAACTTCTACGATTTGTGCATAGATTTTGGAACGTCCACCTTTTGGTTCAACTAATGTTTTACCGCAGATATTACATTTAACTGTACTTGCTGCGTGGTCGAATATGATTTGATGGCTTTCGCAATCTCCACATTTAACTTTTAAAAAATTACTTTCCTGTTTAGCCATTAATAGCCCTCCTATTTTTTTAATTGAATATCCATTAAAAAAAATAATGCTATAATCATCTGTCAAAGAGTCTTATAACATTATTTGTCGATATCTATTCTGATACGAATTCAACTTTTCCTGCACGGAATCCTGAACCTTTAATGTGAGCTTTTCCACATTCTTTACATTTGTATCTTAAATCTAATTTTTTAACAGGTTTACTACCTGATGGTAACGGCCTTGGATAACCTCTGTAACCAGCGGTTACACGCCTGAACTGACGTTGACCCCATTTTAATTCACTTGCTTTTCTTCTTTTAGCTGTTTGTACTTCATGTACTGTGTGTCTTTTACATTTTGGACAGTAAGTCCTTCTTTCTTTTGGTATTTTCACCTAATTCACCTCATTTTATTTGTGACTAAAAAATTATCCTTTGAATAAATAATTCTTCTATTATATTTTCTTAAAGTAATAACAACAAGTCTTACTTCAAAATATCCATTATAGATACTGATAAAAATTCCGTTTTTAATCCTTGGAATTATTTATATAAAATTTTAATTATATACAAAATTAACTAATATTATGTTTTTTAATTCTACGATGAATAATAAAACTAGTTTTAAAAAATAATGTAATATATCCCATTTAAATCGTTTTTAATGATATTACAACCAGTTTTTTCCAATGTATATAATATTTATTACTAAATCCTAATTATTCTATAAAGATAGAACAACCAATGATTTATCTATATTATATTATGATAACTATCTATATTTATAGTTATGGAATTTGTTTGAAATATTGAAAAATGAGTAATGTAAAAATGTAGCCAATCCCAGATAATAATCCAAAAATGGAAAGTTATGTTAAAAAAGAGGAAATTATTTGATAATGTTGACCACATTGTTGTTTTTTAATATTTCGACAATAGATTTAGGCAACAATGCCACATCCTGTATGTCAAATGGACCATATGTCTTTTCATCTTCATCCAATACATCGGTAGGCAAAATATTGACAAATTCAACCAATACTTCATCATCAAATGAATCTTCAATAACTGAATCATAACCCCCTACATTGCCATCTGCAGAGTCATCGTCATCTTTCATTTCAGGATGATTTTGAGATTCATCGGCCAAAACGGGTGCGTCGACTTGATTATCCTCGTCTGAAGCAGACAAGGTTGTTTTGTCATCAACAGAGTTCGTTAAAATCTCTTCAACTTGAGACGTTGATGAGTTTGAATCGGCGGCCGCATCCGAAGACGCGTTAATCTCATCGGATATTTCCGCATTTTCATTATTCTGAAGAGTTACACTATCATTGTCAGGTACTTTTGGCCCTTCAATCGGTGCTGTCATACTGCCTGTAGCTTTTTGTCTGACCGGATTGTTATCTTCATCCAATAATACGTCATCCGGTGCTTGACCAAACATTGCCGCTACCTGACTAGCATCAAGCTTTTTAGGCCTTATATTTTTAACTTTGCTGTCAATTGAAGAATCCACACTACTGACATCGGCAATATCCATCAGATTATCATTGGATTCTGTATCATCAGAGTTTGAAGTCTCGGCAATATCATCCCGGGCACTCTCTTCTAGAATATCTTCCCGTACAACAGTTTCATTGTCAGGTTTTATTGGTTTGAAACCGATTTTGTTGGTCTTTTTCTTTTGTGGGGTGATGTTTGTTATTAGACCTTCACGATAGGAGATTAATTTATCCACTACTTCACGATATAACTGTTCTTCCTCGGGTGTGGTATTATATGGAATTTCATCATACAATTGAGAATTCTTATCATGACCCTTGAAGAGATTATGGGATCTTTGAACATTGGTAATAGCGGAAGTTATGATTTTTACTTCTCTTCGTTCACAGATTTCACTTGTGATTCTCTGTGCATCCCTTAATTGATATGCTTCCAAAGAAAGAGGGTTATCATTGACAATTTTTAACAAATCCTGAAGATATTTTGAAGCATCTCCATAGAATCCTTCGTCAACTTCAGATAATGTTCCCGTTGCCCTTTCCTTTTTTTGTATATCTCTTAATGTTTGAAAAAAAGTATCCAACTAAAATACCCCTTTGTATATTATTAAAAAAAATTAAAAAAGAGAGTATAATTTCTCTATTTTATTATAGATTGAAAGTTATTCTTCTTCTATTCTTGGTGCTAATAAGAAGGTTAATTCCCCTTCATCATTTAATAGTTTTAATGATAATGTTAATGGCATGTCGTTACCTAATGCTATAAATGTACTGTCAGCAAATTTTTCTGCTTTTAACATTTCTTTAATGTTTTCTATAGCAAATATTGAACGTACGTTTTCTTCCACTTGTTCACCATGCAAATATTCCACTTCTGCATCTGCAAAATCCCCGACTGCAGTTAATGTTAAATTATCAGGGTCAACTGCAAATGCTACACGATCCGCTACAATTTCTATATCCTGTATTGTTTCCTTGAGTGTTGCTATAGGCATTGATATTTCCACAGGGTATTCTATTTGTGGTGGTGTTGGTGCATCATACTCCAAATCTATGAGCTTGACTTTGAATGTTTTTTTAACGGCACCTTCAAATGTTATAACTAAACTACCTGCATCGACTGTTAATTCCATTACATCATCAGATTTTGATCTTTTGAGTACTTTCATTAATTCTTCGGTATCAAGGTTTAATTTTATTGGTTTGTCACATTCATATATATCGAATAAGCTTTCTTTTAGTTCCAGGTGTACATATGTAATGTGGCTTCTGTCTATTGCATTTAGTCTTAGACCATCTGAGTCTACTTCTATTTGTACTTCATCGACTATTGATGATATTGCATCAAAACTCGTTTTAAAAATACTTGGATCACTTAATACTAGTTTAAACACGATGTAATACTCTCCTTAAATATAAATTATTTGAAAAATTTCTTTTCATTATAATTAAATTTTTGACAATAATAAATAATATAGTTAATGATTGTTAAATTATCAAAATAAAAAAAGTTCATATAATAAGGTTATTTGGGGTTATGATGGATTATTGAGGGAAATATTTATTAAAAGACATTATTACATATTCATATTGAAAAATATTCGTTATTTATGTTTTTTGTCATCTTTCTTCGAATTATTTGAGTCCATAGTATTGTACATATTTCCTAATCCAAATAAGTTAATGATTTCCTTATAAAATGCCAACACTATTATAATCATTCCTATAAATATTATTCCTATTGATAGTGAAGCATGTTCTCCATACATAACATTATCGGATATTTTTGCAACTTCCTCAAATGCCTGGATGATACCATATATAATTATTAAAAATCCGGCCAATATTAATGCTATCTGTGTTAAGTTTCGTTTATTTAAATGCAGTTTATGATAAAATGAAGTATTCTTTATCTTTTCGGTGTCAAATTGATTCAATAGAGGTACACCATCTTCATCAACTTTAACATTGTCAACGACTTTTGTATCGGATTTCTTATTTCCATGAGTTAATTTAGGTTTAACTCTGATTTTAGGGGTTTTTTTACTATCCTTTGTTATAACAAGTTCATCAGAAGATTTAACTTTGGATGAAACTGATTTTTTAACCTTGTCTTTTAGACCTGATGATTCCACCTTAGAATGACTCTCAGATAACTTTGAAAGTTCATCGGACTTTTCGGCAATCCTATCGGCTTCTTGTGATGCTTTGACGGCCTCCTGTTCAACCCGTTTAGTATTCAATTTATCGGAATTATCAGGATTATTAATATCCACTTCATCTATGACATCCATGATTTTTACGGCATCCTGACTATTCTTTTTAGAGCCATCATTAGCAGAATCTGAATCATCAGAGGACTCTTCATTAACAAATTTTTCCAATCCTTCATCTGTTTCAATAAACATACCGGATTCAGAATTATATTCAGGTATTGATTCAGCATCCCTTATTTCCAATTCATCAAAGACATCATTTTCACGTTCAATGGTGAAAGTAGTATCTTCCATTTCATTAAGTTCATCCAAAGGATCATCAACTAATGAATCGTTAACCTTTTTATTGTTCTTTTTAGACACCATAATCACTGTCATAAATTTTTTTATAGATTAAAAATACTAAAATCATAATACATTATGAAAAGAGTTTAACCTTATTAATATATTATTATTCTTTTTAATTAAATAAATTACTATTAAAGCATGTAAAAATCATAAAAATTATAAGAAATATGATGCTTAATCATACTCTCTCCAAGTGTAGTCACAGTCAGTACATCTAAAGAATCTTGTTTCGGATTCATCTGCACTACGTGTTTGCTGTAACCACCAAAATGCAAGTTTATTCTGACATTTTGGACAAATCACCTTAATGGTTGGTAATGTTTTTACATTGTCATCTGTTACAATAACTGTATCTTCTGCATTAACCTTTTCACTGACTTCATACTGTTTTTTAGACTCTTCTGTTACTTTCTTTTCATATCCGCAACTATCGCATGCAAAAATACCATCCTTTGGAAACAGTACTTTTCCACATTCTGGACAAAACTCCATTGATATCCTTTCTCCTAAATTGTTAATATAATAATATATTTGTAATTACTATACAATATAATTAATTGAAAAAATTGACTTAGAATAAATTAAACAACAAGTAACGAAATTACAATATTCCCGCATCTTCAAGAATTTTCTCATGATCAAATGCCAGACAAAGCATTTTAAGTTCATCCAATGTAAAAAACCTGGCATCCTTGGCATCAGAACTTGATTCAAGAGTACTGCCCATGATACTGCATTTATATGCAACTGTCACGGTATGTCCGCGAGGATCCCTAGCGGGATCGGAATAAACACCAACCAATTCATCAATGGATATGTCAAGATTAGTTTCTTCTTTTGCCTCACGAATACAAGCATCCTCCACACACTCCCCATACTCGACAAATCCACCGGGAAGTGCCCATGAATCCTTATAGGGATTATTTAACCTCTTGATAAGAAGCAGTTTTTCATCATCCATTATTATTGCATCTACAGTCAACGCGGGATTTCTATATTCTTTCATAAAAATAAATATATTCAATCTGATTAATATAATTAGGCTAAATCATGCAAAAAACATAGCTTAAAAGGTAATGTGCCAGATAAAATCAAAAGAAGTTATGTATTTGAAAATATATCGAAATCAGGAAAAAAAGTATTGGATAACAATCCCTTAAAAATAATAAAAAAAGTTAATGTAAAAAGAGTCAATGACTGAAATATATTTATTTGAATGCTTTTGCTACGGCATCCTTGAATTCACTGGCTTCCTCTTTAATGGTTTCAGATGCAGTTTTAATAGATTCCCTTGGATTTGGACTGTCTACTTCAAATTCAGGCTGTCCAACTAATGGGTGAGTTATATCATATGCTGCGGCTGTCACCTCATCCTGTGACATCAATCTTTTTCTTAATATGTTACAGATTGTATGACTTTCCCCTGTTACTTCAAATACTAATCTATTATCTTGTTCTTCTACAACTTTCATTCTTTTAATCCTCCATAATTTACTGATATCTTACGCGTATCCTTATGTCCACATTCACATTCGAGTGTATGGGTTTTCTTATCCAGTTTCATGAATTTACGGCAATTGACACACATTGCCTTAATGACACCCAAATCATTATTGGATGTTGTTAATTCAATATAATCATTACTGTATACGTTTGCAACTCTTGCCTTTATAATATCCCCTATCTTGAATAGGTAATGTAATGTTTGAATATAATCACTTGTAGCCTTAGAAATATGTATATAACCCTTATATCCAGTTATCAAGTCCCTATCGGTACCTATGATTTTTTTAATGGTGACCAATGCCTTGGACGATTTGACTTCTGTTATGTAACCTATCACCAAATCATTCTTTTTCAATGACCTGGGTGCATTATCTGCCTTTATTTTTATTGACTTGTTCTTTTCGTCAATGGATATTTTTCCAGCGATACTGGCTTTAACATAACCATCATCCACATAGGTCCAGTCAGATGGCATATACTCTTCATAGGCACATAAGACCTCTCCGGGAAATACATATTCATTTTCTTTATGATTCATAATTACTACCTTATCATAAAAAAGGATTTATAAATCTAATTTTTCAACAATTAATATTATATTAATATTTGCTTTTTATTAATTATAAAGATTTGCAAAAAAATCGGATATATGTAACTCCAGACATCTATTGAAAAAAAATAATAATTCGTTTTTATCGGTTGGAAAAAAGGGTTAGAGCAATATCCCACTTTCAAAAAGAATAAAAAGGGTGGATTAGACTAGGTTCATTTTACTTATAGATTTGACCTATAACTGTTGATCATGGATAATGATTTCATCCATTAGGTAATCATCCCAGTCTCTAATACCCAAAACAATCTGAAGCTCCTGCGGTGTAAGTACAGGTTTCTTATACATTGCACTGTCATCTATTGCTATTCTTGGACATGCCGTCATGACATATGCATCCAGATTAAACGGCAACATTCTATCAGGACTTATAAAGTCCATATTAAGTATTTGAGCTTCAAATCCATATTCATTAATTATCTTCTTAAGACGTATTGCCAAATCAAATCGTAGCTGTCCTTTCTTGGATGATAGTACTATACCAAAGCTTTTTGCTTTTTTTGCCTTGGTTATTCTGGCAAATCTTATCCTCAGTATTCTATCATAGAACTCTTCAATATCCCTACTTTTTCCCGTGAACGGGTCCGCAAGTATGACCTTTTTCTTGGTAAATAATCTTACGCCCAGAGCATGGAAGTCACCGCTGCCGACATATATTATCTCATCAACATCAAGATTCTTTATGGAAGTGAAGTTGCATCCAAGTACCTGGGCTACGGAAGTGCCCTTTCCGCTGTCGACTTTCACTTCATATCCATGGGACTCTATAATTTCCTTCATCTGACCAAGCTTATGCATATGTTGAGCTGTTGTTATAAGACCCACTGTATTCGTGGATTCATCCAGTTTATCCATGGCATCCTCAATTGGACTTACCACGTCACTGCTGCTTGATGCCTCGATAAATAAAACAGGACAATCCGTTTTGATAGGAAGAGGAGTGTGTGCGAAATGAACAACCAGGTCAATGTGATGATTGACCTTATTATCCGCCAAGTCACATGCACCAAAACATGGATCTGCATCTATGATAATGTTAACATATGGCACAACTTCCTGTATACTGTTTGATACATCAATAGCATCCGTCTTTAATCCTTCCGGAAATTGAAGAATTATATTTTTAGCATCCAACCTTTCAATCTCTGATTTTATCTGTCCTATTTTATAATCATATTCAATAACTGGCATCCCTGATTACCTCTATTTGTCAACAATCGTTACTTTTCCATCCACCATCTTGATTTTAACCAATGTTTCGAGTTTATGATTGGTGTTTCTTTCAACAATCATCTTACCATCATCCTTCTCTATAGGTACTATTATGTGAATAATGTTTACTCCAATCTCATCAAGGGCTGTGATGACACTGGTTAACGTTCCGCCGGTACTTACAACATCATCTATAAGCAGGACATTATCATCCTTTTTTAGTCCATTGATATACAGTTTACTTTTTCCATAACCTGTTTTTTGATTAACCTGTTTTTCTCCTTCAAGACCATATGACCTTTTTCTGACTACTACAAAGGGTATGTTTGTTTTTAATGATAATGCCGTGGCCAGTGGTATTCCCATAGCTTCCACTCCGACAATCTTCTCAACATTACTCAAGTCGAAGTTATCCGTAATGTAATCCATAACACTATCCAATAACTCCGCTTCAACTAACGGTACACCATCACTTATTGGATGTACAAAATAAAAATAATCCCCTTTTTTAACAACAGGACACTCTATTAATGATTTTTCTAACTTATTTAACATTGGACATGCTCCTAAAATATTTACTTATATTATACTATTATAATTATAGGATTAATAATTAACTAAATAACAAAAGAAAGCTACAAAGCTAATGTTTAAACTCTCTGTGAAAATATTATATTAACCAGTATCAAACAATATGTTCATAATTAATGATTTTTTCATTTATAACATATACATTTAAATTTAAGGAGTATTAATAATAAAATAGCACATACAATTTAACAATTATATAAATTCATTAATGATAAATAATTAAATAAGAAACGGATTATATTGTGGAATAAATATGAAAGCATCGGATGAAGAAAAATGGGACATGAAACTAAATGTGAATACCTGCGTATATGACTATAGTCAGGAGGACTATCAAAATTATGGTTATGATCCAACGCCATATGTTGTATTAGAAGAACTTGTAAAATTAGATTTGATAAAAAAGGATGATATAATCGTTGACTATGGATGTGGAAAAGGAAGAATAGGATTTTTTTTAAACAACCAGGTAGGCTGTAAAGTTATAGGCATAGACCATAATAAAAGATTGATTAAAAAGGCAAAAAATAACCTGGAAAACTATGGTTATACAGATGATATCAAATTTGTTTACTCCAAGGCAGAAGAATACGTGCCGGATGAAGCGAATTGTTTTTATCTATTCAACCCATTTTCCAGCAAAATATTTAGGCAAGTATTGAAAAAAATAGAAGAATCTAAAAAGAATAATCCAAGAGAGATTTTAATATTTTTTTATTACTCTACAATCGAATACAAAATGTATCTGCCAACAGAAAAGAGATTGGAATTAATTCAATCGATAGAATTTGAAGAAAACATTATAAATGATGTAAATCCCGCTAAATTGGATGTATATATACTTAAGTAAATATGTTAGGATGATATTCCATTATAATGATTAGTATAATTGCTTTAAAAATACAAAAGAAAAATTTTATTAAATATTTAAAACTTATATATTATACAGTTATAGACTAACAATTATAAAAGTAAGACTAAAATTATTTTAATACAATAACCATTAATTAAAAGGAGGTCAAGTGATGCTTGAAGGATTAAGTGACAGTCTAACAAAAACAATGAAAAAATTAGCTGGAATGTCAGTAATTGATAAGAAAACACTCAAAGAAGTAAATAAGGATATTCAAAAAGCACTCATACAATCGGATGTAAACATTAAAGTTGTATTTGCATTATCCAAGAAGATAGAAAAAAGAGCCCTGGAAGAAGAACTGCCTAAAGGATTAAGTCCAAAAGAACATGTAATGCGTATTGTATACCAAGAACTAGTAAATCTAATCGGTGAAAAACCAGAAAAACTAGAGATTACGCACAAACCATACATTATAATGATGCTGGGACTTCAGGGTAGTGGTAAAACAACCACCACAGCCAAGTTAGCAAGACACCTTAAAAAGAAAGGATATAACTCTGCAATAATATGTACAGACACATGGAGACCAGCCGCATATGAACAGTTAAGGCAACTTACCGAACCTATGGACGTACCCGTATTCGGAGACCCGGAAAACAAGGACGCTATTGACTTGGCTAAGAAAGGACTGGCAGAATGTGAAGACAAATATGACGTGATACTTGTAGATACAGCCGGTCGTCATAAAGAGGAACAGGACTTGCTTGATGAAATGAGCGAATTAAGTCAGGTTGTTGAGCCTGATGAGGTAATACTTGTAATTGACGGTACCATCGGTCAGCAAGCACGTAGCCAAGCTGAAACATTCAAACACACAACAGACATAGGATCCATTATCGTAAGTAAATTAGATGGTTCAGCAAAAGGTGGGGGTGCACTATCAGCGGTAGCTGAAATTAAGGCACCTATTAAGTTCATAGGTACAGGTGAACGTGTAGATGACTTTGAAGCATTTGACCCTGAAAGATTCATATCCAGACTTCTTGGTATGGGTGATATTGAAACATTAATAGAAAAGGCCGAGGAAGTAACATCAGCCAAAAGTGAACAGGAGATGCTTGACTCCATTGTAAGCGGTAAGTTCACCCTTAAGGACATGGAAAACCAACTTACAATGATGAACAAGATGGGACCCGTTCAGCAGATAATGAAACTTATTCCGGGTATAGGTAATCAGTTACCTGCAAATGCATCCAAGATTACCGAAGAAAAACTTGGAATGTACAAGATATTAATGCAATCAATGACTGATTATGAACTGGAAAATCCTGAAGTAATCAAGAAATCACGTATTCAACGTATAAGTCGTGGTGCCGGATTAACAAACGATGACGTGAAGGATTTACTCAGATATTACTCAATAACCAAAAAAGCACTAAAAGGAATGGGAAAACGTAACATGGGCGGACCTATGGGTAAACTCATGAGACATATGTCCCGATAACCCCCCAATATTATTTTTTTTGTCAGACATCCCGTAATCTTATTGTAAATCAAAGCCATTGGTCGGCTTAACGATTGAAGAAATGCCGGTAAACATATTTAACATTAAGGACAACATAGAATTTATTGATGCTATAGTTAAAATTGAAAAGTATTACATTTTATTTTAAGTTAAAGATTCGGGAATTGAATTCAATCTAGTTATGGAATATGAACCATTGTCATTTATAATATTGCCTTATTAAATAACATAGCAGATAAATTTAATGTCCAACATTATACTTTTTCATAAGTAACCCATTTTCTTATGATGAAAAATTAAAATTCTTAAAAATTTAAAGTTTATTCGTTCAAATGCAAAAACTTTATTAAATAAAATATTTTATATAACTAAAAAAATGTATGAAGATGATTTAATTATGGTTAAACGAATTTCATATCTAAACAAGCTCAATAAATTAAAGGATACAAAAGAAATAAAAATAATAACGGGAGTAAGACAATCCGGAAAAACCCATTTATTACAAAAAAATTAAAGATAAAAAGATATTAAATAACCTTCAACAATTAAATAGATAACTCTTCATAATCGGATATGATCTTTTCTACTCTTCTTTCATATGTATGTTCCTTGACAAGATCAGGATTGACTGATTTGATTTTCAATGCTTCCTGAATCTTATCTTCAAGTTCTTCCGGCTTATCATAGTATACCACTGCCTCCGGGAACAAGTCCTCTATACCCTTTACGTGATCTGTCAGTATGACACTTCCACATGCTATTGCATCAAATATCCTGTTTGATATGAATCCACGTTCTCTCATGTCATCCCAGTGATCATTGAGCAGTATTTTGGTAGATGAATATGCCCTGTATAACTCATCATTGGAGATGTATTCACCATATAGATATTTTTCATCAATGATTGACTCCCACATGGCACCATATACCCTTAACTGGTGTTTAGTAGGAAGCAAATCCTTTAGAATCTTTCTATAGACCAATCTTGAGTTTCCAACAAACAATAATTCCGTATCATACTCCTCATCATATTGATTTTTGAACCTATTTATATCGGTACATTGAAGTAGACTTTCCACATCAACATCAAGCAATTCATTTAATTTGTCCGCCCAGTATGCTGAGGCCACATATACCTTGTCAAAGCTATTGTATTCACCCAGTGTTATGTCATCCGGGTGTGATATGTTCCACATTATATTATAGTGCTGGGACTTTGGAGTATAGACGGATAATCCACGAAGTACGAGTATTATGTCATATAATCCATCGTTAAGATTGTCCCAGTCATCAAGCAGTTGTATCTTTGAGTAGTATGACTTGTTGTTGAATTCTCTTTGTAGGTTTCTTCCGAAGAAGTAATCCCCCCACTCGAATTTATTCTTGCTTCTAGGTATTGGTGCCTTGATTAATACCTTAGGATGACTGACGTAATCTGCAAGTATTGACACGAATTGATTTGCTCTTATGTCATATGTATGATTACTGAGTACCATATTCTGTAATTTAAGTACCAACTCATCACGTTTATCGTCATTTTGAAGATAATACTCTATCTTTTTATTTAAATCTTCCTTGGAGTGGTATTCCGGTAGAAGTCCCTTGAACAATTCATTATTTCCCAGCACCCCGTTTGTAATTACCAGTCTTCCTGATGCCAATGCATCAAATACCCGACTGTTTACTGATCCATACTCCTTTGTCACGTGATTTGCATCATCTATCACTATCTTTGTTGATGCATATAACCGGGGCATTTGTTCATAGTTGATAAAGCCCTTATGATACTTTCTCAAATGAGGCAGTTTTTCCCAATTGGCCCCGTATAGATTAAAGCTATACTCCAAATCATCAGGACTTAAACAGTTGATTATATCACGGTCGGCATTCCAGAAACTACCCGTGAAGCAGTAGTCACACCTGTACTCATCAACGGCTTTGATATCTGTGTTGAACATTGAGGTATCCGTTGCTATAGGAAATAGTATTGGGTTGAATCCTGTATGTTCTTTAATGTATTCCATTGCTTTTTTACTTGAGGCCAGTACCAAGTCAAAGTCCTCAAAGAAGTCCTGTTCTACCCATCTTTCTATCCAATTTCTTACCCATGCAATCTTTACAAGCATTGTGTTTTCTGATTCTATCTGGTTAATGTCATATTTATCCAAAAGTGATATGACAACGTCAATGTCGCTGTCGACCTCGTAGGCACTGCTTTCATATTCACTATGATTTATGGCCAGAAATTCTGTTTTATAGCCAAGTTTTACAAGACTGTCGGATAATCCCAGTGCAGTGAAGAAATCTCCTGCCTGTACATTTCTTCCCCTTTGTGATACGACCAATCCCACCTTTAATGGATTGTCAGTGAATAATTGATTGTTGTTGATTTTATCGAGGAATACTTCTTTTTTAAGCCATGTGTTCCATTTTTTAGTAAATACTTCCTTATTTCTTATTCTGCGATTTCTTACAATGTCCTGTTCATTTGATTCCTGTGTACCGAATTCATAGTGGAAGAGTACTGATTTTGGATTATAGTAATTTTTATATCCCTTCCTGTATAGCTTTAAACATAAATCCACATCCTCAAATCCGTATTCATATTCATTGTCAAATCCACCGACTTCCATATACTTGGATTTTTCCACCAATAGCGTAGCTGCTGTTACTGCCACCCTTTCTTTTGGTGTGTTGTCTTCAAATTCATATGGCATGCCGTTATCCTTGTTATATGGACGCACATATCCATCCTTCTGATTAAACACTATGCCCGCATGCTGGATGGTATATGATTTTTCAGTATTGTAAACTGATGATGATGCATCAGGATATATCAACTTTGAACCTACCGCCGCTATGTTGCTGTCTGATAGTGCCGTGTCCATAAGGTGGTTTAGCCATCCGGGACATACCTCCATGTCATTGTTTAAAAACAGCAAATAGCTGCCCTTAGCTATTTCAACTGCCTGATTATTGGCGTATGAAAAGCTCCTGTTTACCTCGTTTTGTATTAGTGTGATGTTTAATTCATCCGCGTATTCGTTGATTATGTCGATTGATTCATCTGTGGAATTGTTATCCACGATGATCATCTCATAATTGGGATAGGTGGTTCTTTGTTTGAATGTCTTGAATAGTCTTCTTAGGTGATGTGCCCCATCCCTGTTCAAGAGTATTATGGATACCATCGGTGCATTGGTGTATTGGGTGTATCCGAATTCCCGTGTTTTTTCATAGATTTCCCTTTCATAGTATTTTTCATCCTTATTTACAATATGACTTATTGTTCGTCCTCTTCCTTCCTTTTTACCAACTGTAATATAATGAACCAATGGATTTTGTTCGTTTTCCTTGACATCAGGGTTATAATAAAGATAATAGTTTGAATTAAAGTCTTTTGAAGGATTTTTCCCCTCATATGCACCTTTGGTCACGTAATGCTCTATAGGATTTATTAGGTAGTATTTTACATCATCATATTTTTCAAGATAATATTCCTTGTCGAATAATCCGGACTTTTCGATGATATCCACCTGGTGGGCTATGTAATTTTCATAGTCACGGTCATGTCTTTGCATTTTCTTTGTCTTTAATGGTACACGGTTTTCCTTTTTACCGCTTTGCAGGTAGTGAACATATGGGTTATTTGCCTTTGCCCTTACATCAGGGTTATATTCAAGATATACTGATGTGTCAAATGATTTGGATGGATTTAACCTATCGAATGCCCCTTCTTTAACGTAGTGTTCTATGAGGTTGATGTTTTGATTTTTTAATTCTTCTTTTTGTGATACGTAATATTCCTCATCGAATGTATTTGAGTCATCGATTATACGTACACATGCATCCACCTGCTCCTGAGTTAATTCCAGGTGTGTTTTTAACTGTTCATCCATCCCCTTGACTACATAGTGTATCAGTGGGTTCATGTCATCGTTTATCTTGTTCTCGTTATTTATCTGATAGTATACAGTGTCGAATTGTTTTGAGGGGTTGGCCCCTTCATCTGCTCCAACAAGCAAGTAATGGGTGAAGCAATCAAGGTTAGTGTCTTTAAGTTCCGGATATTGCGTATAATAGTATTCCTCATCGAAAAGGTTATTGTCATATATCAGTTGTTTATATGTGTTTATTTCATCATCAGTTAATTTACTGCTGCATTTACGTCCCTCTTTGGCTCCATACAATACGTAATGGACGAGTGGATTAATGTTTGATACGCGTACGTCCCCATACATCTTAAGATAGTATTTTGTATCAAAGTCTTCTGATGGATTTAAACCATCCTTATATCCTATTTCCAAGTAATGATCCAGCAAATCCATGTTCTCTTGTGTTACTTGTGGATATTGATTGATATAATATTCATAGTCGAATAGATTCCCTTCAACTATCAGTCTTCTTGCATCCTGCTGTTTTTTACTATTAATTTTATCTTTGAGTAATTCCTTTAACAATGTTGACACTACCTATTGGTTTATAATAATTGATTATTTATCTAAAATAATATATAACATTTTAAAAAGGAGGAGAAATAATAGAAAATAAAAAAAATGAATGGTGGATGTTGAAATATATAGATGGGATTAATAAAATTTAAATATAAAATAATGTAAGTTAATTTAACGTCAAAACACATTCATGATTATCGGAGTAATTTCAACAACCGGCAATATTTTGATGGCCAGGCATAATTAAATTACATTTATTTCTTGAGGATTATTTTTCTAAAATTTATTTGCATAATCATGATGTGGATAAACTCCAACAAATAATTTCAAATAGAATATATTCAAAAATGGCTAAAATACATTATCATCAAGATAATAAATTATTAAAAAAAGAAAAAAAAGGAAAATAAGTTAATTATTTAATTTTCTACTACTGTTAACGTTTTAGTATCTTCAACCCTATCATATCCAGTAGCCAAGAATACTGCAGTTAGTTTATAGTCCCCAACTTTCATATCTTCAGGCAATGTGTAATTTACTGTTACTTGATTGTTTACTACTTTAGCATAGATTACTTTACCATTTTCATCTTTAACCGTTTTACCGTTGATTTTAAAGACTATTTTTCCATTGTTGATTATGGAATTTCCGGCCGTTACTGTTGCTGTTAGTTTAACATCTTCTCCTGCTGTTGCAGTTACATCATTGGTTGTGATTGTTAGAGCGGCAGTTGTAACATTAAGTGATACTTTTTCGCTTTTTAATGAATCCAAATCTACAGATCCTGAGTATATTGCTTGTATTTCAGCGTTAGAACCTATCCATGAATCCGGTATAGCATAATTTTCTATTTTGGCAGTACCGTTTACCACTTTTGCATAGATTACTTTACCATTTTCATCTTTAAGTGTTTTGCCGTTTACTTTGAAGGATACTTTACCTTTGTTAAGGTTACTTAATACTGCGTTACCGTAGTATATGCTTGCTTGGATTGTTGCTTTTTCACCTGCTGTGAATTCGGTTGTATCTACTTTGAGTGTTGTTTCGATTGGGTTGGATACTACAAGTATTGTTCCCATTGCAAAGAGGTTATCATTAATACTCTGTAAAGTTACAAGATTATCACCATCAACAACATTACCGACTTCAGATTTCACAATACTGAGTTTTGAAACCGAATCATAACTATCAGCCATACATCCAACATCCTCACCATTGAACAAAATCTTACTACCATCAGCCTTATCACTGGCAGCAGAAATCACATACAATACACCATCACCAGATTCAACACCCTCATAATTAGCATACGCAACAGTATAATCACTAGAAGTTAATCCACTAGCTTCAGGATTTAACAAATCAGAACCCTCATTAATCATAATACTAGTCATATCAGTATTATTAGCATAAACAACAACTAAAATACCACCATAAAGTATATTGGAATTATTAACACCCTGCATAGGAACAATCTCATTAGACTGACCAGCAACAAACTGACCAGTAACATTAAAGACCATCACACCACTAGGATAATTATAAGTACCAAATCCCTTAGCATCACTATAACTAGCAATAAGAGGACTTTCAACACCATTAACCATCAAAGTAAAATTCAAATACTTATCCCAATTATAACCCTGATAATACAAGACATCAACAATCTTACCAGCATCCAAAGCTGAAGCATCATAAACCGCCCTAGAATTATCATTCCAATTATAATAATCAAACTGCTCAAGAATCAAAGTATTCTTACCTACATAAACACGTTTAGTAGTGAAATTCTCACCACCAGTAAATGACTTACCCCTATAACCGTTATAATATGCCATAAGAGTGCCTTCATATAATGTTTGACTTTCATCATCAACTATAAGATCCACTTTAACATCTTTAGCACCGACAGTACTTGGATTGACAGTCACGTCAACAACTTTATAACCAACGAAGTCCTCAAGAACCACACTGGAAACACTTCCGTCAACATCAACATTCAAAGTACCAGTAAACGGTGCACCATCATTGGAAATGCCAATACTGACAATGTTATCAGTATCTACAAGCAAATCACCTTTACTTGCAGTGACATTAACGTCAGTGACGACAACATTAGGCACTTCATAACTTAATACAAGTATTGTTCCCATTGCAAAGAGGTTATCATTAATACTCTGTAAAGTTACAAGATTATCACCATCAACAACATTACCGACTTCAGATTTCACAATACTGAGTTTTGAAACCGAATCATAACTATCAGCCATACATCCAACATCTTCACCATTGAACAAAATCTTACTACCATCAGCCTTATCACTGGCAGCAGAAATCACATACAATACACCATCACCAGATTCAACACCCTCATAATTAGCATACGCAACAGTATAATCACTAGAAGTCAATCCACTAGCTTCAGGATTTAACAAATCAGAACCCTCATTAATCATAATACTAGTCATATCAGTATTATTAGCATAAACAACAACTAAAATACCACCATAAAGTATATTGGAATTATTAACACCCTGCATAGGAACAATCTCATTAGACTGACCAGCAACAAACTGACCAGTAACATTAAAGACCATCACACCACTAGGATAATTATAAGTACCAAATCCCTTAGCATCACTATAACTAGCAATAAGAGGACTTTCAACACCATTAACCATCAAAGTAAAATTCAAATACTTATCCCAATTATAACCCTGATAATACAAGACATCAACAATCTTACCAGCATCCAAAGCTGAAGCATCATAAACCGCCCTAGAATTATCATTCCAATTATAATAATCAAACTGCTCAAGAATCAAAGTATTCTTACCTTCATAAACACGTTTAGTAGTGAAATTCTCACCACCAGTAAATGACTTACCCATGTAACCGTTATAATAAGCAGTTAATGTACCTGTATAAGCACTTACGCTGCTGTCATTTAGGTATTTGATGATTACTTCCACGTTCTTGGTACCGTTGCTTGTAGGAATATATGTAAAGTCAACTGTTTTAATGTCATTTATATCATCAACAGTCTGTGTTAATTCATCATCATCAATTTTTAACGTTAATTCAATTGGTGAATGTCTGCCTTCTGCTTTAAGGGTTACTTCAACAGTGTTATTTACGTTGACAAAGAAATTATTACTGTTGGATGTTACTCCAAGATTTGTTACATTTATTAATGGTTCATTATAGGTCATTGTCAATATTGTACTGAATATTACTAGATTATCCTCTACGCTTTGTAATGTAACAATATTCTCTCCGTTGACCAAATTATCAACGTCATATGTACTAAATGACATTTGTTGAGTTGTATTCCAGTTATCAGACATTGAACCATATTTTTTATCATTTAGGAATATGTTACTGTCCGGCCAGTTAGCAGCACCGGTTATTACGCATAATTTTGTTGAATTTAGGTATTTTGTATCTATGTTTTCATATACGGCATATGATATTGCTGTTGTACTGTTTGTTCCATAACCGGAACTTTCGGTATTTAATAAGTCGGTTTCCTCTGTAATTTTTATTATTGATGGTTGTGTAGCGTTTTCATATACTGCCACTATGTAGCCAGTGTATAATGCTAATTTATCATCATTGAGTCTTGTTATATTAAATACATTGTTTTGTCCTGCTTTAAAGTAATTTGAAATATTATATACCAATAATCCTGATGGGAAGTTCCATTGATTTCCAAATCCTTTTGTATCATTATATTGGGCTATTGGTGAGATTTCCAAATCATTTATTGAGAGTTGATATGTATTCATCACATAACCATAGTCCCAGTTATATGGTTGATAATACAGTATATCTACAATTTTTTCCATATCATCCAATCCGTATTTGCTAGCATTAATAGTGCTTGTGACCATTTGCCAATCTGCGGATTGATAATCATGTACGGGTATTATCACCAATGTGTTTAATCCTTCGTATTCACGTTTTTCAGTGAAATTTTCTCCACCGGTGAATGATTTACCCATATAACCATTGTATTTGACAACTAAGTTATCAGAATAGATTGTTTCAACCGTACCATTCAGGTAATCCAATACCAAGAACAATTCATAATCATTTTTTTCATCAGTAGTGTAATTGAATGTGAATGTTTGTGGATTATTATCCAAATTACTTATATCGACTGACTGTGAGAAGTCCCCAACATTTAATGTTAATTTTGCACTATCAAGTTGTGAACCTTCATTACTTAGGGTTGCTTGAATATTGTTGGTTACATATACCAATGCATCTCCACCGTTAGATGACACTTTAACCTTATCTACTTTAACAACCGGCTCAGGATTAGTTTCCGTATAGGTAAGTACTAGTGTAGCGGCGATTGTTTTAAATGTAGCTCCATACAAACCACCTGTTGCCTCATTTTCAAGAACAACATCTGATTCATTATCATATACATCCAATACATCCCATACACTTTCACTAAAGTAACCTGAAGGATTTTCAGATTCAAATGATATGCCGTTTACATATACGTCTGACTTAGCTGATGATGTTGCTACTTGTATTAATGTTGCCGTTTCTGGAAGAGGTTTGCCAGTTGTTGCAAATGTCGTTTCTGATTTTTCATTAGTCCATGAATGACCAGTATTGAACCAGTATGTGTATCTTTCATTTGATGAATCAACATTGTATGCGGCCAACAATCCGACACATTTTATTTTTGCATCCGCTACTCCCATATCTTGACCACTATATGTCTGTACCTTGACATTTAATGTATCTGCATGGATATAGTTTGCAATGTCATAGGATAATAAATAGTCGGAATATACACGAGTGATGTTTTCATTAACTGTGTAAACCGTAGCATCCTGGCTGGATGCAATCTGTAAAACTCTATTGTTTTCTAGTACAGTTTCATATGATCCGTCATTATCTCCATCAAGAGAGATGTTTACTACTGCCCCATATCTATTGTTAGTACTTTGTACATAAACCATAGTGTATAATCTTGCATTTTGTATGTCTTTGATTGTTTGAGTGGTTTCCGTAACACTTCCCGTATTGTAAGAATTTGTGGGAGTGCCCGTATCTGCACTTTTTTGTGGGTTTATGTTCGATTCTTCCTTATTTGTTATATTAAATGATACTTCTTCTAAATTGCCACCAGCTTGTTGATTACCATAGGGTGTTTTTTGAACGGCATGTGAATAAACACCACCGTTTACTTCACCTTGTTCTGTAGTAGTCAAGTTTTCTGCGGCTACTGCCGAACACATAATCAATGTCAGTGAAATAAAAAGTACCATCAGTATCTTTTTATTCATTATTTCACCTTTTATTCTAAAGTTATATTATTAAAGTAGAAGTGAAAAAGTAATACCAAATTACGAAAAATTATCACTTCTAAAATTATATATGGTAGTTGATTTTATAAATATTTAATATTTATTTAAAAAAAAGTATTACTTTTTAGAGTATTTTTGAAAAAAAAGTAATAAAAAAAATAGGGATTTAAAGGAAAATTTAGTTTAAATTCCTTTTGTTATAATAACCATATGCTATTGCAACTAATAAACTCAATACAAAGATTATTGACAGAGCAGACATAGCCGAATCCGTTATGGCTGATCCTTTTTTTGAAGTAATTAACTCATGCATCTTACCTACAGTAGCAGTAGCGGCAGTTGTACTGCCTTCAGAATCCATTTTATTCTGGCTGGTGATTGTCAATTCAGAAACCTTTGGACTAGGCGTTTCTTTAACTGAATTATCATTAACCGAATTTTGCTGATTGTCAACTGGTTGATCTGTTTGCTGATTTTGCTGCTCATTTTCTGATGATTCGGGTGGTATACTATTTTGATTACTTTCTGAATTATCTACATCATTGTTTTTTGATGAAACCTCATCCGTATTATTTCTATTTTCCAATGTGCTGTTGTGTGTGTTGTTTATTGATGATGTTTGAGTATCATTTCGTACTGTGGTATTCTCAACGACACTTTGATTTTCCACTGTATTGTTGTTTGTTATATTTGTATCAGGAGTCTTAACGTTTTCATCATCTTTTTCATCGACAGTATCGTTGACAACTTCAGTAGTCTGATTTGCCACTTCCGTGTTATTTTCATTATCAGTAACATTTACATTGTTTTCATTTGGATTTGTAGTATTTGTAGGTGTTGTGTTTGTAATATTGCTTGTTGGACCTGTATTATTGGTTACATTTGTACTTGAATTAGTTGCATTGGTAATATCCACATCGCTTACATTGATGAATTCATTTGTACTGTTTGTATCATTGATAGTTGGAACGGTGGTATTTGTCACATTGACTACTGGTGCTGTAGTATTAGTCGTGTTGATGGTAGAATTCGTTACATTTGTCATGTTCACATCTGTTATATTTGTGATGTTGCTTGTAATATTTGTAGTATTTACGGCCGGAACCGTGTCATTAGTTATGGGTGCACTTGAATTTGTGGCATTTGTATTTGTCGTATTTGTATTTGTGTTATTTTGTGTAGGATTAGTGGTGGAATTACCATTATCCGGAGTATTTGTATTGTTGGTATTGGTAGTGCTATTGGTATGTGTAGTGCTATTGGTGTTGGTAGTGCCATTGGTATGTGTAGTGCTATTGGTGTTGGTAGTGCCATTTGTGTTACTATTAGTATCAGTAGTATTTGTAGATGACGTGCTATTACCGGTACTGTTTCCGGTAACATCAGTCATATTGCCCGTTGCATTTCCGGTACCGTTTCCAGTACTGTTGTTGGTGGTGTTACCGGTAGCGTTACCGGTACTATTTGTACCTTCATCATTTGTATTGTTCGTATCAGCATCACTTGTACCATTCATGTTTCCGTTAGGATTATCAGTTTCACCATATCCGTCTTCATAAAATCTTTTATCTTGTGTTGCCTGATATAACTTAGCCTTTAATCTGCTCATCAAGTCGGGATTAATGTATTTGAGTGACCAGTCCATCATCAATACATTACCACAACTACAGTCACAACAGGCCACACCATTGTCTATGACACTTTGAGCCCATATATCTGCAACTTTTCTCAATGTATCATCATCAGTCTGCCATTTATTTTCATAAGCGGCAGTTAGCAAGGTTCCGGTAATGGATATCATAGCATATGAATTATATCCATTCGTTAAGAACTTGTTAACACCCAATCCATATTTATCATCAATATAAACACCTACAAGGTTATCCCAATCCTTATTAGTTACTTTATCTGTTACGGATGCCCATCCATAAAGGTTTGAGGCGAATTTAGACATGTAACTTGATCCGGCATAATCTTGTTCCATCATTGATTTAATCCATTGAGGGTTGTAGTACCTTGAGTTCATTTCACGTTTCAAGAATTGACCAATTTCCGTTATTGATGTGTTTATATTTTCACCGTAACGGATAACATTGAATGAGATGTCCTTATTGTTTATATAACCCATAGCATTGTATAAACCACCCCAGTAATCGAAGTAATCGTCGTTATCAATTACACCATAAAGGTTTGTGTTTCTGCTTGTGAATAATGAAGTAGTGCCGTTGAGCAATTGTTCCAATACATTAGAGTTATATGTTCCCCAGTTTGTGCTTGAATAGATATAACCCATACGATTTATGTATTTTAATGCCAAATCCTTTGTATCGTTAAATGTCCAACTTTGTCTTACGGCCTGACTGATTAATGCCCCATAGTCACTTTCAGGGGGAGCGAAGATTCTGCTTATGGCAAATTCGCCCGCCTGTTCCGGTGTCATGTTCAAGGCCATATAATGCTTAAAGTCCCTAATCCAATTTGACGCTACTGCATTTTCTTCCAGGGACTCTGATGATACTCCATAATATCCGATATTTTCCATTATTGGATTTATGGCTTTAAACAAATCATCCCCGTATTCATCAATCAATGTCTGATTATTCACGATAGTGTCATATGAACGTGCCAGTGCTATTCTAAATGCCTTATCTAGTAATCCTACTTGACGACTGTATAAGTCTCTGAAGTTTCCATCAAGTACTATTACAACATCCAATCGTGTTTTATTATATCCTTCAGGTCTGTACATGTCCTCCAATTTTTCATATTCGGGAGTTTCCCTTAATTTTTTACCATCTGCTCCTGCACTTGGTGAAGAGGACCATGTCGGTTTCATACCCAATAATCTAAGTACGAGGGATATTAACTGTCCATCATCACGTGCTGTTTCTGTATCCCATATTCCAAGCACGATCTTATTTGTTTCATTATCTATGTGTTCCAATGTTACGTCCAGCAGGTCTTTTGACTTTTCATATGCCGATTTTGTTGGTACTTCTGAGGATTGATCCTGATAGAAGTTTTTACCTGTTTGAATTGCTTTAGGGTTATTTATTGGATCTCCACCACTTCCAGGTTCAATATAACCAGCATTTAAAGCATTTAAAAAGCTCTGTACCTCATTTATCGTACTTTCTTTTAATGTATTGATGTATTTTAATGCCAATTGACAGGTTTTATTAAGACCTTCTGATGGATTATCCGTTATGTTACTTAGTGTTTCAGCCATGCCATTGACAATCAAACTGTTTATAAAGTTTAAACTATTTGTTTGTGCTATGGATTTTTTCGAATTCGTTAAGCTAGCATAGTCTTTACCATCCAATAGATAAGCCATCTCATTTAACAGTGATGTTGTATCCCCAGCTTCATTATATTCATATTCAGAGGACAACATGGATGTAACCAGCAATCCTATTTCTTCATCAGACCAGTTTTGTCCGATTACATGTACTCCATAAGGATATAATGTACTTGTTAGGCTATTTATATAGTCATTGACCTGTGCTACCAATTCATCATCGTCCAATGCAGACACGTTAATCTGCATGTCCTTATCGTATTCTTCGTCGATTATTATTTGCCGCATCTGCTGAGCCAGTTCTAATCTTTTATCATTATCCCCCACTTCATATTCCTCAGTCAATGTATGGATATATGAAAGATTACCATAAAGATTGGTCAGTGTCATCGGTGGAGTTAAATGATCTATTATGACTGCTGATGCTCTGCGTTTAGCCGTTAATCCTTCAGATAAGCCATCGGTAATATAGAAGTATATCTGCGGAATTGAACCCGTCATGATTGTGGTGAAATCCGTATCGGAACATAGTACTTCCTTACCTGATAGCCATTCGTGAGTTCCATGTCTTCCCATGAATACCATTGCATTATAGCCCTGTTCTTGTAGATATGAATACAATGCCAGGTACTGGTAGTGTGGTGGAACTATGGTATTGTGGTATAACTGTTCAGCATTACCTTCCCATCCCCTCTGAGGTTCTGGCGTGATGAATACATTTCCATATTGTATACCAGGAAGCACGAAGTACTTTATGCCTTCCCTTTCAACTACCATTATATTTCCAGGAAACTCTCCCCAACCGGATAATCCTTCAATATTATATGATAGGAATTCCTCTTTAAGTTGTAGGTATTCCTCATAGTATGACTGGTTAGCCGTTTTTACATATGACTTCAGAAGGGATGTGATATTATTTATCAATGGAAGAACCAAGTTAATCTTTGCTGATGGTATTAATTCCTTTACCCCATTGTACCAGTCGTCGATGTTTTCTGTAAAGTTGGTATAGTTGAGTGATACTGCAATTCTTGAGTATTCACCTATATATGCCACAGGTCCTTCGGATATTGTCAATTTACTAATATCATCCAACTTATCGTACCATTTTTTAAATTCGGCTACAGGATATAACAGTACTCCAGGGGTGTCTTTTAGAGCATTTATCTCCTCTTCGGTCATGTTTTCCAAATCTATTTTATAGGTATTGTTGTACTGATAACCGTATATCTCATCATAGGATGAATTTCTGAAGTCTACCATTACCTCTACAAGTCCATTAGCCCAATTGGCCACATTTGTTCCCTGTGATAACATCTGTGCCAATAGTATTGTTGAGTTTTTAGGTATGTTTTTTACATCATAGCCGTTTTCTTGCAATACGTTCAGTAAGTTCAATGTACTTTCAACCGGATCCATATAACTTGCGGCTATGTTCTGTTTTCCCGGAGGATAATTATAGTACAATATTGCTATTTTCTTATCTTCATTAGACAAGTATTTCAACAATGCCCAGTTATAAAGACTGTTAGCCAGTACCTCTATATTACCGTCATGCGGTACATATCCGCTGATGGATGCCCCGGTATTTTCGTCTATCGTATAGGCATATCCTCCAACAAATGTTGGAGTGACGGCCCCTTGAGCTTCACTTATTGCTATATGCCACCATTTATCTCCTCCAAGTGCACCCAATCCCGTTGTTCCTAATGTATACTCTGTATTTGACACGTAATCGGAGTGAACTGCCTTGAGTATAGGTATGTTTAACTTGCTGAAAAATGGCGTTACCTTATCAAAGTCCGTTCCGCCCAAACCATATGCCACCATATTTACCATTGCATCTATTCGTATATTGCATTTTCCGGAATTCAATTCTTCAAGTGTGCTTGCATTTGTAAATGTTTTTAACATTACCTCCAGTTGTTCATTTGTTCCACCATATGCCACTATTGGTATGACATTTAATCCCAATGATTCTAGTCTTGATATTATGGCGTAATATGGTTGTAGTTGTTGTGAATCAACATACATTTTACTTTCAATAATTCCGATTGTAGGTCTTGATGAATTGATATAATCTCTTGCATATTCTTCATAACCATCAATCCAGTTAGCCTCATCATCCAAGGAGGAATACCATTTTTCACGATAAATACCATAAACGGGAGTGTTTAGCCTGTCCGGAGGCAAGGTGTATGACTTGTTGAACATTTTTGAATTTATGGAATTCAATAACCATAAAATCATGTTTCTATCGGCGTCGACACTGCTTAAATCCTTATATAATGTTGCCTGATTGTATATTGCAGGTATTTCATGGACATTGCTTATGTAGTCATAAACACTTGAATAGCTCAATCCCCTCGTTGTATTGAAGTAGTAATCATATAATACATCAATACCCACATTTGCTAAAGAGGATAACTTGTTTACCCCTTTAATGTAGAATGTTGAATTCTTTATGATTTCTACAGAACTTGCCGTTGTAGATACAGGCGGTTCGAGTATTAGGAATATTTTGTTATTTTTATTTTTTATTATGTTGGGATTATCCTTAATTATGGCATTAATCTTTTCATATACTCCAGAACTTAGCCAATCGGCTATTACTATATCTGCAGATTCAAGATATGTACTTAATTCTTGATTTGACATTGTAACGGCTTGGTTATCCGTTCTGATTTGTATATTTATCAATCCGGCATAGTCTTCAAGTAAAGTTTTACTTGCCTGATTATAGGAATTTGTACCTGAATTATCACTTATTATAAATATGGATAGCAAATTAGGATTATTTACTATTATGGTGTAATTCAATTGATTGTTGTCATAATCTATTTCCTCGATATTCTCATCCACAACAACTTCAAGTACGAACAATCCATAATCGTTGGGAGTCCAATCCACATCTATAATCTGTGACTCGTTTATATCCAACTTTTCAAGATTAACTGTTTTTATTAATATTCTCGTTACATCATCGGATATGTATATTTTTACAGTTGATTCATCTGATTTTCTAAGACCGTTATTTGTAATGTTTACCTTAATTCTAGTCTTGTTTTTGAGTATTATATTATCTTCAAGTACAATATCACTAATGTTTAGATCAGCGAATTTTGTATATGTAGTGTTGAATGATGCATTGTAGATATTATTTACCCGTGATACCTCTGAAACTATCATTTCCTCATCGATTATGACCGACAGATTAACGTTGCTGACATTTTTATTGTATCCAACATTGAATACCACGGCCGCATCTTCAAAGGTATCCAAAGAAGATAATGTTTTTGTATACTTATTATTATCTAATTTTAAGGATACGTTGAATTTATTTGCCTTTCTTGCACCAGTATTTTTTATATTTACAACTATTTCATTTTCATCATCCAAAAATACTGAATTATTATATTTATAATCATTTGGATTTACATATACACTGTCAACAGTTAAATCAGGTAGCATTTTGGAGTTATAATATTTGACAAGCATTGTTGAAGCGAATATTTTAAAGTATGAACCTAACCTTGAATATTCAAGGACATTATTATTAGTTCCCACATGATATTTATTTGTAACGTTCCAACTGCAAACCCCATCATATCCTCCTTGAGGTGGATAATTTTCCAAAGTTTTACCATTGAATTTATATGCGGCATTTACGCTTGCCAAATAATATGATGTTAAATTAGCATAATATACCCTTGAACCAGAGTATACTCCTTGGAATCTTGTTGAAGAAGTATAATCCTCGATATTTACAACATCATGTCCATAATTTATCGTATAGTAATATAGGTCATAATCATCGTCATCATATGCTACAAGCAATGTAGCCATTTTAACGACAGCTGATTCCGATTTCGTCAAGTCGATGTGTATATAGTTTCCTGTTAATGCCATGTTATCTGTTACATTGAAATGTATCAGATAGTCACTTGTAACTCTGTTAATATTATCATTGATTATTACCGGACCCTCTGAATTAGAGTATGTGCTGCTTAATGTTTCGTTCACATATGTCTTTCCATTGAACGTTAATTCCATGTCAACAGGATAGTTCCTATTCATATTTGCCATATAAACTGCAACCATCAGATGTGCTGATTTTATCTTTGCATTGGAATCCAATGGTTTATAGATGTATGTTACGTTCTTATCATCAAATTTGACTTCAATATCATTGTCCCGAGTACTTGTTTGGGCATTTGCCGAATTTGAATTGGTGTTTATTGAGGAATCTGTTGATGTTTGTGAATTATCCCTATCTGCTGATGAAGGAGTATCCCCCGTTGATGAATATGTATTTACCCGATTTATTGTATTGGAATAGTTTACATTTATATGCTTATCATCATAACCAAAGTATGAATCGGAATATAATCCTCCACTGACCGTTCCATTATCTATTGTTTCCAACTCTTTACTATGATATTCGGAATCTGCAGATACCGTGACCATGCATGAAAAGATAAGGATACATGTGAAGGACAATAAAATGATTCTTTTATCCGCGAATATGTTTCTATTCAAAATATCACTCCACCATATATTAACTGTCCACCATTACCAGCTTTCCAGTTTTTGGATCCTTGTAAACCGTTCCTACCTGAGAGTAGCCTGAACCTGAACTGTCACTTTGTTCTATATCATTCGGTATTTCCTGTCCTTCCTCCACATCCACCATCTGCGAATGGGACTGTTGAGTATTCGAGGACATGTCCATAACTCCTGTTGCGGTTATGGCCAATATTAAAAATCCCACCGCCAATACCAGCATTATATCAACCATATTAACAAGACTAGCCGTAGGATCTTCCTCTTCATCATCAATAAAAGACCTGCTGTTATCTCTTAGCATTGTTCTCCTCCATTATAGCTTCACTTATGGTGTATATTAAGCCAATATCATCACCATACCACATCTTTCTAATTTTTGAGATTACATATGCGACCAATGAACAGCTTAAACCCACAGTTGTAGTGTTAAATGCTATTATTAACTGCGTGGACAATGTTGCAACATCTCCCGTACCTAATGATGCAAGTCCCGGTCCTAATGGAATCAGTGTTCCCAATAATCCGCAACCGGAACTGACCCTTGTAATTATTTCGGTTTTTCTCAAGGTTTGTGCATAGTTGTACTCTTCATTTTCAATGATTTTACGAACATATGCCTCTTTTGTATTTGGTTTAAGATTGTCAGTATTGAGTACCTTTATTAATGTTTCCTTAATGTTTTTATTCAGTTTACTTTGTTGAATTATATCAAGTATCTCCTCGGAGTTTTGTGAATCATTAATCTGATTAATTATTGAATTTAATTCCTCATCCGATATTTTTACCCTATGTGAATATTCGGCCAAAAGTCCACCTATCTGAATTAAAACAAGTAATATGAATATTACCAATAATATTAAAACAGGTATAATCAAACTTCCAGCCACTACATTTATGATTGTAGTTAATAATCCCGTTGCCGTCATTGTAGACATAATATCACCACTAATTTAAATAATTACTTTTGGATTTGACAATAAATGCTATAATAATTACCAATGAAAGTACTGAAAATACCCTCAATAACTCATAGGGTATACTGATGGAGAATGAATCATAGTTATCCAATAACACCCTACTTAAATTTGGTAAAATACTCATAGCTATTAAGAAATATAAACCTACAAAAATCATGAAATTGCCAAGTACAATCGGAAATGGTTTGTTAATTAATCGGACTATTTTCTCAGAAAACAGATAAACAATCACAATAGTTAATACCAATAAAAATGCAGATAGACTTCCCAATAATACTGTGGATATACTGATTATTGGTGCTACAATTATTATTGAACCGATTATTGCAGCTATACAACAAGGACATGGTACCACCAATGCCAAACATGTTGCCGTAGCATGACTTTTATGATTTATTTTCCACTCTTTAACTGTATGAATGCCCGTTATTAAAATAATTATAGCCATTAATCCAAAAAGAACATAACTATATTGATTTATTACTTGATACAATTGATCCGTGTAAGGTTCACAAAGTTTTGATAAAATTATTATGCTAATTGCATTGATTAATGATATCAAAAGAACCTGTTTTTTTGTCAAGCCTGCAAAACCCATGGCCATACCAATTTTTACTCCAAAAATTAGAACTGCAGATAACACGCCCAATTGCCATAACATTTCTAACATTTCTAACACACCTAATTATTACATGTATTTATATTAAAAAATAATTTGTAATACTTTTTTTAAAATTCATCATACATTGTTATATTATATATTAGAAATACTATATTAATATAATTTTTTTTAAATGAATTTATTCAAAAGAAATCTGCCAAAAATAGAAATATGTATTAAAAATAAAAGTAATGGAAATTAGATAAAAATGAGTGTTTAAGTACATAAAAAAATAATTTGTCCAAAATATTCATAAAACTACCTTTAATTGTAAAAAAAGTAGTAACTAGAATAAAAAAATGCCATTTATGAAAATCCATTAGCCTTTTTCAAGAAAATATGAAGATGTAAACTTTTATAGGCTTAAATCATATTCTCTTTTTATCAGTGAAATCCACCATTGATAATATAAATAAATTAATATTCCATTTCTAGTTTTGTATCGTTTTTTATTATTTTATAATTAATGTTTCTATAGCAATTCTCTAATTTGATGTTTTTCTATTAATGGATTATTTAGGCATATTAAGATCTGTCTATAAAATTGAGTACCTGTTTTTCCATAAATTGTTATAATACTTCTGGAATTTCATCAAATTTAATTTATATATTACCCTTTTTTGTGATATAAAAATTAACTTCAAACATGAAAATAATAATTTTAAAGAAAGATATGAATTTCAGATATGTAAACTTTTTTTGAAAAAAACCTATACATTTTTACAGTATCCTTTATTTTTTTAAAAAAAATATATATCTTTTAAAGAAAATATATTATAACAATAAAATTTTTAAAAATTATCTAAAAATTCTGTGTGATTTAAAATGGATAAAGAAATGAAAAAACGTATACGTGAAATAACTGCTGCAATGCGAAAATATGGTTTTGGAAACCTATTAAAAAGAACAATAAAAGAAAAGATTCTTCCTTCAAAAGATGACGAATACGATATATTATTAGACCCGGAACTTCCCGTGAATTTAAGACTGATGTTTCAGGAATTGGGAACAAGTTTTATTAAATTAGGTCAACTATTAAGTACCAGACCCGATATGGTGGGAGAACGAATTGCAACTGAATTTGAAAAGCTGCAAGATGACAATCCACCCATCAGTTTTGATGAAGTAAAAAGAATAATTGAAGGGGAACTAAACAGTAATATCGAGGATTTGTTTGCAGAATTTTCAGAAAAAAGTCTTGCGACCGCATCAATCGGTCAAGTTCACGTAGCAAAATTAATCACAGGTGAAAAAGTTGCCGTTAAGGTTCAAAAGGAAGGTATAGCCGATTCACTTGAATATGACCTGGCCATCATGAAACACTTAGTATCTCAAATTCATAAGCATAATGAGAATTTTAGAAAATATAACTTGCCGGGTATGATTGATGAATTTGACCATTCAATACATATAGAACTTGACTTTACCAATGAACTGATAAACATGAGACACATGGCCGAAAATTTCTCGGAAGATGAAACAATACATATTCCAATCGCATATTCAAACTATTGCACGCCAAAAGTTCTTACAATGGAATTTATTGAGGGCACTCCATTACATGAAGTATATGAAAGTGACAGCGAAGAATTTGACAAACCGCTTCTGGCCAAACGTGCCGTTGAATCCTTTATGAAACAAGTCTTGATTGATGGATATTTCCATGCTGACCCCCATGCAGGAAATATAATGATATTAAAGGACAATATTGTATGTTATCTTGACTTAGGATCAGTCGGAATTCTTGATGACGACTTTAGAAATGATCTCTGTGAATTGTTAATGCTGCTTGCAGACAAGGATGTTAATGGTTTAATCAATCAGTTCATGTACATGGGCATTATAAGCTATAATATGGATACCACAAATTTAAAACGTGACCTTCGTGAAATGTTCTTCAGATACTTTGAAGGAAATTCCTCCAAATTAAATGAAATATTGGACAAATTGCTTGATCTTATGCAAGATTATGGGGTAATACTTCCTAATGAATTTGTTTCAATGTCCAGGGGAATATCAATGATTGAATCTGATGCCTCTTCACTGGATTCCAATATGGACTTCATGGCTATAATTGAACCTATAGTCAAAGAAGTAATGGAAGAAAAAACCAACATCAAAGATAGCCTTATGAACAAGAAGGGCAGTATAATTTACTATAAAAATATGCTGAAAACATTACCTTCTCTTTTAACAAACATAGTCCATAAAATAAATAATGGAGATATGAAGCTTAAATTTGAAATTGATAGACTTGATCGTCTTGTAAGCAAATTTTCATTGGTTGTGATTATTGCCGCACTTTTAATGAGTTCTTCAATAGTTATGACAATAAACAGGGGCCCAATGCTATTTGACATGCCATTAATTGCAGTCTTAGGTTATATAGTAACGTTCATTTTAGGTATGATATCCGTTATAAATTATTTATACGGCAGATAAGAAATTACTTCCCTATAATCCAGAAATATTCAACACCCAAGGGATTTAAATGAGGTGTGCGACAATCCTTCGTGTCATGAAAACCAAATGATTATTTATCCAACTGGGAATATTTTCAACTTTAATATTCTATAAATGATACAGGATACACCCAATTGAGAATTGTCTGCACATTCCCTCATTCTTTTTTTAATTATTTATGTATAAAGCTTCTTGCTTTATAAAAGTGGCTTTTTACATCCCGATTGACATGACCCGTTTTCCCTAATTTTCGATTAAAATTCTCCCATTTTCTTTAAATAACGGCTCTGTAGAAAACCTTGCTTTGAGTGAAGTATGAGTAATAACTCAAATATAATTTTTTACAGAGGGAAATATTCTATTTCAATATTATCCTTTCTTCATCAATATACAATTCTCACTCATATTGAGTAATTGTATTTGTCATTTGATTCCTGCCTAATTGCCGCCAACGCAGCATAGTAAGTGGTACAGGCGATCCCCGGGAAACCCTCGGTTCATATAAATAAATATAGTAATCAATATTGTATTTGATTAATTATTTTTAATCCTTCATGATGTATATTTTTAGCAGCATTAATGTCCCTATCATGTCTATTACCACAATGGGGGCATGTCCATGTTCGGTTGTTTAGTGTTAGGTCTTCTTTGTGGTATTGGCAGTTGTTGCATGTTTTGCTGGATGGGTACCATTGGTCTATGTGTATTAGTTTTCGTCCGTGTTCGTATGCTTTTTGTTCTAGTATTTTGGTGAACATGTGCCATGATTTTTCTTGTATACTTCGTGATAGTCTGCTGTTTTTTAGCATGCCTTTGATGTTTAGTGTTTCCATAGAGATTATGTGATATTTTTCTGTTAATCGTTGTGCTATCTTATAGAAATGATAGTCTAGTATGTTATGTCTTTTTTCATATGCTAGGGCTATCTTCTTTTTGATTTTATTGTAGTTTTTGCTGCCAATTTCTTTTTTGGATAGTTTTCTGGCTCTGTAGAAATCCCTATTTTTGTACAATTTGAATTGATCGGTAAATGTTATAAAACACATTTTTCATTTTTGTTTCTTTTATTTGTAAATTAGTGCTTCTACTGTTGTTTATTCCACTAAATTTTCTTTTTTCAACACTATTTACTCCTTCAACTTGGTTTCTGAATCTATATACCTGAGGTCTGAATATTGCCCTACATTTGCTTCTATATGTACCACTTTTTTGTCTTGTTTTTACAGGTATCGGGGTTAATGCGGTTGTTTCTTCAGTAATTGTTTGTTTAATAATTTCTGTATCGTATGCTTTATCTGCTAATATGTATGTTGGTTTATAACATCGTATTGCTCGTATTGCACTTATTGCAAAGTTTGTATCATATTTTGGTCCTTTTGTAGCATTGTGATGTCTTATTAACATATATTTTGAATCCACTGTAATGTGATTTTTGATATAGCTACGACGTGTTTTTTTAGTTCTGTTGTTGTAATATATGTCGGAATATGAATTAGTGAATCCTGTTCCATCTAAACTGAAATAACATTCAGATACAGGGAAATGTTGTAAAAGTAATGTGTTAATTTGATTTAATTTTTTAACTGGTAGTTTTTTGAAGAATTTTTGGATAGTTGTATAATGAGGTATTGTTTTAAGATTTAAAGCCTTTTGTAATTTAGTAGATACCTTTAAATTTTCTATTGTATTCCTATAATCGTATTTATTGTATGTTTTGTATGCTAAAATTGCAAATAATTGTGGTTGTGTGTATTTTTGTTTAGAATATTGTGAAGAATACTTTTTAAAGGTTAGTTTAGCATAATTATATGCTGTTAAAACAAAATCTAACATCATATTGCCAGTTAAATCGACTTTTTCAATTTTTGATAATTGAAATAACGAAGGAGTTTTATGTCTTTGCATTCCAAAATCGAAAAGTTTAAGTTGTATAGAATTCATATACTTATTTATAGAATAGGTATTTCCTGTTTTCATAATAATATCTATTCTATTTTTACTATAAATACTTATTCTTTCGTGTATTACTATTATAACTATAATTATTCTATAAAATCATGTTTACACTTGTTGCAAGTGTAACATATAAATTTCAAGTGTATACTTTCTGTATTTTATCATTTTAATTATTTAAAAAAGAGTTTTGGTGACTTTTTTTTCGTTTCAATATATGTTTTCTACAAAGCCTAAATAACAATAAATATTTTGATACAAATATCCAAATCATTAAACTCCATTCATTTCTCTTTCATAATATTTGATAAAGAGCCCATATAATTTTACAACACAATTTTAATAGAATAGTTAATTAGAGATTATACCAATATATTATATTATCAATAACTGGGGCCATATTATGAAAGAAGATGATTTTGCCATATGCCACAAGTGTCGTTCAAGAATCTATAAAAATCCCAAGAAAAGACAATCCGCGGATGTTAAACTTATACATAACAACCAGCGTTGCAGCATCTGTGATAACCTTCTGTTAAAGGAAGAACAGATACTTTCTCTTGTAAAACATAAAATAAGAATATTGGGACTTGAATTTGACTCCTTTATCATGGCTTGCCAAATCAATAGTAAAAAAATATTAAAGAGAGAAAAAAAGGCATATAAACACCTGAACTATAAGGGTCATGATGACATTAATCACCATATTAAACGGGACATAGGTGTACTGGTGGCTAAAAGACTAAACAAGAAAATTGAATTTCAACAGCCGGATGTTGTCATAATGCTTAAGATAAAGGATTCCCCATTTGACAATAGTCCATATCCCGAAGTATCAAACGTTAACGTATTTGTTGATACCAATCCATTGTTTATTGAGGGAAAATATCGTAAACTGCAGCGTGGCATCCCACAGACAAAATGGCCATGCAGCAATTGTAAGGGCAGGGGATGTCCGGAATGTAATCATACCGGTCAGCAATACAATGATACCGTCGAGGGACTGATAGCCGGTCAAATACTGCCAATGACTAGAGGAAACGATACCAAGTTTCACGGCTCCGGTAGGGAGGATATTGACGTATTGATGCTGGGTGATGGAAGACCCTTTGTAATGGAAGTTAAACACCCGTTTAAGAGAAATATCAATCTTAAGTTTTTAAGAAGACTGATAAACAGCCATAGTGATGGAAAAATTGAAGTTAATGATTTGAAGTTTACCACAAGAGAACGTATTGCAAGTATTAAAAATAGTTCAACCGAAAGCTACAAGATATATCGGGCAATAGCAACATTTGACAATGGCGTTACAAGTGAGGACATTAGAAAAATTGAAAGTCTTCACGTGATTAATCAGAGAACACCCGTTAGAGTCCAGAAAAGACGGGCGGATTTGGTTAGAACTAGAAGCATCGATAAACTTGAAGCAGAACGGATAGACAGTAAAAATCTTAAGTTAACAATTAAATGTCAGGGTGGACTATATATTAAAGAACTGATATCTGGAGATAATGGACGTACAATCCCGAGTATAAGTAGTATTACCAATAATCCGGCAATATGCAGTCAATTGGATGTGTTGGAAGTTCATATTCCCGAATAAACCCCATTTATATTTATTTTAATAAATATAATCCTATTTTTTTCATCCATAAAAAATAGATATACTTATAAACTATAAAAATGATATATATTATACAGTATTAAAACATAGACCATAATCTTGTTTTATCGCGAGAAATTTTCCTAAAGAAACCTATTATTAATTATGGAAAAAAAGTGATATTCATTTATGAAGATTATAAGGGAAAACTATGTTTAATTTTAAATATTCTTTTCTAGCTCTAAAGAATAGTAATAGAAGAAATAACATTTTATGGAATTAGATAATAATTAGTGCTAATTAATGTAGCTAATAAAAACCTATATGAGCATGTGATTAACCTAAAAACCTATAACAATAATCACGGCATCAACAAACCTATAAAAAAAATAAATTCTATTAAAAAAACGAGATGATAAGATGAAAAAATCAAAAGGATTTAAAAGTCGATCAAGATACAAACTTAAAAAAAGTATCAGACCAAAACGAGCTAACATTATAAGTAAAAAAATTCAAGTATTTGAAAAAGGTCAGAAAGTTCATATAATAACCGATTCTAGTTTCCAAAAAGGACAACCACACCCAAGATTCCACGGATTAACCGGTGAAGTTGTAGGTACAAAAGGAAAAGCATACCTTGTTGCTATTAAAGATGGTAACAAAGCAAAAGAATTAATTATAAGACCTGAACATCTTAAATTACAAGAACAAGAGTGATTATGATGATTGGAAAAAAAGTCATCGATAGTGAACCTATAACAGTATCAGAAGCAAGAGCTCTTCTAAATGAAAAGGTAGAGGAAAAAGCTGATGAAAATAATGAAGTCGATGGTCACCAATTCACATATGAACAAACACTAACAATCGAGTACGTGAATAACTTCGCACTCTTAGATGCTGAAGATGCAAAAGAGTTAAGAGGCAAATTAGAAGAGTATCTTACACCTGCCCAAGCAGTTAAAGTAGTAGATATCATGCCAGAAGATCTTGATGATCTTCGCTTAATATTTGCAAAAGAAAGAGGAATTATTGAAACAGAAACATTACAGAGTATCCTTGACTTAGTGGATCAATACCGATAATTCCACTCTTCTATTTTTTACTTATCTAACCACCAACAATTGAAGAGACTATTTTTAAAACTGAATAAGGAATCATATTCTATGCTAAATACTAAAAAATTACTTAAAAAATACAATATACGCTTGGATAAAAACAAAAGTCAAAACTACCTCATTGACAACAACAAAGTAGAAAAGATACTTTCTGCAGCCGATATTAAAGAGGATGAAACAATACTGGAAATAGGTGCAGGTATTGGTACACTTACCATAGCAATGGCAAAAAGGGCTAAAAAGGTAATAGCAATAGAAAAGGATCCTGTGATAGCAGACATACTCAGACAAATACTGATACAGGAACATATAACTAACGTGGAGCTAATAAATGATGATGCCTTGAAGATGGATTTTCCGGCCTTCGATAAAGTAGTAAGCAATCTTCCATATCAAATATCAAGTCCAATTACATTTAAACTTTTATGCTGTAAATTCAAGAAGGCTGTGCTTATGTATCAATATGAATTTGCACGACGGATGAACGCCGAAGCTGACACAAAGCAATACTCACGATTATCCGTGGCACTACACTATAGATGTGACGTTAAAATTATAGAGACGCTTAAGCCTTCCTGTTTTGTTCCACAGCCAAAGGTTGACAGTGCCGTGATAGAATTGATTCCTAAGGATTATGTGGAATTACCGGAGTACTTTGATGATGTAACAAGAGCGTTATTCCAGCATCGGAACAAAAAAGCCAGAAAAGCACTCATACAGTCAGCACATGAGTTAAAACAGGATAAAAAAGTGTTAAAAGATAAATTAGGTATGGTTGATAATTATTTACTTGATGAAAAGGTATTTAAGTTAACGCCTGATGAAATACTTGAAATATCAAAGATAATAGAAGAAATATTATAAAATTAATCGTGTAGGTGAGTATTATGGAATACAGGGATGTTGAATACATTGAATGTGACGAGGTATATCCACCGGCTGAGGACACATTCCTTCTGATTGACAACTTAATATTGGATGAGAATATGGACGTGCTTGAAATCGGTGGGGGAAGTGGACTTGTAAGCATATTTGCTTCAAAACACGCAAATAGCGTATGCGTATGTGACATAAATCCACATGCGATTAAATGCATAGAAGCCAACGTTAAACTAAACGCTAGCAACAACATTAATGTTATTGAAAGTGACCTGTTTGAAAATATCGAAGGATTCTATGATCTAATACTCTTTAACACTCCATATCTACCTGTAGCTGAGGATGAACATGTTGATGATGAATACAGCAAGGCATGGGACGGAGGAGTCGATGGCAGAAAGGTTATTGACAGATTCATTAAAGAGGCCAAAAGATACCTGAAGGATGGTGGCATGATACAGCTGGTGCAATCATCATTATCAGACAATGACAAAACACTCCAAATGCTAACAACTGAAGGATTTCAGGCAGAAATTACGGCAACAGAACACATATTCTTCGAAGACATAACCCTGATAAGTGCCAGGTTATGAAAAAATAATATTGTGAAAGACACTTATATTTGAAAATAAATGACTTCATAGCAAATTTCCTAAAAAAGGTGATTATATGAAATACCTTGAGATTAACGGCAAAATGATTAGAAAGGATCCTGTATACTACTTGCAGGATGTTCTTGAATACCCTGAATATGATGGAAGCTATGATAAGATTGAACAATTCCTGGAAAATATTGATGAAGCCTGTGAGATACATTTTATTAACACAAAATGCATCGCAGGGGCATTGCTTGATGTTTTTATATCAGCCGGTGAAAAATCAGACAACCTAACAGTACTGATTGACGATTAGGATAACCTCCCTTGTCATACTATTTCTTAAAGATATTTAGAAAGAAAACATTACATCACATTACTATTAGAAAAATGACCCACACGTAAATAATTTAAAGAATTGACAAAAAGAGAATTTTCATATACCACATTACATATCCGACAAATATCATATGATAATAAAAACAACGAGGATAATATTAATATTGCATAGAAATAGCCCATATATAATATTTAAATCTTTTTTTACAAAATTATTAAAAATAACTTATAATTAATCACCCGTTAAAAAAATTATAATAAAATTTTTATACTCACAATGATATAATACCAATTATTAATCAATAATTTTAGATAAATATCAAATTATCAGTATTGATTATGTATTTTTAGAATATCAAGGCGATAATATGTTTAAACATAGAAAACTTATTGTTTTCACAGTACTCGTTATGACATTAATACTATCCATTGGTGCTATATCAGCAGCTGATGATACCAGCACATCCGATATGGATAACAGCAATGTTCACACGACAAGTGAAAGCATTACAAATGAGAATCTTGTGTCAGATACACAGGATAATAATATAGAACAATCCACTCCTAAGAGTATTAAAACAGATACAGACAATACGATTTCAATTAACAAGGACAACTACCGAGAACATGGATGGATTAAGGAAAACGATGAAGGAAAATATGCATTAAGCTACAATGGAGAACAAAATCCAGGCAATGTTACATTCATATTTGAAGATACAATAGATGAAAATTTAAATTCAATTGCCCTTCTTAACACAAATAACACTGCCATAACAGCTAACCCTGATGTTGAATTCAATAACATTGCATTTACCCTAGAAAATACAAACAATGTTACATTAAAAGACTTGAAAATCGACATTGATGAGAATTACGTATATACATGGATTTATAATCCAAACATTATCCATGTTGACAGTGAATCCACTTCTACAACGATAGACAATGTTCATATGAACTGTATTTTACCTCCAACTACAGACCTACCTTTCCGTTTTAATGTATTGGACATACAATCTGGTGCCGAAATCATTGATTCGGAGTTTATAATTGAGACATATTCCAGTGAAGTTGACTGGACTCAAGGTTCAGAATACTATGGTACTAATCAGATTATGCCGATTAGAACACGTGGTGAATCCAGCGTTAATTTCAAAAACAATAGAGTATACATTAATGCAACTAATAATAATACCCAATTTCCAACATTATACGGTATAACATTTGAAACACCATATTCCATAATATCCAACAATTATATGGAAATTCACGGAAATGGATGGTTATATGCCATAAACATCAAGGCAGACTACTGTAACGTGACAAACAATGAAATAATTGTAACCGGTACAAATTATACTGGCGGTATTTTCATACAAGATCACAGCTATAACCTCGTGGATAACAATACAATCACATTGGAAGCTGATGTAGAAAGAGTAGAAGGAGCCAATACCGAACCTGTAACATATGGAATAGTACTGGAAAACTATGCATATACGGGTGCTACTTACCGTGAAGGATTAGGTCATGTTGCTAACAACACCATCTCAAATAACCAGATTACATGTACCGCCAACAACATGTATGCAATAGAACAGTTTGGTGGAGACAACACCACCATCATCAATAACACCATGGAAAGCACCGGTGAGACCGCAATGGGTATTGGTATAATCGGTGCAAACAGCATTATATCAAATAATGACATAACCGTTACCGGTACCAAGGAAACAGGTGTTACAGTTGATTATTTAACTGCTAAAACTGCCGGAATTGTAACTACAAGAGGATTTAATGCCAGAATAACAGAGAATACCATTTCCTCAACATTTTCAGGTATTTTCAATACGGGTGAAATAAATGACATTATTGAAGACAATATAATAACCTGTACCGGTGATTATGCTATAAAATTACAGTCATGTAACTACACTACCGTCACAAACAACTACCTGGTGGCTAATGAAGAAGTAGGAGATAATGCCGTGTTAACAAATACACAGACAAACACTATCGAAAATAACATGCCGCTGCCTGAGTTGATTGAAACTGAAATAACCATAACGACAGAGATTCCGGAAGAAGTTGAGCTATATGATTTACTTGACATTGAAGGATACTTCACGGCAAATGGAGTAAAATGTAACTTTGACTCAATTGAAATATTTGACAATGGCGGATCTCTTGAAGTGATAGAATCATGGGACTCAGAAGGTGGAATATACTACACATATGATGTTGAAGAAGTAGGCGAACATGAACTTTCATTCGTATTCAATGGTAATGATACCCACATGGAAACAGAACGTATCCTATTATTCAATGTATACGACCCTGACGAAAAAAAGGACAGTTTCATTGATTTTAGTTTAGATGATTCTGTGGAGTCCGGTGAAGAACTAGAAATAAGTGCATTAATGTATGCTGTTGATGACGATGAAACGCCAATAAGTGATGCGATCGTATTAATAAAAGTAATTATTAATGACGAGGTAGTGCATGAAAATCAAACCATTACCGACGAAGAGGGCTGGATACTATATTCATTTGACACTACAGGACTTAGCGGCCTTGCAAAGGTAGAGTTAATCTTTGAAGGTAATAACCATTACAAGGAAATATATACATCTGAAGAAATAGAAATAATCGGAAACAAGCAAGACGTTATAATCATGCTTAGTGTTGATGATGAATACGTTGAAGGAGAAGACATCACAGTTGACGGTACCGTATTTACGATGGATGATGAAGAAGCAGTTACAGGATTAGACATAACTATCAATGTAACATACTCAGATGGAACATCAACATCCACCACCGTTACAACAGATGATGAAGGTTCATTTACTGCCCAACTGCCTGCAAATGTACTTGGTGAAGCTACAATAACGGCAAGCATAGCTGAAAATGACTTATACAATACTGCGAATGCATCAGAAACAACCGAGATTATCCAGAAACCGGCAGTGCCAACACTACTCGTAATTGACGCAGAAAGCCCAGTATACAGTGGCGAAACACTGGAAATAGCAGGTCAGCTGGTATACTATGATGAAAATCAGGATGAACATGCCATAACAGGTGCCAATATAAATGTGAAAATCACGATTGGCAACGAATTCATACTAGAAGAAGATGTTACCACGGATCAAGAAGGTATACTACAATACACCTATGACACGACCGGTAATGTAGGAACAGGTATGGTTACATTAACATTTGATGGAACAGATGATTATCTTGAAGCCAGTGCCAGCCAAGAAGTAGAAATACTACCTGCCAAGAAAGACGTGATAATCCTACTAGAACCAGATGAGTCATACCCTGATAACGAGACCATTACACTAACCGGTGAAGTAATCGATGAAGACAATACCCCACTAACAGACAAAACAATAACAGTTATGGTCACATTCAGTGACGAAACAACATTGGAACTTTCAGGTGTAACTGAAGATGATGGATCATTTACCATAACCATACCTCAAGAACAACTAGTATTAGGCAGTGTGACAATCACAGCCACAACAGAAGAAAGTGAAGAATATAACGAGGCAACAACAGAAGCAACAACAGAAGTCATCCATGAATATGTGGAAACGGCAATTGACTATGAAGCAGAAAGTCCAATAAAATCCAGTGAAGGAATAATCATCAATGCAGTACTTCATGAGGCAGATGATGAAGAAGCAGTAATCTCTGGTGAACAAGTAAGCATAAACATTGCAATCGGCGGTGGAGTAAGCTACATTACAATATTAACGGTAAACGTAACTACCGGTGCTGATGGTAGCATATACTATGAATATGACACGACAGATCAAAAAGGAACTTTCCTGATTGACTTAAACTATGATGGAAATAGCTACTATGCTGGAAGTTCAGCCACTCAAGAAGTAGAAATCATACCTGACAAGAAAGATGTGATAATCCTACTAGAACCAGATGAGTCATACCCTGATAACGAGACCATTACACTAACCGGTGAAGTAATCGATGAAGACAATACCCCACTAACAGACAAAACAATAACAGTTATGGTCACATTCAGTGACGAAACAACATTGGAACTTTCAGGTGTAACTGAAGATGATGGATCATTTACCATAACCATACCTCAAGAACAACTAGTATTAGGCAGTGTGACAATCACAGCCACAACAGAAGAAAGTGAAGAATATAACGAGGCAACAACAGAAGTAACAACAGAAGTCATACATGAACAATTAGAAACGTTCATATCTTACTCATTTGAAGATTCAATATTCTCAGGTGAAGAACTGGAAATCACTGCATTATTATATGATGCTGATGATACGGCCATAGCCAATGTTCCGGTTACTGTAAGAATAAGCATTGACGATGAAATAGTAAGTGAAGAAATTATTACAACCAATCAGGATGGTACTATAACATGCACCTTTGACACGACAGGCTTTGAAGGTATTGCAAATGTGGAAATAATATTTGATGGCAATTATGACTACCTTGAAAGCAGTGCCAGTGATATTGTAGAAATCCTGCCATCCAAGAAGGATGTGATGATTATGGTTGAAATCGATGATGAATATACAGAGGGCGATGAGATAGAAGTATACGGTATACTATCATTAAACGATGATGATACACCAGTAGTTGGTCAAACAATAACTGTGACAATCACATACAGCGATGGTACAAGCCTAACAGTAGAAAGTACGCCAACAGACGAAGAAGGATACTTCACGGCAACATTACCAGCAAACGTTATAGGACAAGCAAGCATAACAGCAAGCATAAGCGACAATGAACAATATAATGATGCATCAGACACTACAACAACAGAAATCGTCAAAACACCATTGGAAACAAGCATGACAGTCGACACAGAAAGCACCATATACTCCGGAGACACACTAGAAATAGACGGAATGATAATATACACAGATAACGAAGACAACGAATACGCACTAGCAAACGCACCAGTCATCCTGAAAATAACAATCGATGACGTGATAACACTGGAAACCACAGTCACAACAGACAATGAAGGAATGATATCATACCAATTCGACACCACAGGAATAGACGGAAATGCACTTGTAGAGTTAATCTTTGAAGGAAATGAGGATTATATGGCAAGTTCCGATAACCAGGAAGTGCTTATAAAACCTGCAAGAAAAGAGGTAACAATACTCCTTGAATGTGATGAATCATACCCGGATAATGATGATATGATTTTATCCGGTATAGCATACACTGCAGATGATAATGAACTACCTGTTATCGATACAGTAGTCTACATTACAGTTACATTTGATGATGATAGTGTAGAAACATATACTCCTGTAACTGATAATGAGGGATCATTTATCATAACAGTATCCAAGGACAAACTTGTTGTTGGTAATGTACATATCCTGGCTTCAATTGAAGAAAGCGACCTTTACCTTGAATCAACAACCGAAGCAGAAACTGAAATTACACATGAGACATTTGAGACCTTGCTTACCGTTGATGTCGAAAGTACTGTCAACTCCGGTGATATTATGCAAATTGATGGAATTCTATTATACAGTGATGAAGTTGACGAATACGCACTAGCTGGTGTTCCTGTCATCCTGAAAATAACAATCGATGATGTGATTACACTAGAAACCACAGTCACAACAGACAATGAAGGAATGATATCATACCAATTCGACACCACCGGCATAACCGGTAATGCGATTGTGGAACTAATCTTTGAAGGTGATTATGATTATCGCTCTTCAAGTGACAGTTCTGCTGTTGAAATAGTTAAAGTTAAAAAGAATGTCGTGATGGACTGTTTAATCTTAGATGAATATGCCATCGGTGAAGAAATAGTTGTAAGCGGTATCTTATCTGTTGAAGATGAACAAACACCTGTTGAAGGTAAAAATGTTGACATTACAATTGCATACTATGACGGTTCATCAAAAACAATAACCGCAACGACAGATTCTGATGGAGTATTTACTGCAAGCTTCAATGCCAGTGTACTTGGTACAATCCAGGTAAACATAACAAGTGCTGAAGATGATGATTATCTAGAAGCACAAAGTGAATTGACAAGCTACATAAATAAAATAGCAACATCATTAGATGTAAACATCCTAAATACAACCCTTGGCAATGTAACAATAGCCGTTAATGTATATGATGAATTGGATAATCCTTTAACACATGGTACCATAACAGTTAAAGATGCTGATGAAAACCTACTGTTAACTGTTGAATTAGATGGTGAAACAGCAATAATCAACGTACCGGCAAATGCTGAAGGACAGATTAAAATCATGGTAGAATACCTTGAAAATGACATGTACCTGCCAAGTATTTACATTAACCAATCAGCATTAGAAACACCTGATGAATACTTTGTAATAATAGAAGTCAAAGGAAACTATCAGGAATCAGTTGTAACGTTGGATGAGCTTACCGCATTTGTAAACAATACATGTACCATTAGTGCAACCGTAACGGATATTGATGGAAATGACATCGACACAGGTATTGTTGAATTTATTGACGGTGAAGGTAACATATTAGGTCAAGCCAATGTAGAAAATGGTGTTGCAAGCATTGATGTATTATATACCAAAGAGTTAACAACACAAGTAACTGCCACTTACACCAGTGGTTCTGAATACATTACAGATAGTGAAACAACTGCTACATTGACTGTCAGAAAAGCAAATACCGTCATAGAAATAGATGATGTTGAACTTATAGCCGGTCAAACTGTCAACCTGACAGCCAGAGTATTTGATGAAGCAGGAAACAACATAAGTGTTGGTAAGGTAGTATTTAAAATCAATGGTAAAACATTAAAAGATGCTAACGGTAAAGTACTATATGCAAAAGTAGTTAACGGTACTGCCACAATAGAATACACGGTACCTGATGAACTTGCAGGAGCAGAAATTAACATAACTGCAACATACTCCGGTAACAGTAAAATCCCTGGAGCCAATACTACAATTACCACGACAGTCAATACTAAAGGGGCTTCACTTACATTGACCAGCCCGGAAGAAGTTCAAGTAGGTTCAACTGCTACATTTACCGCTACAATTAATGATAACAAAGTTGTAAACAACGGTAAAGTTGTATTTAAAATCAATGGTAAAACATTAAAAGATGATAACGGCAAAGTAATCTATGCCAGAATCGTCAACAATGTCGCCACTATCGAATACACCATACCAGAGAATATGAAGGCTAAAATATACAATTTAACCGCAGTACTACTTGCTGATGAGTATGACCGCCTAGAGGCAACCAATGAAATAAAAATTACAAATTAAATTGAGTTAAAATTACTTTTTTAACTCCTTTTAACTTTTTTTACTAATATACCCCTATTTCTTAAGCAGATCTAACGGATACTGTTTTTTTATAATAATCAGCCCTCATATTACATAACCTTCCTATGATTATCTTCTATTCCACCAATACTCCTTCCATCACTCGAATTTTTCTTTATTAACCAAAAAAATAATATATATACGGAAAATCATCGAATTATCCAATTAAAATAAAAAATAATGAAAAAAAATCTATTAAAATTCTTTAAAATTTCAATGCTGTCAAGTTAAGGTATTTTTTGTGTGACATTTTTTTGTATCGTGTATATTTTTTTTAGAATGATCTTCTGTTGTTGTCGTGAAATTTGTGTCCGTAATCGGTCGGTTCGCGAGTTGTTGTTTCTGTTTCTTCTTTTACATATATTAAGTTTTTCTGCAGTATTTTGAATATTTTGGATATTGCTTGTTGTTGTTTTTCTTCATCAGGGGATAAAAGATTGAGTAATTCTTTTTTTACTAGTCCTACTGCTATATTGAAGTTTGCCGAGTATTCTTTGTATCTGTGTTTGTTGTTTTTTCGTGGTTGTCGTGTTATTATTTCATTTACGTCGTGTTTGATTACTGTTGCTATGTTAAATACATATACGTCTAAAGTAGAAGTCTTGTTCTATGATTATTTTTCTTCGACCAGAGAAGTTTTCTGTTTCTAATTTGTTTTTTAGTTTGTCGTAATTGGTTTCTATTGTCCATCTTTTGTTGTATATTTCTTTAAAATCATCTATTGTCATTGATTTATCAAATAAGTTGGTTGCAAGTGTTTCTATTTCTCATGTTGGCAATTCTATGTTTATTATTCTTAGTTTGAGTTTTTGTTCTTTTTTTGCGAATTTTCTTAATTTTTCATCAGGTATTGTTTTTATGAATGATTTAGTAAGTGGTACTTCAATTATTTTCATCATCTTGTGTTAGTTTATATCTTTGATCTATGAATGTGTCTTTTTTTAGTCTTATTACAAAATATGACTTTAGTTGCATAATTTTTAACATTAATTTTTTAGAAACATAACCTCTATCACAGATAGATATTGTTTTATGAAGGTCAATCCTGTTTTTAACATCTTCTAAATGGTCTATGGCAAGATTACTTTCACTGGACTTTCTGCTGGTAATGGTTGAACTTAGAATAAATTCGTTTAATACATCAACCATTGTGGATACTCTGGCTGTAGGGTATGTTTAGAATGATTAATATTTTCTTCAATGCCAAAATCTTCTCGTATAGTAGGATAATTAGGTAAATCAAATATTGAACCATCATGTACAGTCAAATAATAGCCTTTATAGGTTTTTAATTCTGGTTCCCCATATATTCTTTTTAATAAATCCTCATTTATATCAACATAAGCCTGTGGGTCAATGATATAGAATATTTTGGGGATGATTTTGGTGAATATTTATCTAATACTCATTATCAACGAGCTTGTGCATTTAATATTATTCAAATTGGAGAATATATTGGCAGATTATCTGATGAATTTAAGAGTCAACACCCTGATATTGCATGGAATAGTTTAAAAGCTATGAGAAATATCCATGCACATGACTACGAAAGTGTAATTGAACCACCTTGTCTGGGAAACTATGAAAACAGAACTTCCAGAACTTAAAATATATCTAAAAAAATTAATATAATTCAGTAAGTTAATTTTAAATTGAATAATTATATAAATATTGGAGATTTCATTAAATAAAAAAAACCATGAAACACCAAAATAATAGAATAAAAACACTACAATACAAGCCATATACTCATAATCAACAGACCTTGAAAAAATGTCAAGAGAAAAAACAGAAATCACAATAACAGCATCAAAGCCAACAATCACAACAGAAGACATAACCACTCAAGCCGGAGCTACAATCACACTCAAAGCAACAATAAACACCGACACAACCGTAAAAACCGGTAAAATAGTATTCAAAATAAACGGAAAAACAGTAAAAGACGCCAACGGTAAAGTAATCTATGATAAAGGAATAAACGAAACTGGAAGCATAGAATACACAATACCAGAAGAATACGCTACATGTACATACAACATCACAGCAGTATTTATCTCACCATACTATGAACGCCCGGAAGATACCAAAACCCTGACCGTAACAGCATAAACATACATTTATTGTTTAAATATAATAGGAGAAACGTTTTATTTATTATAAAACCTTTTATCCTACATTTTTTTTTATTAGTGATTTTTCTTTGTCTTTAATTTTTAAAATACTCTTTTTTAAAGCCTTATTATATTTAATTTTTTGGTAAACATGGAAAAGACATTATCATTGCTAATGAAGATATGCTGATTAAATGCCTAGGGCATGAAAGAAAATAGTAATTTTTTATCCGATTTAAATACAACGACACCATTTCAACGAGACTGTCAATCAAGAACATAAGAAACAATAATACATCTACTGAAATAGTCTAGGCTTTATATGTGGGATCTTCAATGAAGTTAATGATTTCAAGAATATGATAAATCATTGAAAATATAAATCCATAACATGATTTACACTAAGCTTTGAATATCCCTGTAGATGAGATGAAATCTAAAGACAACAACAATAACAGCAGTATTCATATCCAGTGACTATGAACTCACAGATGCATCTTAGCCATTTTTAAAGGCAATATCATGACTATTTTTTAAGAATACACCTGTCAATAAACAATGAATATCCCCTTACAATATAACCAACAACAATTCCTGCATATATCGTTCCTAATCCTATCCCCCTAAAGGAAGAGTATAATAATATGGATAGTATTGCCCCGATTATTACATTGGATGAATCGAAGATTGATTTTATCTTTCCAAAGTCCCTTTTTGTCTTGTATCTTACCGCAAGTATAACTCCCTCTCCCGGAAGTACTATGGCGTCGGATTTTACCTCAAGGTATACTCCGAAGGCTATGATAAAGGTACTTATCATACAGATTATCCATTGGGATAGGTATGTCTTCGGAGCGATGATCGGATTTAATATGTACAGACTAAAGTCTATGAAGTAGCCGAAGATTATCGTTATTATTATCTGCAGCCATTGCTTATGGTCAAAGTCACCCCTTAGAATAACGTATTGTATTACTATCAGTATGAAGTTGAATATAATCGTTATCGTTCCAAGTGATAATGGAACGGCATACTTTAACACGTTGGGTATGCAGGATATTGGTGTTGTTCCAAGGTCACTGATTACCGATAGGGCTACGCCGAAGGACATGATAAATAAGCCTACCACCAATACAAGATAGTTGTAGAGTATACCTGATTTTATCCTTGAAAATATAGTATTATCTGTCATGTTATCATCCAATAAAGGGCATTTACAAAAAAATTGAAAAAAGGGAGGGTTGTTATTCTATTTTTTGACCGTATAATACGAAGTATCTGTAGTATTTGTAGATTACATCCACATTTTCATAGCCGATATCATCCAGCCATGTGAGATTATCTTTGAGAGTTGATGGCGTGTCAAGGGTTCTTCTGTAGAGTATTTCCTCTTTTTCATCATTGGTTAAATCCTGCTTTAACAGGTGGGTTGTTTCTTTTTCAACATATAACTTTTCAAGCGTGTCTGTTGGTGCTATGACTTCATCGGCGTTTATGAATACTCCCTGATTGTTTAAGTGTTGATATATCTTCCTGTATAGTGTGTATTTTTCCTTGTCGTTTAAGTGGTGTATTGATAGTGAGGATATGATGATATCATAGTTTTCCTTAAAGTCCATCGTCAGGTAGTTGTCTTCTATGTATGTGAAATTATCGATGTTGTTGAATTTGTTTTTGGCCTTATCCAGCATATTGGCTGACATGTCAACGAGGGTTATTCTGCTTCGTGGATGTATTTGATGTAATAATTCCGTGAGTATTCCGGTTCCTGCCCCTAAATCCAGTATGCTTGGATTGTTGAATATTTTTGTTAGCTCTACGGCTGTCTGGTAATACACGTCCATATGGGGTATTATTTCTTTTCTGTTTGTATCGTAATTATCTGCCGCGTTGTTGAAGGCTGTTTTTACTTCTTTATTTTCCATCGTTACACCATTGTCTTATCTGTATAGTTATTTATTTTTTTGGTGGAGTATATAATTTTTTATAATATTATTGATTTGATTGTTTATTATGTGGATATTTCTATTATTGCCATGTATTCTTCGGGGTTGATGACACTATCCAAGTGTTCGGGCCTGTTATTCTTATCACATACCATGTAACTATCATGATTATCGGAGCGTACGTGAATATAAATGGTGTCTTCATCATCGGTAATTAACGTATTCAACTTATCTGTTATGTCCGTGCTATCTTTTATATTTAAGCTCATGTTTTGGCCATACGTATTTGAAAGTATGACATTGGCATTATCTGATAATATGTAATACCTGTTTGCCACAAGGCTTGAACGGGAAATATTAAAGGATTTGCACCTCCAATTACCATCATCATTTAAATGATTATATGGACAATTATAATTATCATTATCAGAATCAAATGATGAAATATTATATCCATAATCAATTATTATTGGTATACGACGGGTCAGTACATTTTCATTACCGCCATAGCTATATGACCGGATGATATTTATTCGATTTGTCGGATTGTCGCGTGGCTCCAACATTACGTTGCATCTATACTCGGATGGAAAGACCGTGTAAATAAGGCCTGGATTATCCCTTAACTTAAGAAGCTTATCATATGATACAAGATACGAATCATTATCCACACATAAGCCCACCATAGATACATGAGCATCATCCAGCAGATGCCAATTATCGGGCATACCCGGAGTCTTAAATAATGCATCCTCCAGGCTGTCCATGTGCTTGTCATTTAAACCGGTAATTATCATATCACTGCCTGAAGCATCAAATGACAAATAAATATAAAGCGATAAAAACATTACAATGGACAATGCCACCAAGTACAGCAACAAGTCCAAACTAAGCAGTTGACCATCACTATCAAAAGCCATACTTACCTCCATGAGCATTATCCAGATAGATAAACGACTCGTTAAAATCCCTGATAGTACCGTTATAATGACCACTCGCTGACTCGTTAAAATAGACGTGATCCACCGATGAAGTCGACTCATTAAGTCTATGTGTAGGTATTATAAATGTTTCAAGACCAGCATGTGGACATGTGGACCGATTTTCCAACCTGCAGAAGACACATAATCCATCATGACTGAAGTGATAGTAATGATTATTCAAACAGTCAAGCATGGTAAGGTTACTGTGAGCATGCCCGGTGTAATCCTCATATGGACATCTTTTAAATATAAGTCCACTGGTGGCGTTATGATAGGCCACGTCATCAACCCTATAAACGTAGCTGTCATTAGCAATATCCACATTTACCCGAAACAATGGATATACATCATAAACCGGATAAGCCGAGTCCACCATGCTGACTGTTATTTTCTCTTTATTCACTATGTTCTTTGATGAATCGTTGATAAATGTTGAATTTATTCTATAATAAACATCAAAACAATAGGGATCATCTGATGGATATATGTTTATAATAGTGCAGTTTATCATAATGCCCCTTTGAATATACTTGCCTGTAAGATTATCCACCGCATCTTGTATCATGACCCTCAACGTTTTGGTAGAGTTAGTACATGGATGCTTATTTTCAAGCAAAATCCTTGACAGGTTATGCATAGCCTCAGATGATATTCTATTTAGCTGATTTTCCACATCACGGCTTGAATCCTTTAACATATCAGCAGAAAGATCACCAGCCGAGTCATTTGCCAATGTAAATGAGAATGAAATGGTAAATATGATTATTAGAAATATGGGCATTAAGATTATTACTACAAGCAGACTGTTTACATAAGCATGATTATCTTCAATAATTTTCATAATATACAATAATTAGCATAATAACTAAACAAAATTACAATAATATATAATATATATTAAATTATTAATAAACATATCTAAAAATAATAAAAATAATAATATAACTAAATGGTTGGTAAAATAAATAAGCCATGACAAAAAATATAACTAATCAAAAATCTTAAACGACATGATTGAAAAACTAAGACAATGAATTAAATAATAAAAAGGAGATTGGAATAAATCCAAACTCCAGTAAAAATAAGAATCACGAATCTACTACAAAAAAAAGTCAAACTACATAATAAACTCAAAAATACCAACTTGCCACAAAAAAAGCCACATAATAAAAACTATCAGGTTAAGAATATATAAAAGGCCGGCAACTTTCTGAAATTCCCATAGACTTACCACCTATAGTACAAAGCAGAACGTAGATAGACTTTATTACTGAGATCGAGACGAGATCAGATGTGACCCTATCGCTATGGTCGCCGTACCAAAAAAATCATTTAAACGCATATCCAGAAGCAAAAACTAGTATTAAACCAAATACTGAATACACCTAACTAGAATAAAAGAAGTTAGTTACAACACAACTCAATGTTATGCATAGACAATATGACTAATAGATTTTTGTAGTATACTATAAAACTAAAACCTGTATCTTACAAATTAACCAAGTAAGTCATGAAATTGTGAATATCGGGTGTTGGAAACTGCGGACTTAACAACTCGAAAAAAATCTCGAAGCTTACATCCCAATCCCATCAAACAAGTCTTCTACTCATACCCTAAAAAAGCTGCTTATTTTCACGGAATACCTCAGGCTTAGATGCTTTCAGCCTTTATTATCATAGTGCGTAGCTGCCCAGCGATGCCTTATCAGACAACTGGTAGACCAGAGACACCGACGGCTCGTTCCTCTCGTACTGGAACCACCTTCCGCTCAAGCAACAAAACACTTCTATTAGATAGCAACCAACCTGTCTCACGACGGTCTAAACCCAGCTCACGTTCCCCTTTAATGGGCGAACAGCCCCACCCTTGGGTGCTGCTGCACACCCAGGATGGAAAGAACCGACATCGAAGTAGCAAGCCGCAGGGTCGATATGGGCTCTTGCCTGCGACCACCCAGTTATCCCCGAGGTAGTTTTTCTGTCATCTCAAGCCCCCATCGACGAGGACATTGAGGTTCGTTAGGCCCGGCTTTCGCCTCTGAATTTCTTACTGTTCGAAATACAGTCAGGCTGGCTTATGCCCTTACACTCTACAGTGGATCTCTGTCCCACTTGAACCAACCTTTGGGCGCGTTTGATATCTTTTCAAGCGCGTACCGCCCCAGCCGAACTGCCCATCTACCAATGTCCACAACCCATACTAGCTGTGTTAGAAACACAGTCACAAGAAAGTAGTGTCTCATGAACGACTCAACCACGCCTGACGACGTAGCATCGAAGTCTCCTACTTACGCTGCATACTTGCAACCAAGCCTCAATAGCAGACTGCAGTAAAACTCTACGGGGTCTTCGCTTCCCAATAGAAGTCTCTGGCTTGTGCACCAGAATAGCAGGTTCACTAGGTTCCAGCTAGGGACAGTGGAGATTTCGTTCTACCATTCATGCAGGCCGGTACTTGTCCGGCAAGGCATTTCGCTACCTTAAGAGGGTTATAGTTACCCCCGCCGTTTACTGGCGCTTCACCAGGTTGAACCCCAGCTTCACGTGCCAGCACTGGGCAGGTGTCGCCCCCAGTACACACCCTTACGGGCTAGCTGGGAGCTATGTTTTTATTAAACAGTCGAACCTCCCTAGTCACTGCGACCAGCTATTACACATAGCTGGCACCCCTTATCCCAAAGTTACGGGGCCAAATTGCCGAATTCCCTTAACTGGTTTACCCTAACACGCCTAAGTCTACTAAACTAGGGGCACCTGTGTCGGATCTGAGTACGGATACATGACCATAAAGAATACTCTCTTTTCAAGGACTCCATGACTAAACCACAACCACCCAAAAAACAGGCAGCTCATCACAAATACACCAACTTCTCACTATTACAGTTCTCCATTAGCTTAAAAAGATTAAATAAGACGACAATCTTACAAGGCATATCACAAAGTGTCAAGAATACTCACATAAACGTCACCGTATAAATCACGTAGGACAGGAATATTAACCTGTTTCCCTTTCGAGCAACTGGAATTACCGTTACCCTTAGGACCGCCTAACCCTTAGCTGACGAACATTGCCAAGGAACCCTAGCCCCTCCGGCGATAAAGATTCACACTTTACTTTGCTGCTACTACTACCAGGATCCACATTCCTGCAAGATCCACTGGAACTCACACCCCAGCTTCAAATCCAACAGGACGCCTATCTACAAAATCACACAAAAAACGTGCGTTCATTGGTATCGGTAGCCGGCTTAACCCCTTCCATTTTAGATGCCATTAACCTCGATGGGTGATCTGTTACGAACTCGTTAAAGGGTGGCTGCTTCTAAGCCCACCTTCCCACTGTCTAGGGCTAATGACTCCCTTAAACTAATCCGGCACTTAGGGACCTTAACCAAAGTCTGAGTTGTTTCTCTCTCGGGACACAGGCTTACCCCACGCCCCTCGATCCAATCTTCTACGACGCAAGCAAGTTTGGAGTTTTACAGAATGCCGAGTAGTTTCCCACCCTAAACACTCAATCAGTGCTCTACCTTGCCAGCAATCTCCAATCAGTCTAGCCTTGGAGCTATTTCGATAGGAACCAGCTGTCACCGATCTTGATTAACCTTTCACCACTAATCCCAGGTCAAGAGAGTGTTTTGCAGAACAACAACTCTTCGAACCTCCATCACTCGTATGAGCGACTTCATCCTGCCCAGGAATAGATCGACCGGCTTCGGGTTTTAAAGCTGTGACTACGACATTTTACAATCAGAATACCACACATAAAGCTACGCATTACTCGGTTTCCCTACGACTACAAAGCTAC